>NZ_WJFC01000230.1 GCF_009725235.1 Scytonema sp. UIC 10036
GGGAGTAGAATTTTCATCACCATCTCCTCCTTGTCCCCCTTGTCCCCCTTGTCCCCCTTGTCTATTTTGTGCCTGTACCGCCTTACTTTCTGCTGCTGCAAGTTTTCTGAAAACTGTTCGGAAATTGCTTTTGGATATTTCTTCACCTAAGCTTTTAGAAAGTAATTTCCATAACTTTGACCCTGTGTCTTTTACATAGTTAGGGTCATACCCACAGATTTCTCCAATTTCAGGATAACTCTTACCTTCCCAGGAATGACGTAATATTAACTCTTGTAAGTCACTTAAAGACTCTGGATGCAGAGCTGTATCTATAATAACTAATGCTTCTTCGATAGTCATCTTTCAACTTGCTCCAGCACTCTGACTTCATCTCAGTGTACTGATTTTGAAGAATTTTGACAATTAAGTATGAAGTATCAAGGATAAAGCATGAAAACTTTATCTGTTCTGGAAATACAGATTCCTGAATCATAGGTGAAATATACTTCCTCCTCTATACTTTATCTGTCATCTGTCGTACTTCATATAATTTTTGAAAGGAGAAAATCTTTTGCAGCCTCGAAGAAAGAAAAAATCTCTTGGCAATGGATGCCAGCATCAAATGAACGTCAGATGTTCCATTTGCTGTATCGTTCCGCCTCATATGCTGGAAAACCTGGCAGTCAATGGCAATTCCCAACAGCGTGAATGGGCATTTCGCACATTAAACGTTTCAGCTCAATTTCGCGGACGGCGAAACGTTGTAGGTGCTATCAATTTTGCAGTCTCTCCCGGTCAAAAACGCCGATCTGTCTTCGATGCGAAAAACACTGAAGATCTCCCCGGTCAACTGGTACGTTCTGAAGGCGCTCCTCCCAGCCAGGACCCTGCAGTTAATGAAGCCTATGATGGGGCAGGTGCAACCTATGACTTATATTACCAAGTGTATGAGCGAAATTCTATTGACGATCGGGGACTGCGTTTGGACTCTACCGTACATTATGGTGTAAATTACGACAACGCTTTTTGGAATGGTGACCAAATGGTCTATGGTGATGGCGACGGAGAAATTTTTCAGCGTTTTACCAAAGCCATTGATGTCATCGCACACGAGTTAACTCACGGTGTCACTCAGTATGAAGCCAATCTAAGATACTACGGACAACCGGGAGCACTCAACGAATCATTTTCTGATGTTTTTGGTATTTTAGTAAAACAACGAGTCAAAAATCAAACTGCCGAACAGTCCGATTGGCTAATTGGCGAAGGTTTATTTACCTCAAACGTGAGCGGTGTAGCTATTCGTTCCATGAAAGCACCAGGAACCGCATACGACGATCCTGTACTGGGCAAAGACCCTCAACCAGGATCGGTTGAAGATATCTATACTGGTAGCGATGACAATGGAGGAGTTCATATAAACTCAGGAATTCCCAACCGTGCTTTTTACCTTACAGCAACAGAAATTGGTGGATATGCTTGGGAAAAAGCAGGTAGAATATGGTATGTGACTTTACGCGATCGCTTGCGTTCCACAGCCAATTTTAAACGGGCGGCAAATGCAACCGTTCAAGTGGCAGGAGATCTCTACGGTCAAGGAAGTAGAGAGCAAAGAGCGGTGCAAAATGCTTGGCAACAAGTAGGCGTTTTGTAAAATTTATTGAATATTGATTATGCGAGTTTCGTGTGAACGAATGGGCGGTTTTGCTGGAATAACTAGGAAAAAAACTGTTGATACAGCAAACCTTTCTCAAGAGAAAGCAAAGCAACTCCCTCGATTAGTAGAAGCAGCCAATTTCTTCAATTTACCCTCACAAATAACCGCTTCCCCCACACAACGCGATCGCTTTCAATATAAATTGACCGTGGAAGATAACGGAAAAGAACACACTGTCACTGTTGGTGAAATGGCGTTACCAGGTACGCTGAGACCACTTATTGAATGGCTTGAACAAGGATAAAATTTGGTGGGCTTTAGCCCACCAAATCATGTTTTTGTGTTACAGATATTTCACAAATCAAATAGAATTGCTACTATCCTTCATCCTTTACAAAACGTCCCAACCTTGTCCTTTATAGCCATATTGGAAAATCTCTGGGTGCAAAATGTCAGCCAAGATTTCTAATGAATCCACCAATCGCGGTCCGGGACGATTAAAGTAGGAGTTTCCATCAGTAATATAGACTCTGCCACTTTGAACTGCATGGAGTTTTTGCCATTCTGGATGATTGCTTATCAACTGAGCTTCCTGGCGGGTTCGATTTAAATCAAAGCCGCAGGGCATAAAAATAACGATATCCGGATTGCTGCTAATCAGCGTCTCCCAGGTCAAAGGAGGAGAAGGTTGACCTGCAACGCTGAAAAGAGGTTGTCCTCCGGCTAAAGTCACTAATTCAGGAATCCAATTGGCAGCCACCATTAAAGGGTCAGTCCACTCAATACAAACAACTGTGGGCAGATGTTCTGTTTGGGACAAACCTTGTGTTTTTTGTTCTACTATCTTTACCCGAGCTTCCAAGTTTTCTAATATAGGTCGGGAGTCTATACCAAAAACTTTACCGACTCTCTCAATGTCTACCCAAACATCTTGAAGAACATTTGGTTGTAACGAAACAATCTTGGGCGAAACGTTGGTAAGAGTCGCAACTGCTTCTTCTACATCTTTTAAGCTAACAGCACAGACATCACATTGGTCTTGTGTAACAATGTGAGTAGGTTGTAACTTTTCCAAAAGATCTATTTTAATTTGATAAATACTCAGGGCAGATTGTAACAAATTACTGACTTTATCATGAATTTCATTACTAGAGGCATTGGTGTTTATACGCGCTTGCGTACAAGCGGGGCGATCTTTAATTTCTGGGGGAAAGTCACATTCATGAGAGCGGCCCACAATTGCATCAGTTAACCCCAGTACCGCCAAGATTTCCGTGCCTCCGGGAATTAAGGAGACAATTCTTACGCCATCATCCGCCATTGCTCCACCTCCACTAGGACATATAACCAATTCTTGCAGAATTTAGGCAAAGCGCGAATCTTTCTCTAGGTGAATGATACAAATATCTACTGAAGTTGGAAGGTTACTAAATGTGTGTAATGGTAACTACATATTTTAAAAAGCAAATTTGAACTTATACTTGGAGATTCATGACTGATGCTAAAAATTATAACTTGTCTCACCGTAGCATGTGCTAGTTCTAAATTTAGCAATTGTGATAGTGGGTAACTTGTAGGATAAGGCGACGCGACAACAAGCGGTAACTATGAGCATACCAGACTTTTTCATAGACAAAGCGATCGTCTCTCAACGGTTGCAGCCAATCGGACTGTGTGCAAGCGAACAGCTGCACTATCAACTTTTAAAGAACAATCAACTGCGGGTAACGACTTCTCAAAGCAACCAAATTGATGTGCCAATACCTAACGAAAACTTTCAGCAGAAGGACAAAACATCTTTGTCAGATAGAGAAGCCCGATTTAAATGTCTGTCTGAAGCTAGTTTTGAAGGAACAATTATACACGATGGGGGCATCATAATTCATGTCAACAGTGTTTTAGTAAACTTGAGTGGTTATGAAATCTCTGAATTGATTGGCAAAAGTATTTTTGCACTGTTTACCCCTGATTCACAAGAATTAGTTAAAAAAAATATTCTTTCCGGATACGAAAAATCATATGAAGGAGTTGTAGTTAAGAAAGACAGTGTCACTTTTCCGGTGGAAATACAGGGTAAAAAAGTTTCTTACCAAGGACAGCAAATGCAGGTAGTCGCGATTCGAGATACTACAACCCAAAAGCAAGCAGAAGATGTTTGGCGAGAAAGAGAAAATTGTCTGCGAGGACAAAGCCAAACCTTGGTAAAACTTGCTCGAAATCAAACTTTTCAGCGAGGGAATCTCAAAGCGGCACTCGAGGAAATTACAGAAGCTGCTGCCCGAACTTTAGAGGTTGTACGTGTTAGCGTATGGTTATATAATCAAGATGGTTCAAAACTTGAATGTGTAGATTTATACAATTCAATCACAAAGCGTCATACCAAAGGTACGTCACTGATAAAAGCGAATTATCCTGCTTATTTCCAAGCTTTAGAAGAGCATCGAATTATAGCATCTGATAACGCACTAGAAGATAAGCGAACTAAAGAATTATCAGAATCCGATCTTTCCGCATCAGGCATTATATCTCGATTAGATGCATCAATTTGCTTGGGAGGTCGTCCTATTGGTGTTGTGCGTCACGAACATACAGGAAGTAGCCGTCAGTGGACATTAGAAGAAGAGGACTTTGCAAGTGCGATTGCAGATTTTGTATCCTTAGCAGTAGAAGTTAGCGATGTCTACGACGAGCTTCGCTTACGCAATGCCGCACAGGAATCCCTACAGCAAAGAGAAGCATGGTTCAGAGCTATTGTCGAAAATTCTTCCATGGGAATTGGACTTGTTGAAATGCACGGAAGAATTGCGGATATCAACCCAGCATTGTGTCAAATGTTGGGATATTCTCAACAAGAGCTATGCGGTAGGTATTTCACAGATTACATTTTCAATAATGTGGGAGATTTGGAACTTTACCAAGAATTGCTATCAGGAATTCGCGAACGCTTGGACATGGAAAGACGTATTCTGCATAGAGATGGTCGGTTGGTATGGGCGCATTTAAGTATATCTTTGATTCCCGGTACAAATGGAGAACCTAAATTTTACTTAGTGATGATGGAGGACATTACCGAACGCAAAGAAACAGAATTGAAACTTTTGGAAAGTAAAGATGCAGCAGAAGCAGGAAGTAAAGCAAAAAGTGAGTTTTTGGCAACAATGAGTCACGAATTGCGAACACCGTTAAATGCAATAATGGGATTGTCTCAGTTGCTGCAACAAGAAATAGTTGGTTCTTTAAATGACAAGCAAAAGGACTATATTAACTGTATTTACAGTAGTGGAGAACACCTTCTGGCACTGATAAACGATATTCTCGATCTATCCAAAGTAGAAGCAGGGAAAGAAGAACTTTTTCTATCAACCCTACCTATAGATGATATCTGTAATTATGCGATCTCAACAGTTAGCGATCGCGCCATAGAAAAGGGACTGCACCTAACAGTAGAAATTGACGAACAAGCCAGCATTTGTGTAGCAGATGAGCGTCGAATGAAACAAATGTTACTCAATCTTCTATCGAATGCTATCAAATTTACAGAAAAAGGTCAGGTAACGCTAGAAGTCAAAAAATTACCACAAGGCATTGCATTTACAGTGATAGATACAGGTATTGGTATCGATCCCAATCAGTTTCAATTTTTATTTGAACCATTTAAACAACTTGATAGTCGCCTTAACCGTCAGTACGAAGGGACTGGTTTAGGTTTAGCACTAACACGCAAGTTAGCGCGATTGCACGGTGGAGATGTGACAGTAGAATCAACTTTAGGACAGGGAAGCCGTTTTACTTTATTTTTGCCCAACAAACAACATCAAGATGTGGATAGTTATCCTTTCTCCTCCGCTTCCCCTGTTACCCCATCCTCCCTATCATCTAAGACAAAACGTATTTTGCTTGTGGAACATGAAGAACACACCGCCATATTGCTGCAAGATTATCTTCAGACAATAGGTTATCAAGTTGAGCGAGTCAACCACGGCAATGGATTTTTAGAACTCGTGAGAACCCAACAGCCCGATTTAATTTTGTTAGACGTAGAGTTAGGAGATGTCACTGGGTGGGATTTGCTGATACAGGTGAGACAACAACCTGAATTACAAGATTTGCCAGTTGTGATGATGACACCATTAGTTGCAGTTTGCGATCGCGAACGAGTAAAACAAGTCGGTGCTAGCGACTGTCTCAGCAAACCCATCGGTATCGTTCAACTAGAATCAGTACTTGTGAGGTATTTGACTTAGTTAGTGGTTAGTTGTTAGTTGTTAGTAGGTAGGGCTAAAGCTCACCAACTACTTAGTTAATTGCTAATTACTATTGGCTAATCGTAGAAACACACTGAGAGTATCCCGTTTTGGCGAATTGTCTGTTATTAGTGAGGATAGTCATTTGTCATTTATCATTTGTTGGGGTTTTAGCGGATTTACTTGAACGAAGGAAGAAGAAAGAAGAAAGAGATGTTAATGTTATCTCCTGCAAAGCTTTTCAGCTTTGCAGTAAATTTTATTTGGGACTAAATCAAAGTATTTAAATAAAGCTGGACACAGCCATCCTTCTTTTTCTTGCTCTTGCCAAGAATACCAGTGTCCGCCATACTCCTCCCGTGAGTGAATCAGCTCTGCTTGATATCCAGGGAAGGAACTCTGTGAGAATATAAGTTTGAACCCCATATCAGCATTAGGAATATTTTTCACAAAATGGTCAATCATTTGGGATACTCCACACACAAATGGCTCCCTTTCTAAAGGCATGGAGTTGGGGTGGCGATTAACAACTAACTATTAACCTCTTGCAAAATTTGCCATGCCTTAATAAAATTACCTTGCATTAAAGCAGCGACGCCAGAAAGAGCTTTGATTTCAGATATATTTGGGTTTTTCGCTAAACTAGGTTCAAGAGACTTTTGTGCTGCTCTTGGCTGCCAATTATACAGTTGGACAAACGCTAGGTAAGCGTGGGAGTAGGGATTTTCTGAATCTAGCTGAGTCACTCGTTGTAAAGCAGCAATAGCACCATCTACCCTTCGCTGTAGAACATTTGCCAAAGCCAAAGCATACGCCCAATCTCGATTTGAGGGAATTTGTTGCAAGCGATATTCCAAAGTTAGCCGTGCTTGTACCAAGTAATCTTGAATGGGATCGTATTGATTGATACGTCCTACTTCATCAAAGACTTGACTTAATGCCTCTGGGCCTTTAGGCAAATTTGTACCTAAAATTCTTAATTGAGTCACTAAATCTAACTCTGGTGCTGGTGTAGCAGGGGCTTGAGAGTCAATTTGTAATGTGACATTTGGCACTTGAATGGGATAACTCTCTCCCGATCGCCTGTTGAGATAAGTCGCCTCTAACGAGTAAATACCCCGTGCAACATCAGCAGGAGGAAGCATTGCCATTCTTTCTACTATCTTAAATGTTCCTTCTGGTTTCTTAATATTAGAACGCAAAGCCCCCATTGCTATAGCGCGATCGTGTACCCACAAAGATGGGGACTGGGGACTGGGGACTGAGGAGTTGTTTTTCCAAGTTAGCAGAACTAAGCCATTTTGTAGTTCTTCCCATGAACCAAACCATTCATAAGTTACAGGTACTGGGATTCCTGGGGGAGCTTTTTCTGGTACTGAGACTTGAGATAAAGTTAGGCGATCGCTAGAGACACCAGTGACACCGATTTGTTTTACTTCTATTGCTGGTATTTGTTTGTGGTAAAGCTTTATCAGGCTACCATCAGGTAAATTCCAAGATTTGCTCAGTTGAAAATTTCCGCTTTGCTCTACAGCTTGTGCAATACTTGCTTGAGTTTCTCCAACCGATCCCTGGTCACCCGTCTTAGTTAGAAACCATTCTAGCGATCGCACATCCCTATCTACAAATTTTTTTCTTGTGCCCACTTGACGTCCGTAAACTTGAAAATTCTGTAGCGCCCCATAGTAATTGAAATTGTGTTGATTAATTCCAGCTGTTGATGGCAAAACTCCCAAAGTAGAACGTAAATACGGTTCTGTTTGAACAAGATGAGCAATCACCTGCTTGTGAGGTAATTCCTCCGCCATATAAGGATAATACTGATTTGGACTCAAAGCGTGTGTCACCCAACCACCGATAACACCCCCAACAGGAAACAAATTACACAACATGAGCAAGATTGCCAAAACCGCAGTACCCCATCGAATCCGTTTTCCCCAAAGATGAGAAAACCGTGTCAATCCATATGCTAAAAATACGGTTATTGCAGGTAAATACGGTAACACATAGCGACTATCTTTAAATATTTAAAGAAGATATAAATATGCCCCGAGACCGCCAACCATTTAGGCGAAGATTCTACTTGTCCCCCTATCCCTTGTCCTATCCCCATTGTCCCTTCTCCCCGCAAAACCCCAACCGACCCAATAAGCGCAAGCAACAACACAATAACAACGAAGAGAAACTTGATGCGGTAATTGTGCAGTAACCATGCCTAAAGTATTCAGAGGAGCCTCACCTTCAGCGATCGCAGAATCAACAGTTGCCCGCTTCCCAGAAGTCAGAACAATCAGCCAATTTGTCCGATACCAAGGACCAAACACCAACACCGAAAAACACAAACCAACCACCAGTTGAGCCAAACGATCCCAACGCCGAGCGCGTAAAGTCCCTACCCCAACCCATACAATCGGTACCAAAAGAAATATCAAAGTTGTTTGCTTCACCAACAACGCCAAAGCAAACGACAAACCAAAAGCCAACGCCCACAACCACTCAACAACCCTCCTCTTCCTCAGCGTCCTCTGCGCCTCTGCGGTTCCAAAACCTCTCCATACACTCAAACAAAAGAAACTCAAACTCACAACCGCCGCCAAAGGAAAATCCAGCAAAAACTCCAAACGAAACCGATAAAGAGCAGGTAAAACCTGACACAAGAAAGCCGCCCACAAACCTACAGACTCATCAAACAAAACCTTACCCAAACCATAAACCGACCCCAGTAAAACCCCGTTAAATAGAAGCATCACCAGAGTTGCCTCATCCGGTCCAGTGCCAAACACATTCTGAACAACAGCCGTAAGTATATACGTGAAAGGCGGTATTTTAGAAGACAATAACCATAGTTCCTGCCACCACTCCTGGCTCCACCACTGCGGATTCTGAAAAGCTTGCCAATAATTTAAAGTACCCGTTAAATAATCAGCCTGATCCCATGCTGGTATAGAACGATCCAAAGCAAACCAAACGCGATCGCACACCATCCCCAACACCCAGATTAAACCGAGTATTACCAAGCTTCTAAACTTCTTTCGTCTATGGTTGTGATTTTTCATATTAATTAATTGCTAATAACTAATAGCTAATGGCTAATTGTGTTTCTGCCATTAGCTATTAGCCATTAGCCATTAGCGAGCGTACAAAACTACTCAGCCCCTTCAATAGGCGCAAAACCCTGACGTTGAATATTCTCCGTCACAGTACGCGGTTCCAGAAATTGCAGTAAATAATCCGGACCCCCCGCCTTAGAACCAACACCAGAAAGTTTAAACCCGCCAAAAGGCTGTCGAGCCACAATAGCACCCGTAATCGTGCGATTAATATACAAATTTCCCACCTCATACTCTTCCTGAGCCAACTGAATATGCGAAGGAGTTCTAGAATAAAGCCCTCCAGTCAAGGCATAGTTAGTCCCATTAGCAACAGCCAAAGCCTCCTGAAAATTCTTCACCTTAATCACCGCCACAACAGGACCAAAAATTTCTTGTTGGGCAATGATGGCATTTGGAGCAACATCTGTAAAAATCACAGGACCGATGAAATACCCATTATCCGGTGCAGGCATTTCCAAAGCAACCTTTGCCTCAGCCTTACCTTTTTCAATATATTCCCGGATGCGATCGCGAGCATTAGCATCAATCACGGGACCAACTTGCGTGCTAGGGTACTCAGCAGGACCAATATTCAGAGATTTCGTCGCCTCTACAAACCGTTGTACAAACGAATCATACACCGATTCCAGCACCACCACTCGCGAACAGGCAGAACATTTTTGTCCGCTATAACCAAACGCCGATTGTACTGTCCCAACTACAGCTTGGTCTAAATCAGCACTTTCATCCACTACGAGCGCATTCTTCCCACCCATCTCAGCAATAACACGCTTCATATGCTTTTGACCGGGCTTAAGAACTGCTGCTTCTGCGTATATTCTACAACCAACCTCCTGAGAACCAGTAAAAGCAATCACGTGAGTATCCGGGTGATTCACCAAATAAGCACCCACTTGAGAACCCTTCCCCGGCACATATTGATAAACACCCTTAGGTATTCCCGCCTCCACCAAAATTTCCGTTAGTTTCGCCGTAATGACAGAAGATGTTTCCGCAGGTTTCAAGAGAGTACAATTACCAGCAACCAGAGCAGCAACCGTCATGCCCGTTGCGATCGCCAGTGGGAAATTCCAAGGAGAAATCACCACAGCAATACCGCGAGGCTGATAAATATAACGATTGGTTTCCCCAGAAACATCGTAATTATAACCTTCATCTAACCGCTCCATTTCCAGAGCATAATAGCGACAAAAATCAATCGCTTCAGAAACCTCACCATCAGCTTCCCGCACTGGTTTTCCAACCTCCAAAACAATCCAAGCAGACAGTTCTGCACGGCGTTGTTCCATCAAATCCGCAGCTTTCCGCAATATGTCAGCCCGTTCTTTTGCAGGAGTTTTGCGCCAAGCAGGAAAAGCAGCCTTAGCCGCTTGCATAGCTTGTTCAGCTTGTTCAACACTCATCAACCCAATCTGACCAACCACCTCAGTAAAATTAGAAGGGTTAACAGAATCTATCACCTGTTGAGTGCTGACATACTCACCATTAATCAAAGGTAAATAAGTTTTACCAAGTTGCTCGCGCACGGATTGAAAAGCTTCACTCACTTCCTTTCTCTCCTCCTCCTCAGCAAAATCAGTATCCGCAGCACCTGCAAAACTTGCGTCTTCCTCTTTGCGACTTTGCGACTTTGCGTGAGACATTTCCACCAATGGCGGTGCAATCAACTCCTCCACTGGACGGTTCTCCATATTTTGTCTCAAAAAAGAACTATTAGCCGTATTCTCCAACAAACGACGAATCAGATACGCCATTCCCGGCAAAAGTTCCCCATAGGGACAGTAAACTCTCACCCGATATCCCCGATCGACCAAAGCCTTAGCTATTTTGTCACCCATACCATACAGAACTTGCATTTCAAAGCAACGGCGGGGGACATTTAAGGTTTCCGCGATCGCTATAGCCCGTGCTTGAGAACGCACGTTATGACTGCCAATAGCAGAATACACATATTGGTGATTTTGTAACAACAATTCAGTCAGTTGCTCAAAGTTAGCATCTGTCGCTGCTTTGTCATTATACACAGGTTGTTCCCAGTGTTTTTGAGAAGCTTTGATAGTTTCCTGGTCCCAATAAGCACCTTTCACCAAGCGGATTGTCACTGGGTAACCGCGCTGCTTAGCCCATGCAATCAAATCTTGCAGATCTTGCTTGCTATCGCGCAGGTAAGCTTGAATTGTGATGCCAATATCGGTTTGATTTCTAAACTCCTCTTCGAGCAAGATTTTTTTCAGGATGCTGAGAGTTAAGTCCTTGTAAGCGTACTGTTCCATGTCAAAGTGAACCGCAGCACCCAATTCCTGAGCACGACGTAAAAGAATGCGGATGCGCGAGCTTACCCGTTCCTCGCTACCCTTAGCATCAAGAGGATCAAACTGAGAATAAAACGCCGTTAGTTTGACAGAAACCTGGACTTTTGGCAAAGGTTCTCCATCAGCTAAGTCAATCGCAGGAACTGGTAACCAATTCTTAGATGCTTCCACCAGTTGTTGCATCAAGTCCAGATACCGTTCCAAGTAAGACTGCGCTTCTGCTTCTGTAATGACTGCTTCACCCAGTAAATCTACGGTGAAAGCCATTTTTTCCTTCCGCAGTCGCTCGATAGTTTTCAGCGCCTGTTTAATATTTTCTCCAGAAATATATTTATGAGCTAATGTTTCTGTTGCTGTTGCAACAGTCGTAGCAGCAACTTGTCCCGGTACAGAATCAGGATTGGCAAAGTTAAGCATTCCCTTCAGGGCGGCTGGTAATTCTACCGACTCATCGCCCAAATATTCTTGTAAGTGCGCGGCAATTTCCGGTTTGCTGCGTAAAGCCGGAAGAGTATCAATAAAGCGGAATAACTGCACCCGTAACCCAGGATTGCTCATCGCCCAAGCCAGTAACTTGTCATCCCAGCGCATCTGATCCCGCAATGCAGCAAAGAACGAACGGCTTTCCTGGGTTGCAGCGAGCAGTTGCTTGGCGATTTCTTGGGTTTTAGCTTCGTAAGTACTGGTTTCTACTTGTAAGACCACTGATAACAAACTCCATTAAGAAGATAAGGCTATGTATTATAAAGCCTGTGTCTTCTATTGTGGCTTGTAGAATGTGCTACCACCAGACATCAAAGAACAATTCTTTTGAGCAAAATGTTCTATTAGCAAGCGATGGATGAAGATATAACCACCACCAACTTTTTGTAAAAAGATACGTTCGGTAGCATAATCTAGAAAACGGGCATAGTTCCAAGGAATATAGCCATTAAAGTAGAGTATCACCCGTAAAATCAGGTGTTTTACACAAGCTTCGCCACCCCCAGCGGCAACTCCAAACAATAAACCAAAAATTCCCCAAACCCATATCCGCCAGTGCAATGTCATTGCCGCTAAGCTCAGTAGGAAAAATCCAATTAAACCGAAAAAAATTGCATTTTTTGCGGATTGTCTAATTCCTTGATTGGGAACAGATAGGGTTTGGATACTGGGACTAGTCAAACCACGAATGAGAACATAAATGAATCCCAAACAAAGACTAAAAACTATACCACGTATCCATCCGGAAATGGGAAGATTTTCTACATAATAATTTACAATACTTTGTATATCTAATGATATATATAATGTTGCAGAACTTAGCTTTAATAGCAGCCCAAAAAGAAATACCCAAACCATCCCAAGGATTAAACTATTGCTGGCATTTTTCCAAGACCATTTTAAAGTTTCTACAGGATTAATGCGATTGAATCCAAAAATCAGCCCAAAAAATACGGTTGTAAAAATCACGGCTAATACAACTCGATTGCTAGGTATTAATAAGAAAGCTATTTGCAATCCAAGTAATATAAAAACGAACAAAACATTCATCATATAAATGCCTCTTTGCCAAGGCTTTTGCAACCAGCTAGGCTGCATGCGTTCGATAAAAAATACTGTTTGTGACTGTGTTTTTAATCTTTGTGCCAACCAACTCAACCAGTAAATAACTTGCTCATTAGAATACAATCTTCTTGACATCCGGCGCTCTAGCATTCTTTGAATATACTTATCAAATAAATGCTGGCGGCGTTCTTCCAAACTCATTACCGGCATATCTGTCATCGACATCCTTTGATAAGCGAGAGTCATAATGCTTAGGAGCAAGGGTGATTTGGCTAACTCTTGAATTGTTGTATCGCTTTGGAGTGCGGTTTGTACTACAGCAAGTTCGGAACCTGCATTTTGTAAATATTGCTGAATTTGTTCTAAAGTCAGTGGTTGGATAAAAACAGAACGTTGAAAGCGGAAACGATTGGATAGAGCTTCATAATCTTTGATACGACTGCAAACAACGATTTCTGTTTCACCATATTCCTGGCAGAATTTATTAATCGCTTCCACACAAATATCTCGAATTTCAGCCAGAACTTCATCCAAACCATCTAGTAATAGCAGTAATTGTTGATTCTTAATCCATGTTTTGCCAATTTCCTTTGACACTTGATATTTAGAATTAAGTTCTTGCACCAGCCAATCAGCAATTGTAACCTTTTCTTTTGTCCATGCTGAAAGGTTAAAGACAACTGGAATGGGTTGGTTGATATCTAATTCTGCTTCTTGCAGTAAATCGCGAGCCAGTTCAAGAAGTGTTGTTGTTTTACCAGAACCGGGTTCGCCTAAAATTAACAGCGATCGCCCAGTTCCCATCTGTTGGAATAAATCGCGTATTTTAGTGTTTTTAGGTAAAGGTTGCCTAGCTTGTGCGGGAGTTTCCCACAGCATACCCCAAGGACGATCTAGAGCATCAAAGCGATTTTCCAAGCCCAGTTCAATCAGAGCAACTCCATGTAAAGAAGTTTCTAAAACTCCTTTTACCCAGTAATTTTTGACTTTGTTCAGTAATATTTGGCGGTTGCGATACTCCTGGTTGTTAGAAGGAATCTTTGTTCTGAGTGTTTTTGTAGTGGGGATGAGGGATTGGGTGTCAGCGAGTGGTGAGTAACTATCATAGTTCGCTCTTTCGCTATTGTGTAGAGACTTCCCAATCCCCAATACCCAGTCCCCAGTCCCCATGTCTTGTGAATATAAATCGGCTAACATAGCTTTGGCATTTGGATAGCGATCGCGTAGATGGGATTGAATCGCCCGATCCAAAACATCTGCCAAGTGATTGCTAATATTAACTTCTGTACGCCAAATGAGATCACCCGTTTCAGGATTTGTTTTCCAATCTTGGGGGCGCTTACCTGTGAGCAAATAAATTCCTGTCAACCCCAAACTATAGAGATCGCTAGAATAAACTGGTTTCCCTGCGGCTTGTTCTGGCGGCATAAAACCTGGAGTTCCAACTACAATAGATTTAGTTATTTCCTGTTGAACATCCACTACAGTCGCCATCATTTCCTTAGCAACACCAAAATCAATTAAAACAGGTTTACCATCTCGTTTTCTCCAAATAATATTACTAGGCTTGATATCTCGGTGAATAACTCCTTTTGTATGAATATAATCCAAAACTGGTAGAAGACTTACTAGCAATTCCCTAACTAAACTCTCACTAAAAAGCCCTTCCTGTTGAACTTTTTGACTTAAAGTCAAACCTTCAACTCGTTCCTGAACCAAGTAAAAATTCTTGTTTTCTACAAAATAAGCATACAACCTGGGTATTTGTTCGTGTCCCTCACCCAGTTCCTCTAAAATCGCTGCTTCTCTGCCAAAGCGTTCTTGAATCAGTTGACAAACACGGGGATTGTGCGTCACAGGTTTGAGTTGCTTGATGACACAGATACGACGGGAGGGCAAATAGGTGTCTTCCGCCAGAAAAGTCTCGCCAAACCCACCTCCTCCCAACGCACGAATAACTTGATAGCGATTGTTAAGTAGCGCTAGTGCCATCTAACTTTTGCTCATGACAGGTGTTATGATTTACACCATCATAACCAATCTCTAACGAGCCTTTTCATCTTCGGCATGGTAAGCAAAAGTCTTCATACCACTCCTGTTCATCAGTAAAGCGTATACGTATGGGGTAAATGAACAATTTGGTCTTGATACTCATTTACAAAAGCAGCTTCAGCAATAAAAACCAACTCATCAATATTTTGCCCCATGCTTAATTTAGGATTGAGAATAAAAATGCCAGGAACATGACGATTTTGGGCAATGTGTTCGTCTAGATGAACGGGCATTGATGTACGATTATTAGTCACTAAGACAAAGCCATATTCTTCACACCAAAGTAAGATCTCTGGATCTAATGTTCCTTTTGCAGGGGTGTTTGGTTCACCAACTATCCAGACTATTAAATTGGCATTAAGTCGTGTGAGTTGAGTTTTATAGCTAGGGTCTACATTCTCGTCAAGCAGATAATTGAGTGTCATTGACTTGATTGTTTTCTTTTTGTTCTGCTCTTAGTTTCCGCATACGAATTGCAGCAGGTGAGGGATTGAGGTGTTGCGCTTTAACTTGCTGGTGATTCCACTCTAACCAGTCAGCTATATACTTGCTCACAAATTCTTTATTATGTAGATAGTAGAGAATCGTAGCGTATACCTGTTCTAAGGTAAGGGATGGATAAGTTTGAGCAATCTCTTCTGGAGTACGGGCGCGATGAATGAAATCATAAAGGACAGTTTCAATACCTACTCTAGTACCTTTCAGACGAATATCATTAGGCATAAGGAAATCAAAATAGTCTTCTATTTGCATAGGTTATTAGATGGAAAGAGGAGGATAAAGATACTATCACTCTAGCATTTTTACTGGCAAGAGTTCTGAGAAAAGCAAGAGGATATCATCTAAGTTGATTTTTTGATATTACTTTAAGGTAAAGGGAAATGAACAATTTTGTCTTGATACTCAACTTCAAAAGATACCTCTGCAATTAAGATTAACTCATCAACAGTTTTACCAATAGTTAATTTATCATTTAATATCAAAATTCCAGGATTGACGTTGATAAACCTTATCAACATTTTCATCAAAAAGATATTTGAGAGCCATGTGTTTTTTTCTTTGCCTCTCGTTCGGCTTTAAGTTTCATAAGCTTAACAACAACTGGCGAAGGATTGCGCCGTTGTTCTTCTCGCATTCTATGGCTCCATTCCAACCAATTACTTATGTAGGCACTAACTGCTTCTTTATTATGTAGGTAATGAAGTATGGTAGCATAGACCTGTTCTAAAGTGACCGATGGATAGCTTTTGACAATTGCCTCTGGAGTCCGACAACGATGTATAAAATCATAAAGGATCGTTTCAATTCCTACCCTTGTGCCTTTCAGCCGAATATCATCAGGACGTTGAAAATCGAAGTAATCTTCTAATTGCATAACTCACCTCATTCCATAACAACCATCTTAATATACTTATATTCACTCTCCATCCATTTCTCTGCGTTCTGGTGCGGTTCAATAATTTTTCCATTTAACACCTGAAAACCTTACCTGGACTTACGCAACTTCCTTCAACGGCATTTTGGGTATTTCACACGTTGTAGATCCCCCCAACCCCCCTTAGAAAGGCTTACAAAGGTAGGTATTTTGTATTCAGTTATTTTTTTACTGTTTCAGCGGATGTTTAAACCCTGAAATAACCAAACTACGTTACACATTGAGAATTTTCTCAACTATTTTCGAGATTTCAAAAAACCTACCCTCGAAAGGTGGCAGGGTGTGGGAGGGGCGATCGCACTTACAAATTGTGTAGTAAATAAAGTACTGCGGGAGCAGTCTTTACTGGCACTGAGGGTTGCTTTTGATTGTAAGCGCGGATAAACGTGGGGAAAAACTATATACTAAAATTCTTCTAAACTACCTTCCCAACAAATAAATTCTCTAGTTTTCGCATTATAAACTAGAGTTTGAATTAGAAATTTAGAAAAAAGTTTTTTAGTGGTATAAAAAACTTTAAGAATTCATACCATCTGTCTTGGTAATACTTTTACAAACGATCCCAATCTAAAAGTTTCTGAAGTAAGTACTATATGTTCGCTCATTCTTAAACAGCAAGATTTAATTAGGGCTTGCTGAATACAATCAGAAGGTAGGACAGATAAGGGTTTCAATCCTTTTTTAGTCAAACAAGTGCAAGTTTATAACATATATAGTCTCAAAAACCTTGTATTTTCGTCGGTGATCGCTGGGTAAATTGCGAAACTAAGAGACGAAAGTCCCATTTTGCAAGCTGTGTGGCTTCTATATTCACGCTTGTTCGACTTTTTCAGCAAGCCCTAATTAAGCCTTACAGGGCTTATAATCCATGTGCTGCAATCGATTCAGGCATTTTTATCTCCCACAGACCTTTTGGGCATTGTATGACTTATGCATCCCTATGCCTTAAATAAACGCCTCTGAAAGCCTTCTTTGATGGTCATAAATTTGACTGATGAATAAAGGCTTACTTAAAAATCTCCTTTTTCCTTTTGCATTAAAGCTTTAATTTCCCTTCATCTCTCGAAATAAGCGAACGTACAGTAATTAAGGTAAAGGCAAATGAACAATTTGGTCTTGATACTCACCTTCAAAAGATCCCTCTGCAATTAAAATTAACTCATCAATATTCTGTCCAATTGTTAACTTATCGTTCAAAATAAAAATACCTGGTACATGACGACCTTGAGCAATGTGGTCAGCCAAATGTACAGGCATAGATTTGCGGTTATTTGTAACCAGTAGGAAGTTATACTCCTCACACCAGCACAAAATTTCCGGGTCTAAGGTGCTCTTAGGGGGAGTGCTAGGTTCTCCAACTACCCAGACGACTAGCTCCGGTTTTTGTCGTCTAAGTTGCACCTGATAAAGAGGAGCAACATTTTCATCCAGCAGATATTTGAGAGTCATTGACCTTCTTCATTGCTTCTCTTTCAGCTTTCAGTTTCATTAATTTGACTACAACTGGCGGTGGATTCCGTCGCTGTTCTTCTCGCACTCTGTGACTCCATTCCAACCAGTCAGCTATATACGTGCTAACTGCTTCTTTATTATGCAAGTAATAGAGGATTGTTGCATAAACCTGTTCCAGGGTAAGTGATGTATAAATATTTGCAATTTCCTCTGGAGTCCGAGCACGATAAATGTACTCATAAAGAACAGTTTCAATTCCTACCCTTGTACCTTTCAACCGAATATCATCAGGACGCTGAAAATCGAAGTAATCTTCTAATTGCATAACTCGCCTCATTCCATAACACTCTTAATATTCAAACATTTACTCTCCACCCATTCCTCTGTGCTCTGGTACGTGCTCTGCGGTTCAATAATTTTTCCATTTAACCCCTGTAAAAAGTCCATTCCGTTAACCTTGACATAGGTACGATCGCTTAGCTCTACTACCAAGATAAACTATAGGATGGCAATACCGTATATCTAGTCATCAAAGAAGTCTAAGACCCCCAACTTCTCGAAAGGGACAGTCAACTGACGAATATTGCTCATGGGCTAGCAATAGTTTTTTAGACTAGTGATTATAGCGTAGTTAGACAAGAATTGGTGAAAGAGGTATCATACGTAACCTTTTAGATCTCCTCTATGGAAATTCTTGCCTTTCATAGTGCAGTATGTTCATTAGTACTAGAAAACGTGGTGAAAACCTATGCCAATTACTCTAGCAGCCAGTACTTTATCTCTCGATGATGTTCATCGCTTATTGAAACTGCAAAAAGAAGCAACTGGTTCGTTTACTGATTATTTAACTCTAGAGCCTTTGAGAGAGTTGGAACAGCAGGATTTATCAAGAATCAAGAATGACTTCCGACGGTATTTTGCAGCTGGAAAAGTGTCTGAAGGTTTAATTAAATTTTTGGCGATCGCACCTTTAATGCGCTTATCTGGATTTTATGATGTTCCTATTCGCTTGACAATGGAAGATGCGTTCGCTATCTCCATTGAAGACGAAGACACAAAGATAACAGGGCGGATGGATATTCTAGCAGTGAGCAACACTCAAGCAAAGACTGCAAATACGTTTTGGATTTTGGTACTAGAAACAAAAAACAGTTCGGTAGACGTATTTGAAGGTTTACCCCAACTGCTAACTGTGCGTTCGCTTATTTTGAGATCCGAAGGGGAATTAAAGCCTTAATCTAGAAGGAAAACGGGGATTTTTACGTAAAGCGTTATTTTTAAGTAAAATTTGTGACCATTACAGAAGGCTGACAGAGGCGATTCTTTAAGGCTCAGGCATATGATAAACCATAAAATGACCAAAAGCGGGAGTGCGAATAAAAATGCCTTCATCCATTGTACCGCCTGAATTACAAGCCCTGTAAGGCTTAATTAAATCTGGCTGTTAAAAATGAGCGAACGTACAGTGCTAACTTACGCTTTTAAAAGCTTAGAAAAGCAATCATCCGTTTGGGGACTAGCAACTAACGGACGTAGTTATCAGTTTGTTCACCTGAGACAGGATACTAACCCAATTTATCAGTTAATGCCAGAACTGAGTTTGATAAATACCGAAGATTCTATTCAGCTAGTACAGGTTTTGAAAGCAATTTGCCAACTAGGAAATTAGGTAGTCAAATTCCCGACTCTGCAAAGTTGGGAATTTTTGTGTCTGCTGACCGCTATTTCACTTGGAAAAATTTACGGAAAAAGAGAGAATAAAGTTGAAGCTACTGTCAAACTAGTAGTAAATCTACGGATAGGACAGGTGAATGCGACTTAAACTAGATTTGCAAAGATTTTTTGATAGTTGCAACCCCAGCAGAACTCTAGTCTTGGCAAATCCTCAAGATAGACAGTACTATTAGGTGTATTTAACACAACTACAAGCCAACTACAAAGACTTTACTTTTCGTTACATAGTTTGGTTTTTTCTCGCCGACTTACTTACGTGATGATGAAGCGCCTTTGTGAAAGACACTAGTGCTTGCTAGGTGCGCCGATAGAATAAATTTGCTAGAATCATTATGACCCAAATGCTAACAAAAAATTGATAAAAAATGAAACAAATTATTATTGAAGTGACTCCAGAAGTGGCAGATGCATATCAGTCTGCATCCCATAGAGAACGTCAGAAAATTCAATCATTAATTAGTATATTACTTCAAAAACCAGCTGATGAAGATATTGCTTTATTGCGAGAAATTATGGATGAAATTAGCGATAGAGCAGCAGCCAGAGGTTTAACACCAGAAATTTTGGAGTCTATTCTTAATGAACCTTGAAAGGCTATTTGTTCTGGAGCGAATATCATTATTAGTGCCGTTATTATCAAAAAAGGTAAAGCGCGTCAGGCATTGAATAAGGCTCAGATATTTGGTAGAGTTTTGATGTCAATGCCTGTGTTATCGGAAATCGAAGAAGTTTTATACAGAAAAAATTTGATAAATACATCACAGTAATAGAGAGAAAACTATTCTTGGCAAGTTTTGTTAAAACAGTTAAGTTTGTAGAGATAACTGAAAATATTGATATTTGCCGAGATCCAAAAGACAATAAATATCTGGAGTTAGCATTGAGTGGACAAGCAACTTGTATTATCAGTGGAGATAATGATTTGTTGGTGTTGCATCCATTTCAGGAGATTTCGATTTTGACAATTCAAGAATTTTTGGAATTAGAAGTAACTTAACCACACAAGTCGAATTTACCCCCCTTAGTCCCCCCGATGGATTGGGGGGAAATTGAATTTCCAGTTCCCTCCCCAATACATCGGGGAGGGTTAGGG
>NZ_WJFC01000231.1 GCF_009725235.1 Scytonema sp. UIC 10036
CTTATAAAGGGGGGAAATTGAATTTCCAATTCCCTCCCCTTTCCAAGGGGAGGGTTAGGGTGGGGTAATTAATTATTTCAGACTTATGTGTAGACGGTAGCCTTGGCAAGGGGGGACAGAGGGGGGTAATTTTTATTCCTTGACATTCTGCAACACTTCTATCGACTCTTCACACCAACTGTTCCACGCCTTCTCACAACAAATACCCATCTTCAAAACCATATATTGACACAACTCGCCATAAGATAGTTCTTCCGGATGGGCAAAAAGGCGCTTTTCTATCTCTTTATACGCTTCTAACCGCTTCAAGTGGAGACGGCGGTTCTGTTCTAAATGTTGAAGTAACACCTGGGGAGACACCAACTTACCTGCAAAAACTTTAACCAAAATGTCTTCTCGGATAGGTCCTAGTTCGCACTCTTCGTCAATCCACTCCGCTAACTTTTGCTGTCCGAGTTCGGTTAGGTGGTAAATTTTCTTGTCCAAAGGTTTTCCCTGGGCGATCGCTTCGACACTTACCCAGCCTTGTTCTTCTAGCTTTTTCAGTTCCCGATATATCTGTTGGTGAGTTGCTTGCCAGAAATAACCAACACTATCTTCAAATTCTTTTCCAATTTCATATCCACTGTAGGCTTTTTTCGCCAATAAAGACATAACAGCGTGCGCTAGCGCCACGATCGCAACCCCTTGACACGAACATTGTATTGAATATACATTAACAGAAATAGATTTTATGCAACTTTTTGCATAAACATAATTTGAGAAAAAAAATTGAACTAAGAAGTGCATTCCTAACAGTGGCTGTACCAATGAGGAACACCTGTATGGTCGTGCAATGTTGAGAATTTCTACGAGGACAGAACTTATGAGTGATGAGTCTGTAAAGCACGATACGGTATTGCCAATAAGCAGTAGTAACTTAGTGGAAGCCATGCCACCACTCAAATTGAGACGGTGGAGATTCGTTTTGGTAGGTGCGATCGCAATCCTAGCATTACTAAGTCTGACAATTACAAATCAAAAGAAAGACATACAAAAAACCTCTCCTGTCCGTATTATCCCGGTGAAAGCACAACCAATAGAAGCAGTCAAGTCCTATCAAGTGTTGCAAACTTATACGGGGGAGGTAGCAGCATTACGAGCAAGTGAATTAGGTTTTGAGAGATCGGGAAGAGTTGTTAAACTCAATGTCGATCGCGGCGATCGCGTAGTGGAGGGAACTGCCCTAGCAAAACTCGATATCAGTAACTTAGAAACACAACTCCAAGAATTGCTTGCCCGTAAAGCCCAAGCCGTAGCAGTTCTAGAAGAACTCAAAGCAGGACCGCGCATAGAGAAAATAGCTGCAGCCCGCGCCCAAGTCAAACAATTAGAAGAACTCTTAAAGCTAGACGAAATCAAACGTTCTCGAAGACAAGATTTATACACTCAAGGAGCCATTTCTAGAGAGCAGTATGACGAAGTCGCTTTCAACGCCAATGCCTTAACACAACGTCTAGCAGTTGCTCGCAGTGAATTAGATGAACTCTTAGCCGGAACTCGTAAAGAACAGATTGCAGCACAGCAAGCAGCAGTCAAACAGTTAGATGCCAGCATTGCCGAAGTCAAAGTTAACATTGCCAAGAGTACCATCAAAGCTCCTTACTCCGGGATTATTGCCGCACGTCGGTTAGATGAAGGCACTGTTGTCAATGCAAGTCAGTCAGTCCTGCGCTTGGTAGAAAATGCTAACCCAGAAGTAGAAATTGGAGTCCCCGTACAATTGACTCCCCAGATACAACCAGGTAGCCAACAGAAGGTGCAAGTTGGACAAACAATGTATAGAGGTAGAGTTGTATCAATTTTGCCAGAAGTCAATCCCACAACTCGTACTCGCACCATAGTGCTGAAATTAGAGAACTCCATAGCCCAATCCGTAGCACCCGGACAGATTGCAAGATTAGCCATTCCACAAACCATCTCAACAAATGGATACTGGTTACCAATTGCCGCCTTGGTAAAAGGAGAACGTGGTTTGTGGTCTTGTTATGCCTTAGCTACAGAAAAAAATTCACAAGACAAAACACAATCTTATCGAGTCGAACAGCGCAATGTAGAAGTGTTACACACTCAGGGAAACCGCGTTCTCGTGCGAGGAACACTCCTAGCAAGTGACATGGTGATAGTCGATGGTACCCAGCGAATTGTACCCGGTCAATTAGTCCAGATTAGCGATTAGGGATTGACGATTGGTCATTTGTCATTTGTCATTTGTTAAGGACTCATGACTAATGACCAATGACGAATTTAAAAATCCAAAATCCAAAATCCAAAATCCAAAATCCAAAATCACAATGTTTACCCTTTTCTATCGCAACCGCCAACTGCTCATCCTTACCTTGACACTCATTCTTGTCTGGGGATTATCTTCTTTCTTCTCCCTTCCTCGCCTAGAAGATCCAGAAATAACCCAAAGAGTTGCAACCGTCACAACTTTATTTCCTGGAGCTACTGCCGAGAGAGTAGAAACATTAGTCACAGAACCCATTGAGCAAGAATTATCAGAGATTGAAGAGGTAGATGTTCTCGAATCTCGGTCTGATACTGGAATTTCTATTGTTACCGTCAACCTGAAAGAAACAGTAGAAGATGTTGATAAGGTTTGGGCAAGAGTTCGGAGTCAGATTGATGATGCGATCGCACAACTACCACCAGGAGCATTGCAGCCTAAGTACGAAGATCGAGAAGTGAAAGCCAATTCCCTTATTGCTGGCTTAACTTGGCTAGAAAATACACCTGCAAATTACGCAGTATTGCGTAGATGGGCGGAAACATTGGAAGATAAGATGCGATCGCTGTACGGTACTGACAAAGTGGAACTCTTTGGCGATCCAGACGAAGAAATTCGAGTTGAAATCAACCCTGCTCATTTGGCAATGTTGGGGTTAACCACTGAAGAATTATCCCGTCAAATTCAAGCAAGTGATGCCAAGGTGAGTGCGGGGCAACTTCGCAGTACCACTAATGAACTATTATTTGAAGTGTCGGGGGAATTAGACTCTCTCGATCGCATTCGCAATATTCCCATTCGCACCAGTCAATCGGCGCAAGTGACACGTTTGAGCGACATTGCTCAAGTTAGCAAAGGTATTGTTGAGCCACCAAATAGTTTAGCCTTTGTTTCTGGCAAACCCGCCATTATTATCGCAGCTACAGTTGAGTCAGGAATCCGAGTCGATTCCTGGGCAGAATCAGCACGTGAAGTTCTCAAAAAATTTCAATCTGAATTACCCAATGGTATCGGTATCAAAACCGTTCTTGACCAAAGCCATTATGTTAAGAACCGTATTAGAGGGGTTATTCAAGAATTGGTTACTGGTTCGGTGCTCGCCATGGTGGTGATTTTATTTGCAATGGGTTGGCGATCCGCCGTGGTAGTTGGTGCAACTTTGCCCTTAGCAACGCTACTTGTGTTTGGTGGAATGAAAGTCTTGGGTGTTCCCTTGCATCAAATATCTATGACGGGATTAATTATTGCCATCGGTCTGTTAATAGATAATGCCATTTGCATGGCAGATGAAGTGCAAATTCGATTGCATCAGGGAATGAGTTCGCAAGATGCGATCGCAGACAGCGTGCGTCACATGGGAATTCCCTTACTCAGTTCAACTATAACAACAGTGTTAGCATTTTTACCCATTGCTCTAGCTCCTGGTGGTGTAGGGGAATTTACTGGCACTATTGGAATTAGTGGAATTCTTGGACTCATCAGTTCATTGTTGATTTCACTGACTGTTCTTCCTGCTTTGTCAGGTTTACTTCACCAGAGGAAGCAAAACTCTCGAATTCCAACTTGGCTGGAACAAGGTTTCTCCCATCCCAGTTTGACCCGACTTTACCGTTGGACATTACAGAAAACATTTAGCCGCCCCATGCTTGCAGTCAGTTTGGCTCTCCTAATACCAGTGACTGGATTTACCCTCAGTGTGGATCTGAAACAGCAATTTTTTCCTCCTGCTGGTCGAAACCAATTCTATATTGATTTTGAATTGCCAAGCCAAGCGGCTTTAAGTCAAACACAAACCCAAGTTCTGCAAGCACGGAATTTAATTCTCAAGCATCCTGATATTGTTGATGTTCATTGGTTGGTGGGGGAAAGTGCGCCAACTTTCTATTATAACGTCATTGGTAATAGGGAGAATGCAGCAAATTATGCTCAAGGACTCGTGCAATTGCGACCAAATGTTTTACCCAGTCGTGTTATTCAAAGCTTACAGGATGAGCTTGACAAAGCATTTCCCAGCGCTCAAGTCCTCGTGCGGCAAATTGAGCAAGGACCCCCGTTTGATGCACCAGTGGAAGTTCGCGTGTACGGACCTGACTTGGAAAAACTCCGGGTATTGGGCAATCAAATTCGTGCAGAACTCTCGCAAATTCAAGATGTACTTCATACTCGTGCTAGTTTGACAGACGCACAACCAAAACTCGCAATCAAAGTTGATGAAGAACAAGCACGAGTCGTGGGGCTAGATAGGAGTGCGATCGCCCGTCAACTGGACACGACCCTTGAAGGTATAACAGGAGGTTCTGTATTAGAATCAACAGAAGAATTACCCGTGCGTGTACGTGTATCGGACTCTAACCGTAGCGAACTCAACCAAATCGCCGCCCTTGACTTACTACCCAACGGAGCTTCATCTTCAGACAACAAAACCATTCCTCTCGCATCTGTTGGTGACGTACAGCTCGTTCCAGATTTAGCTGTCATTCCTCGTCGCGACGGAAGACGAGTTAACATTGTTCAAGGGTTTATCACGGCTGGGGCGCTACCTGCAGTTGTGCTAGCTGAGTTTCAACAACGCATACATTTAAAAAAATTGCAACTCCCCCCAGGCTATACTTTAGAATTTGGTGGAGAAGCAGAAGAGCGCGGGACTGCGATCGCCAATTTGTTATCTACAGTGGGAGTCTTAGGGGTGCTGATGACAGCAACATTAGTACTGACTTTTAACTCATTTGCTTTGGCAGGATGCATTGGTATCATCGCTTTACTTTCAGTGGGATTGGGATTGCTGGCTTTATGGATATCTGGCTACCCTTTTGGTTTTACAGCAATTCTTGGTACCATTGGGCTGATAGGAATTGCCGTCAATGAAGCGACTGTTGTTCTGGCAGCTTTGCAGGCAGATCCGCTTGCTAGTTTGGGCGATCGCTCAGCAGTACAAGAAGTCGTTGTGCATTCCACTCGCCATATGATTGCCACAACTATCACCGATACGGCTGGCTTTACACCCCTTTTGTTCGATCCGACAGGTTTCTGGAATCCACTGGCTATTATTATTGCTGGTGGTTTGGGAGGCGTAACTCTGCTGTCACTCTACTTTGTGCCTTCGGTATACCTGCTACTTGCACGTAGGAAGAAATCTGTTCCTACCTCTGCTTCACATTCTGTATCGTTATATTACAAAAAGATTATTACCCCACCCTAACCCTCCCCTGTAAAGGGAGGGGATAAAAGAGCCTTTCCTGTATATTTTGAACTCCTATCTAAGTTGGGAAGCAGTAATCTTGACGAACAAAAATTGTTAATATCTCAAGTTCTACCAATTTTTAAGCATAACAGAATTTGTTTATTGGGAGACAGAACCTTGAGGGGGTTTTAACAGCGGGGAGTCAGTGGTTGCAGGTGCTGCAGTGGTTAATGGTACGGTGTATTGGGGCTCAGGCTACAGCCGCTACGGCAAAGGCGTGTTTAATAATAAGCTATACGCATTCACAGTTTCCAAATAGAGAGCGGCGGTAGTACTAGGGGTATTGTTAGGGTTGGTGTTACCAAGTGCCAACTAGCAGCATAAAGTTCCGCCTTTACATAGAGTCAGTCAGGTTGTTATAAATTTTAGGCGACATCCGGGCATTGGTCACAAGTTAAGCTTATAAACTCTTTGTCAATAAGCAATAATGCTGAAAAATTGGGACAAAATCGGGGTGAAAAACCGAATTTTTCAGCCTGCGATCGCGTCATATCAAAAAGCGTCCTTTACTCCTGTCCTCAAAACTGAGTATTAAGCTAAATTCGATACTCAGTACATCTTGGAATTTATAGCTTAATTACTGTTGACAAAAAGAGATTTGCTTTAACTTGTGACGAATGACATCCGGGTGCTCTTCTCCCAGCAACCGTTGCCTTAGTTCTAGTGCTTTTTGAAACAGAGGCTCCGCTTCAGAGTACCGTCCTTGGGAATAGTAGAGATTAGCTAGATTGTTGTAACTGGTGGCGACAGAGGGATGCTCTTCTCCCAGCAGCCTTTGCCTTAGTTCTAGTGCTTTTTGAAACAGAGGCTCCGCTTCTGTATACCGTCTTTGGGAATAGTAGAGATTAGCCAGATTGTTGTAACTGGTAGCGACAAAGGGATGTTCTTCTCCCAGGAGCTTTTGCATCATCTCTAGTGCTGTTTTAAACAGAGGTTCTGCTTGTTCGTACCTTCCTTGAGATGAGTAGAGTAAAGCCAGGTTGTTGTAACTGTCGGCAACAGAGGGATGCTCTTCTCCCAGAAGCCGTTGCCTGAGGGACAATGCTTTTTGATACAGAGATTCTGCTTCGCTGTACCGTCCTTGAAATTCGTAAAGTTCTGCCAGGTTGTTGTAAATTTGGGCGACATCGGAATGTTCTTCTCCCAGGAACCGTTGCATGAGCGTCAATGCTTTCTGATACAGAGATTCTGCTTGCTCGTACCTTCCTTGGGATGAGTAGAGATTAGCCAGGTTGTTGTAAATTTGGGCGACATCAGGATGCTCTTTTCCCAAGAGCCGTTGCCTGAGCGACAATGCTTTTTGATACAGAGATTCTGCTTGCTCGTACCTTCCTTGGAAATAGTAAAGTCCAGCCAAATTGTCTAAACTGGTAGCGAAATCTTCATCTAAACCTAATTCTTTTTGCAATTTCAGAGCTTTACAGCTATACTCTATAGCTAAATCTAATTCTTTTTGATAGTCCTGCGCTTCACCTCGTGCCCATCTCTGTTCATAAATCTTCGCCAATTTCATATACAAACTGGCTAATTTTGCGTCTTTAATTCCGCTTTGCTGTTCTATTTGCTGAATTAATATTTGTAAATCCTCAAGGGGTAAGAAATAGTCATTATCGCTATTAAAATCTTCTAACTCCGTACCTGTTAATGCAAAACGTATCCCCTCCAATTCTCTTGTAGAAATTACATTTTTCTTATGGGAAACAAACCGGAATACTCCATTCCGCCAACTCCAAAAATCCGGCGCTTTTTTAATTAAATTAACCATCAATTGATGTGTCACCCATAAAATAATTGTAAAGGGAAATTCTCGCAAACCTTCCCTTGTCCACTGCAAATAACCAAAAAACTTTTCCTGTGCTGATTGTTCTTCCCCCAGTCTTAGAAAAGACAGCTTTTCTGTACCCGTGACAGTAATCACAGATGGTTGATGCTGTTGTAAATATTCCGATTTTTCTACTAGTTGTTGAATAGCAACTTTTAAATTTGGTTCTTTTGCGTCTAATGTAATACGATAGGTATGAAAATGAGGATTTAATTCTGTTTCATAGCGTTCGATTATTTGATGACACAAAGCAATGCGATCGCACACACCAATCAGTAAATTTAACTTACCTTCTCCAGCTTCAATGGAGACAATTAAATCATCATAAGCATCTTGATTTGGTTCATCAAGGTTTATCTTTTCATTTTGATTATTTGCCTGCATCAATTAACCCCTCCTCACGCAACAATTCAACAACAATTGGATGAACATCATACCAATTTTGATTGTTCCGAAATGTGGTTCATTTAAATAGGTAATCTTCGAGCGTAAAGGGAGTAGTCATTTTTACATCACCAACTGTTCCCAATTAAAGATAGTACTCCTATTGCTGTGTGTTTCTTGGAGAACAGCACCTAGCCAAAGAAAGAAGAACCAAATAGAGATTGCCACCCAACTTAAAGGGATAGAATTCATCTGTATGTACAGTACGATTAAGCAGGCAAATGCTCGTTTGCTTAAAATACTGCCACGTACAGAAGGAGTGTAAAAAGCAAAGAGTGTAACGATTAAGGCAAATATTAAAACAATCAAACCAACTATGCCGTGTAAATAAAGCACTGCAGCATAACTAGAAAAAGAGGCAAGGGTGACGTACTCGTTGTCATACACGTTTACCGAACCACTGATGACTCCCCAACCCAGCCAAGGTTTCTCTTGCCAAGCCTCAAGAGTTTTACTGACAACTAATGCCCGTACTTTTGATGATTCCGCACGAGCACTATCAAAAATTTCCATGGGTTTATCTACTAAATCTCCTACTGTTAACCCCAGAAACGAGCAAATTAAAAATGTCAATGAGGCTAACCAAAGATAAATTTCTTGGATGATTTGACTTTGGAAGCAAACAATAATCAGAAGTGCTAGGGGTAAGCAAATCCAAGCCAAACGACTAAAGCTTACTATTAAAGCACACAATGAACCAGCTAATGCCCAGTTGCGTAACTGACGGTTTGTTTCTCCAAGACAAATTAGGAAACACAAAACACCACAAATGCCTAGAATGGGAGGATCGGGTGTGTAAAGGACTGTTCTTGGTAGGGGAATACCAAAGAAAGGTTGGATGCTAGCAAGAACAATCATCAAACTGCTTTTTTCTCCAGGAACCAAACGTGCTAATAGTGGTGCATAAGCTGTGTCACGAATGCCAACAACCAGCAAAACCATCTGAATGGCTGTTGCAATCAAGTAGCTTATTGCCATCACAGCAGTTGCACGAGTAATCACGTGCGTTCTTAACTTAGTCCAGAATGGTAACACCAAGCACGCAAAAATGAAGAAGTAACTTTTCAAAAAGGTGACTGCACCTGCTATAGTTTCTTTTAAAGGAAAACCCATACTGTGAAGACCAATCGTTGCAGTCCAAAGCATCACTAATGCCATTGCCAACCAAGCCCAAACACATACAGGTAGAGAACCTTTCGTGATTTTGTCTAGATCGAAGGAGGCTACGAATAACGCGATCGCGACTGCTGGGTAAAACAAAGGCTGTATCCCTAAAAGCCACCAAACAGGTGTCAGAACTATTGACCAAAAAACTATCCTTTCGGTAGCGGACAGATCGCTGAAGTTAAAGTGTTGGATACCAGAGCTAGGTTTGTCGGATAAGACGTTTGGCATCGATCTCGAAAATAGGGAGTAGGGATTGTGTTCCTCGGTTGTGGAAAATCGCCCATGACTATCTTTTTATTTTGATGGGAAGATTTTCGACACTCATCAATCAAAAATATACTAAAATTTTTCCAATTTTACCGTTATATATTGTAAGATACAACAAAATCACAGTACTATCATTTAACTGAATTCAACAGGACTCGGTTAACTGTTGTGTCAGTGTCAATTGTACAGTAAAGACGCAATCGCAAGTTGGAGTAATTTAGATGAATAGAGTACTTGCAATCACAGGTAGACATTGGAAACCCTTGCTATTCTTAAATGCGCTCTTGCTTGCATCTGCCGTTGCATATGTTCATTATTCGGAAAAAGTGTGGACTGCTACCACACAATTGATTCTGCCCGATCCCACAAGTAATCTAGATGCAAATTTGGGAACTCTTGGCTCGCTGAAAAATCGAGAGCCGGGATTTTCCGATCAAGTCAATCCATTGAAGGTTCAAGCATCTATTCTAACAAGTGATGCGATACTGGAGCAGGTATTAGCCACCGATCCTGAGAAAAGTAAGTTCGATCGGCTTTTTAAATATAAGAAATTGTTTGACGTTACACCTCAAGAAAAGTCTACTATTATCTTGATGAGCGTTAATGGATCTAGCCCTGCATTGGCGCGATCGCGTACCAATAACCTCATAAAAGCTTATCAAAACCGTCTCAACGAGTTACGGCAAGCCAACAGTCAAGCGCGGCTACAGTTTTCTCAGAAAGAATTAGACCAAGCAAAATATAGATTAGTTCAGGCACAAATAGAATTGTCAAATTTCAGGCAATCCACGGGTTTAGCCAATGTTGAAGAACAAACGAAAGGTTTAGTCAACACCCTTGACACTCTAACAGCATCTTACGCACAAGCACAAGCACAAGCAGAAGCTTACCGAAATCGAGCCGTTTCACTCTCAAATCGCTTGAATCTAACATTTAACCAAGCGGTGAAGTCCGTAGGTTTGAGTGAAAACGAGAATTACAAGTACGTTCGACAGAAACTAGCTGAAGTGGAAGCTGTCTTAGTGCAACAAAGAACTACATTAACAGAAGACCATCCACAAATTCAAAATCTTGTGAATCAGCGCAACCAATTGCAGCGTCAACTCCAGCAATACATTGCTAGTACAGCTGCAAATACCAAAGTAGACACCACAATTGCATCAGAAAGTCAAGCAGGGCGTTCCACTCTTATTCAACAATTAATATTGGCAGAAAGCGAAGCAAGTGGGCAAAAGAAACAGGCAGAACTATTAAATCTCCAGATTGAAAAATTGAATACTATCTTAAAGTCTCTTCCAGCAAATCAGCAAAAATTAGTAGAACTACAGCGACAAGTTGACGTTGCTGAAGGTGTTTATAAAGGTTTGGTTGCCCAAGTACAGCAGAATAACATTGACGCCTTTAACGCCTATCCAAACGTACAGGTACTCGATCCACCCAAAGTAGACTCAAAACCAACTAGCCCCAAAATCTCTTTGGTTGTTATCAATACTTTTCTAGCAGCAATTATTAGTAGCCTTGCCTTGGTGTTGTTGTTAGAAAGACGCAACCCTTTGCTCAGCCCCAAAGATTTACAAGCAATCAGATTTCGGATTGTGGCGCGAATTCCCCGACTCAAACAAACAAATGCAGGATGGCAACAGGGAAAGAATACAGAAATCGAGTTTCAACGCCTTGCTTCATCAATTAGTTTGCAGTCGATAAACGACGGTCGGCTGTTAATTACCAGTGCCATTATGGGAGAAGGGAAAACCACGATGACAGTGGGACTAGCTTCTGCACTTGTAGATTTGGGTTTTCGAGTCTTAGTTGTGGATGGAGATTTAAGACACGCACAACTGAGCCGATGTTTTGGTTTTACCCAACACTCACAAATCACTTCACAGCCAGTAGAAATACAACCCAATCTTGACTTATTAGCAACCGTCCCCCTAGCAGGTGAAAAAATTGTGCAGTTAGTCAGACAGGGAAGGTTCGAGCAGATGTTAAGGGCTGCCCAATCCACAAAAAATTACGATTACGTTCTCATTGACAGTGCCCCCGTAAGTTTGACTAGTGAAACTGTCCTTATGGCTATGGATACACCAAATGTAATGTTTGTAGTTCGCCCTGGAATCAGTCACAGTCATGCCGTACAAGAAAGCCTCGAACAACTGACTCAGCACAATGCTTGCTTAATTGCTTTGGTCGTTAATGGAGAAGAAACAAAGACCAGACCTTATGCTTACCGTTTTAATAGTTCTGGTTCTTTGCTCAACAAAGTTTAAAGATGCTTGTCAATGATATGACCTCCGTACTCTCTTCGCCTAGAGCAAACAGTACTACCTTAGAGGTATGTGATAAATGCTACTTTTGACTGATAAAAAATCCTTGGGAATTGAGCATACTTTTAATTATTCCTCTTCAGGCACAGGGTTCTTTCTTCTTCAGGACGGGGTGTATTCTCTTTCAAACTTTGTCTGACCTTTTATTCAAGTTGGGTGTATCTACTTTTTAAATTAAGTCTAAGAGTCAAAATGATAGGAAGGTAACCCAGCAATATCGGTTTGCACTTCAAATAAGTCGCCAGAAGAAACACTTTTGTCAATTTCCGCTTGACTAAGCCCTACAGAAGCAGTTGTGATGTAAAGTAATTTCAAATCCTTGCCACCGAAAGTGCAGTTGGTAGTAAGTTTTACAGGTAATTTTATCCGCGAAATCTCTTGACCTGTGGAATCAAAGCGAATCACACATCCTCCCTCCCACATTGCTGACCAAATATGTCCTTCACTGTCTACGGTCAATCCATCGGGAAAAAATGGCTCGTGAGTTAGATCGACAAATATGCGACGGTTGCTAATATTACCTGTTTGTGCATCAAAGTCGTAAGCATAGATTTTTTGCTGCTGGGAATCGGTCAGGTAAAATATTTTACCGTTAGAACTCCAGCCTAAACCGTTGGAAACTGTCAATCCTGTTTCCATTAAATGCAGGGAGTTGTCGGGATCGTAGCGGTAGAGACAAGCTTGAGATTTTTCCTGACTCATGGAACCAAACCAAAAGCGTCCTTGAGGATCGCATTTGCCATCGTTAAAGCGGTTATTTGGCTTATTTGTCTCAACTTGGATGATAGGTGTGATTTCTCCTGTCTGAGTGTTGAGAAATGCTAAGCGATCGCGTTGTGCCATAATTAATCGATTTGCACCTGCAAGGGCAACACAACCGACAACATCCTTTACATCAAAAAAGGAATTTTGTCCAGTGGCAGGGTTGAATTGATGGACACGGTAGTTGTAAATATCTACCCAGTAAAGTAGCTTTTGGGTTGCATCCCAAACCGGACTTTCTCCAAGACGGGCGCGGGAAGCTAAAACGTTCTTTGGTTGGTATTGAGGTTGATTCATGTTGGTTGGAGAATAATCTCACGCAAAGGCGCTAAGACGCTAAGAGGAAGTTTGTGCCTTTGCGTCTTTGCGTGAAATTCATAAAGATTGCAAAATTTCTTCATCAACTGAAAAATCTATTTCCGAGCGCTCGCGACCTGAAGCCAGATAATCATTCTGGTAAGAGTCTTTGAGACCGGAAATTAGGTCATATTCGGGTTGCCAGTTTAATTGTGTTTTTGCTTTCTCGACAGAAGCAAAAAAGTGCTGTACGCGCAAGGGAAAGGCTTTGCGCTTGCCAAAATCAAATTTTTTGGGCTCGTAATGTACGATTTTGATTTCATCAACTTCTTTGCCAGCTGCTACAGCACAAGCACGGGCTAAGCCATCAAATGTGACGTAGCGATCGCCCGATACGTTGTAAATTTGTTTGACGGCGTTGGGATTGCCCAAAACTTTGGTCATTGCTGTTGCTAGGTCTTTTACGTGTCCAAATTGGGTAATGTGTAAGCCATTACCAGGAATGGGGATGGGACGATTGCGAGTGATTCTGTCAAAAAACCAAGCTTCGAGATCGTTGTAGTTTAGAGCACCGTATATGTATGTGGGGCGAATGGAGGTCAAAGGCAATCCCAGTTGTGTTAGATACGCTTCTGTTTCGTGCTTACCTAAATGGCGGCTTTTGGGATCGACTGTATCCCCTTCTACATGAGGCATTTGGTCGGATTTAAGATATACCCCAGCAGAACTCATGTATACAAAATGTTGTATCCGGTCTTGAAAAATTTCCGCCAGTGGTTGAGTATCAGAAAGTTCCCTTCCGTTATTGTCAAAGATGGCATCAAAATTTTCGTGGGATAATTTCTCCTTGAGTTGAGTAGCATCAGTGCGATCGCCCGTAATTTGTCCTACCCCTTCTACGGGTACCGGACGATTACCACGATTGAACAGAACAACTTCATGCCCCTGTTCCACTAGTAGTTTAGTTAGGTAAACACCAATGAACCGAGTGCCACCCACAATGAGAATTCGCATAAATTGTCATTTCCTTCGTCAGTTAATTTATGGAGTGACCCAATTTGAGAGTATCAGGTTGTGGTGTTTCCCTGGAACCTCCGTTGAGAGGATTACGTCTTTTGGTAACAACAGGAAGTATGAAGGATAAAGGGTAAAGGATAAAGGATAAAAAGTCCATACTTCATACTTTATACTTCATCCTTTAGGTGACTGACCGAAGCGTGTTCTCTACCAAATACTCATAGTTAGCTGTGCCCTTGAAGTATGCCTTGGTTCATGAATGGCTGACACCGAAAGCCACTGGTGGTTCGGAACTTGTTGTGCAAGAGGTTCTCAATCACGTTGATGCTGATTTATACGCTCTTATCGACTTTGAATCCATCAATCCCAAAAGCTATTTGTACAAGCGAAAAATTGGCACAACATTTCTTCAGAAGCTCCCATTTGCCCGAAAAGGTGTACAAAAATACTTACCTTTGTTGCCACTAGCTATAGAACAGCTAGATTTGCGGGATTATGACGTTATTTTGTCTTCATCTCATGCTGTTGCTAAAGGAGTCCTGACTACACCCGATCAAGTACACATTTGTTACTGTCACAGTCCCATGCGTTATGCCTGGGACCTCACCTTCGATTATCTAAATCACAGTAAGCTAGGTAGTGGTATCCCTGGTTGGCTGACACGCTATTTGCTGCATGGTTTACGCCAATGGGATGTATTGACAGCAAATCGAGTGGATTACTTTATTGCTAACTCCAAGCATACAGCTCGCCGTATCTGGCGTTGCTATCGAAGAGAAGCAGAAGTGATTTACCCACCAGTAAACGTTGACATTTGTCCATTTTTGCCTCAAAAGGAGGAATTCTACCTAATTGTTTCCCGGTTAGTAACTTACAAACAAGTATCGTTAATAGTTAGGGCATTTAATAAACTGCAACTACCGTTAGTCATAATTGGAACAGGACCAGAGATGAAAACGATCCGCAGGATAGCAAATAGCAATATACAAGTACTGGGCTGGCAACCCGATGATGTTGTGAAAAAGTATATGGCAAATGCCAAAGGATTTGTATATGCAGCCTGTGAAGATTTTGGGATTGCTTTAGTAGAGGCGCAAGCTTGCGGCACCCCAGTTATCGCCTATGGTGCAGGAGGAGCACTGGAAACAGTGCGCGATTTGCGTAACTCAAGTGATACGGGAACTGGTATATTTTTCAAGGAGCAAACCGAAGCCGCACTAGTAGACGCAGTAGAAACCTTTGAAGCGTATCGCGGGAAATTCAACCCTGAGTATGCCCGAGTTCACGCTACCCAGTTTTCCCCGCAAATCTTTGCCAAGCGGTACTTAGGCTTCTTAAATAAGTGTATAGAAAAAAGACCATTACCCAATTGATGGTCTTGTTTTGCTAAGGATTGGCAATTTGCCAATCCTTAGGAACTCCTTTTAGCTTTAAGATTGGGACTATGTGTGGTGTGGATTGTTAAGGAGTATGATGACTGCCCAGAGCTCACTCCTCTCCGGGAAACGCTCGCGTACCTTCTTTAAACGCGGTCAACCAAAAAAGACGCCTCGAATAAAACCCAAAGGTTTGTCTTTCCAGGCTTTAAACGGAGAGTTTGCCAAGCGACTATTCGACATTGTGTTTTCGCTGTTGGTACTTATTTTGTTTTCCCCCGTCTATTTACTCTTGGGCTTGCTGATTGCGTTCAGCTCAAACGGTCCAATTTTTTATATTCAAGAACGGGTCGGTAAAAATTACAAACCTTTTAATTGTATTAAATTCCGAACAATGGTAACCAATGCCGATGAAGTTCTAGTTCAAATCATGGAAACATCGCCTCATTTGCGAGACGAGTTTGAGACCACCTTTAAGCTCAAACACGATCCCCGTATTACCAAGATTGGTCGTTTCTTGCGAATTACTAGCTTGGATGAATTTCCCCAGTTCTGGAATGTATTAAAAGGAGACATGAGTGTTGTCGGTCCGCGACCTTTAGTAGAAGAAGAGTTACCGAAATATGGTTGTTACATAGACCAGATTCTCACAATCAGACCGGGAATTACTGGATTGTGGCAAGTCTCCGGGCGTAATGATATTCCCTATCCGCGACGGGTTCAAATAGATCTGCATTATGTCAAATTCCGTAACTTGTGGTTGGATTTGTGGATAATTTTTAAAACTATCGGCGTTGTCGTTATTCCTAAAAATAATGGAGCATATTGATATTGCGTCGATCTAGCTAAGATCCTGAATAAATTACAGAGTCAAAAGTCAAAATTGGATCGGGAACTTTTTTTGACTTTTGACTTTTTGCTTTGCAGTTTTTTGGCTAGCTCCCCGACTTGTTGAAGAAGTCGGGGACTTGGGAAATTTCATACAATCTTTACAGAACTCGATTATAGATGAATATTGGATAAAGATTCTAAAAAAATTACAAAAACAATAAATTTTTTTCGTTAAGTAAGGTAAGCCTTACAGCCAGCATTCAATTCAGCAGATTTACTTATGTCAACAAGCTAAGGTACCAGTGAGATTCGTAGGTTTCCCGTTGGGCAATTGAACAAATACCTGTTAGGTTATACCAGGGTTTTCTGTAAACATTTCGCAGTAAAAACAAGGAAAAATTAAGCATGACGCAACGGAAGCGAGCGTTAATTACTGGTATTACCGGTCAAGATGGTTCATATCTAAGCGAATTTTTGCTAGAGCAAGGTTACGAGGTTCACGGTATCATCCGTCGAACTTCCACTTTCAATACAGATCGTATCGATCATTTGTACGAAGACCCTCATAAAGAGGGAGTGAAGTTACTTCTCCACTACGGGGACTTAACAGACGGTACCACTCTGCGCCGAATTCTTGAAGAAGTTCAGCCAGTGGAAATTTATAATTTAGGTGCTCAATCCCACGTTCGGGTCAGCTTTGATTCGCCAGAATATACAGTGGATTCAGTGGGAATGGGAACCTTACGTCTGTTAGAAGCAATTCGCGACTATCAGCACCGCACTGGCATTCAAGTGAGATTTTACCAAGCAGGTTCTTCGGAAATGTATGGTTTGGTACAAGAAATCCCACAGAAAGAGACCACACGGTTTTACCCCCGCAGCCCTTACGCCTGTGCAAAGGTTTACGCTCACTGGCAAACAGTCAATTACCGCGAATCATTTGGTATGTTTGCTTGTAACGGTATTTTGTTCAACCATGAGTCTCCCAGACGGGGTGAAACTTTTGTAACGCGCAAAATTACAATGGCGGTTGCTAGAATTTTTGCAGGTAAGCAGAAAAAGCTGTACATGGGGAATCTGGATGCCAAGCGTGATTGGGGCTACGCCAAAGATTACGTGAGAGCCATGTGGCTGATGCTACAGCAAGACCAACCAGATGATTACGTCATTGCGACGGGCGAAACTCATTCAGTACGGGAGTTTTTAGAACTGGCTTTTGGTTATGTCAATCTGAATTGGCAAGACTATGTGGAGTTTGATGAGCGCTATCTTCGTCCGGCGGAAGTCGATTTGTTGATTGGGGATGCTACCAAAGCGCGGCAAAAGTTAAACTGGGCACCGTCGGTAACATTTGAGCAATTGGTCGCCATCATGGTGGAAGCTGACTTACAAGCATTGGGTCTCAAGTCGCCAAATGGTAAAGTCGCAAAGGTGTTGCAAGACAATGCCATGATTCGGCAAGAACTGGGTGTGCTCCACTTCTAATAAGCGATTAGTAATGAACTATCAGCTTTTGCTACTATAAGGACAAAAAATGAGCACCTTAGAATTTAAGAACAAACGTATTCTCGTAACTGGTGGAGCCGGTTTTTTGGGACGGCAAACGATTGCCCAACTTTGTCAGGCTGGCGCTGACCAAAACAAAATTACAGTAACGCGATCTCTTGAATGCGACCTGCGAACATGGGAAAATTGCAAAAGAGCAGTCGATCAACAAGACATTGTCATTCACCTAGCAGCCCATGTAGGAGGAATTGGTCTTAACCGTGAAAAACCAGCTGAATTGTTCTACGACAACTTAATGATGGGTACCCAGTTGATTCATGCTGCTTATCAAGCTGGAGTAGAAAAATTTATCTGTGTTGGGACTATCTGTGCCTATCCCAAATTTACCCCAGTCCCATTTAAAGAAGATGACCTGTGGAATGGCTACCCAGAGGAAACAAACGCCCCCTATGGAGTCGCCAAAAAAGCCCTTCTCGTTCAACTGCAAGCGTACCGCCAACAGTACAACTTTAATGGCATTTACCTGTTGCCAGTGAACTTATACGGACCGGAAGACAATTTTGACCCCAGAAGCTCTCACGTCATTCCAGCGTTAATTCGCAAAGTTTATGAAGCACAGATAAAAGGAGAAAAGAAACTCCCAGTTTGGGGTGACGGTAGCCCAACTCGTGAGTTTTTATATTCAGAAGACGCAGCACGAGGTATCGTCATGGGTACCCAATACTACAATGAGTCCGAACCCGTCAACTTGGGAACGGGATATGAAATTTCTATTCGCAATTTGATTCATCTCATATGTGAGTTAATGGAATTTGAAGGCGAAATTATTTGGGAAACAGATAAACCTAACGGTCAACCTCGCCGTTGTTTAGATACAGAAAGAGCCAAGAAAGCTTTTGGTTTCACTGCCCAAGTAGACTTTAAGCAAGGGCTGAAAAATACAATTGACTGGTGGCGTAAAAACGCTGCTTAATCATCGTGAAAAGTTAGCGCCCCACCTCGTTAGCGCCCCACCTCGTCCACCTCGTTCCCAGCCTCAGGCTGGGAATGCCTTTTAAGAGGCTCCGCCTCCTGGATGCAGCTATAGCAGTCCTAAATGATTTACAAACACCTCTTCCAAGTCTTCCTTGTCCTCCTTGTCTCCCTTGTCTCCCTTGTTTGGATCTCAAATAGGATTGCTATAGCTCTCGCTCGGCAGCAAGCTGTATCCTTTAAGAAGTCTGGGATCTAAACATAAAAAAGGGAATTTATCATGTGGTTACATTTTTTGATACCTAAGCTTCTGCTTACCTAGGCTCCTTACAAAATAGTGATTGTTCTCTGGTAAAAAGACTTAATAATTATGGCTCAAGCTGAAAATAGCACTCAGTTAAACGTAAATGTGGCTTCCTCTCATTCTGGTACGAGATACTGGGGCAAAGTTGAGGTCATAGAAGAAGGAGAATATTACCGAATTAGCCGTGTAGAAATTAAACCCAAGCACGGCATTAAACCACAAATTCATTACCATCGCAGCGAACATTGGGTTGTTGTTTCAGGAATTGCAAAGGTTAGCTGTAATGACCAAGAAATATTACTAAACTGCAATGAGTCAACTTTTGTGCCACCTGCAACGCTTCACAAGGTGGAAAACCCAGGATGTATTCCACTGATTATTCTCGAAATTCAAAATGGAGAGTATTTGGGTGAAGATGATACCGAACGCCCTATGGATTTGACTTGAGTTCAACTATTAGCCGTAGAGGAAATGGGGAGGTAGTAATTCATTGCTCGATCGCGCCCTTGCTTTTTCGCTTGATAAAGTGCTTTGTCGGCTATTGTGAATAACTCCTCAGGTTGCTTCTCTGGCGTTGGAATCAAACTACTGACTCCCAAACTTAATGTTATACAACCTTGACTTTGGGATTGAGGTGATGGTAATTCGAGTTGTTGTATTTCTGCACGCACAAGTTCTGCCACTTGCATTGCTCCTGTTAAAGTGGTGTTGGGAAGAAGAATTGCAAATTCATCTCCACCATAACGAGCAACTAAGTCAGCAGGGCGTTTTAAACAACGACTAATCGTACTGGCAACTTGTTGCAAACAATAATCTCCGGCTAGATGACCTAGTGCATCATTATAGCCTTTAAAATTATCAATGTCGCACAAAATTAACGACAAAGGTGAATGCTCTCTTTGCAGCCTCCGCCATTCTTGCTGTAAAACTTGGTCTAATTTGCGGCGATTGGCTACATGAGTTAATCCATCTAAATGAGCAAGGCGTTCTAGTTCTTTATTTGCTTGTTCTAATTGCTGATAAAGCTTTGATTGCTGAATTGCGATCGCCAATTGATCGGTGATGACTCCAATAAGTTGTAAATCTGATTCCGTCCAAGGATATGATTGATGTCTCACAATACAAAGACTTCCCCAAACCCGCTCATCTAAATAAATAGGGATGGGTAAGCAAATTTTTGAATACTGTTCTTGGAGCAAATTTAAACTATCGGTTGCTTGATTGACTTTATCCAAGCAAAAAGCTTGTAACTGTTCGAGTTGTGCAGCTAAAAAATTTTCTGTTGGAAAAATCTCTTGTCTTTGTGCAGTTGGGGACAATGTTGTAGGCAAATACTGTTCTACTAGTTGCCATATTTCTTGGTTTGGTAAATACTCCATAATCCCAACCCACCTCGCTTCGACTAAATTACCTATGGCTGTTACAGTCGTAGAAAAGATAGCAGGTAAGTCCAAAGAATTGCGGATTGCTTGAATCATACGATTTAGTGTTTGCTCACGCTGGTATTGCGATCGCAATGCTGCTTCTGTTTGTTGGCGCTGTAAAACCTCGCGTTCAAGTTGTTGTTTTTGAGAAAGAATCATGATTTGATTGTTAACTCGTGCCAAAATTTCTTGAACTTGAAATGGTTTGGTGACGTAATCTGCTGCTCCAACTTGAAATGCTTTAGCTTTATCTAAGCCTTCACTTAAGCCGCTCACAAAGATAATTGGAATGTCTCTAGTTTGCGGGTCTATTTTCAACTTTTGACAAACTTCATATCCAGTCATATCTGGCATCAGAATATCCAGCAAAATTAAGTCGGGTGGTGAAATTAAAGCTACCTCAAGTGCTGCTTGACCGCTTGTTACAGGTCTAATTTTATAACCATTTTTTCCTAAAATTTTAAAGAGTAAACCTAAATTAGATGGTGTATCATCTACCACTAAAATTTCTGCTCTCAAAGTATTTTTCTTTGTATAACTCATTGGGTAATAAGACAGAACTATAAAAACATATTTCTACTTTTGCTTTAAAAA
>NZ_WJFC01000232.1 GCF_009725235.1 Scytonema sp. UIC 10036
GTATTTATACTGAATACATATATGTTGAATTTAGAATATTAATGAGGTAATAGTCGTCATAAACTTGTGATTGTAAGTTTTTTATTAGGGCGACTACCTTACACTGACTTTAGTACAGACTGAGGAGTACGTGATATGAAGCCAGAAGGCAGAGGGCAAAAGACGCAAACGCTTAATATTTAAGCTTTTGTTTTAATCTAGATAAGGGATAAAGTCAAATCAGTTCAAGCACACCTTGTAAAGATAGGTTAATGACATTTGCATTGACCGGAAACTCTTATTTTTAATAAGAAACATATTATGTCAGCCCGCGTCTAGCTTCTTATCAAAAAAATGAGAATACATTAAATATGTTCAAACTTTAACTTTTTTGTTATCCAGGGGAACAATATTCAGCAGTAGAATATACTGGGTTATACAATTTTAAATTGTGGCGTTGAGATTTTAGATTGAGCAGTCTTATGTGGCTTGGCTTTTAGCCTACGATGTGTCGCAAAGATTTTTCCAATCTGTTTTTTCAGGTCAATAATCCGTAGTATTATGAAACACCAAATTACGTCTGAGTATATCATCGCTTTTATCTTTGCTGACTATTAGTAGCAATGTGACTGCCAAGTCATATAGTTTTTGTTGGCATCGAAACCTTATAATTGATTGGCTTAATATCTATAGTTTGTTGTTAAGCCCGTATCTTAGTTTTCAAGATTTTCAGAGACTTTCTGGAAATATTAAGTATTTAAAGAAAAATGTGCTAAAACATACCGTCATACCGTAGCTGACGGTTCCACAAGTGAAGGAGCGCTTGACGTGGAAAGCAATAAATCATATGTTTGGTCTCAAGGAATATTAATAGCATTAGTTGCTTTATGCGGTAGTTTTAGTCTTGGTTTGATGATGCCTATCAACCCAAACGCTTCTAAAGCTCAGATCGAGCAACCTGTCAATTTAAAAGAAATAGCAGCCAGCACGGGAAATCAACAACGTGTTGAGAAATTCAAGACGGCAATGATAACAACTTGGCAACAAGAGGCGAGTATCAAGGGTCTTGCCTACGTTATTCCATCCCGCTTTCAAGGTGTCACTATCAAAAGTGCAAACAAGATAACAGGTGAGAAAGTTATTGCACTAACTTTTGATGATGGCCCATGGCCCGAAGGTACAACAAAGATATTAGATATTCTTAAGAAAAATAATATAAAAGGGACTTTTTTTGTCGTTGGGCAGATGCTTAAGGCATACCCAGAGTTAGGCAGACAGATAGTAGCAGATGGTCATATTATCGGTAACCACACGTGGCATCACTGGTACCATCATTTTAGTCCGCAAGCAGCCGCCTTTGAAATTGAAAGGACATCAGACCTAATTTATAAAACTACAGGTGTAAAAACAACCTTATTTAGACCACCGGGCGGAATGATGCATAACGGCTTGGTGAATTATGCTAATAATCAAAACTATACTACAGTTATGTGGTCTGCTGACTCCATCGATTACAGTCGTCCTGCCGTACCCAGGTTAGTTAAGAATGTGATGAAAAATTCCGAACCAGGTGGAATTGTGCTCATGCATGACGGTGGCGGAAATCGCACAAAAACCATCCAAGCACTACCACAAATTATTAGCAACTTTAGAAAGCAGGGCTATCGTTTTGTAACTGTTCCAGAACTTCTAGAAATGGAAGATGATGGCATCAAGTTAGCACAAGCTAAAAAGAGTACTTTAACAGCAGTTAAAAAGAACAAGCGATCGAAGAACAGTGACCAGTGACCAGTCAGCAGGTTCCCTCGTTCCCAGCCTCAGGCTGGGAATGCCTTCATAGAGGCTCCGCCTCCTGTAAGAGGTATGAGATTTTAATTTTGTAACTCCTTCTTCAGAAAAAAGCGGCTATAACCCTGTGGAAAGTTTGGTAACTCACCAAATACAACATATCCACGTTTCCGGTAAAAAAGTTTACTTGTCATTTCTTTTGTGGTGTTGCTAGGTGATAAGATTTCAAACACTACCTGTGGCGGAATGTTATTTTCTTCCCACTGCTTGTAGGAACCCCTATCTCCTTTTGATCTACCAAACACCACTAGTACATCAGGAGCTTGGCAAAGATTTTTATTTCCTTTAACGGGATACCACAAAAGATCGCCAGCAACAAATACATCAGCAATACTAGCGAACACAATTTCTAAATTTTCTTTAATAGTAACAATCCAACGAAATTGTTTTGTATTATCTGCTATTGGTTTCCCGTCACTTTCAGGGTAAATGATATCCGGCGCGGTATCAGATATTATTTGTTGTACCATATGGAGCAATATCTTCTCTTGTAAGAGTTTTACTAAAATATCTAGTCTAGATGTAGAGGTTAGGTTTTTTAGTCTACCAACATACTCAAGATTTGATTTGAAAATGAAATGGCTCAGTTAAAATTGACGCGGGCTTTTAAATCGTTTGCATTAGGAGTTTTGCCGATCCCTTCTCAATTTCCCGGTATTAACAGGTAACAAACGAGTCCAAATAGATTAAACTCTGACGCTAAAAGTAGAATAAATGTATCCTCCACGTAAGCCCCATCATGGCTATCCCAGAACTCGAACAACAACTCCTTCAGCTTTCCCCCAACGATAAACTGTATATTATCCAACTCCTTGCCCAAAGCCTGACCGCACGCAACACCCACCCAGACCAACCCACCAAACTCTCTGAGTTTTTCCGTCAATCCCCCCTGACTGAACTCACCGAAGAACTCGACCTTAGCCGAGGCTGGACATTGCTAAAAACCCTCATTGAGTCCCTACAACCAGAAACCCAAACCGAAACCCCAGAATATCCCCTTCCTCAATTCTACGGATGTATCCAAGATGAAACGTTCTTTCGCCATCCCCAAGGACAACAACCAGAACGCGAACCCATCTTGTGAAATTCCTACTAGATACTAACACTTGCATTATCTATATGCGTGGTAAAAATTTCACCTTAAAGCAGAAACTAGAATCCACTGCCACCAAAGATATTGCCGTTTGCTCAATTGTTAAAGCAGAACTATTTTATTTGACTTCTGTCACTTCACCTAAACGAGTAAAGCGAATTTCAATGCGTCGCCGTGTGGAATCTTCTTGTTGAGCACTCGTAGGAAGTGCAAACTCGCCACTAGGTAATATGAGCTGTGCTGCAGAATAAGCACGAAATTTTAATCCTTTCAGCCTACCTTCTTTTGTTTGTATATAACGTAGCACTCTAACCAATTCTAGCGATCGCATCAAACCTAAGTCAGCGTTTGAACCTGCCTTAAGATTCCGAACTGGTAGACTACCAGTAGCTACGTTTTCTAAATTTTGGTCTAAATTACTAATTGTACCACCATTTGCCTGTCCATCAGTGTGACCAATGATTTCTACCGTATTTATGTTGTACTCTTTTGTTTTTTGTTCAATTTCAGGAACTATTTTTGTCCAAACATATTTGTACATCGGTTGTGGAAGCTCAGCACTACCAGACTCAAAGCGGTAAGCCCCTTCATCTTTAATCAAAATAATTGGTGGCGTATCTGTTAATTGCTTTGCTGAATGCAGTTGTTTCTGTAAAGAAGCAACTTGCTGTTCTAGTTGCTCGGTTTTATTTACTTTAGCTTGTAAAATTTCTATCTTTCTAGCATAATCTGCTACTTGATGCTTATTTCCTGCTAAACTAATTAAAAGCGGCTCTAAATTTCTTGCTGACAGTACAGACTTAACTATAACTATCAACAAAAATAAGAGAAGTATCATAAAGGCATTAGACATTAAGTCGGTAAATGCGGGCCAAATATTTAGCTCTTCACAATCATCAGTCTGTCGAAAACGACGATTCATATTTGTTTTCAATTATAATTATCTGAAAAATACTTACTTAAATAAACTAGAAAAATCTGCTAGCTCTTCACTGTTGGCATTATTTTTAAAAGCAGTATTTGTTTGTCCTTCTCTTATATGAGAAATTTCCTGTTTGATTTCAGCCATCTTTTTGATACATTGTTGTAAATTACTAATTAGGGCTTGAGATATCTTGATGCTAAGTTCAGTTTCTTGTTTCATACCTGTCATCAAACTGTTACCTACATTTTTATATTCTCCAATTAACTTTACATTGTTGTTTCTTAGGAGTTCCATTAAATCTAACTTTAATGTATCAATTATGATGCTTAACTGATTTGTGTTTCTTTCAAAATTTGTAATTGCAGTTTGAATATAGCGCTCGCTAGCCTCAGCTTTATCAAACATACTTGATACAAAACGCTCTCCCAGAGCCTCAATTGATAAATGAATCTCTTTTGTATAATTCATCACCGTTAACATTAATTCTTTCAATGCTACTTCCACTCCATCTAAATTATTGGATTTGTTAGCAATGATTTTTTCTAAATCGTTAATTTTATGAATAGCTAAATTAAAGTTCTTGGCTCCTTCATCAAGGAAAGGAATAATTTCAAGAAAAGACTTTTGATTAGTTTTGTGTGCTTCTAAGACTTCTATAGAAGTTTTATTAATGTTTCCGATTTCTAAACCCATCTTTAATAACTGATTGCTGGATAAATGAAGTTCATTAACAGCATTTTTGATAGCTGTAACGGTCTCAGCCAAACTAGCAGTAGATTGAGAAAAATTACTTTGTATATTATTTAAACTGATTGTAGCTGCTAACAGTCTTTCTGGGAAATCACAATTTTCAAATGTTTGACTTACTTGTTCAAATTTGCTAGCAGTAGTTTTAACTCCATTGACTGCAGTTTGAAATTCCCTAACTGAATGCTCTAAATTATTAGCAGCAGCAGATATTGTACCAGCACCTTCTTGAAATCGTTCGTAAACTTGTTTGGCTAAATCAGCAGCTTCTTTGTTTCCTTGTGCGATTTCTTTTGAGACTTCTCCTAACGAGTCCTCAACGACTCTCCGAACCGTTTCACCAAACCTAGTTAAAAACTCCTCTTGCTGTTTTACCATCTTATGAATTATTACATCTAAGCGAGTAATACCCTCTACTTGAGGGTGATAGATATTATCGAGGTAATCTTCTAAAGAACTAATCAGTCGATATTTAGCTATACTAGTGTTTTTGAATGAATTAATTATTGTTAAAAAAGCACTAAAAAATAATCCGGTTAAGCTAGTGGTGAAGGCAATACTCATTCCTTGTAGTGGTTTTTCCAATTCCCTCACTAAATTGCTGATATCGCTGGTAGAAGTTTGATTTATGGTTTGGCTGAGTTCTGCCAAATTAATTGTAATACCAAGAAAAGTACCAAGTAATCCAAAGGAAAGTAGCAAGTTAGGTAAAATGCGACAAAAATAATCAATTTGGTCACAGGAGAACGTCCAAACTTTTTGCTGGCTGTAAACTTGCTCGACTAATGCTGTTGTATTGACTTGCTCTAATTTTCTACTAGCATCAGCAAATCTTTCTTCTAATTCTTTGACAATTGCTGGTTTCTTTCCGGGTGATTGTTTTTTAATTAGTCTTCTTACTGTCTCTTCTTTTTTGACAAGAAAAGAATAGAGAGAAACCCGTAAGCTAAGAGCGGTTATAGATGGAATAATAACTAGTATAAGTGTGAGAATGATTAAGTATAGAGGTATTTGTAACATGGAAAGAATTATGGAGTTTGGAAAATTAATTTGAAATAAGGTGGGCTTTAGCCCACCCTACGTAGTGGCTTATAAGGGATATTTACTCAAAATCTCTTTACGAAGGTTTTCGTATTCATTTTGAGTTATGATATCGTCGCTTAAATCTTGTTTTAATCGTTCTAATTCCGCTCGTCGTTGTGCTCGGTTGTCTTCAACATCTACATGAAAATTTACAACGACTACTTCTTCTGAATTATCTTTCTTACTTTTGATAGAACCGTTTAATGCTAAAGTTTGGTTTTGGAAGGTTTTAAAGCATTCTTCCATCTTTCTCCAGAAGCGATTAATAATTCCCTCTTTAGTTGTGGGATCGTTACCTCCAGGAGGTGTATAAACTGCTGTTTTGTAGGGGTAATTGGAATTATCTGGTGATAAATTCTTAACTTGTTCAACAAATTGTCGCAATTTTGGTAAATAATTATTTTGCCAAAGAACTGGCTGGTGAGTAATATTTGCGATCGCACCATCCAAAAGTTTCTTCAAAGTTTCAGTCATTCCACGATGGTTAGCCAGTTCTTCCAAAGCTTGATTCCACTCTGTACTTAAACAAGCAGTGTAATAACAGTCTTGCAATGCATCATAATATTGGAATTCCAATTTTTGATTTTCCTGATTTTTCTCTAACAACATCAATGCCAGACAAGGATAAAAAATATCTTCTAATTCTTCCATTTTTTTAGCATCAGGGGGGATAATATCGGGAAAAGAAGCACGATAGTCATTGTGAAGAAAAGAGGTAGAAGAATTTTGTTCGCGCAGGTATGGGTTTCTCATTCTTTCCAAACTGCTTATCAATCTAATAGGAAACCCAGCATACTCATTGACAAATAAAATTTCGTCGTCAGCTTGAGTAGATTTAAACACGCTTGAGTGAACTCCTAAATCTTGCCCAAGTAATATTTTAAACTGCCGTACTTCTAACTCATCCGTGTCTTTAAAACCTACCAATTTACTACTTTTAGCAGGGTCATCGCAGAAGTAGGGGTCGCTTAAATTAAGATTTAGCAGAGGTTGAGCTTCTTGCATAATTTGTGCTAAGCGAGTTGAACGCGCTGCTAGGGAGTAATTTTGCATGAAGCGCTTGATAACAGAGTTCACAATACTGATTCCACGAGACGCAAACAAGCTATCAACATTGACATCAATTTCTTTCTGTAACTGCTGTTGAGTCGTGCGTTCCCTATCGATAAAACTTGCTAAAGATTGTCCTCGTCCTGTTGGTTCTGTAATAGAGGAAGTTGCCAAGACAAACTGTCGTCGCAAATCATCTTTCGGTAACATAGTTTGCAAACAACGTTCTATATCTTCATTATCAAAGATCGCCTCTCCACTCATTTCATCGAAATTAAGCTGTTGCAAGTCTTTTTCTTGTTTCTCGTAACCACTTTTCAAATTCTCGACTAAGCTATTAAATGCAGCAACTTGAGAGTCTCTACTTTGAACGTGCTTTTGTAAAATATCAACAATTTGTAGTGACTCCTGCAAAACTCCTAACTGAAAGTTATGCTTAATCAACTCGCAAACTTCGCGTAAAACCCTTTTTGCTTCAGTTTGGGCTTGGCTATTCTTGTTGCTTAGAAAGGGAAGAGCGGCTTTCTGTTCAATATCTTGAAGTATTTGTTCGGCATCGCGCCATTTTTTCTCTAAATCTTCTAAACGGCGCATCCCTCCAAAATTGGCAATTTCTTCTTGTAGATTGCGTTGATAGTTATGCAATTCATGTTGTAAGGCATCTAGCCCGTCTCGTGTACTTCTAATTGAGAAATGAGGCTCGCTGGGAACTAACAATCGCGTGATATAATCGTCGATATTTGTTTGAAGTTCTTTGGTCAGAGTTGGACAAACTTGTTGTAGCTTAGTTAGCCAAATTCCCCGACTATTCTCTGTTTCACCTGGTTGAGTTTTGCGAAATTGCTCTCGAAACTCCTTGGATAGTTTTTCGTAAATTGCATTGCGATCGTCTCGCGTTTGGCAGTCGGCGATCGACTTTTCTAATTTATTTTTCCAAGTATTAATAGTGTTACTAAAATTCTTGTTGTACTCCTGCACGGACTCAGCTAATCTGCTACTTATGCCTTCTTTTCTAGCTAAGTCAGTATGCCAACGGTATTGAATCAAAAATTGTTCAAGTAGGCGTTGGGGATCGGGGCTTTGACCTTCGCCATTTAACCAGAATTTTACGAGTTCTAAACCGACACGATTCAAGGCAATTTGGACAATGGTGTCTCGTGGAAAGGACTATCAGCCGGAGTTTCTATCCATATTTCTGAAGTAATTCCCGCTTGAGCTAATAAAGGTGCATCCGTCATCCAAATAATGGATTGCGCTTTGATTGGCTGATTCTGCTGAAGGCGATTTTGGTTTATCTGAGCAACAGCTTGATAAATCTTTAATTCGGCTCTTTGAATATCTGCACCATAATGGTTTGGGTCAGATACAAAAGGTATCTTTTGTAAGATTTTGTCAATATTATCTTTACTTTTACTACTAAACTCAATAGGTAGTCCTAGTGGATGTACACCCAGTAGCACTTCCTCTGAGGTTATATCTTTAGCAAAAGGAACAACGTAAACCGAATCTCCGGGTTTAAGGCTATCTTCAACTATTTGACGTAAGCGGATACGACCCTCATCATTGAGTCCGACACTTTCCGTCAAATCAATTGCTAAGATAACATCTCGTCCTCCATGTAAACGGGATACAATGTCTAATCCTAATATTTGTAAAGGGGAAATTGGTTCACCAGGTGAAATTATTACAGAAGCATCAGTCAAGATGGTTTAACTAGAAAGAAGTACACCAGTTATTCTAGCCGCCTGTTTGACTGATGCTCTTCAGAAAATCTACTTACAAATATATTTAGATACAGTTAAAGAGTAAAGCTTTTCATAGATCGCTTTGTTTCAAAAGTGTTAACCATCCATACAAAAGTTTCTAGAATGGTTACCACGTAACGAAAAAAGGATGTATCAATACTTTGACCATTGACGCTCCCCATCCCTATAAGCATAGAGCCAGCATTCAAAGGGTAGACCCCCTACTCTCGTTCCCAGCCTCAGGCTGGGAATGCCTTCAAGTCTACAACCTTACATTTAAATTGTGGTATTCCTTGTATTTGGTGCTTCTCTAGGGTCATAGGTTCCCTGGTACGCAGTAAATATCTTGTATCCAGGTAATACTAAGGCAATTCCGATCGGGCTATGAATCTTTCGAGGGTACTTGTAGGGTAAATCGTCAGGAATGCTTCCGCCAATACGAATACTAAATCCTGGGAACCATATATATGACCCAGGAATTAATAAATCCATACTATAGGAGATCGCCCTCATTTGCTCATTCTCTTTGGGAGGGGCAATTTTCTTTATCTGTAGTACGAAGTTAGGCTTTGTCAGGTTCAACATAGTTTCAGTCCCTAAAAAGGAGCCTTAAATTTTTGTACTTCTGGTAAAAGCTAGCTAGTCTTTCTTCACCTTTTAGGTGTTTCAATTCCTATTAGGGATTATATCTTTACATTTCTTATTAGAAAACCCTCTAATACCCTTTTTCTACGAGAAATTTACAATTGTCAGGAAAAATGCGGAGAATGGACAGCCTTGCAGGAAAGGATTTGGGGTGAAATCTAATAAATAGGTTGTTAAATTCATGTTACTTTTACATAATTTTTGGGAATCATATAGCCATCGTCCTAAGAAGATGTTTGAAAAGTGGTTAACTGTCATTTTAATCACATGATTACCCCCCTTAGTCCCCCCTTGTAAAAGGGGGAAAATCACATGATTACCTCCTTAGTCCCCCCGATGTATTGGGGAAAATCACATGATTACCCCCTTTAGTCCCCCGATGTATTGGGGGGAAAATCACATGATTACCCCCTTAGTCCCCCGATGTATTGGGGGGAAATAAGAGAATTCTAGTTCCCTCTCCAATGCATCGGGAGGGTTAGGGTGGGGTAAAAAATATTTGATAACATCAATCATGACTTTTCAAACATTCCTAAAAAGCCTGTTTATAAAGAAACGTTTATGCAAACAGAAAGAAATAATAGTTTAGACATATTAAAAGCATTAAGTATTATTTTTGTTTTGATATGGCATTTGCAACCCATTAAATTTATTATAGATAGTAACACACATACACTTTTAGTTGTTATTTGCCAGAATTTTTATAGATTTACAACTTCAATTGTGTTTAATAGCAGTTCCTTTATTTTATATAGTTTCTCTTTATTTATTTTTTCAAAAGCCCGAATTACCATATTTTAAAAAAAGACTTATTAGATTGGTCAAATTATATTTATTTTGGTCTGTTTTTCAAAATATTTTTTATATTATAGCTACAAAACAACTCCCTGCTTGGTCTTGGGATATTATTACAGGTTTACAGCCAAGCTTACCATTAGTTGGGGATTCGGTTTTCTATTTTTTGTTTAATTTAATGGTTTTATTAATCTTTGCTTTTTTATACCAAATGCAATCCAAGAAATTCAAGCTGATTGTATCATATATACTTGTAGGGTTTTCTTTATTTTATTTTGAAGCGCTTTACTTCTTTAATTCCAATCTTCCTTACCATTGGTTAATAAATTTTCTCATCTATATCCCTATTGCTTTTTATTTAGTAAACAATCCAGAGAAAATCTTAAAGTTTAAAGGTTGCTATTTGATTACATACATACTGTTTTCTCTTCACGATATTTACTTGCGTATATATAACCAGATTCCAAGTATTTATGGTAGAGTCTCTATTGTTTTTGGAGCTTTGACTATTTTTTGTTATGTTTATTCACCCCAAAACAATCAAAAAAGTTTGTTAGTAGAAAAATTAGCTAAGTACTCTCTTGGTCTATTTGCAATACACAAGTACTGGCAATACTTATTCGTGTTATTACTTCAAAAGTATAAAATAGCTATGACGATAGGTGTTTTTGGAATACCTTTAAATATAGTTTTTTTGGTAGAAAGTGTTTTTGTGGTATTCTTGACTATCCTCTCAATTTATCTGTTAAAATCGACTCCTTTTAAGCGGTTTGTTACTTAGGTTTTCGGTCTATTATTTATAGCGAATTTTAATTGGGTAAGGTACAAACTGATGACATCTCATATTTTGTGGGGTGGGCGTTCTCGTCTGCCTAAAGGGCGATGCATACGGTTGAGTACGGGAGGCGGAGCCTCCCAAAAAGGCATTCCCAGGCTCCGCCTGGGAACGAGTGAGGTTGGGTTGAGGAACGAAACCCAACCTACACGGAACTTAACTGCTTTTCAGCTGGGGTTTGGGAATTGGCTTCGGGGCTATCAGCCTCAGAAGGTGGAACTAATTGCCAGAACTTGGGTAAAAACTCTTGCCAATTCTCTAGAATCATCTTCGCTTTCTGCGAACCAGTGCGTTCCGCATGCGCTTTCATTAACTCTTGCAATTGCTTCTCGCCTGCAGGGGTCATGACTCGCTGCAGTTTAACAATTTCTCGGTTAACTAACTCGGGGAACAGACCGTCTTCATCTAGGAAGTAACCCAGTCCACCTGTCATACCAGCCCCTACGTTACGCCCTACTTTTCCAAGGACAACGACAACTCCGCCAGTCATGTACTCGCAGCAGTGATCCCCTGCACCCTCAATCACGGCTGTTCCTTTAGAATTCCTGACGGCAAAACGTTCTCCAGCTAAACCATTTGCAAACAGGAATCCTCCGGTGGCTCCGTAAAGACAGGTATTGCCAATAATCACGTTTTGTGCTGGGTTATAGGTGGCTTCTACGGGCGGTTTAATAATAATCTCACCACCATTCATCCCCTTGCCAACGTAGTCGTTAGCCTCTCCTTCCAATGTCAAAATCATTCCGGGAAGATTGAACGCACCAAAACTTTGCCCAACACTTCCTTTGAAGTTGAGGTTGATTTGTCCTTCAAAACCACTGTCACCGTACTGAGATGCGATCGCACCCGCTAACCTTGTACCAACTGTTCTGTCAGTATTGACGATCGCCATTGTTTTGCTGACAGTGGACTGGTTTTGAATAGCCGCCTGAATATCCGGATCTCTCAACAATTGGTCATCCAAAACAACGCCATTGCTGTGAACCTCTTCATGCACCAGCCAACTGCGATTTTCCCGTGAATCGGGTAACCGAAGCAAGCAGTTAAGGTTCAGCGCTTGTGTCTTCGTCGCCTGTACGTCCTCACGCACTCTCAACAAATCGGCTCGTCCAACAACATCTAACAAGGAACGATAGCCCAGTTTCGCTAACAGACTGCGAACCTCCTCTGCAATAAAGTAGAAGAAATTCACAACGTGTTCTGGCGTACCGGGGAAACGTTTCCGCAGTTCCTCTTTCTGAGACGCAACACCCACGGGACAATTGTTGGTGTGGCAAATTCTTGCCATGATACAGCCCTCAGCAATCATGGCGATGGAACCAAAGCCAAATTCTTCTGCTCCCATCAACGCGCCCATCAGTACGTCCCAACCAGTCTTTAGCCCACCGTCAACACGCAAAACTACGCGATCGCGCAAGCTATTTTCCATCAACACGCGATGCACTTCCGTTAATCCCAATTCCCACGGAGAACCAGCGTGCTTAATAGAACTCAGTGGTGATGCCCCCGTACCGCCATCATGACCGGAAATCTGAATAATATCAGCATTTGCCTTCGCCACCCCTGCAGCAATGGTACCAATACCGATTTCCGCAACCAACTTCACTGAAACTTGAGCTTTGGGATTGATTTGGTGTAAGTCAAAAATGAGTTGCGCCAAGTCCTCAATAGAATAGATATCGTGGTGCGGTGGTGGAGAAATCAGCGTCACGCCCGGTTTGGAACGTCGCAACATGGCAATATAAGGGCTAACCTTTTTCCCAGGAAGTTGTCCGCCTTCACCCGGTTTTGCACCTTGAGCGATTTTAATCTCAATTTGCTTGGCGCTGACCAAATACTCTGGTGTCACACCAAAGCGTCCCGAAGCAACTTGCTTGATGGCACTTGAAGCTCTGTCTCCGTTCCGCAAACCTTTTAAATGGGGTAGGGTGGCGGAGTCTCCAGAACCATCCACATCATCCAAAACTTGGTATCTGACTGGATCTTCCCCACCTTCCCCAGAATTGGATTTACCACCAAGGCGGTTCATAGCAATTGCCAGAGTTTCATGTGCTTCTCTTGACAGTGCGCCTAAGGACATTCCACCAGTACAGAAACGCTTGACAATTTCGCTCACTGGCTCTACTTCTTCAATAGAAATGGGAGAGCGATCGCTTTGGAAATCGAGCAAGTCACGCAAAGCTGTGAGCGTTCTACCTTGCAAGTACTTCTTGTACACTTCGTAGTGGTCGTATTTCTTCCCATCCACCGCTTTGTGCAGCGCTTTTGCCAGTTCCGGGCTGTTCATGTGGTACTCGCCACCGGGGCGGTAGTTGACAAAGCCAAGGTTTTCTAACTTCTTGGTTGTCAGTTCTGGGAAAGCCTTGCAGTGGAACGCCAAAACTTCTTGTGCTAATTCGCTGACACTCAAGCCCCCTACGCGAGAAGCCGTTCCATAAAATCCTAGTTCCAGTAAATCTTGACCGATACCAATTGCTTCAAAGATTTGTGCGGCTTGGTAACTAGAGAGCAAAGAAATCCCCATCTTCGAGAGAATCTTTAACAACCCGCTTTCTACTGCTTTACGGTAGTTAGCAAGGGCTTGCTCCAAACTCATGGCAGTAATTTTGCCCCGTTCCATAAACTGTTGGGTTTTGGGGTCAAACCACCAACTACGTACCGTGTCCAAAGCCATGTAGGGGCAAACCGCTGCTGCACCGTAACCAATTAAGCAAGCAAAGTGATGGGTACTCCAGCATTGGGCGGTATCCACAATCAAAGATGTTTTCATCCGCAGCCCTTCGCGGATCAGGTGGTGGTGGACGGCACCTATTGCCAGCAAAGGAGGAATGTAGGTGTACTCAGTTCCAATTCTTAGTTCATTGCCTGCTTGAGTGCGATAAGCCGGGTACGGCGGCGCTGCCATGCGATCGCTCAATATCAAAATTTTCGCACCTGCCCGCACCGATTCAGCAGCCCGTGCTTGTAGAGCTTGGACTGCGGCTTTCAACCCAGAGGGACCTTTCTCAATTTCAAACAGGGTTGATAATTCAGTTGTTGCAAATTCCGACAGTTTGATAGCCTCCAACTCTGTCTCTTGCACAACTGGTGAATCTAGCATCAGTCTTTGGGCATATTCTGGCTTCGGCTGTAATAAATTGCCCCGTTCTCCCAGTTCTACTTTCAAGGACATCACCAGACTTTCCCTAAGAGGATCGATGGCTGGATTCGTCACCTGAGCAAAGCGCTGCTTGAAATAGTCGTACAGCAAGTGGGGTTTTTCAGACAAGACTGCCAGAGGAATATCATCCCCCATACAGAAAGTTGCTTCCTTACCATCCTGCGCCATTGGCTGAATTACCATTTCCACATCTTCTGTGGTGTAGCCAAAAGCCATTTGTTGTTGGAGGAGAGTTTGCTTATCTGGGGGATTTTGGATTTTGGATTTTGGATTTTGGATTTTGGATTGGGGACTGGAGGAAGTTCCATTCCCATGGACATTCCCATTGCCCATTGCCCATTGCCCATTGCCCAATTTCTGACGATACTGGCGCAACCATTCCCCATAGGGATGCTGCTTGGCTATGCGTTGCTTAATTTCCCAGTTTTTCAGGACTTCGTGGCTTTCTAAATCCACAGCAATCATTTGTCCTGGTCCGAGTCTACCTTTCTCGATAATGTCAGATTCGGGAAAGCTCACCACACCTGCTTCTGAAGCGACTACGATGTAGTCATCCTTGGTAATGCAGTAACGCGCCGGTCTTAAGCCATTGCGATCGAGTGTTGCTCCAACTTTCCGTCCATCGCTAAACACCAACAGTGCGGGACCATCCCAGCCTTCTTGCAAGCCACTATAGTATTCATAAAAATCAACTATCTCAGGATAGGTTCGCAATTCTGGCTGATTTTGGTATGCCTCTGGAACCATAATCATAATGGCTTCCAAGGGGCTGCGTCCGGTATGCACTAGCAACTCAAACACGTTGTCTAAATTGGCTGAGTCGCTGCTGTCAATATTGACAAATGGCTTAAGTTCCTCAATACGAACGCCCCAAACGGGATGATTTAAAATTGATTCTCTTGCCATCATCCAGTTGATGTTTCCCAACAGAGTATTGATTTCTCCATTGTGACCCAATAGCCGCATGGGTTGAGCGAGGGGCCACTTGGGCATGGTGTTGGTACTAAAGCGGCGGTGATAGACGACAAAGGGGCTGGTGTATGATGGGCTTCTTAAATCTTGGTAAAAATCCCCCAATACAGCCGAACGTACCATACCTTTATAAATGATGGTTCGGCTGGAAAGCGAGCAGATGTAAAAGTCGTCTGACCATAGGTTATTGTTTTGGCGAACAGCTTTATGAATTCGACGACGTGTGATATATAGCGATCGCTCTAATTCATCCCCGCTTTTCTCTTCCGATGCGACAAAAAGTTGTTCGATCCTGGGTTGATTTTCTCTTGCTTGTACCCCCAATAATTGAGGTTGTACTGGAACCACTCGCCAGCCCAATACAGTTAATTTCTCCTCAATCGCCACTTGCTCGACAAGCGCCTTAGCTTTTTGGGCTGCTTCCTCATCTTGAGGTAAAAATATCATTCCCACAGCCATATGACCTGTGGAAAAACCTTGTTTCCCCCATGCTGCTAAATCCTGTTGGAACAACTCCCAAGGCAGAGCGGTCAATATTCCTGCACCATCACCCGAATCTTGGTCTGCACTACAACCACCCCTATGTTCCAAACAACTTAAAGACAATAAAGCTTTTTCTACGACTTCATGGCTAGCTTGATTTTGGCGATGGGCGATAAAACCCACACCACAAGCATCTCGCTCTTCCACTAACCATCTTTGACCTGGATAGATGTACCCGTTTGAAATATCAGAATGTGTCATGTTTTTTTGTTGATTCATCCTTTTGTTATCCCTAACAACGTGAGTTACGCATTTTGCTACTTCTGGTTGGAAAAATTTTTAACTGCCAATATGGAAAATACAGAGGACTGATTTTTAGGGAAAAAAAATTTTAACTTCGGGCTTTTGTTTTTGTTTGACCCGTGTTAAAATTCTTTGGATATTTTCTATGTGTTTATCCTGAGTGAATTAAACTACTTCCGAACGCATAAGTTTTTTCCTAAGTACGCTCATTATCTGAATTGCCGAGTTCTTTTCCAATCTTCTAATTAATGAGCGTGCCGTACCCGAAACAGGTGTGAAATACGATCTCACGACTCTTAACGGGAATATTATTCGGATTTAGCAACAAAATCAGCGTATTACACTATATGCCCATTTGACAATTCCTATCCTACAGATCTCTTGTGTTTTCTGACTTTTTATCTGTTATTCTTTACTACTTGTATTGCCATTTGCTTGACTTCCGAGCGGAATAAAGGATAAGGGGCAAAAACTTCATCTGTTGAATGGATACAAACCTCTCAATTGTTATGCGAAAAATATTTAACGCGAAGTGTTTGTATCCCATGGCCCGACTTCAACCGTGAGGTACACTTTATCCTTCATACTTTATACTTCATCCTTTTTACAGCAAGCAATTCAATACGTATACGATTATTAAAAATTGCATAGCACTCTTGTAATAATCGCATATTAAAAAAAATTCTTGTTTTCAGAGATAAAAAGCCCATATATACAATATCACATTCCAATGGTCACACAACTCTTGTCATCATTTTTTGATGTTTCTAGAAGTCAGTTGCCAACAGAGTTTTCATAAATACATCAATAACTATGGTAACAATACTGAGACTTTTACTAACACGAGATTGCTGTTTTGCCGTCAATAAAAGTAGTAGTCGTTTTCTTAAGGTTGTCATACCGTCAGTACTTGCAACTCTACTTTGTCTTGTAGATATATATGATAGTGCCAAAGCACAACCTTCAACACCAAGCGCACCAACTTTAAAAACGATGCCACAACCTTTGGCTCCTGCATTACCCGGAGTGGTTTCCTACGGTAATCAAGTTGCTCTCAACGGTCGCATTTTACCTGGCGTTTGGTTGCAACAAAAGTCTGGAACTGATAAACTTACAACCTATCTAAATGATGGAGCTATTCAGCAATTACTGGGAGTCGATTTATTAAATAACAACAACCCAACCAGACAACCAGTACAGTGGTTTTCATCATCCACTAGTCCTATTGTTTTAACCAGTTTGATAACAACAGGATATCGGTATCTAGACATAACAAACTTTGCTAATACTGCCGGATGGCAAATGCAGGCAAATGGTAACACTCTGGTAATTTCTACGCCAAGTGCCAAGGTACTGAATATTCGTCAGGATAGGCAAACTTTAGGTTATACCATCATTATAAATTTAAATCGTCCAACTCCCTGGCAAATTTTACAGGGATTACCCGTACCAAAGTCTCCAATTTCACCACTTGACTCTGACACTGCAACTCCCAAACCCGCCTCACCACCAAATCGAGAATGGGTAGTGACTGTAGAAGGGATAGCCGATCCTAGCCTGTTGGGAGGGGGGAGAGAGGGAGGGAGAGAGGGAGGGAGTGAAGAAAGGGCTTTGTTATCGGCTCAAGTTCCAACACCCGACTCGTTAATTCAACAAGTAGAAGTTGCGAACAACCAAACAATCGTGAGGCTCAGCGTCCCCTTTGGTTTTGCGCCTCGGGTAAATACTCTAGCCAACCCCAACCGCTTGAGCATCGAAATTCGACCCGATGCTATGCCAGAGCGTGATATTGTATGGGCAACAGGATTGAGATGGCGACAGCAGTACCTGAGTTTAGGTCAAGATCGCTTTCCAGTCACATGGTTGGAAATTAATCCCCGTACAAGCGGTATAAAGTTGAAACCAATTTGGACAAATTCCGACACGATGGTTGGAACTGCTCCTCTGATTCAATTTGCACAACAGCAAACAGCAGTTGCAGCTATTAATGGTGGATATTTTAACCGGAATAACCGATTGCCTTTAGGCGCACTTCGTCGGGATAATTTATGGCTTTCGGGACCTATTCTCAATCGGGGTGCGATCGCTTGGAATGATTCCGGACAGTTTTACATCGATCGCCTCACCTTACAAGAAACCATAATTGCACCAAACAAGGTACAGTTACCAGTTCTCTATTTAAATAGTGGCTACGTTCAGAGTGGCATTGCTCGTTATACTCCTGCATGGGGAGCAACTTACACCCCCCTCACCGATAATGAAATCATTCTAGTTGTACAGCAAAATAAAATTCTCAATCAAATAACAGCAGGTAAAGCAGGTGAAACAGCCGTTCCTATTCCCCAAGATGGTTACCTACTGACTTTTCGCGGAAATGCCACAGCCAACGCCGAACAATTACCTGTAAATTCCACACTCAAGATTAATAGTTCTACCACTAACACTGAGTTTAACCGTTATTCTCACATCGTAGGGGCAGGTCCACTGTTGTTGCGGAACCGTCAGATTGTGCTTGATGCCAAAGGAGAAAAATTCAGTGATGCTTTCATCGCGGAAAAAGCTGTTCGCAGTGGGATTTGTACAACCGCAACAGGAAATTTAGCGATCGCCGCAGTACACAATCGTGCGGGTGGTACTGGTCCTACCTTAGCAGAACACGCGCAGTTAATGCAGCTTTTGGGGTGTGTTAATGCTCTCAATTTAGACGGCGGTAGTTCTACCAGTCTTTACTTGGGGGGTCAACTCCTCGATCGTTTCCCCAATACCGCAGCTCGCGTTCATAACGGAATTGGGGTGTTTTTGATTGGTCATTAGACATTAGTCATTGGTCATTGGTCATTGGTGACTTATCGTTTTACAAAGGACAAATGACAAATGACAAAGAACCAATCACTTTAAAGCTTATAATAAGCCGCTATGTTCTTTAATAAAGAATTGATGTAGAGATGTGACTTTGTGGAAATCATCGATCTCACTTTCAGAATTCATTTGCTATGGTTGGCAAAGTGACATGAATCAGTCACTACTGGGGATCTGAAACATCGATCGCCTTTTTTTCATCAATATTACACAGGTGCTGACGGTTCCTTCTGTCAAAAAATAATGAGGTAACTATGGTTCAAATTCAAGAGGCAACACAAGGTAACACATTGCCCCTTCCTCCTGCTGTGACTGCTAGAGGCGTTGCTGCTACAGAACTTCGTCCTTGGGGTTCTTTTACAGTACTCGAAGAAGGACGCGGATACAAGATTAAGCGCATCGAGGTTAAGCCGGGACATCGCCTCAGCTTACAAATGCATCACCATCGCAGCGAACATTGGATTGTGGTTTCTGGTACAGCTAAGGTTGTTTGTGGCGATCGCGAAGTGCTTCTGAGAAATAACGAGTCTACCTACGTACCTCAGTGTACACCTCATCGCTTGGAAAATCCTGGTGTCATTCCCTTGGTATTAATTGAAGTCCAAAATGGCGAGTATTTAGGTGAAGATGATATTGTTCGATACCAAGACGACTACGCTCGTACTCAAGACCTCAATCAATAATAGCGCTGGCTGAATCGGAGCTTCCGTTTATCATAACGTAACGGCTGAAAGTTTTTATCGACAATTCCAAACCGAGTACTTAGTGTACTTTAATAGTTAAGGACGGGTTAAAGGCTGCATTCCACAAGCTAAGACAGTTTTGTGAGGTAGTGTTTTGCCTGTCCTTTTGACTTAAAAATAGGGAGTTGCCCATTGCCCACCCTACTAAAGATTGTGAAAAAGTAGTACGAAATTTTGATATAATAGCCTAGCATGAGTTTTAATTGCATTTCGGAGCGCGATGATTCAACTGAGTTCAGCAGCTGCTAATGAAATTGAGCGACTCAAATCAAAGCAGCAGCCGTCACACACATTTTTTCGCCTAGCAGTTAAATCTGGTGGTTGTTCCGGGTTGTACTATGATATGTCTTTTGATGAGGCAGCGAAACTTAGCGATCGCGTTGTTACCACTAATGGTCTTCAAGTGGTGATAGACGCTGAGAGCCAAAAATATGTTGATGGCTTAAGTGTAGATTACTCAGAAGATTTGATGGGCGGTGGCTTTCGCTTCCAGAACCCTCAAGCAAGCGCTAGTTGTGGCTGTGGTAATTCTTTCTCAATTGTGAAGGAATAGGGCTTGTCATATAGAGTCCTAAGTTAAACAGAAATTGTTATTCGTCATTTGTCATTTGCCATTGATTGAGGCAAATGACAAAGGACGAGTGACAAATGACAAAAAAACTTGACACAAAACCCAAAAGAAAAGCTATAATCAGGATTTGTTGTTACTTAGAATAAAAGCAGCTTTTCGCGCTGTAACTCATGCCAACAATACAGCAACTTATACGTACTGAACGCGAAAAAGCGCGTCAGAAAACCAAGTCCCCAGCTCTGAAGGAATGCCCTCAGCGTCGGGGGGTGTGTACTAGAGTATACACAACCACACCCAAAAAACCCAACTCAGCTTTACGCAAAGTCGCAAGGGTAAGATTAACGTCTGGATTTGAGGTCACAGCCTATATTCCAGGGATTGGTCACAACTTGCAAGAGCACTCAGTGGTTATGATTCGTGGCGGTAGGGTCAAGGACTTACCAGGCGTGAGATACCACATTATTCGTGGAACCTTAGATACAGCCGGAGTCAAAGACCGCAAGCAAGGTCGTTCTAAGTATGGAACGAAACGTCCTAAAAAAGCATAAAGCAGTGCTGAGTATTGAGTGCTGAGCAACAAGTGTCTTTATCAGCACTTGGCACTTTAAGTAGGGGTTAGGGAATAGGGAGTAGGGAGTAGGAATGAAGCGATTTTTAACCCCTACCTCCTATCCCCTACCC
>NZ_WJFC01000233.1 GCF_009725235.1 Scytonema sp. UIC 10036
TCCCCAATCCCCAATCCCTACTGCCCTACTCCCAACTTCACCGCATCTATTGTTAACTGGTTAGGAAAGCGCAACTAGTTAACTCTAGTGTAACTGGTTTATGCGATCGCATTCAGTGCCCAGTCCCTACTCCCCAGTCCCCATCCCCAATCTTTAACCATTGGATTTAACCAGATATTTTGATAAACCTAACGAGAACTTTCTATGGCTTTGCTTACCGAACTTTATTAGCCTCAAAAAGCACCTTAAAGAAACCCTACCACTGATACCAACCTTTTTTCAAAAATACCAACTTTTTCTACCCGTAGCCAGACGAAGTAAATATAGATTATTAGGATTTAATCTGTCGATCCATATACTTTCCACTTAGAGATATACTCCCGTCTCTTTAATGACGTAGGACAAAGCTTTTGCAGCGCGTCACGTGAAAGCCCTCTAAAATCGCCAGCACAACGCATGAAAAGCAGCAACCATAGAATCTATCATCCTGAGGGGTAACGCGGCTTCTAGGTACCATTCTAGTCTGGCGACTGCGACATAAACTACATTTGTAACACAAAACCTAAGTACTGGCGACGGGTTTGAGGTATAAGTGACCACTGGCGACGGAGCTTATCTTTCAGTATCAGCACTGGCGACGGGTTTGATGTATAAGTGACCACTGGCGACGGAGTTTATTTACTTAGTTCTACAATCGCCTACACGGTGCCTGAAATACTCTCTTGGTTCCATACATCATCGTGAGGGGTAACGCGGCTTCTAGGTGCCTTTCTCGTCTGGCGACGGCTACATATAACACAAATGTAGTATAAATTCAGTACTGGCGACGGAATTTTTGTGTCTTCTACCACTGGCGACGGAACTTATGTACTGAAAGGGGGCGAGAGGGCGATCGCGTAGTGAGTACAGCTGCTCGGAAACAACAAACCCCAGCTACGGGCGCTGGGGTCTTGGAATGCGATCGCGATCGGGGAACTGGGGTTCACATCTATAAGTACTTTGAGCTTGAAATACTATTTATTGCAGGTAAGCCCAATTTACTACGTTCGGCATTGATTTTCCTTAATTGATTTATTAAAGAAGGTCTTTTACCAGTTTCGATTATTGTTCCATCCGTCATCCACGCTTTACTTTCTTGTGTATAAGTATTGTATCGACCCATCATAGCTTGAGGCTCCCGAACAAAAATATCAACACTTAGAGCATAAAATAGAGTAAATAAAAGAGGATATGTTTTTGTTTGGGCTAAGCACTCTTCTATGAGAAATTCTTTAATTTCAAAATCCCAATCTTCTTGGTATTCAGGATTTATGACTAGCTTTTTTTCAGATAATAAAGTACGAGCATATAATATATTTTTTTCGTAGTCTTCATTTTCAAGAGCAAATGTTCTCCATCTATAATTTAAATTCTTTTTTTTTAAATATTTGGTATGAATTATCTTCAATGTAAGATTGCTAACAATTAAGTCAACTTCATAGCCTTTTACTATATCTGTTAATAAATCGGCAGTTTCTTGTAGATTTATAGTATTATTTAGACCATGAAGTAATACATTGTATCTTTTAGTTTTTTGATTAAATTCTATTATTGAGATTGCTAATTCCTCCGCACCTTTCGCATGAGCATAGCAAGATACTAAACATTTCTTCTCTTCACTGCTTTCAAAAAATAAAGTGGCAACATTGTCTGGCGCTTCCATTAAATACTCCTAATTTCAATCCCAGCAAATGGATTAGTTTTTTGCTTGTTAAATGGTGTCACCGCTAGCGCAAATGCTACACTCATTACACAATCGTCATGCTTCCCCGGTGCGGCTTCTAGCTTCTTTCCATCTCTTCGGAAACTAAGCATTTCATCAATTAGCGGACAGTTGGAAGGGTATTTTAATACTTGTTTTTCAAGGGCAAGAACCATTGTACTTATCATCGCTGGCTTACTATCTCCAGTGGTGCGGATTGCTTCAAATTCCAAGCTGGGAAATTGTCTTGACAATTGTTCAAGATATACTAAACCTACTCCTCCTGTAATTTCAATCGATGTTACTCTTGGTCGAAATTTTTTCAGTATCTCTCCTATTTGGTACTGGTGATACTCGCTTGTTTGTTGACGTTTGCGGTAGAGGTAAACGAGTGAGTATTTACCTTTCCGTTCTTTTAAAATTGACAATACACAGTAGTCATTTCCTATAGTTGAAGTGTCTAAACCTGCATAGTAGATCGAGTCTTTATCAATGGTTTCCTCATATGCTCCAACGGCATTTAATCGGATAATTTCACTACTAAATACAGCTACAGCTGAGTCAATGAATCGCAAATCATACTCTCTCGATATCGTCTCCATATCTGTACCATCTTGCTGCATTCGATATTCTAAATAATTTGGCATCTGACTGTAGATTGGATGGGCTTTCCAATGCACGATTAGCTTTACAGTATTAGCTTTGTCCACGAACCAATAAAGCCCTGGAATTTCTTTATAGAGTTCACCCTCTGCTACTCGGATACATAATTCTTCAATATCAATATCTTCGTTATCAGCATTTACTTTGTCCCAGTACCATCCACTTTTAGCGCTTGGAGTACTTACTATTAATTTAGTAATCGCATCACCTGCGAGCGCTCCAGATGGGCTGCTAGCTGCATAAATTTGTTCTATGTGCTCGACAAACGCTGCCTCATCAAATAGGAAATCTAGAACACTATCGTAAGACCTTGAGCCTTCACGACTTGAATTTTTGAAGTAAATTTCGCCTAGTCCTTTAAACTTTCGATAGCCAACATTTGCAATTTCTTCTGTTACATAATCACCAAGACATCCTATCATTGTTTTTGCTCTTCTGCTGATAGCGCTCGCGTCATCGCCATTTCTCATAAAGCACATAGCAGAATAGGCTGGATTAATGCAAGCACGATGCAAAAACTTACTAAGAATAAGTTGTGTAAGTCCTAGTTGACGGCTCTTGACAACCACTATATTGTTGTACTCATCCATCAACTGAGAGAGTACTTTTTGATAGTGGTAAGGGACAAACTTTTTCATTTCTCCCCCACTTCTAATCGTAGTGAGTGCAACAAAATCTTCCCATTGCTCAGGAATCGATTTTAAAAAACAATCTGAATTGATTTCAATTTGCTTTTTAATTAACTTCAATTCCTGAGCTATTGAGTTGATGCTCATTAGCTGATTTGAGCCTTTTTGTATTAATTTCTTTGATATCTTCGACATCCTGAATCAACTCATCAATTCCTAATAACGCTCTATTTGCTTCAAAAGCCAGCATAACCGACTCGGTAACAGATTTCAAAGACTGAGGGATTCGAGCTTCACTAATATCCAGTGAATCTAAATTTTCTACTCGCTCTTTAAGCTTATTTAAGTAAGCGATCGCTAGCTCATAAATCAAAGTAGATGCTGAACTATACCGTTGTCGAAACACCTCCAAATCTTCAGTTAAAGACTTTCTAACATCTTCTACGACCACCTGTGTAACAACTTGAGCTATCTCCTTAGTAGAATTCCCAACAATTTCTTGGAATTCTGGGCGACGCTTTAATCTCTGCACCCAACTACGGCTCTTACCACAAGCCTCAGCGATCTGACTCTCTGTGAAGCCTGATGAAATTAGTTGTGCTGCTTTTGACTCAAGAACGGTGAGCGGCTTGGGCATTTTTGACTCTTTTTTGATTCATTTTAAATCATTTTGAATCAATTTTAATCATATTATTGAGTCAATAATATTGTTTTTTGAATTTGCTGCACCGATTAAGCTAAGAGTTCCCGGAGCATTTTGCGCTCTGCTAACTCCAAGACCCCCCACACCGCTTTTTTGAAACGTTCTGCCCAATCAGCTGTCAGAGCAACGATCATTTCGCGGCTCCTCTCTGCGATCGCAATTCTCAGATACTCAGCATTGTCAGCAACAATCTCAGGGGCAAAGTCCCCCGTACCACCGTACTTCAGCGCTTCTGCTGCTTCTGCTTCTTCCTTGAGTCTTGCCGCTTCGGCTGCAGCCGCTACCTTCTGCTCCTCCGCCTTACGTCGCGCTTCTGTATCTCGCACCAGCCACACCTCAAAGATTGGTTCCCGACCATCTGACATTGGGATGGGAAGACCGTCTTCACCCAAGATTATTTTTTTAGTTTCTTCATCTGTATGGAACTTTGGAGCGGGCAAAGAATAATATCTAATTTCGGAATCTCGCTTGCCTTTGCGGGAATAGCATACCATTTTGTGTCCGAGCAATGCTAATATATCTTGAACGCATTTTAATCGCTTCTTCTCATTTTTGACTTGCTTTGAAAGGTCAAGCCCGATGACAGTTTTTACGTGGTGAACATTGGATTTTATCTTCTCAAAAATGTCGATAATTACCGGATGATCGTTGTGGAACCCACTGCCCTGGTACAATCTTTGGATGCCAAGATAATCTAAGAAACCTATTTTTAACTGCATTAAGCTCTTATTGGTATCGACTATAAAATAATCTCCACTCCCTTGTACAATCGACTTTTCGACTAATTGCGTATCGTGGAACGAAAGGAAGTCTCTACCTGGTTTGAAGAAGTAATCTAATCTGATTTTGGTGCCCCATCTGTCGTCGTCTTTCTTTACTAGTTCTTCTGTACAATCAACAAGGTATTTTCGCTCAATTACTCCCTTCCTTAACTCCAATAATTCATCAGTTGTCCTCTCCTGTTGTTTGCTTAACTTTTCAAATTGCTCGTCAGTGCGCTTGGCAGCCGCCGCAACATCTTTACAATGTTTCTCGTAAATTTCGTCGCGTACTGTCTTGATTTCGTCCTTCACCGCATCAGGAGAAATATTCTGCTCTTGACCTTCTTCAAGTTCATCTGAAATATCTGGTTTCTCTGCTTTTTTAGAATCTTTCCAGTCAACAACAATGTGACCTTCTTCCTTCAAATCTTCAAGAATGGTTTGGGCGTATTTCCACATCCCCGCATTGATAATAGACCCCAACTTCGCCCAAGTTTCCAAGCAGATCGGAGAAAAACTACCGTCGGGCATTTCTACGAGACCTGCTTCAACAAGTTTTTTGCGGTTAGTATTATCAAGCTGCTTTTGCGATCCTATCAACCCCGACGGAGTTACTGAACTATTGCCAACAAAATTAATACCTTGACCCTTAAGCCAAACATATCGGGGAATTGGATTACGATCGCGACTAAGATGCTGCCTCACTCCATCAGCTGTCTGTACTCCTTGGAAAATGCCCCAAACTCCATCAAAATGTTTAACATCAAGGGATACACCAGTTTCAATCGTTGGAGAACAAATCACTAAGTCATAATCCACTACTGCCTTATTCAAATTTTGGGTAGATTTAAATGCTGGATGCGTTGGGTTAGAAACAGTTTCTGAGTCAATTCTTAAGATTCTAAGATGGGGAAACTTGCGTTTGAAGTACTCCTCTAAGGTCTGGGTGCCCCAAGTAGATTTTGGCTTTTGTCCAGAAACACAAACTAATGCTTTCTCCCCTTCTGCTATTTTTTTCTCCAGCGCGGCAACAAGTGAAGCTGGGGTAGTGCCACCAAAGCGGTGAATTGTCCAGGGCTGATTAAATCGAAACTCATTAACCAGTAAGAATCGCTCAGGAGAAAAACCTAATAGACCTTCAATGAAATCAACGGCAATATCGTTTAGATCGGCATCACCAACGATAATTTTGCCACCAGTAGAAATAACAAATCTCAGTAGTTCTTGAAGAGTCTTGACAATGGCAACGCGGTTTGATTTACACGTGCTGCTAGACAAGAGATGCCAGATAACCTGCTGTACTTCATCAAGAATAACCCATGCCCCACGCCACTCCTCATAGTTGAAATGCGCTTGGCTCTTAGGATGTAAGCTGTCAATACACATCCCATAGCCCAACAATCCTCCTTCTTCTGCTTGTTTGCGTTCGGTGAGATATGGAACGCCAATTCGAGCCGCACCTTGCAACGACAATTGAATCCTGTGTGTTATAAAAAGTACCCGCCGTTCTCCACTTCGTAGAATGGGGTCACACAAGAATGAGTACCATTCTGTTTTTCCGGTTCCCTTGGGCGCTTTAACGGCAATAAATTGAGCAGACACTGGTGGGAGAACTTCACAGATGTAACGCTGGTTAAGTATTAGGTCTGGAGTATATGTCAGCTCCTTCAGTTGCTTGGTCTGCCACTGGTCAAAACTTAATGCGTTACGGTAAAGGTCATCAAATTTTCCCCGACCATGAGCAACGAGAACATCGTCAACTCCTTTGCCCATTACTGGATGCCAGGTGATGACCTTCGCTTCGCACTTTTGGACAAGGAATAATTTTGCAGTTTTAGCGATCGCTTTATTGACATTTCGCACCGTCTCCCGCTTGGAATCTTGGTCAAAGCAGAAGTAGATTCGCCTGCCTGCCTGGGCAAATACCTGTAACTGGGGAATTAAGGAAGCCATGCCGATGGAGTGACCTTCTTCATCTCTCGGTTGTCGGATACCAGACCAAATTCCCGGTATCGCGATCGCAACATACCCACAGCTGAGAACGGACGCTGATTTTTTTACCCCCTCGCAAATAATCAGTGGAATTTTGGGATTTTGGAGAACCCATTGCCAGAAAATGAAAGGGTCCTCTTTGACTTGCCGATAGTTCTCTGGTAAAACAACATCGTAACGACGGCTAATTAGTTGGAAGATAGCGATCGGGACTCGGAGAGCAAAAATTTCCGTAGGCACCCCTTGAGGATGCTCATATTTTTGCAATTTCCCTTTTTTCTCGTCCACACGGGGATTATTGGGCTTGAAGCAACCCCACAAACTGTCCTGCCCAGTCAGGATATCTACACCAGAACACCACCAGCCACCATCATCTAGGTGCTTGTATCGATTTAATACCCCTAATGATAGCCTACCCGTATTAGTTCGAGGTAGCTTATCGGAGTAGAGCAAGTAACTGTAAGGCGTTTGTCCTTCTAATGTCCTAAGGTTGAGACTTGTTAGTTCCGGATCGATAGCACTTCCTTGTACCCACTCTGCGATGTGTTTGTCTGCAAAGTATTTGTCGCTGGAGAACAGGGAGCGCTCATTGTTACTGTCCCATCTGGATTTCGTTGCAGGATTGGTCGGCTCATTACAATTTGAGTTGCCATCTGCTGATTCATCCCTTGTTTCACCATCTCGGAGATAATTTTCTTTTGCATCCTCTTGTACTTCTTGGTGCCTGGGTGCAATACCTTTGACTTCTTCAATGACGGTTCCACTTTTCTTCCCTTTTACTAATTTAAAAATCTGCCGCGAAAACTGGCGAGCGCTGATTTTTGCTCTATCACCTTTTACTCTGGGCTTGCCGAATCCTTGGGAGGCTCTCATGCTTCCACCTCCCTTTGCTGCAAATACGCCAAGAGAGTGATTGCAGCGTCACCGCTATAACCGAGCAATTCTAGGCAATTCAGGCAATCTGTAAGCTGTTTCTGCTTGATAAATCTATCAAGGCTTGGTAGAATGTCATCAATGTAGTATTTGAAGTAATTCATGGGTTGTCCCTCCTTTTGTTGTTGGAGCGACAGCCTTTAACTTTTGCCTATAGCGGTGTATAGACACAACTCGCTAGAATAAAATCTTGAAAGTGTATTGATTGGTTGGTGGTCTCAATGGTGAAACAGCCAACAATAAGAGTAGAGTTGTTTTGGCTAAAGACTGCCATCCATTTTTATTACAATTTTCAGTGAACCATATCTAAAAATCGTTTTGGGAACTATTCGTATATTTACAAAACTTAACATTTACGATATTTAGCGCCGATTCTCCGACCTGGTTTGTCATGCACTTTTCTCCCATCGACAAGTAATACTTGATACTGAGGTCTTTTACGTATAGAGTTCCAAGTTGTTCTGGCTTTTACGTAAGGGGTGTAAAAATTATCTTCGTAGTACCCACCATCACTAACGATTTGATAATGCAAAGCAGCGATATGGTCAAGATATAGGTGAGTGTAATCTAACCAATCTTCTGTATTATCAGGATTGAAAAATTCTGTTGTTTCTCTAGGACTTTTTGCCGTATAATCATCCAAATACCTTAAATATCTCGCTTCATTTTCATAGGCAGTATTTTTGCAATCGACGCTTGTTAATATATTTGTTAAAAAATAAGAACATTCGGAAAATAACCATGCTAATTCAGGATTTTTTAAAAGAGTCGTGTTTATGATTGGTTCATCTAATTCGGAAAACAAATATTGGATAAGTTCGTGTCTTTTTTTGCAAACTATCGCTAAGCTTCTGTAAGCCTTCATCTTGGGATTTTTTAAGAACTCTTTAGTTGGGAGATCGTTCGCCCAATACCACAGCCACGTAGAGACACTAGAGTAGATATCATTTAATTTTTCTTTAGATTCATCACTAAGATTTGGATAATATCTTTGCACCAAGATAGGTATCTTTTCAATTAGTTTGCATACTAATCTTTTGTTTTGATTTACATACATACCTAAAGTAGCTACTGCATCCAACCAGTTATTAGAGTTTAAATTTTGTTCCCATTGAATTTTTATCAATAATGAAGACAAGCATCTTACAAAAAGTTCGTCATTATCAAGTCTAAATTCACTAGCGGGAAAATTAAAAGAATAGCCACTGTCAAGTAGGACTACATTAAAGGTTAGTAGTTGAGATTGTGTACTTATTAATTGTGGCTGGAGCGCAGAACTTAAATTATTTTTTATAGTCCTTAGCTTGTTCATCTTTTTTCTTACCTCCAAACATTTTTCAAATTATTTCCTTCTCTGAGGTTATTGTGCTCAGAGGATTTGGCTGCAACGGGATAAATTTATCTCCCAATGTAGGTGCGAATTTGCTCATGCGATCGCTTCCACTGTTTGTCCAATGGGGAGCATTACTTAGTTCAAATGGTATTGCTCTCAAGCGTTCCTGTGTCAGCAGTTGAGGATACATCGGGATAGTTATATTTCCCGATGCTGGCTTCATCCACAGGCGTTAACATCGACAATGCGGCAATCGCACCCCGAACCTGCGATTCTTCAACCTCAAGGTATTTTTGCAACTGCTCTAAGTTCCTGTGTCCGCTTATCTCCTGAATGACCCGTAACGGTATCCCAGCATTACTCATTAGAGTTAACGCAGTTCTGCGGCAGCTGTGACTAGAAGCCCCAACAATGTCTACCCGCTTACACGCTTCTCGGAGAATTGCAGCTGCACTATCCTCATGAATGTGACCTCTCCCCCAGCGACCGGGGAAGAGATAGCCGTCCAGAGTTTGTTTCGGTTTGTACATAGATAAGTATCTCCGTAGGTCATCCAAAACCGGAATAGTCCGAGTAGCCAACTTGCCTTTAGTATTGCCTTTGCGGATGATAAGCTCTGTGCGTACCCTGCCTTTGCGGTCATACACATCGGTGACTTTGAGGGTGACGCATTCTTTGACACGGCAAGCAGTATAAAGCATTACAGCGCATAAAGTTTTGTCCCTAACGGTAAGTAAGCCAGAAGTAAACAGCCTCTGGATTTCTTCAGTAGACAAAACCTTTGCTTTCCCATGACGGTCAATCTTCACCTAGTATCAATGATTCCTCCTGGTTTTTCTCAGTCACTCGTTACCTTCGTCTGAAGAGCGATCGCGTAACTCTTCCCAGATGCGCTGAAACTGGACTGAGTGCTCTCTAGTAATTTCTACTAGTTGAGAGGTAGAGTTACTTGTCTCAGCAGTACTAGACCTCAATTCTGAGACAGAGTATCGCAAATCACTTGTTGCCCGTGCCAGATTAGAAATCATCCCCGCCAATTGAGCTACTGCACTTTGCAAATTGGTAACAGTAGCGGGATTGACGCGATTTTCTCTGTCTCTGGCAATATCTTCTCTAATCGTCGCAAAGTCGCGCTCTAATGCTTCAAATCGAGCGTTGACTTCTTCTGGCTGTAATTCATTTGTGTTAGTCATTTTTTTAGTTTTTACTAATTTCAATTAATTCATTAAGGGATTTTGAATCAATGGCTGAGGGATTAATCATTGGTGATTGACTCCCATATTTCAGCTATCTCTTTTTCAATGGCTGAAACTGTTAAAGACTCTTCTTTAGCAATTAGCCTATCAATAGCTTCACCTTGAAGTATTAGTCTTTCAATTTGTGCTCCTTCGTTTCGTCCTTTGCGTTCTGACATAGCTGAAAGTAACTTCCTGACTTCAGAGTCAAGCTTGTAATTAACACGGTCATAGGGTCTACTGCGTTTTGGTCGTCCCACAATTTTTGCTGTCATTTCTTTTTTCGATTAAACCCTAAAAACGCCATATATACATACGATACCTGTACAGAAAGATTTTGTACAGATAAAAGACATATAAATATCTTATGTTTTTTGTACATACGATAAAATGATGGTATGCTTTTCATATGTCCAAAAAACAGACGATTGAGCTATAACTATAACTGTGAGCGCGAACAGAGGGACCCGGCGCACCCTCGGAGAAAATCAGCCAGCGCGATCGCATACCCCAGCAAGGAGACAAATCAATGCTGCGACCGTTACACCCTGCAAGCAATGCCAGTGAGTTCAAGTGCTATCTCTGGGCATTGCTCAACCAAGCGCAACTGCCAGACCTAAACTTTTACCCATGCATCTCAAAGTGCTCGTATGTCCAGCAATTCAGCTTTGATTTTGCGCTAATTAAAGTTGTGATTTATGTTCACAAACTTGAACCATTTTTCGTGATTCCTGATGCAGTGTGGATTGCATATCTGACTGCTTATGGAATTCCAGAAAAAGAACAGCGCGATTATTACATCGGTATTCCTTTTTAACCTTGAGGTGAAATTATGACATCAAACAATTCAGAACCAACAAATACCTCATGCGATCGCATTAAACCACCGAAGCAAGTTAGCGCCCCTGCTTATATCGACATTGATGACTTGGAAGCTATGCGGGAGAAACGACGCGATCGCATACAAGAAATTAAATCCCGTAATTGGGCATAGCTATTATTCAAGGATTGAACTTTTATGACGCGCTCTAACCGCTATCAGCGCAAACCAGAACCAAGCCCTCTAGAGCCAGAAGCTTACACAGTGGCTATTTACTTCTTTATGTTTTTGCTTCTGGTTAGTTTTCTCGGCAGTTCCTACCTCAACCGTTATCCAGAAACAATTCAAATTCAACCCGTGGAGGAAACTAACAATGGCTAACTCTGACAATAACGGAAACACTAAAAGACCTAAGAAGGGTATCAATATCCCTAATGTTGGTAATGCTGTCAATGGAGCAAAATCAGCGTTTAGAGAAGCTATAGGGCAAAGTGTAACGCCTTTAGAATACTCTCAACAAAAGCAGCAAGTAGCCAATCAAATTAACTTCCAAGTATTACGTCAAGACCGTGCCAAGTTGGAACAAGAAACAGTTAAAGCCAATACCGAAGAAAAGCGTATTGAGTTGTTTGAAGCGCAACACAAAGAGCTAGAGCACCGCGTTGATACTGCATGGGTTAAAGCCGATATTGCAGAAATTGAACATCAAATTGCCACGGTAGATAAAGATATAGCTATGGTAGGCAAGGACATCAAGGAAATTGAATTGGCTACCGAAAAAGACAATAAATCCATCCTTCAAGAAAAGCAAGAGCTTAATTACTTAAAGGGTCTTGAGGAGTTGCGAGCGCTCAGTTTAGGGATTTCTGAAAAGACCTATGACAATGACGTGAAAGAAGCTGTTCTTAACGTAAATGGCTCGGAAGTTGTGCAAAGTGCAATTCCAACTAAAGCAACTATAAAAGCGTTCTTAATTTCAGGTTGAGGTAACTATCATGAGAGACAATAGCAATTCTTGGTTATCACTTCAATGGCTTACAACATTCTTGGGAACTCTAGCCACTACCCAGTTGTTCAACTTACTACAGCAACTCAATTTAATGCCTCAATATGCAGTTAGAGTTGTGCTGATATCTCTAGCAATCATGGCAGTAAGCTACTGGTTTATCTGGGCATACAACGGAGTAAATTTAGCCAATCCAAAAGCTAAAAATCTGCTTTACTATGGTGTGCCTTTTGTAGGTTTATTCGCATTTCTCTTAGGTCTAACCTGACAAAGAAAAGCAGGAGCGACTATATGTCCTTCCTGCTCAAAAAACATTTTTAGGAACATTTATGATACCAGATAAAGAAAATCGAAGAGAAGTAAAATCCCCACTTGTTGTAACTGGTGTGGTGTGTGCTGCACTATCAATTGGTTTAGCGCTTGATAAAAATGTCCACACTGGAATTAAGCTGGGAGTTCCCACAATTGGCTTCTTATGCTGCCTAGTAGCACGCCATGGAGTTAGGCACGAATTAACAGATATTGAAGAGCAATTTCAGGACAGATGGGAGGGGATTGATTTAAGAGAGTCACAGTTGTTAGACAGGGAAGAAGAATATCGGATCGCTCTTAACCGACTAGAAAATGAAAAGCGAACTCTCCATAACGACCATGTAGCGCGGTTAAATGCCCTCAGAGAAGCCGAACAGCGTTACAAAGACCAGTATCAGAATTGGGTTAACGAACTCCAGTCAGAGCACGCTGCAAAGTTAGCAGAGCTTGATAAAGACCGTCGTATTTTTGAAAAGGAGAAAGAGTTACAAGAAGCTTTGCTCACTGCCAAAAAAGACCAGATCGCAACACAATTACACGAGCAAAACGAGCAACGCCGATCTGAGTTGGATGACAAAGAAGCAAGAATTAATCACCAAATAGCCAAGGCTAATGAACAACTGGCAGACATCCAAGACCAGCTAGAAAGTGAGTATCAAGCTAGGTTAGCACAATTTAGTGAAGAGAAGCAATTCTTGATGGAGAAACATTCTAAGGAGATCGATTCTTGGAAGCAACGCTATAAGGATGCCCAAACGCAGATCGCAATTTCTAAAGCGCCCAAATTCCCACTTGGAGGAGATGAGATTGCTAGTCACGAATGCATTAAGGTTATCCGTTACCTGTGGACGCTGGAAACTCCCATCAAAGTAGACTGCCACGAGCGCCAACCGCAAAACCAAGGAAACAAAGATGTCTTTTGGTTAACCCTTAGAGATGCTACACAGCTGTCAATACTTAAGAGCAAAGTTGACGAAATCCAATACATCCTTGGGAAAGGTCACAAGCCAATCATTGACCAAGAACGTGGTGAATCTACTATTAGAGTTGAATTAAAGCGTAACACAGAACCGGGAATTGTGCTTAAAGTCAGCAAGCAGGATGTTGAAGAAAAAATCCCAACACTGGCTAAGCATAAAAATGGTAAGCGCGGTTGGCTGGTCACTGGTCACCCCGGCGCGGGTAAAACTTCTGTTCTCATCTGGCTGGGACAACTGATTGGTGGGGAGGATTGCGATCGCGTAGCCTTAAATCCCCACAACGATGAATTCTCAATGTTCAAGAAATACGGCTATCACGAAATTACCGAACTGTCGCTGATTTATTCACAGTTAGAACTGCTGGCAGAGGAATTAAATCTGAGAGGACAAGACCCAACACGACGGCGTAAGTTGATTGTCGTTGTTGATGAGCTAGGGAAAATCCTGAGCAACGCTGAGGACCCACAACGAGTTATGGAAATCATACGCCAGATAAATGTTGAGGGTAGAAAGCTAGAGATGGTGATTTTAGTAGGTAATCACAGCCAGACTACTACAGCCATAAAGATGGATGCTGAATTTAGAAGCGCGTTCTACCAGTTGTTCTTGGTTGGCGCTGCTAGAGAGTTAATCAAGAAGCCGAATGCCCCAGAGCTACAAGATTTGGAGAAGCAATGGCTGCATGACACTGCTTACCCAACTATCACTTTAATCAATGGTCAATACTCCATTTGCCTGCATCCAACACACTGGAACTACACAGAATATCGTGATAGCGGCAATCCTCCAAAGGGACTGCAAGAAATGAAAACTCTCCCTTTGAGTGTTGCGATTGCAGGTCAAGAAACTGTAATTAATTATGGGTTGACTGATGCTGAAATAGTCCAGATAGAACAGCATAAACACTTATCTGTTGCTCAAATAATTTACGAAATTTGGGGTATAAAGCAGAGTAAATATGCAAAATACACGTCCAAACGAGACTTGGTAGAGAAATATTTACAGAATTATACCCAAATTCATTGATACACAAGGGTTTCTACCGCTTTAGACTTGGGTAGATTTCGGTACCTACCCAAATCCTAATTCCTAGCTTTTTCGTTTACCGCCTCTACCCGGTGTAATGCTTATACAGCAAAGGTTTTACCCAAGTCTTTACCGAAATCTACCGAAAAATTAAAGGCTGAAACCCTTGATATTGCGTGGTTAAAAATTCCGGTAAAAGCGGTAAAAAGACTAAACTTAGTCCTTGTACCTAAAGCTTTATCTAGCAAGGGTTTCTACCGAAACTGTGTAAAGAGCGCACAATTATTTTCTAATAGTTTGAATGAGGTATTTCGTAATGCATAAGTTTGTAGAGATAAAGAATAGTGTGTTTGCGGTATCAGAAATTGAAGAAATAGAATTTAGGGAAGTTCGGCAACCGAATAAACCGCCTCACACACGGTTAAATCCAGAGTATACCTCAACGAGAACAATCCATGTTTATTTGAAAAATGGCAAGGAGCGAATTTTTGAGCAGAGCTTGAACTGGAAGGAACAAAAAGAAGAAATTATAAAGGCTTTGACTAGGTATTAATAGGACTTTTAACTGTTAGAAACGACTCGATTTTCTCCTAATATTTCAATCGCAATAGAAGGATGAAATTCTCAAATAAACCAATTTTGTTGCACGAGGTTTGCACGAGGCTTGCATAAATTATGAACACAAACGGAAAGTCTAATGTTATTAGCACTGAGCAACTAGAAATGATTTCGAGCGAAAATATTGCACCAGAATCGTCAGAGATTAAGCCAAAGAAACAGCGTAAAACGCCAACTAACCTCAACAAAGTGGAAGATGTCAGATTGGACTTGGATGCGGGAAGTGCTAGGGCTAAGTTTGTTGTTGATGGATGGTGTGGAAATTACCCCACAATGTTTAAAGAAGTTGTTGGCGAACTCCCGTCTGGTATTAGTGGTTGTTTCTCAATTGGGACAAAAAATTACGCTGTGGGACAAGTCGCAAATTCTCTCAATGGTAATTTGGTTGAGGCTTTCAAGGACAACAAGATTAAGTTTCTCCACATCTGGCTTATTGGAGCATTGAGCACACACCCCGACCTCTTAGCTGATATTGCTAACAGACGGAAGTACAAAGGTAAGCCAGCTAGACTAAAAATTACCTTGCGGTTGCTATCACTTTCATCAAGCAAGAGAAATGATATTTCTAAAATTTTGGGTGAGCTAAAATCATTCACTTGTGAAGGCTGTGAATTTCAATTAGAAGTTACAAACAGTGATTATTTGTTTCCTGAGGGATACGGCAGTGCTTTAGAAGCCGTCAAGAAAGTTGCTGATGGAACTCGCGAGTTTAATGTTTTAGATCTGGGTGGTGGCACTTTAACTTTTTCCACATATCAAGTAGGTAAACGACCAAAAGCCGTGGAGCAAACATCGGGTAGTGGTAACGGCATGAAAGCAGTAATAGAGCGCTTAAGTATTGCCTTAGCTCGCGTGGATAGAGGTGGTGTCCAGTACAGAAAAGAAAGTCTTGAGTCAGCTTTGAGAAATTCAAAACCGCTCGGAGATGGTAAACACTCCGTCAAATATCGCCATGGACAAGAGTCGCTTGAAATTGGTGATACCGTGGCTCACGCTCTGAGTGAGTGGGTAGCAGAGTCGCCAATTGTTGAAACACTGCTGGCTAAAGTTTCACAAGCGCTATTAAATGGGACTCCGGTTTTTGCGTGTGGAGGTGGCTTCGCAATTTCTGCTGTCGCTGGCTGGATTGAAAAATACGTAACTCGTGATATCGAAGCTCCCCAGTTTACCATTCTGCCCAGCCCCCAAGACATCAACCTTACGGGCTTGAAGTATTTGGATTCCAGTTCCCATAACTAGTTACAGCTTTACTCAAAATTTATTTAACCAGTTATTGACACTTTGTAACTGGTTAAGCTAGTATTTAACCAGTTACGAAATTAAAAGAACACTATATGTCTAAGTTACTGGAAGCCAAGGTGAATGAGCTATTTGACGCCACAAAAGACCTCATGAACCCCTCGGAGATTGAGTCACATTGTGAACAGTTCAACACCTGGTTGAACAATCAAACCAGTTATAGCAATGAGTCTCTAGGTACTGTTCTGAGCCGTGCTGGGTTCTACAAAAAGTTCAAATCAATTACTAACTTGGTTCCTGGTCAGAATGCTGTAGTGGTGTCAAAGCACGATGAAAACGGCAATGTCGTGGGTACTACAATCAAGCATTTGTGCCTGGAGCTTTGTGGCTTGACTCCCCAGCAGTGGGATGAGAGAAACCAAACCACGCGAGTAACTGACCGCCTATCCAATGAAGGTCAAGAAATCGATCCAGATAAATATTTAGAAGTTACCGGGCGATTGCTGGAAAGTGAAGACCCACACGAACTGGCTGTTGGTTTAATTGCCGCTACTGGTAGAAGACCCCATGAGATTTTAGCCCGTGCTAGGTTTACCCCAGTTGAGGGACAACCCTACAAAGTCTTGTTTGGTGGACAAGGAAAGAAGAGAGGTTTAGACACCAGTTTTGAAATTGCTACTCTTTACCCTGGGGAATACATAATCAAATGTCTGAGCCGCCTACGCAATGAACCCGGTACTAAATCACTTCTTATAGAAGTCGCTAACGAATTTCCAAAAGACTTAGCAAAACAAAACACAGCTATAGACAACCGTCGCGGACAATCTCTTAGACGTGTTGTTCGAGACTACTTCGGAGACAAATACACCGAAAATCCAGCTTTAGAACTGCGAGAAGGTGATGACCAGAACAATAACAAAGCCTTACGTGCTGCTTGTGCAGCGTTAATCATTGAACGTGATTATCCTGGCTCCATTGGTTCTAAAATGCTGGCTTTTGGTCGCTTTTTAGGTCACATTGCGCTTACTGAAAAGCCATCTGATAGTAACCTAAAAAACATTGTTACCACTTTAGGTTATTCAGACTATTACGTTAGAAAGCCAATCCCCTACCCAACAGCGCCGCAAAAGGAAAAGGAAAAAACAGCTTCAGTAAGGGTCACTGAATCAGATTTTGAGTTAATCAAAAATTTGCAATCCGCGTGGGAATTGTCTACTCAGCCAGCTGTTATTGCCCGTTTGCTGAAGTTTTATAAGCACGGAACAAAAGAAATTCTGGAAGCAAAAAGCCAATGCGATCGCCTCAAAGAAGAATTAGTTCAAGCCAATGACCAAATTATCAAACTAAAAGAGGAAATATCCGCCATGCAGTTACAGCCACAGTCGCAACCAGAGCAACAGCCACAAGTAGCCAGTGGAGATTTAAGAGCAATGATTCAAGAAATAATCAGAGAAGAATTGCAAGGAATGCAAGTCAATACCACACCTACACCCACATCCATACCACAGATAAAAACCACAGAGCCAGCAGAGCAAGCAAAATCCATTACCAACTGGGAAGACTTCAGCGACAAAGAACTTTGGGAGAGCAAAGCTAAAGGGAGCGCTGAAGAGAAAGTTCGGAGGTCGTTTCTCGCGATCGCGTCCTACAACGATACGATGGCAACTGGAGACAATGACCGCCTAGCAATTACTAACCAGGCGCTTCGGGAACTATCGGGGGCAAACGGCATGGTTGTTGGGGATTGGATTAAGTCTCATGCGGATGAGGTTGTGTCTCATAATGCTAAGCACGGCATGGGGAATTCAAAAGACCCCAGCAAAGTTGAAACCTATTACAACAAACGGCATGGGGGCGAACGAATTACGGAGTTGCTCCAACTAATCAGCGATAAGTTCTTGGACGGGCAAGCGATGAAAGCAAGCAAACCAGAAGAAAAACCTGCTACTACACCCACAACTACTCAGTCATCCCAAAACAAAACTATCACTTTAAAAGCTACGGAAGCCTCAAGGATGGATATTGAACACGCGCTCAAGCAAAATCCTGGTTATACCGTAACGACTAAGGATGGAAAGAAAGTTGCAGCGATCTACAGACTTAACGAGTCGGGAGAAGTGGTTGAGGTCTAGGCAGCAAGGTACTATAGATTCTCTGCGCCGTTCCCACAAAAACATCTGGTCGAAATCAATCAATAACTAGTTATGAATTAACGGAAAATTTCATAACTAGTTGTCGTTTAATCTATAACCAGTTAACGAGATGAAGGCAATGACAGAGCAACAACCAAAACTACAGCAACTCAAAGACCAGGCGATCGCGATAAGCGCAGCTTAATGGCTAAAGCCATATCGCCACCAAGCTAGGACTGAAACTGACCACAACAAAGCACTTCAAAAAACACTGTGGGCAGGGATTAGACCTACGCACCAAGCCATGACAGAGGCTGTAAATTATATTACCGAAGATGATGCCCTCGGTTGGTTTAATCACTGTGGTTTATTTACCGAAAAATTGCTGTAAGATTTATCACATTGTCAAAATTAGCGGGGTTGCTCGGCTTCTGATGAAAGTTGATAAACAAAACAAAAAAATTAAAGCTATGGTATTGGCTGGGATAGCGACTGCTGCCATAGTCCTTGGTGTAATAGCTTCAGTGTTGAGAAACACTTCTTTTTTACCTTCTTCAACAATACAACCACCGACAACACCGACTTTGCCAGCTAGTGAACATGATGATGACGACGATGACGATGATGATGATGACGATGATGACGACGATGACGACGATTAAATAGATATGTGGTGTCTAGATTTTTGTTGAATGCATGCTTGTATCCTGTGCTGGTAACATTTAGAACTGTTTGGCTGCTTGCACGCTTCGGCGTTGGCTGTAGCGCTTTGTTGGCTTTGGTGGGATTGCATCCACTGAGTGCGCTCGATCGCACTCCGCACTCCCCCACTCCCCACGCCTTACACCTCTTGCCCCAGCGCCCATGGCTGGGGTTTGCCGTTTTTGAGCAGAGGCGCTACTTACTACACAATCGCACCCGCCTAACTCATACTCACTCCGCCGTGTGGCATTTCTCCCATTCTTTTATATAAACCAAAGAGGAGAAATGCCACACACCGATGCATTAAATATAACTACTACTGAGACAAGCCAGAACCATAGAGATTTTCCGTAAGATTTGCGAAAACATCCGGTTAAATGCAATGAAATAACTAGTTATAACCACTTGACGAGCAATCTATAACTAGTTATAGTAAATACATAACAGGTTGAGGTGAAACACGCCACGAAACACCCAACCACCGCTAGTAAAAATAGGAGAAAACCAGATGTTCGCAACATTCACAACCATCACCGCCAAGAATATCGCAACAACCGAAACTCTCATCAGCGATCTAGAGCAACAGCTGCAAGTGGCACGTCAGGAGTTAGCTCAGTTCCAACAACAACAGCAAGCAGAACAAACAGCTAAGAGCGCCGCAGAAACTGCCCTGGAGATGGTACGAAAAGCCCGTAAGCTGGTACAAGTCGCTTATGGTGATGCAGCTGTAGAAGAGTTCAACCGGGCGCTGGTAGAGGATGAGGCAGTAGCAAGGGAGTTGCCACAAGTTGAGGACAGCAACGCGGGTTCCGAAGCAATGCCAACCGACCCGACACCCAGTGCTGAAACTGATGTCCCTGCGACCGTGACCGTAGAAGCTGTAGAAGTAGACTCACAGGAAGCACAGGAGGGTAGCGAAAGCACAGCCGAAATTGTTTTACCCACACCCGATGCGATCGGCTCCATGAAGAAAAACGAACTGGTCGCATGGTTGAAGCGTTGCGAACTTCCTGCGGGTGGTACGGTGCGTGAGATGCGGAATCGGCTGAGTGCTCACGCGATGTCTTACCGCAACCCCAATACCCAAGCCGCGTAGCCCCGCCAGCCCCAGCTACTAAATCCGGAATGGTAGTTGGGGAGTTGCGATCGCCACAACCTGTGACGCCAACTCTAACCAGTTAGCTTAAGACTTAACCAGTTATTAGACGACATGACCAGTTGTCATCAGATATAACCAGTTAGCTCAAAACTTAACCAGTTATTAGACGACATGACCAGTTGTCATCAGATATAACCAGTTAGCTCAAAACTTAACCAGTTATTAATAGGTATAACTAGTTAGAAGAGTCATACGTGCGAAGCCTAACTAGTTTGTTAACTGACATAACCAGTTGCCTACATGATAGCAATTGAGTGTAACTAGATGAGACAGACGAACGCTGAAATCCGCTCTATACAACACTTCTAGCTGACAACCCACTCCGCAACTATAACCAGTTATGCACATAACTAGTTACGCACCTATAACCAGTTATGCAGACATGAACCAGTTATAAAATAATAACCAGTTACGCAGACATGATGCTATAACCAGTTATGTCCGTTAACCTAGGTTAACGGACATAACTGGTTATAGCATCATGTC
>NZ_WJFC01000234.1 GCF_009725235.1 Scytonema sp. UIC 10036
ATCTAAAATCCAAAATCTCTTAATCCAAAATCCAAAATCTAAAATCCAAAATCTCTTAATCCAAAATCCAAAATCCAAAATCTAAAATCCAAAATCCAAAATCCAAAATCCAAAATCTAATTGACTTTAAATTTGCTTGCAGTCATTAACAACTCTTGTGCCATCTTGGATAATTGTTGGAAACCTTCTGCAATTTCATTGGATTCAGCAAATGTTTTCTTGGAGATTTCAGCAACATCTTTCATGGATGTTGTGACGGAAACAGATTGTGCTATTTGTGTTTGTGTGGCTTTTGTAATTTCTTGAAGAAGGTGGCTAATTTCTGCAGTTGCGGCAACAATTTCGTTGAGATTGTGTCGGGTTTCCTTGACTAAACTTGTCCCTTCTAAGACTTGTTGAATCCCTGTCTCCATTGCAACTGCAACTTCTCCAGTTTCTGCTTGAATTTCTTGGACTAATTTCTCAATTTCTATAGTTGCTGCTGCTGACTGGCGAGATAATGAACGGACTTCATCTGCTACGACTGCGAAGCCTTTACCATATTCACCCGCACGAGTGGCTTCAATTGCAGCGTTTAATGCTAGAACGTTGGTTTGTGTCGCAAAATTACCAATCAAATTGACGACTTTGGAGATTTTTTGCGAGGATTCACTGAGACGTTTAATCTTTTTACTGGTTTGAGCAACAGTTTCTCGAATTGCTTGAATGGCTTCTACAGTCAAGTTCATTGCGCGATCGCCTGACTCTACTGTCTGGTTTGCTCTTTGCACGGCAACGTTCACCAATTCAGCACTTCCAGCAACCGCTTGGGCGGAGTTGAGCATCTGTTGTAATTCGCTTAAAGCAACTGTAATTTCCTCTGATTGCTGCTGTGCTAAGTTTGTTAATCCTCCCAAAGCAATGTTGCTACTACCGGAAGTTTGGACGACTTGTTGGGCTGCGTTTTGCAACTGAATGACAATTTGCCGTAGGGCTTGCAGGGTATTGTTGTAAGCATCTGCTATTGTACCTAGGGTGTCTTCTGTAATGGGTGCGCGTACTGTCAAGTTCCCTGTCAGGGCGGGTTTGACTGCTGTTAAAAGCTGGATGGCTTCTTGTTGGAATAACTCCTTGGCTGCTTTTTCCCGTTCTGCGGCTTCTGCAAGTTTCACCGACTGTATCTGTAGTTGTTGCAAATATTCTGCTTGTTGTAGGGCTATCCCTAACTGATCGCCAATGTTTGCTATCAAGCTTACCTCTGATTCTTCCCAATCGCGTGGAGATGAGTTTTGATAAGCTGCGAGTAAACCCCATAATTTTGAGCCAAAAAAGACGGGAGCAACGATGTAAGCTTTGGCTTCTATCTGCTCTAACATTTCAAGGTAACACGCAGAGTGTTTTGCTTTGTAAACGTCATTGATGGCAAAAGTTTCTCCTTTTGCAAAACAACTTCCCAGGGTTTGTTGTAAGTGACTATCTTCCCAAACAGTGTTATTACCAGGTAATACCAGTCTTGTCCAACCGTTCCCTACAGATTCTGTCATAAACTCGCCACTCCAATCCGGGTTGAAACGATAAACTCCTACGCGATCGCACCGCAGTAATTGGCGGACTTCTTGGGTGGTGGTTTTGAAGATACTATCTATATTCGAGGATTGTCGGATGCGGTTGACAATTTTAGTTAACGCTTTTTCTTGTTCGGCTATTTGAGAGAGCTGTTCGGATTTCACGCTTACTTGTTCGATATACTCGGCTTGGATGACTGCTACACCAAATTGCATCCCAATCTGAGTTAAAAAAGTAATTTCCCAGGATTGCCATTCACGAGGTGCAGAATTTTGATACGCCGCGAGCAATCCCCACAATTTTGCCCCAGAGAACACTGGAACAATCATATAAGCTTTAACTTCAAACTGCTCTAAAATCTCAACATGGCAGGAAAAATGTCCTACTTTATATATGTCATTGACGACAAAGCTTTCGCCTTTGGCATATCGACCCCCTTGTGTTTCTTGCAAGTGGGTGTCTTCCCAGACTGTTTTGATATCTGGTCCCACAAGCTTCACCCAGCCACTTCCTACAGACTCTGCTAAAAACTCACCACTCCAATCGGGGTTGAAACGATAAACTGCAACGCGATCGCATCGCAGCAACTGACGGACTTCTTGAGTTGTGGTTTGGAAAACTCGATCGAGAGCCGATACCCGCAATACCTTGTCGATCACTTTTGCTACAGCAATTCTAGCTTGTGTTTGTTGTTGCTGTTGCTTTTGCGATTCAATCTGCTGTAGTCTGTAACTAAATTCTGTTGATATTTGAGAGAGTAATCCAATCTCTACTTCTTGCCATTGATGGGCTGTTGCACAACAGTTGGCTACCAACAAACCCCAAATTTTACCTTCTACCATAATTGGTACACTCAAACTCGCTTTGATTTGAAACTTCTCCAGTAGTTGTTTCTGATATGGGGTAAGGTCAATCTGGTTGATATTATCTATGACAACAGGTTCTAAAGAATCTTGAGTTGGATTTATACCAAAAATCATGGATGGTAAGTTCTCTTCCAATGTTGGTGTCCAACTTGTTAATCTTGCTTCTTCTATAACCACACCAGCTTCAGGAGAATAAAAGCGGTAAATTAGAACGCGATCGCTACTCAATTTCTCTCTAATTTCTTTTACCGTCACTTTAGCTAGGATATCGATATCCAATGTTTGACGCATTTGGACTCTAATTTCCTGTATTTGCTTCCGCCAAAGTCTTAATTGCTCCGAAACTACATTTAATATTATAGTTTCACCAGGTGAATTATTATCTGTATTTTGTTCTGATTCTTGATTAACTTGATATAAAGCTGTCATAATTTAAACCTCAAATTTTGGATAATTTAGTTGGTAAAATCGAAGCAATACAACTAAAGGTAATGTTATTTTGGCTCAATTGTAGTTTTACCAAATTGAAGATTGCACAATTGCTGACGCATCTAAAGAAATAATCATCTCTTCTGATTGATTGATGAAATATCCTTGTAAAAAAGGAGAAATCTGTAAAGAAAAAAATTGGTTATCTGGATACTTCATCTGCGTTGGATCTAATAATTCAATATCCATAAGCTGGCGCACCAAAAGCCCTAAAGACTTTCCCTCATATTGCAGAACAATTGTCATGAGCTTTGAAAATAAATTTATCTCGTTAGAAACTGGTGTGTAACCCAGCATCTCCTCAAGATCCACTACCCACAGCATCTCACCTCGCCAGTTATATGTCCCTACAACACAACTAGGCATTTGAGGAACCGCACATATTTCCATTAATGAGATTTGAAAGACTTCGATAATATGTTGTAAAGGGATAACAGCGGTATCCTTTAGCCCCAAATGAAAACTTAAAAACTTTTGCTGTATTTCCAGTGCTACTTGTTTCATTCTTGGTAGAAAACTCCTGATTTTTGAAATATATGTGGTAGGGTGGGCATAGAAGCGCCCTGTCAAGGTAAGTCAAAACTTCAGGAAATCAATACCTCTGCCCCTCTTACCTGGAGCGTACTCTGCGTCTCGGCGGTTAAATAAGTTACTTTTGAACCGCAGAGGCGCTGAGAGCGCAGAGAGAAAAGATGAGGAATTACCACTTGAATCAAAATTTTATGAGTCATCTTGACAGGGCTAGCATTGCCCACCCTACAACAAGATTTATGATTCTTGTATAAAAATTCAAACTTCTTTAAGTACAGATAATATTTACAACTTACAATTGACAAAAAATAATTATTTTTTATCTTAATTGCATCAAAGTTTTCAATAAATCTTCTTGATTAATAGGTTTACAGATATAAGCATCAGCTCCTAGCATAGAACCCCACATCTTATCAACATCAGTGTTTTTAGTCGAGCAAATAACGACCGGAATTTTACTAGTACTGGGATTGGCTTTCAATTCTCGACAAATTTCAAAACCACTTTTACCAGGTAAAATTACGTCAAGAAAAATGACATCGGGTTTATTCTTTTCTATCTTCTCCTGAACTTCATCACTGTTGGTAGCGCTGACTACAGAGTAACCTGCAGATTGTAGGTAAACTGTCAGCAGTTGCATATCAGTTAAAGCATCGTCAACAACTAAAACGGTACCCATAGCAATTACTACTAAATTTCTTTAAAAGACAAAATGGAATCAAACATCACTTGAACTATTAAATGCAAGAGAAATGTTTACAACGTTATTCTATATTGGTTGATAATTTCGCCAGTAGGTTCAGCAAAAACACTTAGATTCACATAATTTAACATTAATCCTGTTTAAGTGATGGTGCTTGCAAATACTTCTCTATTGTGGCTATGACTTTATTTGCAACAATAGGTTTGGTAATAAAATCAGTGCAGCCTGCTACCTTAGCACGAACCCTATCAAAAACACCATCACTACTTGTTAGAATAATCACAGGTGTGTCAGCCAACATAGAAGTTCGCCGCAACTGACCGCAGATTTCATAGCCATTTGCCACAGGCATAACCAAATCTAAAAAAATTAGTTCTGGTTTGCTTTGAATAAGTATTGGTAGAGCTTGTACGGAGTCTTCAATTTTTACACACCTTAACCCGTGAGAAAGAAGAATTCCCTCTAGCATTTGGCATACTTGAGGGCTATCATCAACACAGGCTATCAAGGGAGCAGTTGATTTGATTGATGGGAGAGCAGTTTTTTGAGTTCCACTAACTTGTAAAGGTAAATCGGGGACTTGTATCAGTTCGATTGTTCCGTTTTGAATGTAAGGAAATAAGGAACGGGTTAGAGGTAGCACACTTTGCTTCATTTTTACTGCTAAATCCCGCAAAGTGGACTTTCCGTTTAATAAAGTGACAAAATTTTTATAAGTAGATGCACTGACTTGATGCTGGAGTTGTTCTGGTTGTTTCAGTATAGGTGCTAAGTTAGGAGAGATATGCTCCAAACCTGTTTCTAACCAAGTTTGCCACGAGTCTTGCATAAGTTTCATAGACATATCTACACCCGTGGAACTAAAAAGCACTTCTAGAGCAGTTGCTTGGTTGCGATCGCAACTTACAGAAGCAAGATTTGCTTGTTGAATTGCGTCAAACAATACTTCTGCAATTGTATTATCAACAATTGCTTTGATTTGTTCTCGCTGGATTTGTTCGGTTTTGTATAAATTCGCTAGAAGGCGATAATCCCAATAATCTTTTGATATATCCTCCATGCGTAATTGTATTTTTTGTATATTTAGTTCGGGACAGTATCGAGCCATTTGCCTGTACCATCGCCGCAAGGGTTGATCCCCTCCTGTTGCCCAAACAATTCTTCCCAATCGATAGAAAAAAGTCCACGTCTGTCCCTCAGTATTCTTGATATCTAATTTGCCACTATATTGTAACTGCGTACAAGCTTGAAATTCGCTCAATAACTTGTTCCATACTAATGGCTCTGATTTATTCATACTTTATTCCTTCTTTATTTCTTTGACTTAGTCATGTAAATTTTCCAATTTTCTGAAATTAGATGTTTTGGAAAAAAAATAAATAAATACATATAATTTTACCAACTTTATCCGGAGAGCTATCTCTAATACTTGTAGATGTTGGTATATGGTAAGCTATCAATTTTTGATTATAAAAAAATCAAAGACCAAGATAGCAGAAGGTATGCTCTAAAGCACAATTTATATTTGTACCTAATAGAGGATAATGTATCTGCTAAAACATTCTTTGTCGGAAGGTTACCATAGCCCAAAACCAGACGATCTATAGAAACTATCAAGAATCATAAACTTTTCTCAGCCAAGAATAAATCCGTAAAAGCTCTGAACTATTATTCTTAGTAGTTTCTGCTTGTTTGAAGCTTTTTATTCTTATCTTTAATTTTTCTAAGTAAATGGTTATCGTAGTTTATGTAGGTAGGACTAAAGCCCACCACATAAAACTTTTGGTGGGCTTTAGCCCTACCTACGTACAGTTCTACATACAGTTCAAAAATCAAATAGGAGTTCTATAGTTAATCTGACTTCATAAAATCTTCAATTATTATTATTGTTTTTAAAACTTGAAAATAAGCACGAGTTAAGAACCCGTCAATGGTAATGTCTGTAAGTGAGATGGGCTTTTACCAGACACTCTTGGGCTCTTTAAGTATTTCTGTAAGACACTCATGACTTTATCGGCTGCTATGGGTTTAGTGATAAATTGTGTTGAATTAACCACCTTAGCACGGACTCTATCTATCAAACCATCACTACCCGTTATGATAATAACAGGTGTGTTAGCAAAGGTAGAAATTCGTCGTAACTGGGCGCATAGCTCATAACCGCTAACAACTGGCATCATGAGATCTAAAAAGATGAGGTCTGGCTTTTGCTGAATAATGGTTGGTAATGCTTGTACTGAATCGTGAATTTTAAGAAACCTGAATCCCTTAGAGGTTATGATTTCTTCTAGCATTTGGCAAACTTGAAGACTATCATCTACACACGCTACAAGTGGTGCTGCTGATTCTACAGATTTGTTAGAGGTAGGATTATTATTAATTTCTGTTATTAAAGGTAGATCGGGTACTTCCACCAATTCAACAATTCCTTTGTGGATATAAGGCAGTAAAGAACGAGCAACTGACAAAGGATTGTGATTCATTTTGACTGCTAAATCCCGTAAGGTATATTTCCCGTTTAGCAGAGCTAGAAAATTTTTGTAGACAGATGGGCTGACTAGTTGTTGAAGTCGATCTGGTTGACGCAGCAGTGGTGAAGAATCTGGAAAAATATTGACTAAGCTAGCATCAGACCACGTTTTCCAAGAATCTTCAACCTGCTTTAATGATAGATCGGCACTTGTGAAGCTAAGAGGTGCTTCTAAGATAATGTCGTGATTGCGTTCTCTACCAAGTACGGTGTTGCCAGTGTTAGAATTTCCAGTCGCAACAACGTTTACCTGCTGTACTACGTCAAATAACAGTTCAGAGATTGTGTTGTCCACAATCACTTTAATTTGTTCCCGTTTTAATTTCTGTCTTTGATATAAAATGACTAAAAGATTGTAATCCCAGTATTCAATTGATACGTCTTCCACGCGAAACCTGATCTTCTCACAATCTATTTCTGGGCACTGTTGAATCATATGTCTGCGCCAGCGCCGCCATGGATGAGTTCCACCTGTTGCCCATACTATCCGCCCCAGCCGGTAATAAAAGCTCCATGTATTTCCTTGAGAACTTTTTATTTCCAATTTGCCATTGTGTTGTAATTGAGAAGATGTAAGAAATTCATTAAGCAGATTTTTCTGATCGATCGCTTCCGAATGGTTCATGCTTTTTCCCTGTATTTAAAATTTGACCTTTTTACACTCTTAACTACTCCCTTCCCGATCTAAAGTTACCAATTTTGTAGGGTTCTTAGTGCTCGCCATCATTCAACTTTGGGTACTATCCACCCTACCCTTTTAGGTAATATAGCTAGTGTTTCGAGAGTAATTGTCAAGTCATTTATAGAGAAGCATTTTTATAAATTTATGTAAAATGGCAACCCTATTTGGATAGGTACCATTGATTTTACATTACGATACGGCTTAAGCTATTAAGCTTCGCTTATCGCAATACTACTCCCTTTCTGCTCTAAAATTACCGATTTCTATAGGTAGAGCTATCGCGCACGTTCAATTTTGCTTGGCTTTAGCCCTACATACGCCTTAGTAATTGAATGACGAACTAGGAATAAATGAACATCAAAACATTACTCTTTTTTTTAGACAGGTAGGATTGCTACGAATCAAAAGTAAAATATGTTTATCCTTAGTTAATCCTATACATTGAATCACTAAATTCAATCAGTATAAATTCTGATTTCTTGGGATGTTAAGCAAAAGTTGTGTATGAAGCCTACATCGACTGGATTGACCTGGTTTTGCTCGGAAAAATTATAAATAGCTTTATGAAAATAATATTGTATCTTTAAGAGTGAATGATAAAATATCAGTCCATTAATTGAGAAGAATCCAGAATCCAGAATTCAGAATTCAGAATCTCCCCATGAATAAATTCAGGGGATTCAAAGAAGTAGAAATTTTTCTTGCCTCCACGGATAAATCCGGGGGCTTTCAAAAAGGTGCTATCCAGTCCCATAACATAGCAGCTGAATTCTGGCGGATGTATTCTGACTACTTTTTCTGGTAAAAATATATGACTTCTTTATTATCATTTTCAATAATAAATGTCTACTTCACAATTAGTGACTGCATTTGTAGTAAAATACAGTCATACAATCAACCTTGTTTATGGGAAGCCTCAGAGCAACATCCCACACAGTACACTAGGACTTTTATTGTTCTTAACTGTTCACTGGTCATTGTTCACCTGTTTGTAGCTTGCAACAGATGCTCTGAGATTACCTTGATGTTCTGACAAAAGCTTTAAACCTTCCTCTTGTTCCAACCCAGTCCAATGCATCAAAAGTGCCAACTTGACCCATTTACCACTGCGTTCTAACAAAAAACCAGCTGCATCTCGACTTAAGCCTGTGAGGTCTTGTAATATTCGCAAAGCGCGATCGCGTAACTTTTGATTTGTCACCGCCACGTCTACCATGCGATTGCCATAAACTTTACCTAACTTGACCATAATCCCTGTAGAAAGGATATTTAAAGCCAGTTTTGTCGCCGTCCCTGCTTTCAAACGAGTTGAACCCGCCAGTACCTCTGGTCCCGTCAACAGACGAATATCAATATCAGCATCACTGCTGACTTGCTCCACCGGAACACACGCTATAAATATAGTTTTAGCCCCCCGTTGACGGGCTGCACTTAATGCACCATGAACAAAAGGTGTAGTTCCGCCAGCTGTAATACCAACAACAATATCAAGTTGGGTAATCTGACGTTGAGCGATCGCAGTTTCTCCATCTTGGGAGCGATCCTCTAAATCTTCAGAACTGCGGAGGAGTGCGCCCGCACCGCCAGCAATAATACCCTGCACCATTTCCGGAGAGGTACAAAATGTCGGTGGACATTCTGCGGCATCCAACACTCCCAATCTACCACTTGTGCCCGCACCAATGTAAAACAGGCGTCCTCCATGGCGCATTCGTTCTGCACAAAGTTCAATCGCTTCAGCTAACTGGTTTTTAGCGGCTGCTACCGCCGCTACTGCCTTTGCATCCTCACGATTAAACAATTCTACTAATTCCAAAGTACCGAGCTGGTCTAAGTTCAGACTATCAGGATTGATTTGCTCAGTTAAAAGATGTCCGCGTTCCTGCAAATTTGTCATTTTGTTAGTCGTTAGTTGTTGGTTGTTGGTTGTTGGTTGTTAGTTGTTAGTTGTTGGTTGTTGGTTGTTGGTTTTTCTGCTAACCACTAACCACTAACCACTAACCACTAACCACTAACTAACTACAATAATCCTTCTAGTTGGCGACGAATACTATCCAGTTCCGACTGAGATAATTCTGAGTTCTCCTGTGACTCTTGAGTGCGATCCAAAGTTCCCGCACCCGCATCTTGTTTTGAGTTTGGGTTCCAATCGGTTTCATCAACATTCACTTCTGGAGGAACGATCAAACTATTGCTCTCACTTGGGATGATTTCCCAATCATAGTTTGCGCTGGCACAAAATTCTTCCACTTCCTCTGAATCAATCGCTTCTACCGTCGGTGACAGAAAATCCTGAGCTTCCAACATGAGGGCAAAGCGCGTAGCATCGTCTTCCGACTCAAACATCAGAACCTTGTTGCGATCGCCTACTTGAATTGTATGTATTCCCTCATTTTCTGTTCTAGCGTTAAATAGTAGTACAAAAACACGCATGAGAGTAGTTTTTTAGTTTTATGTCTTGAATTCCATCATACTTAAACAGGAGCAAAATGAATTGCACTTTATTTTCCTCTCCCCCTACTCCCTACTCCCACTCCCTAATTGTTAAGTAGGATTGCTAGTTCCGTATTCGGTATCGTCAGTTATCCTTGAGTAGGCATAGCCATGATTCTGCCAGTTGATTGTCATTTTTGACTGTAGCAGATACATTCGGTAAGTCAACAGTAAAACGACATGATAAACGCTTGCAATCCAGAACAACCCTCAAAACCCTCCGGTACCAAAAACAGTGTCAAAAAATCTACTTGGTTTCTCCTTCTGAGTAGAGGTAGCATTGCTCTGGGTGGTTTTCTGCTGATTGGACTTGCAGGCGGCGCATGGCGACTGTGGAATTTTATTCGTACAGAGTTAGTACCACTGGCGGAAACAAGCCTTACCACCACACTCAACCGTCCCGTAGAATTGGGTGATGTTAAAGACTTTTCTCTGACAGGAGTAAAGTTTGGTGCTTCAGCACTACCAGCAACACCGACAGATCGAGACAAAGCCACTGTTGAAGCAGTCGAAGTCCGTTTCGATCCATTAGGCTTATTGTTGAACCGACACCTCAAGCTAGATGTAACCCTAGTCAATCCCGATATTTACATAGAACAAGATGAACAAGGGAACTGGATTACAACCACCATTGCACCTCCAGGTAAAGAAGGACCAATTAAAACCGATTTAGATAAACTGCGGGTTCGCAATGCTCGGTTAGTTCTAGCACCCATGAGGAGTGGGGAAAGTGTATCCTCTAGCGTCTCAGCATCACCAAATCTTCCACAAATCCCAACCCCAGAAACAATTCCCAACACCCCTACCTTCTCCAATCACCAATCCTCAATCCAAAATCCAAAATCCAAAATCCAAAATCCAAAATCCTCAGTAGAATTTTCCCAACTTAATGGAACAGCTCAGTTTTTAGAAAATAACGAGCTGATAAAATATGATGTCAATGGAGTTCCAAAGACTGGTGGTAACATATCCATACAGGGAGAAACTCGTCCGAAGACGTTGGCGTTTGAAACTAACTTACATTTGAAAGGGGACTTGAACGCCACAGAAGTCACTCGCTTGATTAAATTGCCGATTTTTTTACTGGATGGTCGAGTTCAAGCTGATTTAAAGATTCCCAAGCTGCTACTCAAGCAACAATCTGAAAAACCGCAAAGCCCGTGGATATATGGAACTGCTACCGCACAAGGGGTAACACTCCAGGTTCCCAATATGCCACAACCATTTATCAATTCTCAAGGTAACTTGCGTTTTGATGGCAGCCGAATTCACTTAGATAATGTGGCAACTCGCTATGGTAAAGTTCCTCTCATTGCTAGTGGTTTTCTCGATACTGAAAAAGGTTTTAATTTAGCAGCACGTGTCGATGCTGTTAGTATTGCCCTAGCCAGAGAAACTCTCAACATCCAACTTCCATTTCCTACCCTGGGGGAAGTGAAAGCTGACTTAAAAGTGATTGGCACAACTGAGAAACCTATCCTTTTGGGTAAAGTAGCTACCATCAAACCTGCCAAAATTGACAAAATAGATTTTGATAGCGTTGGCGCACAGTTTGAGTTTTCTCCTGTTGCCTCCGTTATGACTTTTAAAAATATTCAAGGGCAAGCCACAGTCGGTGGTGATATTACGGGGAGCGGCAAAATTCAATTGAATGCTAATCCCCAACTGACTCAACTAAATTTTAATTTTAAGGCAAAAAATATTTCAGGAGATGCGATCGCATTTCTCTACGGCACAAAACCTCCCATTCAAATTGGTAAAGTTGCGGCTGTCGGCAAATTAACAGGCACTCCTGAGACAATTCAAACATCAGCGCAATGGCAAGCACCCGAAGCCACCTACCCCGCAACAGGTGAACTCACCGTCACACCCAATAAAACTGTTTCATTCCGCAATGTTGCGCTTCGTGTTGCTGGTGGTACGGTAAAGGCTCACGGGACTTGGAACGAACAGCAATGGCAAGCAGTCGCTGATGCATCTCAAATTCAAGTCCAACACTTTGTCAATCCCGCACAAGTTCAAAATGTATCTCTGAACGATGCAAGATTTAATGGGCGTCTCATCCTGTCGGGAACCTCAGCCCCATTTCAAATTGCTGCAATTCGTCCTGAGAATGCCAGAGTTCAAATTGCTGGTGGTACGGTTGCAGTTTCCAACCTTCAATTTAACGAGCAAAATTTTTCCGCACAACTCGTTGCTAATGACATCAGATTGGGACGTTTGTTAAAAACTCAGATACCCCCGGCTTTCACCGGACCATTGGCAGGTAAAGTACAAGTATCGGGTAACACAAATGATTCTAACCTCAAAACCTTCCGTGCCAGTGGGGAAGGACGCATAGGAATTGGAAATGGTACAGTCATAGCTTCCAATATCCAAGTGGCTAACGGCGTGTATCAAATGCAACTGCAAGCGAATGACGTAGCACTCCAGGAAGTGGCACAACTCCCTAAGGAATATCGGGGAAGGTTAACCGGTCAATTTAATGTTGCTGGTTCTTTGGAATCATTCCAACCGCAAGCAATTCAAGCGATCGGTCAAGCACGGGTTAAGATAGCAGATGGCACGGTAATTGCTAATCATATTCAACTAGCGAACGGTCGGTACAGAGCACAGTTTCAAGCAAATGATGTGGCGTTGCAGCGATTGGTACCGCAGTTACCCCCGCAGTTTCAAGGTAGGATGACTGGTTTGTTTAATGTGGCAGGTGGCATTGATTCATTGAGTCCGCAAGCTATCCAAGCCATCGGTCAGGCAAGGGTTAATTTTGGCAGAGGCTCGGTGACAGCTTCAAATATTCAAGTGGCTAACGGTCGTTATCAGGTACAACTTCAAGCTCAGAATATACCTGTGCAGCGAATGGCACAGATTCCTACGCAGTTCCACGGTAATTTAACGGGTCAGTTTAATGTTGCTGGTTCCCTGGAGTCTACCCAATTGCAAGCCATTCGAGCTACAGGTCAAGCAAGAATGAATGTTGCAGGCGGTGCGATCGCAGCTTCTGATATCCGCGTAGGTAACGGAAATTACCAAGCTGTGGTGGATGCATCTGGTGTAGAATTAACTCGATTTTCACCGGATTTACGCGGTCAGTTGGGTGCAAAAATGCAAGTAGCGGGTAAGGTGGGGGCTTTTGATATAGCATCTGTCCGTGCTGTCGGTGAGGTGCAGTTTTCTCAAGGCATTTCTGTTATCGAGCAACCACTGACAGCATCTGTTGGTTGGGATGGAAAACAAGTCATAGTTGAGAAGGCAACTGCTCCCGATTTAAATGCTAATGGTTACATTTTTGCCAAAACAAATGGAGCCGGAGTACCTGAAATTACGGGTTTAAATCTGAATGTCCAAGCCCAAAATGTCAATCTGCAAAAGTTACCCTTATCTCTTCCAAATTTGGCAACTTTAGTTGGTAAAGCTGATTTTGGCGGAAGAATTACCGGTCAGTTGCCAGTTCCAGATATCCAAGGGCAATTGAGATTGCGAGATTTGGCAGTCAATCAGATAGCTTTTGAATCTGTGTTAACTGGAAATATTGGGTTGGTACAGGGAAAGGGTTTTAATTTGAATGTAGCAGGGAAACGCGATCGTATTGCTTTGAATGCAGGTTCGGTAGGTAAAGATGCGTCATGGCGTGTCTCTACCTTTGATGTGCGTTGGCAAGATGCGGTAGCATCGGGTCAATCGAATGGGGATGTTTTGGCAATGAAGGTGGAAAACTTCCCGTTACAAATATTAAATATAGCTCCTCCCCCCAGTACACCCTTTGGGAGGGGTACGATCGCTGGATTGTTAACTGGAAGTGCTGAGTTCAATCAAAAGACATTTGCAACTAATGGTAATGTTACGATTGAGAAACCTAAATTTGGAAGGATTGCAGGCGATCGCCTCAGTACACAATTCCGCTACGGTGATGGAAAAGCAACCATTACAAGCAGTGAATTTGCGAAAGGAGCAAGTCGTTATGCTCTAGCGGGGACTTTTGCCCAAACTGCTAAAGGTCCCCAAATACAAGGTAAGCTGAATGTTACCAAAGGTGAAATTCAGGATGTTCTGGCTGTACTACAGTTATATGAATTACAAGATGTCCAACGCGGTATGGCAGAACCAACCTATGGTAGAGCAGCAGACTTAGGTAGCATTAAGCCAGTTGGTTTGCCCGACAAGCCGTTAATAACACAAATGCAGCGCTTGGCTGAAATTGATTATTTGCTGTCACAGCAGCAACAAAAACGGCGCGATGCTTCTCCCATACCAGATTTAGCAGATTTAAATGGAACTTTTAGCGGTGAAGTGAGTGTAGATACAGCAACTGCAAACGAGCTGTCTGCAAACTTTAATTTAAACGGTCAAAACTTTGCTTGGGGAAGAGGAGACGAACCAAATCGTTATTATAAAGCCGAACAGGTCATCGCTCAAGGTAAATTTGAAAATGGGGTTTTGACACTCTTACCTTTGCGACTAGAATCTGAAAATAGACTCATTGCTTTCACGGGTAATATTGGTGGAAAAGAACAGTCCGGTCAATTGCGAGTCAAAAATTTCCCCATAGAAGTTTTAAATAATTTTGTGAAATTACCAGTTGGTTTAACGGGTAATCTCAACGCCACAGCCGCGTTAGCAGGTAGCATTAACAATCCACTTGCTAAAGGGGAATTAGAAATCAATGAAGGAACTCTCAATCAAAAGGGAGTCGATTCCGCAAATGCAAGTTTTAGCTATAACAACGGTCGTTTAGATTTTGGCAGCATTCTGGCAGTTTCTGGGAATGAGCCGGTGAATATTAGTGGTAGCATACCTTACAAATTACCTTTTGCTACTAAAGCACCAGACAGCAATACAATTAGTTTAGATGTGAAGGTACAAAATGAAGGATTGGCAATCTTAAATTTGTTAAATAATCAGGTCGCATATGAAAGCGGTGTGGGAGAAATTGACCTCAAAGTGCGGGGAACTGTACAGAAGCCAACCCTAAATGGAATTGCGAAGATTAGTCAAGGTATCTTTACATCCCAAGCCTTACCAGGGAAGATTACGGATGTGATTGGAAAGGTGAATTTTGATTTTGACCGCGTTATTGTAGAGAATATTCAAGGTCAATATAATAATAAAGGTGCGATCGAAGCCAAAGGGCAAATTCCCATTTCCAGTACAGAAAAACTGGAAAATCCCCTTACAGTTAGTTTGCAACAATTAGCAGTCAATTTGAAAGGGCTGTATCAAGGGGGAGTAGATGGTAAATTAGAGATTGCAGGATCTGCTCTTAGCCCGGTTATTGGCGGTCAAATGGCATTAGATAACGGTGAGGTGTTGCTAGCAGAAGCGGCTGAAGGGACAACAACTCCTGGGATGGGTAGTGGAATAAGTAGTATCAACGATACGCGGCTCAAACAAAACAAGCAAACAACTCCTGAAGTTGAAACTACGGAAACCAGGTTGAACAATCTACAGATAACACTTGGTAAAAACGTCAGAATTACTCGCGAACCGATTCTGAGTTTTCGGGCAACTGGTAGTCTTAATGTGAATGGCTTGTTGAGTCAACCTGTTCCAGAAGGAACAATTAGACTCAAAGAGGGAAGCGTCAATTTATTTACAACTCGGTTTAATCTTGTACGTGGTTACGCTCATAAGGCAATCTTTAGAGAGAATCAGCCACGCGACCCCGATTTAGATATTCAGTTGTTTGCCAAGGTGCTGGATACAACTCAAGGTACCGATCTAAATAAAGCAAATATCACAGGGTTAGCGTCTTTAGAGACAGTGCGTGTTGAAGCTAGGGTAGAAGGACCTGCAAGCCAACTTGATAAAAATCTTGAATTGGTGAGTTCTCCCGCACGCAGTCAAACAGAAATTGTTGCTTTATTAGGTGGTGGATTTATCGATACTCAAGGGCGTGGCGGTGATAGTACATTAGGGCTGATTAATATGGCTGGTTCAGCAGTGTTGAATAATTTACAGGGACCTCTGAACCAACTGGGAACTGCACTGGGGTTAAGTGAATTGCGTATATTCCCAACAATTCTTTCGGATAATCCAGAAGCAGGGCGCAACAGTTCTAGTTTGGAGTTAGCCGCAGAAGCAGGAGTCGATATTACTCGCAGGATTTCTGTTTCCGGGCTGAAGATTTTAACAACTGGCGATCCGGTGCAGTGGGGTGTTAACTACCGACTTAACGACTCGATTCGTCTCCGTGGTACAACTAATTTTTCTGATGACAATCGTGCTGTGGTTGAGTTTCAAAAGCGATTTTAAAAGGATAAAGTATCAAGCAAGAAAGCTGAAATACAGCATTTTTCAAATCATGTCTCCACTTGTACCGCATGAGAACTCCAACCGCTTGGGGCTGCTGCTTCAACACTTTAACTGGAGGCTGAGCCTCCTGCTATGCATTCCCAGGCTGAGCCTGGGAACGAGACAAGGGTACATAACGAGACAAGGGTACATAACGAGACAAGGGTACATAACGAGACAAGGGTACATAACGAGACAAGGGTATCTTACCTTCCCATCTTTCGTTTCATTTGTTCTAACTCGTCTTCGGTTTCCCAACGGCGGAATTTTTCTTCTAAGTCGTCATAGCTACTGGAATAACTACTCGTGGAATTCCATCCTGCGGTTTCCAACCTCTGCTGAGCTTGAGCGCGTGCTGTTTGTGCTTCTGTGGCTTTGGCTTGCACTTCTTGTCGCCTCTGTTGAATTTTTTTCAGTAGTTCCTTTGCTTGGGTAATCCGTTCTTTTACCCCTTGCATTTGTCCCCAAAGCTGGTTTCCTTCGCGCAGTAAGGCGGCTTCTCGCTGTTGGGCGGCGGCTACTAAATCCTGTCTGTTGGCACTTTTTGCCTTTTCTACCCGGATATGCCACTTTTGAATTTCTTGGGCAGTGGACAAAACATCGTCTTGCTTTCGCTTTTCTTGCAATTGTAAATCTGCAATCAATTTTAACGTATCTTCCTCTTGCTCCCGCAGTTGCTCGAGTAGTGCTTCTAACTCTAGGTGCGGATTGTTTCGCAAGAATTCTTCTAAACGGTTTTCTAGAAACCTACTCAGGTCATCAAATAAGCCCACTGCTATAACTCCAGAGGTTAGTTATTTCTCTATTGTAGTAATTATTGTTCCGGACGAACACCAAGTTGTCTCTGTCTTGCTCTTGCGTTAAAATATACTTCTCTAAGCAGATGACAAATCTCCTCAGATACGGTGATTCTAAATTATTGCTCTTTCTCAAGATTATAAAACAGTATTAAGAATCTCTATCTAGTTAAGTAATTTGACTATTGCTATTGACCTACAGTTCTCATACCTTCAAAATCTTCTTTTGAAGAAGAAACTATACAATTTCCAAACCCCCCCATGTTTTGATATAAGTTAAGATTTAAGAATATGGATGAAGAAAATTTTGTCAATACACAAAAGGTAGATTTAACAAACTGCGATCGCGAAGCTATTCACATTCCCGGCTCAATTCAGCCTCATGGTATTCTTCTCGTTTTACAAGAACCAGACTTGAAGATTTTACAAGTCAGTCATAACATAACTAACTTTTTCAGAATTCCTGCCGAATCATTAATTAATCAAAACTTAGCGATTTTATTTCCTCCTTCTCAGATAGAACTTTTAAAAACTTGTATTGCTCAGGAAGAAGCAGAAGTCTTTAATCCTCTAAGATTATCAGTTGAGGTTGAGAGCACACTTTTAGTGTTTGATGGGATGCTTCATCGCAATGATGGTGTTTTAATCTTAGAACTTGAACCACCTTTGTCTTCTATAGAAAAAGGAGAACTCAGTTTTTACCATCAAGTTAAAGCATCAATTTCAAAAATTAAAAAAGCTGCTGATTTCCAAGAAGCCACAGAATTTATTGTGAAAGAAATCAGGAGAATAACTGGATATGACAGAGTCATGATTTATCGGTTTGAACCTGATGGGACTGGAGTTGTGATTGCTGAAGACAAACAAGAAGGGTTAGAACCTTACTTAGATTTACATTATCCAGCTTCAGACGTTCCCAAACAGGCCAGAAAACTTTATTATGATAACTGGTTGCGGCTCATTGTCGATATGAACTACCAACCAGTTGAAATTATACCTGCTATTAATCCTCTCACAAATGCTCCTCTGGATTTGAGTTATTCTTTGTTAAGAAGTGTCTCTCCCATACATAGAGAGTACTGTCAAAATATGGGTGTTGGAGCTTCTATATGCATTTCATTAGTTAATGAAAAACACCTTTGGGGGATGATAGTAGGGCATCACTATTCACCCAAGTATATTGATTATAAAACCCGTCATTATTGCGAATTTATTGGACAGTTAATGTCTGTTTATTTAGTAAAAAAGCAGAATGAAGCTACCGAAAGTTATCATCAGCAAATTCAGATATTCCAACAACAAATAAGGCAAGAGTTTTCCAATAATGTTCAAGAGATTGGGCAAATTTTAGAGAGAAACAGTCACAATTTACTAGATTTAGTTAGAGCAACAGGAGCCGCAATTTGTTTGGGTCAAGAGTTAATCTTAGTTGGTCAAACTCCATCCAGAGAAGCTGTACAAAATCTATTAACTTGGCTTATCAATACTCACAGAGAAGAAACTTTTTTTACAAACCATCTCTCTAAAATTTATCCATCAGCAAAGGAGTTCAAAGACTCTGCAAGTGGTCTGCTTGCTATTTCTATTCTAGTTTACCAAACATCTTATCACATACTCTGGTTTAGACCAGAAGTTATTGACACAGTCCATTGGGGAGGAAATCCGAACAAACCCGTAGTCGTTGAAAGTAATGGAAGCATGAGGTTATTACCGCGTAAATCTTTTGAATTATGGAAAGAAACTGTTCGAGAGAAGTCCTTACCTTGGCAACAAGTTGAAATTGATGCCGCACAGGAACTCAAAAATACACTCATGCTGGCAGTGTTAGAGTTTTCTCACTCAGCCCTAGAAGCAGCTGCAAAACAAGCCGACGTTGCCAACCGTGCAAAAAGCCAATTTTTGGCAAAAATGAGTCATGAACTGCGGACTCCCCTCAATGCCATTCTAGGCTTTACGCAGATCATGATTCGGGAAAATACCTTACCTTCACAGCAGCTAAAAAATCTAGAAATTATTAATCGCAGTGGAGAACATTTGCTAGCACTCATTAATGATGTTTTAGAAATGTCCAAAATTGAAGCAGGTAAAGTTACGCTCAACGAACACAGATTTGATTTACACTGGGTCATTGAGTCCATCAAAGAAATGCTGCAACTTAAAGCTTCTGCGAAAGGATTAAAACTTGTCTTTCAAGGTGTGTCAGATGTTTCTCGATATGTTATTGCCGATGAAGGTAAATTACGTCAAGTTTTAATTAATTTGCTGGAAAATGCTATTAAATTTACGCAAAGCGGTAATGTGACGCTAAGAGTAAGACTGGGGACAAGGGACTGGGGACTGGGGACTGGGGATAAGGAAGACAAGGGGGAGATGGAAGACAAGGGAGACAAGGGAGAAGTATCAGAAACCGATCTTCAATCCAAAATCCCAAATCCAAAATCCCAAATCCAAAATCCCAAATCCAAAATCCCAAATCCAAAATCCCAAATCCAAAATCCCAAATCTCTCATCTTTGAAATTCGTGACACGGGTTATGGAATTGCCACCGATGAACTTCAGACTATATTCGATCCCTTTGTTCAAGCATCTACAGGTCGTCAATCAATGGAAGGTACTGGCTTGGGTTTACCAATCAGTCGGCAATTTGTGCGCCTCATGGGGGGAGATATTTCAGTCACGAGTATTCCAGGTGAAGGGTCTATTTTTCGTTTTGATATTCGAGTCACTTTACCAAAGAAAACCGATGTCCTGGAATCATCGAAACCGAAACGGGTTATCAGTTTGCAACCCAATCAACCACAGTATCGTATTTTAGTTGTGGAAGATGTAGAAGAAAACCGCCTTTTGCTCGTTCGGCTTTTGGAGTCAGTTGGTTTTGAAGTGCGTTCAGCAGTAAACGGAGTAGAAGCTGTTGCTGTCTGGCAACAATGGAAACCACACCTGATTTGGATGGATATGCTGATGCCAGTTATGGATGGGTATGAAGCTACCAAAAGAATTAAAGCAACTTTAAAAGGTCAAGCAACTGTAATTATTGCTCTCACTGCTCATGCTTTTTCTGAGGAAAGATCGACGGTATTAGAAGCAGGTTGTGATGATTTCATCCCCAAACCTTTGCAAGAGGAGACACTCTTTGAAAAGATGGCAACACATTTAGGTGTGAAATATATCTATGCAGAGGAGAACCAACTTAATTCACCTGAGTTACTAACGCAGCCGTTGCATTTAGCACAAGATGCTCTTAAGGTTATGCCTTTGGAATGGGTGAAAAGACTGCATTGGGCTGCAATGGCAGTGGATGATGCTATCGTTCTGACTCTGATTCAAGAAATTCCAGAAGAACATTCGTCTCTTGCTCAGACTTTAAGCCGATTAGTGGAAAGTTTTCGTTTGGATATAATCGCCAGTGTCACTCCGGCTTATGTTGAGGAAGATTGTCACAGGGGGTAGGGGACAGGGG
>NZ_WJFC01000235.1 GCF_009725235.1 Scytonema sp. UIC 10036
GGATTTTCATAGTTGGTGATGAAATTTCTTCATTGCCTTTTTCAAGAAAGAATCTGTACAAAAATACCCAACAATCGTTCTACTGGTTCAATTGGTATTTCTATCGGATCGATAAACAGAGTTTGGTTTTGTAAACGCAAAAATTTCCACAACACACCAGTTGTCACACAACCGTAAATCGCATTCACTGGATAGTTTCCTCGCTCATTAAATATCTGTGCTGCTAACATTTCAGCACCACATTGACCTAAGCCAAGATTAATATTTTCGTTCTTAGCTTCGACTATTGTCATGACTGGTGCCTTAATGTAGTACTGCTCTGGACTCCGCGTAATCAAGAAATCTGGAGAACCATTTAAGCCTCGTGATGGATCGACTGTGAAGTCATTCCCAGAAAATAATCCAATTTGATAATTCATTTTTCGTTTGACTTCCAGCAATACTGGAGCAATAATGAGTTCTGCACGAGCTTTTTCGCTGTTAATTGCTGTAGCTAAAGGTAACGTCTCCTGCAAAGTCATAGATAGTAACTCAGTAGACTGTACAGGCTGTACGTTTGGGAACAGTCGAGTCTTTTCTTCTAGAGTTAAATTAAATTCTTCGACAAGTTGTCTGAGAGTAATTTGGCTGTATGGCATATACTACCATTTAAGGGAACTGCAAAAAACAAATTATCTCATCTTGTGGGATGGAGAGCAGCACCGTGTGGGAGTTCCCGAATTTTTCTACCTAAAGGTTAGTTGCAGTCAAAACCGGGGAAAGAGTCAAATTAATGACACGCTTTCTAACATCTGGGAATAAACATCCCTATCGAAAGTTACAGTTATGGAATCTTATGATGTAGTTATTATTGGTGCGGGTCATAATGGTTTGGTCTGTGCCGGATACTTACTGAAAGCTGGTTACAGTGTTTTGCTTTTAGAAGCACGTTCTATTCCCGGTGGCGGTTCCACAACTGAAGAACTTTTAGCTGCACAAGCCCCTGGTTTTAAATTCAATCCCTGTGCTATCGACCACCTATTTATTTTCCTTGGGCCAGTTATCCAAGAATTAGAACTACATAAATACGGCTTAGAATACCTCTGGTGCGACCCGGTTATTTTTTGTCCCCATCCTGATGGAAAGTATTTCTTAGCTCATAAGTCAGTTGATAAGACTTGTGCGGAGATTGCCCGTTGGAGCGATCGCGATGCCAAAAAATATAGCGAATATGTCAACTATTGGCAACGCTTCGTTAGCACCGTCATCCCCTACTTCAATGCACCGCCCAAGTCTATTATTGACTTGTTAGGAAATTACAACTTGACAAAACTGCAAGACTTGTTCTCACTCTTAGGAGGTCCCAATGAAACGTTAGATTTCCTCCGCACAATCCTAACTAGCCCCCAAGATAATATTAACGAGTATTTTGATTCTGAATTCCTCAAAGCACCCCTTGCCCGATTATCTGCCGAACTGAGTTCACCTCCTTATCAAAAGGCAATGTCCTTCGGAGCGATGATGATGGTCATGCGTCACCATCCCGGTCAAGCTCGACCCCGTGGTGGTACTGGGGCATTAACAGACGCTTTAGTGAATTTAGTCAAAAGTCAAGGTGGTGTTATCCTCACCGACCAAAGAGTGGACAAAGTTTTAGTTGATAACGGTCAAGCAGTTGGTGTGAGAGTCACAGGTGGTAAAGAATATCGAGCCAACAAAGGAGTTATCTCCAACATTGATGCCAAACGGTTGTTTTTACAACATATGGAAGCTAGCGATGTGGATAGCGCCGACCCCAATTTACGGGAAAGATTGGCTCGCAGGATTGTTGACAACAACGAAAGCATCCTGAAAATTGACTTAGCTTTAAATGAACCCCTTCGATTTGAACATCACGAACATAGAGATGAGTACTTAATTGGCTCTATCCTAATTGCAGATTCTGTGAACCACGTCGAGAAAGCTCATAGTGATTGTACCCAAGGAAAGATTCCTGATGAAGACCCATCCATGTATTTAGTTATGCCCACCGGACGCGATCCTTCAATGGCACCTCCAGGCAAGCACACAGCATGGATTGAGTTTTTCGCCCCCTATCAAATTTCAGGTGCAGAAGGCACGGGGTTAAAGGGTACAGGTTGGACTGACGAACTGAAAAATAAAGTTGCCGATAGGGTTATTGAAAAACTAGCAGAGTATTCACCCAATCTCAAACACTCTATTATTGCCCGTCATGTGGAAAGCCCTGCTGAACTATCACAACGACTGGGATTTTACAAAGGAAATTATTACCATCTCGACATGACTTTGGAACAGATGTTATGCTTCCGACCCCTACCAGAAATCGCAAATTATAAGACTCCTATTGAGAATTTATATCTGACTGGAGCAGGAACTCATCCAGGTGGTTCTATTTCAGGATTACCAGGGCGTAACTGTGCGCGTATTTTCTTACACGACCGACATCCAGTAGCACAAACATTGAAAGATGCAGGAGAATCTATAAAATCTACTGTAGCATCTGTCTTTGGTCGCGAATAAACAAGTAAACATAGACGTGAAAAAGATGTAAGAGCGCAATGCAAGAGCGCCCCTACCAGGACTCTAGAGATATCCAATAGGGAGATAAGAAAGATGAATAATTTTCTATTTCCTCTATTCTTCTCAACTCTTTCTCGCTACCGATGACAAAGATAGCTAAAAATTGATGTAATAAAAGGGCTGTGGATAATAGTGGATCAATGACAGATCGGGTTTTGATTCTTGGAGGACGCGGACGGATTGGCAGTAGCGTTGCCCAGGATATTCTCACTCATACACAGGCAGAAGTTACTATTACCGGACGTACCCCAGATAATGGAAGCCCCAATCCGCGAGTCCATTATTTGGTTTTAGATTTGGCAGATGTGGATAGACTTAGGAAAGCGATCGCGTCTTCTAATATAGTTATCCATTGTGCTGGTCCATTTCATTATAGAGACGCGAACGTTCTAAAAATCTGTATTGAAGAAGGCGTTAACTATGCTGATGTCAGCGATCACCGTTCTTTCACGAGAAAAGCTTTAGAGCACCATGACGCAGCTGTCAAGGCGGGAGTTACAGCAATAATTAATACAGGTATCTTTCCAGGAATTTCTAACAGCATGGTACATCAGGGCGTTGAACAATTAGATAAACCAGAAAAAATTCATTTAAGTTACTTAGTCTCTGGTTCCGGCGGCGCTGGTATTACCGTAATGCGAACAACTTTTTTAGGCTTGCAAAAACCTTTTGAAGCTTGGATAGATGGTCATTGGCAGATAGTCAAACCTTACAGCCAGCGAGAAAACATTGATTTTCCCAACCCATACGGACGCAGTGGGGTTTATTGGTTTGATATGCCAGAAACCTATACACTGCCTCATGCTTATCCATCTGTCAAAACCGTTATCACCAAGTTTGGCTCAGTTCCTGATTTTTACAATCATATGACATGGATAGCTGCTCATATTTTTCCCAAATGGCTCATGCAGCAGCAAAGCGCAATTGAATTTTTAGCTCATGTCAGTCACTTTATGACTGATGTCACCAATCGCTTTAGCGGAATTGGGGTAACAGTTCGGTCAGAAATTACCGGGCAAAGAGAAGGAAAAGAATCTGTTTTTTGCTCTACTTTAGTGCATGAAAACACAGCAGTTGCCTCTGGTTGCGGTACGGGTAGCATTGCTCAAATGTTACTTGATGGGAAACTGAAAAAACCTGGTGTAACACCAGTAGAAGAAGCATTGTCAACAAACTTGTTTGAACAAGCTATGCAAAGCCGAGGCATCAAAATTAATCACGAATGGTTGTGATGCCCAATGCCCAATCCCACAATCCAAAATCCAAAATCTAAAATCCCCAATCCCCAATCCCACAATCCAAAATCCAAAATCTAAAATCCCCAATCCCCAATCCACAATCCAAAATCCAAAATCCCCAATCCCCAATCCCCAATCCCACAATCCAAAATCCAAAATCTAAAATCCAAAATCGCATAACCCTTCTTTTGGCAGAAGTCAAAGTTGCATCCAGACACGTAGTATTCGTGTGAAGCTTAGAGTATGTATAAGTAATTATCCTTACACTCAGCAAATTCAAGCACATAGTACGGTCAGGAGGCATTCCCATGCAAACGTTTTTAGCTATTTTCAATAAAGCAGTACGTCAAAGCATTGTTGTTTTAGGATTGATGCTTCTTATTAGTGTATCGAGTCTATTTTTTTTTACTCAGCAGCCTAGCTACGCTGTAACATCTCGTGCCAATCAACTAACACCAGAAGAAAAGATTGACCGCGCATACGAATACAGCGAAGCAACTGGGCTGCGAGAAGAAGATCGACAAAAAGCTTACGAACAGGCAGTCAAGGACTCTAACAATCCACAAACTGTAGAGAAGACTTACCAAAGAAATTTAAAAGCTGAAGCACAAGACAACCCGAATTCCAATATCCTTGAACAAGCTAAAGAATTAGTCGATCGAGTCACAACAAAATAAACATCGAATGGGTATAGGGCATTGGGAATTGGTCATTAGTGATTGGTTATTGGTCAAAAATCATTGATAATTCTTCCTTGTCCCCCTTGTCCCTATTCCCTAACCCCATAAGACTTTTGGTGCATAATTAGTTCAAAAAATAGTACAACTCAACAACCGTAGTGAATAAACGCTCTGGACAAGTGAAACGTCTTCAAATGAAGATTGATTTTGAAGCAAGAGAGTAATCATTTCAACAATGAAAAACGGTATCTTTAAGTGGGTTGTGATTTGTGCTTTGTGTGCTTTCCTAACAACTTCGCTCCCTGCCTTTGGTCCGCAGGGCACGAGCATACAGACTTCCTTTACAAAAGAATCTCTCAAAAACACAACCGCAAAGGCGTTTCCTAATTTTCCCTTGGTATATTTTGGTTCGGGAAGATTTCAGGAGATCGGCAATCCCCAAAATCAACTGGTGTCCACGTATGAGTTCGATATGAAGCAGGGCATCAACCGCGATCGCCTTAAAGCAACAACCATAGCACAAATGATGCTTCTAGCACTGAGAGGCGTCATTTCTGTATCTTTTTACACATGAAACTATTTCTTGTAAGAGGGTTCCTTATGAAGAATAATGCCTCGCGTCGCAACATTTTGCAAGGTTTGATTGCTAGTGTTGTTTTTGTTAAATTTGATACATTTAATTCTTCGTGGGGAACATATGCTAACGCCGCAGACTCGTTTGTCAACCTACCGCCTTTAGATGGAGTACTTTACATTGATGATGCTATACGCGTAAATGTGAGTGATGATTTTGGTCACCTAGTGCATCGTTACCCAAAAGCCGTACTTAAACCAGGTTCAATTGATGATATCGTCAACATTATCAGATTTGCTCGTACTCACAGCCTTAAAATTGCCGCACGCGGTCAAGGTCACTCCTGCTACGGTCAAGCACAAGTAGAAGAAGGTGTAATTATTGATATGAGTACACTGAACAAAATCCATTCTATTAGTACAACACAAGCTGTTGTTGACGCAGGGGTAGTGTGGAGTCAGCTGTTGCAAGCAACGCTACAGCAACAATTGACACCGCCAGTCCTCACCGATTACATCGAACTATCGATTGGAGGAACCTTGTCAGTAGGCGGTGTCGGTGGCGCGAGCCATCGCTATGGCGTACAGGTTGATAATGTACTATCTCTTCAGGTTGTGACAGGTAACGGCTCTCTAGAAACTTGTTCCCTCGATCAAAACCGCGATCTATTTGAAGCAGTGCTAGCCGGTTTGGGTCAGTGTGGAATTATAGTACGGGCTACAATTCGGTTAATCGAAGCCTTCACCCATGCCCGTGTGTTTCTTTTGTATTACGATGATTTAGCTACATTTACTCATGACCAACGCTTACTAATTACTGAAGAACGGTTCAACTATGTAGAAGGTCAGGTAGTACCCAATACTAATGGAGGATGGCGTTATGTCTTAGAAGCGGCTAGCTTTTACACTCCACCCAAAGAGCCAGACAACACCAGTTTACTTGCCTCTTTGAACTACACTCCGGGCACAGAACAAATAGAGGACAAATCTTACTTCAACTTTCTTAACCGCTTGGCAGAAACTGTTGCTTACCTCAAATCCATCAACATTTGGTCTAACCCTCATCCTTGGATTAATCTCTTTGTACCGAGTACAGCAGTTGAGCAATATGTTAGCGAAATTGTTTCTACTTTGACACTGGCTGATACAGGAAATAGTCCAATTCTGCTGTACCCTGTCAAAACCGATCGTTTTAAGCTGCCTTTATTTCGGACGCCTGACGAGCAGGTTGTGTTTCTCTTGGCTATTCTACGGACTGCACAGCTTGATGATGCTACAGTTCGCAAAATGCTTGATGACAATCGGAGATTTTTTGAGAAAAACCGCGATTTCGGCGGTACTCGCTATCCTGTAGGCGCTATTCAATTTTCTTATTTTGATTGGCAGCAGCACTTTGGTTCAGCTTGGAGCGGATTTATAAATGCTAAACGACGTTACGATCCTGACAATTTGCTGACTCCCGGTCAGGGTATATTTTAAAAATATATTTAAACTTTGTAGAGACGCGCTGTTTGAAGCGTCTCTACATTATCTTTTCGTAAAATGGTATAATGTGATTTGAACCATTGCGTGACCAAAATTTTGAATCATATCGTGACCAAAAGTAACGGAATATCAAGGTTTTTACCCTGTTCAATCACTTCATGTTATGAATCAAATTGTGACCGTGTGTTTTAAATATGAATCATAATATGACCAAAAGTTTTATTTATGCATTTTGTAAAAAAACCAGATTTCAATACAGGAATTTGACCTAGAATTTGAAACTTTCGGTCAAAATATGATTCAAAACGTCCACAATATGGTTCAAAAACAGTTTTAACCAAAAATTGAATGATTTTGCGATTGCCTAAGACTGAGTTTTTATTGCTCTGTTCGCCGCCTGCGTACAAATGAACTATAAAAGCCCTGTTGCTTGCGGTACTTAAATTTTGAGGTTTTTAAACTCAAATTATAACTTTGAACTATATGTTGTCCTAAAGGATTTTGAAGCATGTCGTGTCCATTTGGTCAAAATATGATTCAAATCACATATAATATCTCTATGTTGGGTTGAAAAACGAAACCCAACATGAATTCTCCCTTGTGTTGGGTTTCACTTCGTTCAACCCAACCTACGTTGATAAATTTTATTATCAGTAATCATCTGGACTTGATATAATCCCTCATTCAAATTCTTTCACTGTAGCTGGGGGCGATGCATTACGATTTTCAGGGGAAAGATTTCTCTCATACCAGTTCATAAGTGGAGTAGAACTGATACCATGCACAATAACAGATACGACTATCGTAGTATAAACAATCCAACCGATTTGCTCGCCAAGACTGTTTTTCAAACCGTTACCGTATGCATAGGCAAGATAGTATAAAGAGCCGACACCTCGAATACCAAACCAGCCAAATAACCAACGAGTTCCTGGATGTATTGCCCTGTGATCTGGGTGCCCGGAGGGTTTCCCAATTGTGCTGATCCATGCACCCAATGGTCGAATGACAAAGAACAGTAAAACTATGACTAATAAAGATTGGGTAGCATAAGTTAGCATTGGTTTAAATAACAAAATTGAACCAAGAATTAAAATTGTTCCAATCTCCAAAAGCTTTTCCAATCGCTCTATGAATTCCAATTGTGCAAGCGATTTTTCTGAATTTCTATAACTTCTTTGAAAAACTAACCCGGCTACAAACACTGCAAGAAATCCATAACCATTGACGAATTCTGTAAGTGAATATGTTAACAAAATTGTCCCAAGAGCAATAAAATCTTCCATTAAAGAATCAGCAGGGCGTCGTTTTTGAATTTTTTTATTGATCCAAACTATAACTTTAGCTACGAGAATCCCCATAACTATACCAGCAGCGATCGCCCAAACTAAATCAACAACAACCCATTGTTTAAACCAGTTTTCCCAATTTTTATCTTTTAACGAATAAATACCAAAGTACACGAAAGGAAAAGCTAAAGCATCATTTAAGCCGCCCTCTGATGTTAAACCAAAACGTAACTCATCTTGGTCATTGACATCGGTTAATTGCACCTCTGAAGCCAATACAGGATCGGTTGGGGCAAGAATTGCTCCTAGTAAAATTGCCTCTCCCCAATCCATGCCTAAAAAAACTTTTCCGACAATAGCAAGCCCAAAAATGGAAATTGGCATTAAAAACCCAATGAGTCTTGCTGTAATATCCCACGCTCCTATTTTAAGTGGACGCAGAATTTTTAATCCACAACTAAACACAGAGATAATAACTACAAATTCTGTTATCCGTTCTAACAATTCGGCATTGAAAACTCCTTCACGTCGTAATTGAATGAGCTTAAAGCCGTAAGGACCTAAAAGAATACCAACTAACAGGTAAATAAGAGCAAAAGAAAGAGGTAAGCGTGAAATCCAGCCAGATAGTAAGGTAACAACTAGCAATAATAGACCTATAATAAATAAGTCAACAATATAAATATCTACCATAAAGATTTCTAGAAAAAATTAGGAAGTTGCAATGAAAGTTTAATGGCGATAGCTTTTATTTCTTAATCACCTTGCGATAGATTTGTCAAAAAGATTTTATACGACATAAAAAGAATGATGCGTGTAGTTACTTATACTGACTCTGCTGGAGTTGGAGGCGCGGAAATCAGCCTCAAACATTTAGTCACTAACGTTTCAAGAGATTTTCACATAACCGCAATGGGTACCAGTCAGGTAGTCATAGATGCCATTGCAAGCAATAAACCGCAACTATCTCAAGTGGTATTACCTGCAAAAGGTATTTATTCTCTAACAGCACACCTTCAAGCACTGCATCGTTTGCAACCAGATATAGTACATATCAATATTTGTACTCCTTGGGAATGTGCTATTGGTCTTTTTGCCGCTTTAACATTGCCAAATGCTCGTGTAGTGCGTGTTGACCAGTTACCACTACGGACAACTGATGCAGTTAAGCTGTGGCGTACAAGGGCGCTATCACTGCGAGTTGATGCCCATGTGGCGGTAGGTGAAGCAAGTGCAAGGCGCATGGAGGACTTTTATGCGTTGGGTCGTGGTACTGTAATTTCTATCCCTAATTGCGTGCCAGATATGACACAGAAACCTACTACCTCACTTGAAGAAGAGAGAAGATTGGGGTCATCAAGGCAACAAATAGTGATTGGTTGCACGGGAAGGCTAGATGCGATGAAGGGTCACGATATTCTACTGAAAGCTATTGCTCAAATTGAAGGCGTTCGAGTCGTGATTCTGGGTGAAGGTGGACAACGTACAGACCTAGAGAAACTGGCAGTGGATTTGGGAATAAGCGATCGCGTTGAGTTACCAGGATGGGTCAATAATCCTCATACCTGGTTGCCACAATTTGACATTTTCGCCATGCCCTCACGATCTGAAGGTTTTCCATTAGCAATTGTTGAGGCAATGCTTGCAGCCATTCCTGTAGTTGGGACACGTGTGGGTAGTATTCCAGAAGCAGTTACTGATGGTGAAACCGGGTTGCTCGTGGATAAAGATGATGTTGAAGGGCTTGCGGCTGCATTGCGGCGCTTAAAAGAAGACTGCGAATTGCGCTTGAAATTTGGTCACCGAGGACAAGATATAGCAAGGCGTCGGTTCACCGTTGAGCACATGGTAAAGAGTTACGAGCGTCTGTGGTATGAGTTGATAGAAAAACCCCAAGCCCTTCGGTTGTGGATTCCACAACCAAAGGAATAAGCTAGCTTGATTTATTCACAAGTGAAATTTGATTTCATCTGTAAAAAGATATAAATTGATTGTATTAATGTCAATTTTAATACTTGCTTTATACACCCTATGAGTGATGGTATCGGCGTGAAAACAATTCTAATTCTGACTGCAATTCCCCACGGATTGCGCTTGGATCGAGAAATTCGCTCAATAGAAGACGCTATCCGCCGCGCTACAAAGCGGGATTTATTCAAGGTTACGCTTAGAACTGCTGTACGCCCTCAAGATATTCGCCGTGCTATAGCAGAAGAGAAGCCCCAAATCGTCCACTTTTGCGGACACGGGCTAGAAGACGGTAGTTTGCTGTTAGAAGACGATGGAGGAGAAAACCAGCCCGTCCCAGCATCCGGACTAGCATCATTGTTTCAGCTGCACTCAGATTATGTGGAATGCGTATTACTTAACGCTTGTTATTCTGCCAAGTCAGCTATTGCAATCGGTGAATACATTAATTGTGCCATTGGGATGAATCAGCCGATTGGAGATAAGGCGGCGATCGCATTTGCAATTGGGTTTTACGATGGATTGGGCTACGTAACTCCAGACAATCTGGATGTGTTTCAAAGAGCTTTTGAAGAAGGTAAGGTTGCAATTCAATTAGAACATCTTTCTTCTCGGCAAATTCCAGTTATTAAAACAAAAACTAAAAATCAACCCGCTGTATGTACTGCTCCTAGTACTTATCAAGATTCCTGTCAGAGCATTAGTGTTGCTGGAACTACCTTAATAGCATGTTGTCGTACAATGAATGGCACATACAATGATACATCTATTGTGATTCGGGGAATCTATAATGATAATGGAGCCTTGCGCTATGCTAGCGATCCTACAACCAATAGTACTTATCAAGATTCTTGTGAAAACATTAGTATTACTGGAGCTACCTTAACAGCACGTTGTCGCACAATAAATGGCACATACAACGATACATCCATTGTGATTCGGGGAATTCACAATGATAATGGAGTTTTGCGGTATTCATAGACTGTAAAGATTCAATCCAGCTTAAAAAAGAGATCCCCCCTTAAAAAGGGGAGTTATGCGTAAGTCCTATTACAGCTATTTTCAGGTAAATAAACCACATCTTTATTTATCTCACGCAAAGGCGCAAAGGCGCAAAAGAATTAAGAGTGGATTTATTTTTCACAGATAAATTTTGAGAATTCATTAAGTTTTTTTCAGAAATTTGTTCAAGAGTTTCGCACTCCTGACTAGTCTAAATCAGTGAAAACATCTGTAACTAACAACTAACCACTAACGAACTTGCTTCCCACAAACGCTAGAGCGTAAAAACAAAACAATCCACAGCAATACCAAAGGCGCGATCGCTGATGGTTCTGGAACTCTTTCTAGCTTCCCTGGTGGATAAATAACACTTGGAGTACAAGGAATCTCAGTCACTTGGCTGGAATCGCCAGGTAAGCCGCATCCATTAGGAGTTGTTGGAGGAACTGTATTATCGGATGGTGTTGTCCCTACAGTTAAGGGTGGTTGACCAAAAGCGCGATCGCTATCTCCACCTCCACCACCTAAAGATAAAAGTAGAAGTAATAAGACAAGTCCACCACCTCCAATTAACCAACCTCTTGAGGAATTACCAGAACCTTGTCGGACAACAGCGCTTTCTGGAACTACATTTTCTGGGATTGGACTTTCTGGAATTGTAGAAGGAACATCAAGAGCGATCGCATCCGGCGCTAAGAAGACTGGATTGATTCCTACCAACACATCTGGAGACAGAACCTCACCAGTCAGTAGGTCAAACTCCGGAGGAATACCAATATTTGGGCGTCCAAATTGCGTTCCTTTGGTATCAAACGGTATGGAGAGCACATTGAGAATGCTATCTTCAAGTAGCTTCTGATTACCAGTACTTAATGCCTGTTTTGCAATGGCAATTTTCTCCAAATAAAATTTGGTCATCTCTTGAGGTAAATTTAAAGACTGAACCTGCTGCTCGATATTAGGGATTTTTGCCATTTCTTCATACAATAAGCGTCCAAAAGAATATTTCAAGTTCAACAATCCACTGCGAAGATCGAGTGCGTCGCCAACTCCTTGCAATGGTGTCCAATAAAAATTTTTAGTGACAAGCCCCAAACCTGAGACAGGAGACTTGTTCACTGTTTCCCCAAGAAGATATCTATATCCATCCACAACTTGGGGGCTGTCATCTTGCCAAAATGAAGCATATGGCGTTTGAGAAAGATTGCGATCGTTGTTGTAGAAGGCAGCAAATTTGCGAAAATTTTCTTCTCCTCCAGCTGCTTTTACCAATAAGTCTTGATAGCTAAGACCGCTTCTAGCCGCTAATAATTCCTCAATGACTGCCGCAGTTTTGTTACAATTGAGACCGTATCCGATCGCACATGCAGCAATACCTCGCATTTGGCTCAATTTTTGCCCCGATATCTGGTATTGAAGATAATTAGTTTCCAGTCCGGGCTGGACTCCATAGCGCCCAAGGTTTAGTTGGGCAAATGCTTCCCCAGTAGGAATAAGTACTGACACAAAACAAGAAAACGTAATTGTGATTTTCTTCGCCAATGGCTTCAACAAGATCCACCTCCCTTCACTAGGATTTCTTCAAATCTTTACGTTCTAAAAAGACTGGAGAAGAACTTAAGTTCTGGAGCTTGTCAAGGTTAATCGTAATTGCCGTCCCCTTAATTTGTCCCTGGCTAAGACGGTTGTAAAAAACGAACCCACGACTGGGTTGATTAAAAAGATAACCGCGTTCTGAAGGTTTTATCTTCCCTTGCTTGATGAGTGTAATAAAGGTTTCAATGTATTCTCGTATGTTCAGTAAGTTCTTTGGATTTGCGCTTGTATGATTTTGGATCAGCATAAGAAACAAGTCCAAACTGCGACTGTCTTGTTCCTCAATCATGCGATCGTTCTCTAAAAAAGAACTAGCTACAAGTTTTTTATCAATCTGCTGAACCTTGAAAAGAGTGTAATAGCGCCCTGATTTTCGAGGATCGTTAACGTAACAAACCCAAGAACCATCTTGAGTTTGTGTAAATCCTTGCTGTGCAAGGTAAGAAAGCAAAGAGTTACTTGTTTCTTTTGTGGAAGGTAATAACTTATCTACAACATCGAAAGAACAAATCTTCTGCGGAGTTGTCTGCATTCTTTGTTGTGGGTTAGTTGGAGCCTGTTGTGCTGTTGCAAAGTTAGACGTACTAACATATGCAGACACATACAGAACCAGGGTGCTAATCCAAGAAAGACTAACATTCATAAGGTTAGTGTGTGAGTTGCTATAGAGAGTTCTGGCGAAGCCCTTTCAAAGCTTGCCAATGAGGGACAACTAGAAACAGAATCTTCGGTTTTACAGCAGTTTTCACCTAAATGAACCACACCATTTGTAAGGGCGCAAGGTCTTACCCCCCTTAATCCCCCCTTATAAAGGGGGGAAACAGAAAATTTATTTTCTTCCCCTTTACAAGGGGAGGTTAGGAGGGGTAAAAATAATATGCAGCTTCATATTAAGTTGGTATTACATCAAATACTCAACCTGTATCAGCCTCAACAACTGAGTTTTCCTGTAGACAAGTGACAATTATCAAAACTTATCAACCAAATGGCTTACTTATTTTTTATCTGCGTCCATCTGAGGTTCCTTAATTTTCTGTGTATTCCACCTGCTTAAAAAGTGCTATATTCTACCATGAACGAATTTTTTGACCAAAAAAACTTAGATCTCAATGCAGCCATAGAGATAACTTCCTCTTTCCTAATTAAAGATTTGAGCAAAGATGCCTTTCTGGACAATGTAATCCCTCTAGCCTAGCGCGATCGCGCATCACAAGCCTTACACGGCTTATCACACCCGTTGTTGATGCTCTTTAACAGATTACTTGACCTTGGGTTTTGACAAATCATATTGCCTAACCCTTTACTCCCTGATGACACTCAACCAGCGTTATCTACTGAAAACAGATTTACGATGCTTGCACCCTACTAAGTACTTTCTGTTGTACTAGTTTTAAAGGCGTCAAGAACGCTGGTTTGACCCCTTACATTTTAGAGTCGAACAAATTAAAACAATATAGTAGTTCGTTAAACATTGCAAGTAGGTTTGCCAGTTTTTAATGATTAAATTAAGTAATCTTATGGCAGTTCGGGAGTAAGACTGAGACAATGGGAGTGCAGTCATAGCCACAAGTTACACCAGTCGTGAACTCTCAAACAAGCACTTTTGCAGCAACGCAGTCCCGCAAAGCAGACCACATCCGTATTTGTCTGGAACAAGATGTTCAATTCCACCAAACGACTAATGGATTGGAAAACTACCGCTTCACGCATTGTTGCTTACCAGAAATAAATATTGACGAAGTTGACATCAGAAATCAGTTTTTTGGCAAACAACTTGGTGCGCCCCTACTGATTTCTTCTATGACTGGAGGAACGGAACAGGCGGGAGTTATAAACCGTCGTCTTGCGGAAGTTGCTCAGCACTATAAATTTGCGATGGGCGTAGGTTCCCAACGGGTAGCCGTAGAAAAACCTCAAGTTGCTGAGACTTTCGCCGTTCGGAAATATGCTCCTGATATCCTTCTGTTAGCGAATTTGGGAGCAGTTCAACTGAACTACAATTATGGTTTGGATGAATGTATAAAAATAATTGATATTTTAGAAGCCGATGCCTTGATTTTGCACCTCAACCCCCTACAGGAATGCATTCAACCCAGAGGTGATAAAAATTTTAAAGGATTAATTGACAAAATAAATAAATTGTGCATAAAACTACCGATACCAGTGATTGCCAAGGAAGTTGGTAATGGAATTTCAAATACCATGGCAGAAAAGCTCATCGCAGCTGGGGTCAAAGCAATTGATGTAGCGGGTGCAGGAGGGACTTCTTGGGCAAAAGTGGAAAGCGAACGGGCAGAAAATGCTTTACAGCGACGTTTGGGAAGTACATTTGCCGATTGGGGTTTGCCTACGGCAGAATGTATTACCAGTATTCGTGCGATCGCACCTGATGTTCCTTTAATTGCTTCGGGAGGACTGCGTCATGGATTGGATGTAGCAAAAGCACTAGCCTTAGGGGCAGATATTGCAGGATTGGCAATGCCTTTTCTACAAGCGGCAGCAGCTTCCGATATAGCTGTTCGCGAACTGGCAGACGTATTAATTGCTGAAATTACTACCGTGCTATTTTGTACTGGTAACGCTACACTAGATGAACTAAGGTCTTCCAACAGTTTACAACGCATAAAATAAGTATAGACAAAGGACCAATGACTAACGACCAATGACCATTAACTAAAATGCGTAATTTTCTCAAACAAACTTTTGCCAGTTTAGTTGGCAGCCTCTTGGGGTTATTTATCTTTTGCGGTCTGGGTACCACTGGGCTACTCTTACTGCTTTTTGCAGCTGCTTCTTCCAAAGACGTAGGTCCCCCAGTCAAAGATAAGTCGATACTGGTCTTTGACTTGTCTATGAACATTACTGATGGCGAACCCAGCACAAACGAATTGCTGGAAAAAGCATTATCAGGCGAGGAAGTCAACAGGATGTCTCTCCGCAGCGTTCTGGATGCTCTGGAAAAAGCACGTCTTGACAAGCGAATTGTTGGCATCTATTTGGACGCCAGTCGTGCATCACAAGGAAGTGTTGCAGGTTTTGCCACTTTTAAAGAAATCCGCCAAGAACTCCAGAAATTCCGCAATGCAGGTAAAACAATTGTCGCCTATGGCTCGGATTGGGGGGAAAGAGAGTACTACCTAAGTTCGGTAGCAGACAATATTGTGGTCAACCCCTTGGGAGCCATGGAAGTTAATGGTTTGAGTACACAGCCCATGTTTTTTGCAGGCGCATTACAAAAGTATGGCGTTGGCGTTCAAGTCGTGCGAGTCGGTAAGTTTAAGGGAGCAGTTGAACCATATGTTCTGACAAAGCTAAGTCCGGAAAATCGCCAGCAAATTCAAACTTTATTGAATGATGTTTGGGCAGAGTGGCGAACAGCCGTAGGGTCAAGTCGTAAAATAGCTCCTTCCCAATTACAAAATATTGTTGATAATCAAGCGTTATTACTAGCAGAGCAAGCTAAAGCTAATCGGTTGGTGGATAAGGTAGCTTATTTTGATGAAGTCGTTTCAGACTTGAAAAAGTTAACTGATAGCGATAAAGACGAGAAAACGTTCCGCCAAATCAATATCAATGAGTATGCAGCAGTTCCTGGGAAGTCCTTGGGTATAGAACGTGAATCGAACAACAAAATCGCTGTTGTTTATGCTGAAGGTGAAATAGTCGAAGGTCAAGGTGAGAGCGGAGAAATAGGAGGCGATCGCTTTGCCAAAATCTTCCGTCAGTTGCGCCAAGATAAAAATGTGAAGGCTGTTGTGCTGCGGATTAACAGCCCCGGTGGAAGTGCTACCGCCTCTGAGGTGATGCAAAGAGAAGTGCGGTTGACTCATCAAGAAAAACCTGTTGTGGTGTCCATGGGTGACATTGCTGCTTCTGGCGGTTATTGGATTGCCACTGACTCCAAACGGATTTTTGCTGAACCCAATACCATCACAGGTTCTATTGGTGTATTTGGAGTGCTTATCAATGCTCAAAAATTGGCAAATGATAATGGAATTACCTGGGATTCAGTCAAAACAGGGAAATACGCTGATGTTCAAACAGTAGCTCGTCCCAAATCTCCAGAAGAATTAGCATTATACCAGCGCAATGTCAACCGCGTTTACAGCGTATTTATTAATAAAGTCGCACAAGGTCGAAAACTGTCAGAGCAAAAGGTGGTAGAGATTGCTCAAGGACGGGTTTGGTCGGGTGTTGCAGCCAAGAAAATAGGTTTGGTGGACGAGATTGGGGGTTTGGATGCTGCTATTAAACACGCGGCGGAAGCAGCCAATTTGGGTTCCAATTGGGAGGTGAAGGAATATCCGCGATTGGGAACCCTTGAGGAGCGGTTGTTTGGGCGTGCGGCGCAGGAGACACGGGCTATCCTAGGGATAGACCAACATCAGCTCAAAGTTCCAGATCCATTGATGGCTGAATTTGAAAAATTCCAAAAAGAACTGGCGATCGTACAAAAAATGAATGACTCGCTAGGTATTTATGCTCGCTTACCTATAAACCTCCGGATTGAATAAGGTTTTAGGGACTTCCAAATAAAAGAATTTGCCAAACTTCTATCTGGAAATGCAGTTTGGTGGGCTGGTGTTGCCTTGCTATATAGGAGGCCCCAATACGCATTCCCTGGCGGAGCCTGGGAACGAGCTGGTGTGGAGCTAGATATTATGGGGTTAAAACTAATGACAAAAATGATGAAGGCGTGTAAAGTAGTTTTGAACTACTAACAATTTATCAAATTTCATGCAACTGCCTAAAGATATAAAAACTAAACGCCTTCTTCTTCTTGTTGTTTCCTGTAGTATAGCTGGTGTCGTTGTAGGTGGCACTTCAGCTTGGGCCGAAACCAATATGTGCTTGCAAGCTAATACAGTTACTAGTGAATGCATAACTCAAGACCCAGGGCTTAAAACTATAGAGGGAATGGCGACTGGGTTAATAGCTGGAGCAGGTGCAGCTGTTGGTGTAGCATGGCAACATCGGCATGAAAAATAAAAGCGATGCACATCGCTTATATAAAGCCCGAGTCAGGTTTCCCTTCCTGACTTAGGTTCTTTATAAATATTGTTTATAGATTGCGTGTATAAGATTAACCCACCTTATCAAGCTTTTGTGCGGCAATGCCTACCTTACTGCAAATTATTGATTTATTCTACAAATGAAGTACCTTATCAATCAATACGGTTCAGTTAAGGATAATTGTAGATTGGGTAGAGCGATACCATTACCCAACAAAGCCGCGAGAATGTTGGGTTTCGTTCCTCAACCCAACCTACCTAATCACTGCTGATTTCGTTATGTTTAGGTCAGTGGGACTTTTTTGTGAAACGAATTATGAAAACTCATTCTAATTTATTACTTAAACTGTCGCGACGTTTATTTACTAATTTAGATGAACAAGAAAAATTTGTTGAGGCTTTAACTCATCCACAACGTTTTAACCCTTGTATTCTTTGGTGTAAAGAAAAACCCGAACTATCTCCTTTTTCTACTGAAGTAGCAACACCCTGGCAACCAGAATTCATAGAACGATTATCTTTAGGAGAAAAACCCGGACAGCATCTCCTACACGAACAGGGATATTTTTACTGTTTGGATTTTTCTTCTGTTTTTGCGGCTTCTTTATTGTTGGCAATTCCTCAACCTGTCAACCTAGTTTTTGATATGTGTGCTGCACCAGGAGGCAAGAGTGTCTTTGCTTGGAAAAGCTTGCAACCGGATTTACTGATTGGGAATGAAGTCATTGGCAAACGATTGGGAATGCTGATTTCTAATCTGAAACGATGTCAGATTGAACCTTCTGTTGTCGCCAGCAAAGATTCAAGTTTTTTTGCAGACACGATACCTTTATCGAGTCGTTTAGTTATGGTAGATGCTCCTTGTACCGGGCAGTCTTTACTTGCTAAAGGAGAAAAAGCACCGGGTTGTTTTCATCCAACTGCTATTAATAAAAGTGCTAACAGACAAAAAAGAATCATAGCAAATTCTGCTCGGCTTGTTGCCCCGCAAGGGTATCTTGCTTATATGACTTGTACTTACTCTCCTGAAGAAAATGAAGAGGTTTGTGAGTGGTTTTTGCAAAGATTTCCCCAGTTTAATGCTATGGAAGTGAAGCATTTAGAGGGCGATCGCTCACATTTAACAACTCTGCCTTGTTATCGGATGTTTCCTCAGGGTGGATTGGGTGCTGGTGCTTTTACAGTGTTGTTTCAAAATACTGAGGAAGGTGAGGAGAAGGTTTTGGATGTGGAGGTTTTGCCTGTAATCTGGAGAAATATGAACCTTCTAGGCGCTGAGGGCGCGGAGGAGTAAGGTAAAGTAGGGTGGGCAATACCCACCAACATCAAACGGTGGGCATTGCCCACCCTACTTTACTGTCTTACAATTTCTAATTCGTAGTACCCTGTTTGCTCATCTGGTGTTCTCAAAAAAGCATATTCTTCGCTGATACCAAGAACTATCTCAGCTGTTGTGTAGATAATGCATCCAAAGTCAAGATGTCCGCCAATGGTTTTTCCTTGTTGGTCGGAGATGGCAATATGGAGATGCACTCCGGTAGTTGCTATTGTTCCGTTCAGGGCAAGAATTTCAAATTTATCAGTTAAGAGTGTGCTGTTTTCTTGGTTGGCAAAGCGAATTTTGGCTTGTTTCAAACTGCCAATGGCAGTTATGATAAAGCCTGCTTTAATGTTTTCTTGACTGGCAAAGCTCTTTAAACCTTGTTTTAAATCTTCATCTGGTTTCAGCCGAAGAGGAAATATTTTCATGCTTTAATAAATATATACGCAACTTTGTTAAATAAATTTTAAATTATTCCAATTTAGTGAAAACCACTGTGTTGTTGTGTCAATTATATCAAAATTATGGTAACTGTTGTGAAAAATAACCTAGTGTATTTGCTGAGGTTATCACGCACTTATTTTCCGTAAAATGTACTGATAAAATATTTTTATACTGTCAGGATGCTCATTATGCATGGGTTACCGCTCCAGTGCAAAAATTTGCGGGAGCAAGTTGAGTGTATATTACAACTTATACAACACGAGCTATTTGTCTGTTCGTATCATGTAAAATCGATACAAACCTCTATCACGAAAGCTATATCTCCCAAGTTTGAGATTGTGTTTGCAGGGGCGTTTAGCGCGGGTAAATCCATGTTAATTAATGCCCGTATTGAGTACTACTGTTATTATCCCCTCTTACAAAATGGCAATGTCATTATCGATACCCCAGACATGGATGACCCGGTTGAGAAAGATTCACATTTCACATATGCTAGAATTCGATCTTCTGATACTTCAACGGTGATTTTTGTGTTAAAACCTGCGTCGGGTGGTGATATGACTAAGGAAGAAACAGAACTGTTGGTAACAATACGAGAAAATCCTGGAATTCGCGATCGCGTTTTCTATGTATTTAACCGTATTGATGAAACTTGGTATAATGCTCAACTGCGTCAACGTCTGAATGATTTGATGAGCGAGCAATTTCAGCATAGCAACAAAGTTTTCAAAACCAATAGCTTTGAAACTCCCAACGCAAATTGTGTATGGATTTTACTACAAATGGCAAACAAGCAAGCTGAGGAAATTTGGCAGCAGTATCCCAAGGCGCGTACTCATTTTGTGCAATCTCTAGAAAAAGAAGCTGAGGAAAAAATTTTCTCAAATCAACATTTCTTAAATGTTATTGAGCAAAAGATACCAACTTACAATTCAGCAGTTACAGCAATTAATGAATGCTTACAAGCGGTGCAATTATATGATTGTTTCTTACCTACTATTGAACAATTCCAATCAGAAAAAGTTGATATGATTTTTTCTAAAAATGGTTTTTTGGAGCCAAGTAGTGCAGTTAAATCTGTAAAATTGTAGGCTTTAATACACCTAATAAGTAGAGAGATAGTGTAGATTATAC
>NZ_WJFC01000236.1 GCF_009725235.1 Scytonema sp. UIC 10036
CTTATAAAGGGGAGGGAACTGGATTTTCCATTTCCCCCCTTTATAAGGGGGGATTAAGGGGGGTAAATCCAACTTCATCCTTAATATTTTATCCTTTTTCAAGCAACTGATTTTTAAAGTATAAACGGTAAAGCTCGCAGCTATGAGTGACAAAATCACCGTTCATATAAATTAATCCCAAACTATCTAATTTATAAGCAAGCAGAGATATTAATTTAAGAGGATGCTCTGAAGCAAGAACTTGTTTGTACGCATTTTCTAATGCTGGTTCCGATTGCAAGATTGCTAATAACCTCCGCAAGTGGTCGTTATAAATTCCTGATTCAGTTGGTGCTTCTTGTAAGAGTTGCTTGAGCATCAATTCTCTCTGACACATATAATAAAAGGCAAGCTGTACCAGGTATGGATGCCCTCCAACCATTCCCATAAGTTGTTTGTTTTGGCTGTTCGCCCATTCTAACCCGTAACGTTGGGATAAAATCATAACTTGCTCTGGAGTCAGCGATGGCAATTTTAGAGGCAATCCTACATTAAACGGGGATTGATGAATCTGTAGTGGAATGTAGATTTCTGTAGAATAAGTCAGAACTAAACGCAGGTTTTGCCAAATTTTTGTGGTTGATGCCTGTTCGTACCAAGAACGCAAGAGAGAGAAAAATTCTTCAGCAACCTCTGGATATTCAAAGACTCGGTTAACTTCATTTAATCCTAGGACTAAGCAACTCTTGATACTATCTAAAATATAACTTTCAAAATATATAGAACAGCTAACTTTGCTGCCCATATCCTCATCCCAATACTCATCAAGATTTGGCTCTAGCTGTAACTTCCTACTGATATAAGTAGCAAACCAACGAAAAAATTTATCGATATCAGAAAAAAGAATTTTTCCCGCTTGTTGAAAATCAATAGTTACAGTTTGGTATTTCTGTGCTTCTGCATGAGCTAAAATCCTTAGCATTAAGGAAGTTTTACCCATTTTCCAAGGTGCTCTAATACGAGTTATGCTACCTGGTTTGGTGACTTCTTCATAAGCAAGAGACTCAATGGGAGGACGTTCGATGTAAAACTTTGAGTTGAGAGCCACCGGACCGCTGGGAAATTCTAATGAGGAAGTTGTACTCTGCCGCCGAAAAGCTTCTATCAATTGTTGCTGAGAATTGGTCAATTGTCGCGACTCAAAATAGAAACGCAAGTTATTTTTACTAACTGGTTTTCCCCAAAACTTGCTTAAACTAGACCATAATTCTGAAGCTGTGCGGCTGAGATATTCCTTGACATAGTTTGTTTCTGCTGCCATATCAGCATAAGTCTTTCCCTCCCAAGAATAGCGCAACACCATCTCTTGCAATGGTGTCAAACTTCCTGGCAAGCTCGCTTTAAGTAGGTCTGTCAGTTCGTCAATAGTCATTTGATTTATCTGTCCCTGTCGTATAAAAATATCTCAACAGAACTGTAAATATGGTTGCACACAGATAACTTCATTTTTTACTGAATGAACAACCTTAATTCTGAAGAGATAAACTTTACTACTTGACAAAAATCAAATTATCTGAAAACATCTAAAAGTCTAATTTTTGGGAATTCCAAAAGCAAATTTTCAAATAAAATCATTATTTATTTTTGGAAAAAGACAGGTAACAGAAAACATCTGCCCTCTGCCTTCTTCTACAAGTTAAGCGTTACGCAAAAAATCTCCAATTGCTTCCACGATCGCAGACGGGTATTCCTCATGCATACCCAGAGAACCAGGCAAAACAATCGATCGCACTCCCGGTAACTCAGCCAAAGCATCCATGGAAGCACGGGATTTGGGTGGGCTCGATTCTCCAATCACAACCATCAAGGGAATAGACAAATTCTTAGCCAGCGTCAAAAAATCATCTTGGTTCTGCACTGCGTCGAGATTCCCAGTCACAAACGCAGCTGGTGCAAATCTTGCTCCTGGTTGTTGAGTATTGTTCCATTTGTACTGAATAAAGCTTGGTGTAAGTTTGGCTTCATCGACATAGACATGGCGGCGGTACATCAAACTTAAGAAAGATGGAACAGTATTGAGCTTATAAAGAAGTTGTCCGATGATGGGCGATCGTACCATTCCTCTGAAGATTCCGGCGACTTGGCTATTGACACCCATAGTCGGTAAGGGACCGCGCCAAGTTGGGGCTACCAAAACAATCCGTGAAAATGCTGTCGGAATTTTATTTGCCACTTGGAGAACATAAGCTGTACTGTGACCGGCTGCAATAACAGTGACTGGCTTATTAAATACAGAAGTCACAAAATCATATACAAATTGCTGGTAGAAAGCTGGCTGGTAATCAACCGGAAGTCGTGAAGATTGACCAAAACCAGGCCAATCTACAGCCGTCACTTGAAAGTAGGGAGATAGTAGCTTGCCGATTTCACCCATTTCCGATCGCATAGAAACGGTGCTAAAAGCTGGAAGCAGTAAGAGTGGAGAACCCGTACCCAAAGTTTCATAAACAACACGAATGGGTTGGTTTTCCCACTGCCAAGTAAATTCTTGAACAACTCCACCAATTTCACTCTTGGTAGACACGGATAATACATTAGTTGACATAAATTTACCTTTGTTAATAGCTAGTAGCTAATAGCTAATAGCTAATAGCTATTAGCTAATAGTTAATAGTTAATTGTTAATTGTTTTCTCCATTAGCCATTAGCCATTAGCCATTAGCCATTAGCCATTAGCCATTAGCCATTAGCCATTAGCCATTAGCCATTAGCTAACACTGATGATGCTTTTTTTTGCATTGTCTTAAAAATATTGTAAAACCCGTTAGCACGAGAAGGTGTCAGGCTAACATTTAAACCCGTTTCTTGAATAAAATCAGGAGTCAGTTGCACAATCTCACTAGGAGTGAGACCATTTAAACCTTCAATTAAAAGCCCTACCAAGCCTTTCGTTAATTGAGAATCAGAGTCACCTTGGAAGACAACTTTTCCATCTTCTAGTTTAGCTGTAACATACACTTGAGAAGCGCAGCCTGGGACTTTATTTTCTTCTATTTTATCAGATTCTGGAAGTTCGCTCAGTTTCTGACCATACCAAATGAGCTGCTCATAACGCCGCTTTTGGTCAGACGACCTTTGAAAGCGCTGCACAATTTTAGCAAGATTGGGCGGTAAGGAATCGAGAGTCGAGGACATAACACGAGACAAGGCATACAAGCGATATTACATCGAGTTTAGATTATCTGGACGCCACTAACTACTAACGATGGCAGGCGTCTCACCTGTCCTACACCACCAACCACTAACAACCAACCACTAGCTACTAACTACTAACCACCAACCACTAACAACCCATGTTCATATTAAGCAATGACAATAAATGTAAAAAAATTCTACTAAATCAAACTTAAGATAGATTTTTTTGATAATTAATTCACATGGGAGTTTTAATCATTCATCAATAATAGTAAGGAGAAGACCAAGTGTTGACATCTACTTTCCTAGCTACTGTTGCTACAACACCTTTGGTATGGAGTCCCACTGTTGGGTTAATCATGATTATCAGTAACATTGCAGCGATCGCCTTTGGTAAGTCCAGCATTCGGTTCCCGAATGCAGGTCCTCAACTACCCGCATCGAATTTCTTTGGTGATTTTGGTGTACCTGGACTGTTAGCAACAACTGCCTTTGGTCATATCTTGGGTGCTGGGATTATCTTAGGGTTACACAATCTTGGTAGACTGTAGTCATCCGCAACATTAGTTTTGATGGCTAAGTAGGGTGGGCACTGCCCACCATTCACTGTCTCTCGATCCGGTGCTTCTAGCACAGAATGCATGACTGAAGACTCTGCCTCATACTCCAGGTAGAGTACAGAAGGCGGAGCCTCCTGGTAAGCATTCCCAGCCTCAGGCTGGGATCGAGGTGGTAAGAAGTTTCGACTGCCCAGTCTCCCAACCTACACAGCAGGAGGCAATCCTCTCATTTGACGGACAGCGTTGAGACATGCCGGACAATCACAGCCAAACATGGCAACTGCTGTATCGCTTTCTTCTTCTGTGAAATTATACTCAGCAGATGGGTTCTCTTGATTTTGTTCTCCTGTAGGTGCCGCAAATTCTACCGAAGAACGGGTAGATGGAGCCTGAGCCGCTTTATTAACCTTCATACATACCAACTGAGGGGTTGGTGCATGAGGATTTTTCATACAGGAAGTTTGAGTTCCTGTAGAATTCACTGTTTCACTTGCTCTAGCTGGCTGAGTCATCATCACCAATGACAGAACAGATGAAAACAGTACGGGACTGGAAAGTAATGTAAGGGCAAATTTCTTGTTCATTTACTTAAAAATGTATGTGGCTATATGCGGTCTGGCATTAATCTTTTCACATTAATATGATTGTTTCAGTAATTTTTGTGCAAAGTTATCCAACCGATTACAGATAGTACTAATAGAGTAGGCATTATTTTAGCAGAGGCAATTTTCTGCGTCCATGGGATAAATTCAGAAAAGTTGAAAATCATTTAAAACAGAGGAAGATACACCTGAAATGCAAAGTTTCAATGCCTCTGTGTTTTTACCGAACTTTACTTTTGACGCTTACTTTCTATAATGTCAGTTGGTCTTTAGCTTAACAGCTAAGCGTATGCACATTCAACCAATTAATAGTGAAAGACGCATTGGATTGAACTAAGAGTTTAAGACATTGACCCATTTGACACTAGCCAAGTTCCTATAGTCATTCTATGTAGGGTGGACATTGCCCACTATGTATAGCTTTTGTGCAGCATAAACCCACCTACTGGACTGACAATTTAGCATTGCTGTAGAGCTAATTTAGTAGGAACTATAATCTTTGAGAATAGCAAACTGATAAAATAGCTACTCATTGGCTGAATATAATAAGCATACCAAAAACTATGTCAAATCAAGCTCCTATCCCAGTTGTTGTTGTTGGTGCTGGTGGCAAAATGGGTCGTGAGGTCGTTAAAGTAGTAGCACAAGCATCTGATATGAATCTTGTAGGTGCTATAGATACCAGTCCAGAACTTCAAGAAAAAGACGCTGGCGAACTCGCAGGTTTAACAGAACCGTTGGAAATTCCCATCACCAATCAACTCGAACCAATGCTGGCATTTGCAGCCCAGGAAAGACAGCCCGGAGTGATGGTAGATTTTACTCATCCCAAATCAGTTTATGATAATATTCGCAGTGCGATCGCTTACGGTGTTCGTCCTGTAGTTGGAACCACCGGGTTAACTCAAGAACAAATCAATGAGTTAGCAGAATTTGCTGATAAAGCCAGTACGGGCTGTCTGATTATTCCCAACTTTTCCATTGGTATGGTGCTGCTACAACAAGCCGCAGTCGTTGCATCCCAATATTTCGATCACGTTGAAATTATCGAACTGCACCACAACCAAAAAGCAGATGCGCCCAGCGGTACAGCAATTCAAACGGCTCAAATGCTAGCGGAAATGGGTAAAGAGTTTAACCCACCTCTTGTGGAAGAGACTGAGAAATTACCAGGTGCAAGGGGAAGTCAAGCAGGAGAAGGTATCAGAATTCACAGCGTCAGGTTACCAGGGCTGATAGCTCACCAGGAAGTCATTTTTGGCGCAGCAGGTCAAATATACACCCTCAGACACGATACAAGCGATCGCGCTTGTTATATGCCGGGAGTACTACTGGCAATTCGTAAAGTCTTGCAGCTAAAGTCGTTAGTATATGGATTAGAAAAAATCTTATAAGTCTCAAATACAGAATCACACATGATAGTCCCACTGACCCGCCAGAAATTTGAACAACTTGTTCCGCTCATTGCCACAGGTCCGCAGTACAAGTATTACTGGGGAAAATTTCCCGAATTTTTACAGCGGCTACTGATTTCTGTCGTAGCGGCTGCTGTTGTTTTACTGATAAGAGTTCTTTTTGACGTGAGTGAATTAACTCCCATACTATTTGTAATAGGACTGATTGGTGCTCTTTATTGGCTGTGGGGACCTGTATTTTGGGCAAGTATGCGAAATGCAAAATATCGCCGTTATAAATATGGTGGGTTTTTCCAGGGACGGGTTCTGGATTTCTGGATTACAGAAGAGGTACTGGGTAAACAAGAAACTGTAGACAACAAAGGTGACTTGGTCATTATCGAAAATCGAGAAAAACGAATTAACGTAGAAGTCGGCGATGAAACGGGATTTACCGTGGAGTACAAAGCACCATTGCGAGTTTCTTATAAAGTTATAGCTCGAAATCAGATGGTAGAAATGGTAGTGGTATCAAACAGCCCAGATTTAAGCAGAATAGAAGAAATTTCCGATCTTTACATTCCCCGTCGCGATTTATGGATTAGCGATTATCCCCTTATACGACGAGATTTTTTTAACGAAGTGAGTCGCCGCTTGCGCGATAAATATTCAGAAAGACCCCGTCGCCGTAAGAATTATGAATTATAAATTATGAATTATGAAATGGGTGAGCGTCTTCTTCATAATTCATCATTCATCATTCATAATTTTCCATAAGCTTGCCAAGCTAAGTCTACAAGTCCATCAACAATCGCGACTGCTACGATAGCATTTCCTTTACGGCTATCAATTGTAATGTTAGGAACTAAAGATTCTCGCAAACGTTCTTTTGCCACATCCACATTTAAAAATCCGGCGGGCGTAGCAATTATTAAAGCGGGTCTGATTTCCTCAGATTCAATGAGATCGACAAGTGTTATGAGGGCAGTTTGTGATTGACCTACTACAAATATTCCCTCTGGGTATCGCTTGGCTAGAGTCTCCATTCCCGATGCAACACGAGTTTTTTCTTTCTGAGGATGACTGTAGGAATCCATACTGCAATATACTGGGTTGGCAAAGGTAGTTTGAATGCCTTGAAGAATACCTACTTGCACCATTTGAATATCTACTACAATTGTAGTGCGTGCTGCTAGTGCGGCAGCTGCGGCCTGCAAAGCACGTTCAGAAAAGCGAATTAAAGATTTATACTCAAAGTCTGCTGTAGCGAAAACAACTCGACGGACTAATTCGTACTCTGCGGGTGAAAATATATGCTCCCCCATTTCCGAGTCGATTATTGCCAAACTTTGAGCGTCAGTTATATGCCATTCCATACTTATTAGCAGTCATGCTACCTCAGCTTTTAGCTAACAGCTTAGCAGCTTTTATCACTGATGAATATCATACAACCTCTTGTATGTGGTACGGGCATCCTTGCCCGTACTCTTTAGCTAGGACTCAGGACTGGGAGAAGAACGACTGAAAATCATAGACAAGTAAGCAACTAGAGCGCCAATCAAAAACCCTGCAACGTTGCGAAAGACTGGTAACCAATCGCTTGTTCTTGTGACAACAGGTCCGATACCAAAGGCAAGAAATAAGATACCCCACAAAGGTGAGAAAATTAAAGCCCACTGCCAAGCAACTATCTCTCCTTCACGCCGAGGCTGAGCGGCAAATCCGCAGATAATGCCTCCAATGGTAGATGTAATTAAAGTGAGAATCCACTGCTCTCGCGGTAATCCCGGAACAACTCCGCAACCTCCTTGCACTAAGCAGGTTTTCACTGTTTCCATAGCCTGAAGAATCGCTTGGTCTTCGCCTTGTTCTCTCACAAAGTACAAGTTTCCAAAGCGGGTCTGCAATTCTATCCAAAAAGTACGTGGTAGTAATTCATAAACTGCGTCACCGACACTAAAGCTCAAAATATTTCCGCCACGGGAGTCAGCAACAAGTAATACACTTTTATCATCTAAGCCCCAAAAGTTGATGACTGCACGACCTGGGGTGCGATCGTATTGAGTTAACACTCGTAGTTTCCAGCCTGTGTCAGCTTCAAATTTGTCCAAGTCTTTGACAAGTTTCTCTTCTTGAATGCTGTTGAGAGATTTAGCTAAGTCTACAACTGGGGTTGGGGTATCCGGTAATAACTCGGGATTGTCATAGGCGTATGCGTTGGGAGAATATGTTATCCAAATCGAACCGGCGAGAAACAATATTGCCGAAAATGCCAAAAACCGCCGCCAAACACTATGCTGCATAAGCTTTTTTATACGGTTATATCCAGTAGAAGTGAACAAGTTGTTTTAAAAGAGTACGGGAAAAGTGATACTTCTTTACACTTTTTAACTTTAATCTAATCTAACACTCTAAATCAAATGGAACTTCTTGGCAGGATTGGGGGGTTGGGGATGAGAAAAACACAGGAGCGATCGCTACATTCCGACAGAAGCGAATCCTGGTATTCTGAAATCCAAACGGTACTGCGAGCAAATTCTTATCTTCGCCCTTGCGATAATAATACTTATTCTTTTGCAATCCCTAGCCTCCAACTTCAATTCCATTTCACTTTCATGTTTTTCATTAGAGAATTTAACAATGGAAACTGCAATACCCAAAGCAAGTCGCTGGTTTGTTCGGAGAGACATAGATGGTTTCTTTGGATTAGCTCTGGACAACTTGATTCAAATTTTGTTGATTGTCAATCTTTGTCAAGGAGTGCTTGGCTTTTCGACTTCCTTAGTGTATGGACGTATCTTGCCAGGAGTAGCTCTCAGTTTAATCGTTGGCAATTTCTATTACAGTTGGTTAGCTTACCAAAAGGGTCAACGCGAGCAACGGGATGACATAACTGCTTTACCTTATGGCATTAACACGGTTAGCCTGTTTGCTCATATTTTTTTAGTTATGTTACCTGTTCGACTTGCTGCGATCGCACAAGGTGCATCTTCAGAACAAGCGGCTGAGTTAGCTTGGCAAGCGGGGCTTGTTGCTTGCCTGGGATCTGGTTTGATCGAACTATCGGGCGCGTGGATTGGCGATTTTCTGCGGCGCTTGGCTCCACGTGCAGCAATGCTTTCCACTTTAGGTGGTATTGCCATTACCTTTATTGCCATTGGGTTTCTTTTCCGAACTTTTGCCAGCCCTGTAGTAGGTCTGGTTCCCTTGGGGGTCATCTTAATTACTTACTTTGGAAGAGTTCGATTTACCATACCTGGTGGTTTGCTAGCAGTTCTTTTAGGAGTTGGTCTTGCATGGGGAACAGGTTTAGTCAGTTGGGACAGTGCCAAATTTGGTGCTGCGGTACAACCAATTGGCGTTTACTTTCCAGGGTTGTGGATTGGGCAGCTGTGGAACAGTCGGTCAGTGTTAGTAGAATATTTCAGTATCATTTTACCAATGGGGCTTTTTAACCTTATTGGTAGCTTGCAGAATTTAGAAAGTGCGGAAGCTGCTGGAGATACTTATCCTGCGGCCCCAACCCTTGCTGCCAATGGTACTGGTACGCTGGTTGCTGCTGTTTTTGGTTCCTGTTTTCCAACTACCATTTATATCGGTCATCCCGGTTGGAAAGCGTTGGGCGCAAGAGTTGGGTACTCCGTCCTTAATGGCGTTGTTATGGGTTTGCTCTGTCTGACCGGCACTGTTGCTATAGTGTCTTACTTTGTGCCAATTGAAGCTGGAATGGCAATTGTATTGTGGATTGGGATTGTAATTGTTGCTCAAGGTTTTACAGCCACTCCATCTCACCATGCGCCTGCTGTTGTTGTTGGTTTGTTACCTGGTATTGCTGGCTGGGGTGCTCTTATCGCCAAAAATGCACTAAGAGCAGCAGGTTTGGGAACTCCTGAAAAACCCATAACACCAACGTTAATTCAGCCATTTAAGTTAAGTGACACTTATATTGATGGTGCTTTTGCTCTAGAGCAGGGTTTTATTTTTTCAGCCATGATTTTGGCAGCTATCACAGTGTATATTATTGAACAAGATTTTCGTAAAGCTGCTTATTGGTCTATTGCGGCTGCTGTACTTTCTTGGTTTGGCTTGATGCACAGTTATCGTTGGACTGTATCAGATACTGTAGTAAATTTAGGTTTTGGCACGGGAGTTGCTTGGGCAATTGGTTACCTTTTATTAGGAATTCTCTTCTTTTATACTGAGTGGCACGTTCGACACAGATAGTCACCAAGGTGTAGGTTGGTTTGAGGAACGAAACCCAACTATAAAGTGACCAGCTCAACAGGTATTATTTAATGATGAGTAAAAGAGAACTCTTAACGGGGAACGGGGAACAGGGAACACCGGATGGCATATGGTGTGGGCTGTCTTACCCACACCAATGCTCCCAGGTGATTTATATGTTCCATATAAATGAGCGTGGGGGACTCAGACACCCGGATTTTACCTAGAAGGGAACAGGAAACAGGTGGTTCCTCCCTGTTAATATGTTCCCTATTCCCTGTTGCCTTATTGTTGATAATTAATAGCTTGACTGTTATGGTGCTTTCAGGTAATTGGCAAGATTGGTTAACAGTGTTGATATATTTATCTTTTGCCTGCTTCGTCATGTGGCGTATTTTCTTGACTAAATGACCAGTTAGAGATAATGTCACTGGTCACTAATACGCCTAGCTTCTCTTTCTCGCAATGACAGTGGTGCTTTCTGAGATTGAGGTAGGCGATCGACTGTTCTTCTTGAAGATTTTGGACGTGTGAAGGTTTTCCAAGCAGCTTTCATCCCAACCATGATACTGCGGGTGCTGGCTTGAACGTTTTGCGCTTGTTGTTTGGCGCTATCTAAACTTTGATCGACTTGCTTGACAACTTGACCAGCGCTTTTTACTCCTTCACTGACATCGTCGGTTAAATCGGTGATTTCTAAGCTAGTCAGACGAATGGCTTCTAGAGTTGGTGGTAACTCTCTTGAAAGGGTGTCAAATAATTTTTCTGCACTCCGGGCAGCCCGTGCTACTTCTAGCAATGCGGGTAGCGCCGCTACCAAAACCGCAGTGAGGCTAGCGGCAACTAGAAGTATAGATAGTCCCAGCCAAAAAAGGGGGTCAATCACCTACAAGCCTCCGGGAGCGGGGAAGCCTTGTGTCTTTAGACCGAGGAGGAACCGCGACCCGTCCAGTTTTAACTGGAGTCTAAATATTTCAGAATGCATAAGAATAACCGTCCTTTTTGTGAATGGGTTAAAGTACGGGGTGCTGACTTTGGTATTGTTTACTAGCTATCTAAATGTTGTGTAACAGGATCTGAGTTTTGTTCTGTGTTTTGCCGCTTTAATACTTGGCTTTCCCTCTGGCTGGCGTCTATACCAGCTGCGATCGCATCTCGCAATCGATCTAATGTTTCATCCCAATTGGAGCGTGCGTTAGCAGAAAGGCGGTCTGCCTGCATCTGAACACTTGTTGAGATATCTTCTGCTAATTCTGGTAAAGCACTGGCAGATTTTTTTAATAAGTGACGCGTTTCGCGCCCTGTGCGAGGGGCCAATAGTAATCCGGTTAGGGTACCGATGGCAGATCCTAACATTAATCCACCGATAAATAATCCTGAACGGTTGTTAGACATTTTCTTTTTTTCTCCTTATACACATTCTATGTGGGTTTCCACACTTTGCGAAATCCCAACTTTATATTTACATTGACAATCTGTGATGCCAAAAGGTTGCTATTACTCTCTGTTGGTTTTTTTAGTAACTATCTATTGTGATAATTTTACTGAAATTTAGAGAATCTGAAAATACTTGATTTTTAAATTTTCTTTTTCACAGATATTGCTTTGAGTTTAAAAAAGTAACGCTGCCAAATTTGCTGCCCAAAAGCAAGAAGGTTAAAAATTTGCCTCACCTGTTGAATTTGTAATTGTTTTGGTTGGTTTCCTTGGCGCAAGTTATGGATATTTCTCTGACCTACGTAAATTGCGGCAGGGGCTTTATGCAATACAGCATAAGTACTGCGTTCTGCGGCACTTAAGATATCAGCAATATTTGCCAGTTGACGTTTCAGTAGCCAAATCCGCCAAGCTAAGTAGAAAAGTGCCAGAGATGTGAGCATATTAATGACGACAACAACTGCGACCATATATTATCTTTTTGCACCCTTAATAGCTGCTTTAATATCGCCAAAAGCGATATAATTTAGAGTTATGTAAAATATTCTATTTTTCTCTGATACTGTCTAAAATTTTTATGAAAATTCTATATTATTAACCATTATCAAGTTATAACTCGATATATTAAATTTTCAATAACACTTGTGTCATGTTGTACATTCGCACCGGAAGCCATAGCCGGAATTGTGTATTCTGAAAACAGCTAGGCTAATGTTTAAATGGAGGTCGAATGACTCCTATGATTATGCGTCAGCTTTGGTCTGTGGTAGAAACCACCCAAACCAAGACGCTTTTACAGCTCGATGATGCCACTTTGGTGCAATGGTTAGTAAAGCAAACCAAGACCCAAGCTCTATTAGACCATCATGAAACCGATTTCTTGAGTGACTATATCAAATCCCGTTTAACCCTGATTCGAGATATGGCTCAAGAACGTCAGTATTCTTAGAAGTCAACTGTCAAAACTCATAATCTATGACCAATGACCAATGACCAATGACCAATGACCAATGACCAATGACTAATGACGAGTAGGTAAATAACCCTCCACTACACAATCAGAACCGACAACTCGCATCTCTACACGTTCTAAAGACAACGCTTCGGTCATGGTGCTAAAACCAAGATCGCCCACAGGTGTAGGGGCATTGTTCCCACCAATGATTTTAGGAGCAATAAAGGCAAGAACTTTTTGCACGGCTCCTTGAGCGATCGCATTAGCAGCCAAGACACCACCGCATTCCCAAAGGACGCTGCAAAAACCCCGCTCATACAAGTAAGCCATGACTCGAGACGGTGTAAGTGGTGTTAAATCCACCACTTCCACCCCAAGCTTACGTAACAGTTCTTGAAAGCCGGGGTTAGCACCCTGTTCTGTTAAAACTAAAGTGGGAGCCTCTGAAGTTTGCCACAAGTGAGCTTTTTCAGGTAATTCAAGACTGCGACTCATCACAATACGGAGAGGATTGTGTGCCCCTTCTTGATGACTGGTAAGATGGGGGTTATCGTGTCTAACTGTATTGCCACCAACAATCACTGCATCGCAAGCCGCTCTCACTTGGTGAACTTGATGACGAGCAGCTTGGTTTGTGATCCAAGCACTGTGACCGGTAGAAGTAGCGATTTTACCATCTAAAGTCATAGCGTATTTCAAAATCCCAAAAGGTCGTTTGTAGAGAATGCGATGGACAAAGCCCTCATTCAGCTTCTTACAAGCCTCCTCCTCAACTCCGACCAAAACTTCTATTCCTGCGGAACGCAAGCGAGCAATTCCACCACCTGCTACGAGTGGGTTGGGATCGACCATACCCACCACTACTTTAGACACCCCAGCAGCAAGCAACGCGGATGTACACGGGGGAGTCCGTCCGTAGTGATTGCACGGTTCAAGACTGACGTAAATAGTAGCGCCACGAGCATCAGCACCAGCTGCTTTTAAAGCAAAAACTTCTGCATGAGGTTCGCCTGCACGGGGATGAAATCCTTCCCCCACAATTTTTCCATCTTTAACAATCACTGCTCCTACCATCGGGTTTGGAGAAGTCCGTCCCAAAGCGCGACGAGCTAATTCCACACATCGCTGCATCATAGCCCGGTCAAAATCAGTTCCCACGCTTAGTCCTGCTTGTGAATTTTGTCCAAGTTCTGACACCACTTGAGTTTCATTAATATGTATAGTGTTCTGTTGGGGCAGCAATGGAGAGTTATTCATACCTAATAACTTTATAACAATTCCATTCCAACAGGTTACATTAGAGCCACATAAAAAGTTAGTGGTTAGTTGTTAGTAGTTAGTTGTTAGTGGTTAGTTGTTGGTTAAAAGGGGTTGATTTGGTATTCGTGGTTAACGAACAGAAACCCAGCTTCTTGAAGAAACCGGGTTTCTGATAGCACTTCACTCCTGTCTGAGCATATATACCCAGAAGACTCACACTCCGCCACTTGTTAGTTGTTAGTTGTTAGTTGTTAGTTGTTAGTTGTTAATTGTTATTAGATCGTTACTAACTACTAACGATAACAGGCGCGATGTCGGTCCTACACCACTAACCACTAACCACCAACCACTAACCACCAACCACTAACCATTTTCAAGACTGTTCTGCCAGCTTTAAGTTTTCCCACCAACGATTCAAAGGAAAATAGACAACTGGTGCCCATAGACTACTGAGAATAGCAGAAGCAAGGGCAACTTTCTGGAAATAGGCCCAGATATCTGCCGCAACTGCGTTACCCATTAAAGTCAACTGGGACGCAAAAATTGTTTCTGCAAGAACTGCCATACCAAATACAATTAAGGCAATAGAAATAAAATCTTCTTGAAGAAAACGTTGTTTTTGAAGCATTCCCGTAAGCCCCCCCACAATTCCCAAACTCAGAGCATGAGTTGGGTCTGGTGAAGTCATAGCGTCCTGTAAAAACCCTAAAATGACTCCAGCAAATATTCCTTGAAGGCTTGTACGTTTTACACTCCAAGCAACTACCCAAATCACAGTCCAATTAGGTCCTATACCCAATAACTCCATACCAGGAAAACGGGTAGGAAGTATCATTAAGCATAATAATGCCGACCCAGCTGTGATCCCCCAATCAACGATTTGACGTAGGAAGGGATTCCAGCGAGAAAGCGGGTTAATTTTTACTCTGGATTTTCGCTTTTTTGGTTTTGGTTTTTTCTGCCTGCCACCATTTAATTGTATAAATTGCATCTTTAATTAGCTTTTTCTAACTGTGTATTTTCTGAAGTGGGTTTTTCTGACTCTACGTTTTCAGGCTTGGGGTATACTGCTACCCAATCTAAGGAACGTATTGGAGGGAAAAGTTCCACTTTTGCCACTGATGCTGGTAGTTTTTTCAAATCTAGCGACTTCACCTTTCCTACAGCTAAACCCGATGGAAATTTTTGGCTGTATGTAGACGTAGCAACCAAATCTCCAGGTTTTACGTTTGGAACTTTTTCATAAAACTCAAGCACCGCATCTGCAGAAGCATCTCCGCGCAATACACCTTTAGCGCCAGTGCGGGTAACTGTGACGCCAACTTGGCTCTTAAGGTCGCTAATCAGCAGCACGCGACTGGTGTTGGGAGTTACACTTTCTACTAGACCTACTAACCCGCCATCAGCTTTCACAACATAACCTTCTTTGATTCCCGCGATCGCACCGCGATTGAGGGTTACTTGTTGCCACCAATTGTCAGCACCTCGCCCTACAACTCTAGCTGGAATTGGACGTGCTGATAAAGGCTGTTTTTCTACATAACTCAATAACTGTTTTAATTTTTTATTTTGATTTTCTAAATCTTGTATGCGGGTTTGAAGTTCTAATACCCGAGGATTATCTCCCGATCCCTCATCTGGCGCGGGAGTGCTTTGCAACATCTGGAATGGGCGGGTAATACCCTCGTAAACTTCAATAAGAAGCGCACCTTGGGTTTGTCTCAGTACCCACGCACCACTGATAACTATAGCTAACAAACCAATTTGTAATCCTCTACGCTCCCACCAGCGACGTGCTGTAAACATAATAACCTTCTCTAACCGTAATTTTATATAAGATATGGAATTCTATATCTATGATAAATACAGAACTCCATATCTGAAAATCCCTTATTTTACATATTCCGAGAACGTCCACTAAACACACGTTCCAATTGTTTGAAGTTTTCTAATACTCGTCCTGTTCCCAAAACCACACAGCTTAATGGATCGGCAGCAACGTGCGTCACTATACCCGTCTCATGACTGATTAGGGTATCCAATCCTTTAAGTAGAGCGCCTCCTCCAGCGAGCATAATACCTCGGTCTATGATATCTGCTGCTAGTTCGGGAGGTGTCCGTTCCAGGGTACGCTTCACTGCTTCTATAATCACTGACAGTGGTTCAGACATACTTTCGCGAATTTCCGGTCCTTTAATGGTCACAGTTCGCGGTAAACCAGAAAGCAGGTGTAAGCCTCTGACTTCCATAATGGAGTCATCGTCATCGTGAGTGGGATACGCCGAGCCAATGCGAATTTTTATGTCTTCTGCAGTACGTTCCCCAATCACTAAGTTATGAACTTTCTTCATATACTGCATGATTGCTTCCGTCAGTTCATCTCCAGCGATGCGTACTGATTCGGAAAGTACTGTACCTTGAAGACTAAGCACTGCGACTTCGGTTGTCCCACCACCAATATCAATAATCATATTGCCGGTAGGTTCTGCTACAGGTAGCCCAGCCCCAATAGCTGCAGCCACAGGCTCATCAATGAGGTAAACTTCTCGTGCGCCCGCTTGAGTAGCTGCGTCCATAACAGCTCGTCTTTCAACGCCTGTTACTCCACTCGGAATACCTATGACTATACGGGGTAAGACTAAGGCTTTACCTTCGTTGACTCGCTGAATAAAGCTTTTTAACATCAGCTCCGCCGTGTCAAAATCAGCAATCACACCATCCCTTAAGGGCCGTAAGGCAATAACATTCCCTGGTGTTCGACCAAGCATTTTTTTCGCTTCTTCTCCTACCGCTAGGGCGACTTTCTCGTTTTGATCGATCGCCACTACCGAAGGTTCTTGAAGTACAATCCCTTTACCTGATACATATACGAGGGTGTTGGCAGTACCGAGGTCGATACCCATATCCCGCGATAAGGAAAATTTACTAAAAAGACCCACGCGTCTCTACGCCCCCTAATTCCAATACTTTTTACTACAACCGTAAGAGAGAATCGTGCTGGATTCTATTACGTTTTTTGCCCTGAGTCTAGTAAAGCAGAATATCTTTTCATATATTTTTTTTTATTCTTTAACCAGCCCCAAGCTTCTACTGTTTTATATTCTTTAGCTTCATATGTGTATCCGTATCCTTTTGTAGTTTCTACGGAATATTTTTTATTGGTTATCTCAGTAATTATAATTGTTATTTATTTGACTCTACTTTTTTAGCGAAGCAATTCGCTATCATAGAAGTCAAAATATACAAGTACACCAGTACTGAAGGAGAACTCTCATGAGCGTTAATGTTGTCACTTTAGTGGGTCGCGCTGGTATGAACCCTAAATTGACTTGTTTCAATACAGGGAAGATGATGTGTCAGTTTTCTCTAGCCGTCAGACGCCCCACTAGTAAAAGTCAAGAACCTGATTGGTTTAACTTAGAACTTTGGGAAAACGAAGCACGAATTGCCACCGATTATGTGAAAAAAGGTAGTTTAATTGCCGTCAAAGGTTCTCTCAAACTAGATTCTTGGGTTGACCAAAACGGCAACAAACGAACTTCACCAGTTATCCGTGTAGAGAGGCTAGAGTTACTCGGTTCCAAGAAAGACGCAGAAACCGACGCAATAGATAGCAATCCTGATAATTTTGGCTAATTGCTAATAGCTAACGGCTAATTGCTAATTGCACCATCATCTATTAGCTATTAGCCATTAGCCATTAGCATTAATAACTAATTTGCAATGTCACTGTAGCTTCCACTTGTTGCTCACCGCCAACTACAGGAGTCGAAGCATCTTGTAAAGCCGACTTTCTTGACTCTAGCGCCATAACCGGTCTTGGTGGTGGCGTTGGTGCATTTGCCCCATTTATTTCAATACTAACAACTTCTTTGGCTTGGAATCCTAATGCACTTAAAACAGCATTCCCTTGCTGTTGAGCATCTTGGGTCGCTTCTTTGAGGGCTTGTTGTCTGGCAATAGCAAGAGCATCATCACTGGCGATAAAACTGATACTATTAATTTGTGTTGCCCCAGCTTTGACAGCTTCATCTAATAAACTACCAGCACGTTCGGTAGGCAAACGAAAACTTACAGTGTTAGTCGCTGTATACCCAGTAAGACGTTGCACGTTATTGTTGTAGCTGTAAACTGGGTTAAGACTAATGCCTGTGGTTTGTAATTTCTCTACTTTCCGACTTTTCAAGAGTTCTACCACATCAGACGATCTGCGAGCCGCTTCTTTCTGAACTTCCTGTGCTGTTTTTCCCTGAACCTCAACTCCTAAAGTGATTTGAGAGAGAGTTGTAGGAATCTCTTGTGTACCGCGACCGCTGACAGTCAGTGTTTTCAACATTCTTTGCTTCTCTTGTGCCAAAGTAGGTTGGGCAAGACCGACACATAATAGTAAAGCCATTGGTACAGTTTTCCAGAGGTTCCTTGAATTGAATCGAGAACCAAACGTAACGATATTCATTGTCCACTCCTCAAAAATATCGAGAAAATTTAAGTTAGTCGTCATACCCCTCTCCTCGTTCCCAGACGGAGCCTGGGAACGAGTGAGAGAGAAGCGATCTGTTGTTAATCTGGCATCGATAAAATTAAAAAGCAGTGTAGTTACGTTTTTGGAAACTGAAAAATGGCTTACTGGTTGCTTAAAACCGAACCAGAAGAATACTCCTATAGCAATCTAGAAAAAGATGGCGAGGGAGTTTGGGATGGCGTGAGTAATGCTTTAGCTCTCAAACATTTACGTACAATGGAAATTGGCGATTTGGCATTGATCTATCATACAGGCAAAGAGCGACAGGTTGTGGGTATCGCAGAAGTTGTGAGCCAGCCCTATCCCGATCCAAAATTAGACGATCCCAAACGAGTTGTGGTGCGCTTAAAAGCAGTGCAAAAAGTCAAGCAGCTGGTAACTTTATCTCAAATAAAACAAGATAGCCACTTTGAAAACTTTGATTTGTTGAGGCTTCCTCGACTATCTGTAGTGCCTGTATCAGAGTTTTACTGGCAACGCCTTCTACAATTAGTAGAGATCGATCGGTTAATTCATCCTTTTTCCTAACCTATGAATGATAGTTCCTCTCAACAAACTTGTAAATTAAAGAGAAGGGTTTTTTTTGGTAACCAATGCAGTTAAACCTAACAACCTTCTCATTCCCATTACCTCTGTTAGCAACCGCAACAGAAGCAGTAGATAGTTCAATGGTTCTGGCAGCAGTGCTGCTCAGTTTAGTAGTTATCTATCTTGCTAGTAAAGTTGGTGGAGAGTTATCCAACCGCATCGGTTTACCCCCGGTTTTGGGTGAACTTGTGGCTGGTGTAGTCGTTGGTGTTTCAGGGCTACATCTTCTAGTGTTTCCCGAAGGGGGAGCAGATGGTTCTAGCTCTCTCATGATGACCTTCCTCCAAACTACAGCTGGTCTGAACCCAGATGCAGTTGATGCTGTGTTTGCAGCACAGTCTGAAGTTCTGACCATATTATCAGAATTGGGTGTTATTGTTCTTCTGTTTGAAATTGGTTTGGAATCGAACATCAAAGATTTGATGGCAGTTGGGATACAAGCTAGTGTTGTCGCATTTGTAGGGGTCGTTTTACCCTTTGCTGCTGGTACCGCTGGCTTGATGGCTTTGTTTGGCATCCCAACTGTACCAGCAATTTTTGCTGGGGCAGCTCTCACCGCAACCAGTATAGGTATCACTTCTAAAGTCTTGTCAGAATTAGGGCGTCTCAATTCAAAAGAAGGACAAATAATTTTAGGTGCTGCCGTTATTGATGATGTGCTGGGAATTATTGTTCTAGCAGTGGTGGCAAGCCTTGCTAAAGAAGGCACGGTGGATTTAGGCAAAGTCGTTTACTTACTGATTAGCGCTACCTCTTTCCTTGTAGGATCGATAGTCCTGGGTAAAGTTTTTAGTAACACTTTTGTCGCGATCGCTAAAAAGTTAAAAACTCGTGGTGAATTAGTTATACCGGCATTCACCTTTTCCTATATAATGGCATACTTTGCGGCTGTTATACAGCTAGAAGCCATTTTAGGTTCTTTTGCAGCTGGGTTAGTTTTAGATGAGACCGACGAGCGCGTCCAGCTACAAAAACAAGTCATGCCTATTGCTGACTTACTAGTTCCTATTTTCTTTGTCACCGTTGGTGCAAGAACCGATTTGGGAGTGTTAAATCCAGCTATTCCTGCCAATCGTGAGGGCTTAGTCATGGCAATTTTCCTGATTGCTGTTGCAATTATTGGGAAAGTTGCCACGGGTTTAAGTGTTTTTGGAATTCCTCAAATTAATCGTTTGGCAATTGGGGTTGGAATGATCCCTAGAGGTGAGGTAGGATTAGTTTTTCTTGGTATTGGCTCCTCTACAGGAGTTCTCTCCAAACCTTTAGAGGCAGCAATTATTATGATGGTAATCCTGACAACATTTTTAGCCCCTCCTTTGCTAAGATTTGTATTCCCAGAACCAATTGAGACACCAGCCGACACAGAAAAATTAATTTTTGACGGTTCTGGTAGCAATTCTCTTGTAATTGGATCATCAGATGTAGATAAGAGGGAGTAAGGAATGGGGACAAGGAGGACAAGGGAGACAAGGGGGACAAAGAGGACAAGGTAGAAAGTACGTCTTTTTCTAATCCCTATCCCCTACTCCCTATCCCCTACCCCCTACCC
>NZ_WJFC01000237.1 GCF_009725235.1 Scytonema sp. UIC 10036
GACTTTTAAGATTCTTATCTTTTGCCTCTGAAAATTTTTTCATGGTTTATACTGTTTGTTTACTCAATCTTTCTCAGAAAATATATTGAGTTGTAAGTTATAAAAAATACAATATTTATGTCTGTAAAAATTAGAGAGCAGAGACTAATTACCAGTTTATTAAGCATAGCGATCGCGTCCCTTTCCTTTGCAGCAATTTCCACACCAAGTGCAGCACAAGAGATTGTTGCTCAAAGAGTTAATTGTAACAAGGCAGTCACAACACCAGAACTTAAGTATTGTTCTCAACTGTCTTACCAAGCAGCAGATAAACGCTTAAATGAAGTGTATAAAAAAGTGACATCTAGTTTGATTAACGAGCAGAGACAAATATTTGTTTCTGCACAGCAAGCTTGGATTAAATTCCGCGATAACAACTGTAATTTTGAAACTTACGGTTCTCGTGATGGAACGGGGTATGAAATTTTCCGAAACGGATGCCTTGAGAGACTGCAAAACAACGCACAAGGATTTGCAAGATTTTTTATCTCGGTAATTTTTTAACTAGGGGTAGGGGTAGGGAGTAGGGGGTAGGGACGAGCTAAGAGGTTTTCATAATTGGTGATGAAAATTTTTTCATCGAAAAGCTTATATTTTCGGAGAGTGGGCACAGAAGATCCTGTTAAGGTGACTTATAAAATTTTGATTCAGGCGGCAATTCCTCATTTTCTCTGATGCGCTCTCTGCGCCTCTGCGGTTCAAAAGTAATTTATTTAACCGCCGAGACGCAGAGTACGCAGAGGTAAGAGGTGAGAGAGTTATTAATTTCCTGAAGTTTTCACCCACCGTTGACAGGGCTAGGTAGGCAGTGCCCACCGCCCCTTCCCACAAAGAAGGTGCAAGATGTCAGTCTCCCTGCATCCCCTGCTTTGGTTTTAGATATGTTGGCCTTGGGAATTTTACAGAATATATTAAGATTATTGATGAGTCACAAGTATTGTAGTTTAATAAGATTGGTTATCAGGGAAAATGTCCGTATTTAAGCTTTCAGCTTAGAAAAAGTATCTTAAACAAATCTACAGCGCAATCTTATCAATTACAGCAAAACAAATGTCAGAACAAGATAAAGGCTCCATTGAACTGGCTGAATTAATTCAACAGGTCAAAGAAGGCCTTCTCTCAGTTGCACCTGGAAACGATAAGCCGGGTACGGCTTGCGCCAAGGGCGATCGCGATGCTCCTTTCTTGTTTGTGGATTCTGTAGAACTAGAGTTACAGGTGAGTGTGAAACGTACTGCCAAAGCAGGAGCCAAGGGAAGCGTTAAAATTAACGTGTTGGGAACTGGGGGTGAAATTGGTGGTGAGGTAGGAGACGAGCGCAGTCGAGATGATATTCATAAGGTGAAAGTCAAATTATCTCCTCTGTTTGATAAAGAACTTTTAGTGAAGTTTTACGAGAAGAAATATTCGGAAAAAATGCCCGCGACGTTGAAGAACAGTTTAACAGGGCTCTTTAATGATGATGAGGAGAGCAACCTAAATTTAGACAATGAGCAACGAAGAAAACTGAGAGATGCTTTAATGGGTGCGTTTCCAAATAAAGCTGAATTAGAGAGGATGCTAGATGATAAGTTAGGTATTCCTTTAAATACTATTGTAGATAGTGGAAATTATACAGATGTTGTATTCGAGCTTATAAAATCGGCTAATAGTCAGGGGCGAGCGCAAGCTCCGATGGAGGCTGCATATGCCACTAATTCAGGTAATCCGAAATAGAAAGAATTTATCCAAGAAATTGGCTTAGTTGATGTGTAGTTAAAGTCAAAGTCTATAAAAAAGAGAAATCGCTTGTGGCTGTGTCAACAAATGAAACTAACACATACCCAGAACTCGTGAAGGATGCAAAAGAGTCTTTACGGGATGCCTTAGAGAGTGCTTACATAAAGGCAAGTGAACTTTCAATAATGATTGACGATTGTTTGGACGAGAAACTGAATAAAATTGCTCAAGGAGAAACACATACAGAATTGGTTTATAATCTCATTGAATGGGCTAAATCACAAGGACGACTGAGAGAACTAGTTATTGCAGCCTCTAGAAAAAATTTGGGAAATCCCAAATTAAGAAAATTTGTTACACAATATTTCATTTTCTTATTTGAAGATATAAATAAAGATTTATTATGTCCTAAACTTATCACTGCACTAATTGAAGTTTTGAGAAATTGTGAAGATTTTACGATTATTAGAGATTGTTGTATCGAGACAATCCCAGATATCACAATTCATCGTTCTCAAGAAGATGACGATATAAAGAAGCAAGAGCTAGTGCCTACAGTTAAATGGTTAATTGTTCTAGGTTGGTTACTTAAAGATTATCCTAAAACCAGAGAAGGGAAACCGCGCATTCTTAAGTTTGTAGAAACTCTGAAAAAGCAAACACAACAATGGGAATTTGCTAAAAAACTCTCTCAATGGCAACAGCAATTTAAGGAATGTTATAACTATCAGGAGTCAGGTTCTCGTGACTTAGAACAACAGATAACAACGCTTCGAGGTAACTTGGTGATTTTTGTCCACATTTCAGATACTGCGCCTCAGACGGAAAATCAAAGTTCTCATCTCCATGTTAACGGGTTTATCTGTATTGAAACAGTTCGAGAAAACGGTTCTCTTCAAAACCAGTTGATTCCTATACAAAATATACAACCTTCGCTAAGCTGTGATTTAAAATTGGTAGAGGAGAGTTTGAAAGAGTGGGTATTACAAGCAGAAACTGAGCTAGGTAATGAAGCAGGGAAGCTAGGTTCTTCGTATGATTTAACTATTGAATTCTTTTTACCTTACGAATATTTAGCAACAACTGTCGAGCAATGGAAAGTTCGAGAGGGTTCCTCTCGATGGCAGAAGTTAAAGGAAATTGGAAAAAAACATCGAGTCGTAGTACGATCGCTAGATAGATTGGAGGACAGTGATTTGCTCAATCGATTGGTTAAGACATGGCAAGAGGCTGAAATATTTTTGCAGAAGAACCCTAGTGAAGAAGACATTCAAGCAAAAATAGAAAATTTGGATTGTCTTGTTGGCTGTAACTGGGATAACTTGACTCGTCGGTTAGAATCATTGCAAAAGATGACTTTAAAATTACCCTGTGTGATGTCGGGTTGTGAAGCATCGAGTAAACCAACTCATCTATCTAGATTATTTGAGTCCGGTTTGCTAGGAGGAACTCCAATTATCTTTTGGTCTCGACGATGCAACTTATCTGGTAGTAATGTGTTTTCTGAAATGGATCGATTGTTAAAGGCGGAAATGCTTTCAAATTTGGATTTGTTTCTAGAAGAAGTTATGAAAATACGAAAAGCTGCACCCGATGCTCAACACCTGGGATCTAATTTGGCAATTCTATGTGATGAACCAAAAAGATTGAGACAAATCAAGAAGTTACTAAAGGAAAATAAATTTTGGGGGATGAGTGTATGAGCAGCGAACAGCAAGACTGGTGGATTTTTTTGGGAAATGGCGAGCAGAGCGATCGCATTACAAAGCTACCTTCACCTCCACCTTGGCGACAGTTTCGGCATCCTGTTGACCCCAAAAATCTCGCTCAAAGTGCTCGTGATTACTGGAAACAACTTCCAAACACTATTCCTATTCCTGATGCTGATTCCTCTTCTGATTCTACTTCTAATTCTTCTTCCGAGTTCTCCCGCGATAAAAAAAGAGGACAAACTTTCCGCTTGCACTCAGCCAAAAAGGACATTGTTAATGCGGTTAATGCTGCTCTTTATTTGCGCCGTCCCCTATTAGTAACTGGAAGACCGGGTACTGGGAAAACTTCGCTTGCGTATGCGATCGCCTACGAGTTACAATTGGGTTCTGTGCTCAAGTGGCCTATTACTACACGCTCAACTTTGGAGGAGGGTTTGTATCAGTATGATGCTTTGGGAAGGCTACAAGCAATCCAACAAGAAACAGCAACTCAAAAGGAGCAGCAAACCATCACATCATCTCAAGAAACTAGCGAATCTAACGATATCGGTGAATTTGTTCGATTGGGACCATTGGGAACTGCTTTTCTCCCTTCACCCTACCCACGAGTTTTATTAATCGATGAAATTGATAAAAGCGATATTAATCTACCTAATGACTTGCTAAATTTGTTGGAAGAAGGAGAGTTTGAAATACCAGTTCTCAAACGCCTTGCCAAACGAGAGCAGAATTCTGTAGCAGTTGGTACTGCTGACGATCTGAGTTTTCCCCTCGTAGGTGGTAAAGTTCTCTGTCAATCATTTCCACTGATTATTATGACGAGCAATGATGAACGAGATTTTCCCCCTGCATTTTTACGACGTTGTTTACAAGTGAAAATGCCAAAACCTAATGAAGACGATTTGAAAACTATTGTCAAAGCTCATTTGGGTGAAGAAATTACACAACAAGTCAGCGATCTCATTACTGAATTTGCCAATAAGAGCAATAGCGAAGCTGCAAAATTGGCAACCGATCAACTCCTTAATGCTATCTTTTTACGAACTCACAATGCAGTAACTGAAGATCTGAAAAACTTAGTGTTCACTGCGCTAAGTAATACGGAGCCAAATCGCTAATGGAAAAAATAATTGGTGTATTGGCAAAACAAGATCTCACAGCAGAGGAAATTACTGATATTCTATGGCTAGCATTATTGCAGTGGCAATCTACGACAACTGTATCAAACAAAGAGCCAACTACTACCGCTTCTGTATCTGCCAAAGATTCACCTCGCGTGACGCATTTACAGACTGATAACTTTGATAGTTCTCCACCTGTAGTTCCACCTCCTCCCATTAAACCCCCAACGACTGTTCCCCTTTATTCGCGTTCCACCGAGTCTTCTTCTCAATCTTCTTCTCAAGAATCACTTCCTTTTTCAGTTCCAAATGCAGCAGCCATACGCAACTCGCGCTCGCTTCTAAGATCGCTTCGTCCTCTCATGCAGCGAGTTCCTTCCCAAACTTTATGGCGCTTGGATGAAAACGCGACAGTTCAATTTATTGCAGAGACAAGGCTTTGGTTACCTCAACGTGAGCCATTGCAGGAACCCTGGTTTGAATTAGCGATCGTTGTGGATGCAAGTCCTTCAATGTTGATTTGGCAACGTCATATACTTGAACTACTGGGATTGCTAGCACAGACAGGCGCTTTTCGGGATGTCCGAACGTGGAGTTTAGACGTTAACTCTGATGGCAAATTGTATTTGTATCCAAAACTAGGTGTCAGAAGCGATTGCCAACAACCTCATAGTCCCCAAGAACTCATCGATCCGACAAAACGGCGATTGATATTAGTCGTGAGTGATTGTATTTCTCCCCGATGGGAATCCGGTAAAGTAACAACTGTATTGAAGGTTTGGGCAGAAAACGGAATTGTGGCATTATTACAAATGCTACCAGAATGGATGTGGGATAGAACAGCCCTATTTCAAGTTCCCAAAGTTCGACTCCACAGTCAAGCTCCGGGAATGGTAAACCAAAAGTTATCAGTAGTTAGACGCGATCGCTGGCGTAAAACGACTGCTCGAGATATTAGAGTTCCCGTGCTCACTCTAGAAGCTCCTGTTATAAGTCTTTGGAGCCAAATGGTTTCAGGAAAAGGGAATTTGGGATCTCCGGGCTTACTCTTTTCACCAATCGAGCAAACAACTTCTGTAACAGATATAGATTTACCCTTGGATACAGCAGAGAATGTGAATTTATCCTCAGAAGAACGGGTACAACGATTCCGAATCTTTTCTTCTCCAATGGCACGTCGCTTAGCTGGGTTGTTAGCAGCGTGTCCAGTTATCAGTTTGCCCATCGTTAGAATGGTTCAGGATGCAATGGTTCCTCTATCTGAACAAATGCATGTAGCAGAAGTACTACTCAGCGGGTTATTTAGGTTGGCAACTCCCATTGAGGCACATACAAATCCTGACGAAATTGAGTATAAGTTTTCTGATGAAGAAATTCGTCGGATTTTATTAGATTCCACACCAGTTACTGATACATTCAAAATTTTATCTAGTTGGATTGGTAAGCGGTTGGGAAAATCGATCAATGAGTTTCTTGCTATCTTGCGAACACCTGAGTCTAATTCAGCCGCACAGCAAGCTCTACCATTTGCTGAAGTCGCTATACAAGTTCTCAAACGGCAAGGAGGTAAGTACGGTGATTTTGCCACTAACCTAGAACAACGTTTACGACCATCTCAATTTACAGAACAAGATTTATTCTTGTCTGAACTTCCACCCCTAAAAACCTTTGAATTTGAAGTAGCAACTATCTCCATTGAGGATGAGGATGGGACAGACACTTCTTCAGATATCAACTCTTCAGATATCTCCATTGAGGATGGGGATGGGACAGACACTTCTTCAGATATCAACTCTTCAGATATCAACCTGCAACCTTTTGAATTTGAAGTAGCTACCATCGAACGGAAAAAATCGGGTCGGCTGCAGTGGAAAACAGAGTTAATAGTTAAACAGAGTCGGAAACAAGCTTGGGGCTTTATTGAAGACTTGGGGAATGGAGTGCAGTTAGAAATGGTGGCTATTCCTAAAGGTAGCTTTTTGATGGGATCGCCAGAAGATGAACCAGAGCGAAGAAGCAATGAAAGCCCTCAACACACAGTGACAATTAAATCTTTTTTCTTTAGCAAATACCCACTTACCCAGGCACAGTGGAGGGCCGTGGCGTCTCTTCCCCAAGTCAAGCGCAAACTCAACCCAGACCCCTCTGGTTTTAAAGGTGAAAATCGACCTGTGGAAAAAATTTCATGGTACTCCTGTGTGGAGTTCTGTGATCGCCTTTCCCGATACACTAACAAAACTTACCGTCTGCCTAGTGAAGCTGAGTGGGAGTACGCTTGTCGAGCAGGTACAACAACTCCGTTTCATTTTGGTGAAACACTTACATCTGATTTGGCTAACTATAACGTTTACTGCAAAGAAACTAGACCTGTCGGGAGCTTTGGTGTAGCTAATGCTTTTGGATTATATGATATGCACGGGCAAGTCTGGGAATGGTGTGCAGACCATTGGCATAGGAATTATGAAGGAGCACCTACAAATGGCGAAGCCTGGATAAATCAAGTTAAAAAAAATGATAATCAAGAAAGAATACTGCGCGGTGGCTCGTGGGACAACCTTCCTGTTAACTGTCGTTCTGCGTGTCGCCACAAAGACCTCCCCGACCTCGCCTACAGCAGTCTCGGGTTTCGCGTTGTGTGCGGTGTTTAGTCGAGGACTAATAGCCCTTGACACTTGAGCAAATTTGCACTTGGCTCTTCTTCTCTGAGCACTTGGTTAGCGTAACGAAGTGGAGCCATCTAAATTTTTTTTGAGTTTGCCTCTGCCTAAGATCTTAATAAAAGGCAGTACACTATCTTTAAGTTAATTTTCCCTTGGGGAGTATATCATGCTTTTCGGAAAATTAAGTTGTCGGATTTCCGACTTCTTGAAAACCTCGGGAATCTTGCAGCCCATAACCAACCATAAAAATTTCTTTTCCCTAACCCCCAGTCCCTAGCCTCTAACCCCTATGACAAAAGTAGTCATCAATCGTTCTCGACAAACAGCACAATATTTTATTGAGGAATTGGGTAATGGAGTCGAACTAGAAATTGTGCTCATCCCTGGTGGCAGTTTTTTGATGGGTTCTTCAGAAGAAGAACTTGGACGCTTAAGCTCTGAAAGTCCTCAACACTCAGTATCAGTCAAACCTTTTGGCATGGGCAAGTATCCAGTTACCCAAGCACAGTGGAGAGCAGTTGCGTCTCTTACCCAAGTGAATCGCGAACTCAAACCCAGTCCATCTTATTTTAAAGGTGACAATCGACCAGTTGAGCAAGTTTCATGGTATGATTGTATAGAGTTTTGTGATCGCTTATCCAACTACACTAAAAGAACTTACCGACTACCGAGTGAAGCTGAGTGGGAATATGCCTGTCGAGCAGGTACAACAGATCCATTTCATTTTGGCGAGACAATCTCGGCTGACTTAGCAAACTATATAGGCGGTTCCTATGGTAGAGGGAAAAAAGGAGTTTATCGCAAAGAAACTACACCCGTCGGAAGCTTTGGCGTGGCTAATGCTTTTGGGTTATACGATATGCATGGGCAAGTTTGGGAATGGTGCGCTGACCATTGGCATGAGAATTATGAAGGAGCGCCTACAAATGGCGAAGCGTGGATAAGTCCAATAGAAAAAAATGATAATCAAATAAGAGTGCTGCGCGGTGGTTCGTGGTGCGACGTTCCTGGTTACTGTCGTTCTGCGTGTCGCTACGACATCAACCCCGTCAACGTCTTCGACTCTTTCGGTTTTCGGGTTGTATGCGGTGTTTCGTTGAGGACTAATAGCCCTTGACACTTGAGCACTTTTGCCTTCGGCTTTCCTTCTCTGAGCACTTGGTTAGCGTAACGAAGTAAAGCCATCTAAAATTTTTTCAAAAATCCAATTACACTTTAATAGTAGGTCATATAAATTACAGTCTGTAAATTTTGCCTGAAATTTTCTCACAACCGTATGGAAGAACTACCAAGTATCCAAAAAACCTACGATTTGACTATTCTGAATCGCCTACCCAAAACTCACAAATTTATCTTAGGGGAAAGGATAGGGCAAACGCATTAAAAATTGATAAGAATGAACTTGACAAAAATCTATAGATATGTATATGAAGTTCTAGATTCTTTGACCCAATAAAGCAGGTAAAATGATTGTGTGATAAATTCAATAAAGAACTTAGTCGAATGAAATTATCAAAAAGTAGTAATCGGGAAGGGCGGCGTAAAAATGCACCCTCGGAAAGCTATCTGGAAAAATCCGGACACAGCGGACTATTCGTGTGCCAAAAATAATTGCCACACAAGTAATGGAACTAGCCCACAGACTAGATTCTAGGGTGGAAATTGATTTTGACACGAAATGAGTTTCTGAAAAAATGAATGAGTGACAGAATCAAATTCAGCCGATTTTGAAAAAATCACGAAATTCAAATAGTAAAGTGATCCTCCAGGAGGGAGAAGCCCAAAGAGCGATAGCAACGAAAAGCGCCACAGGTGATCGCCAAGTAATAATGCCTTCAAATGGGAGTGTGAAATTATCACAAAATCAAAATCGGGGTTCTCGCACGGCGAATTCTGAGAATTATGAAAATTTGACGAAATTACATCTGGGATGTAGGTTGCGATCGCGTAACGTCTCCGTTCGCGCAGCGTCTCCGACAGGAGAAGGAGAATCGCTGGTTGCAGTGTTTAGAGCGGCGGATCAAAGATGTACAAACGTTGTCGCAGGAAATTGCTAGTTGGGAACAACAACGGAATGCTGTATATGCAAGTGTAGATTGGCGCTTTAAGACTACTGATGCACGGAGAAAAATGGAGCGCTTATACCCGACTGTCTTACCTAGAGCGCCGATCAAGTAGAAGTATTTGACATAAAATGCAAGATATGTATCTCGTGTAAATCGAACTTTTAGGCGCTTAGGTTTTATGCGATCGCTAAAGACTAGACCTAAAAATTTAGCATGAAATAGGCGTTTTAACTTATACACGTAATTCTGTTTTTCTCAACCATTATTACTTGACAGGCGCTCTAGGCTCCGCCTCCTAAGATCGCGAGGCTCTCTCTGCCTTGCTGTTTGCATTCCCAGGTAGAACCCATTTGTAACAAGTTAAGGTCAGGATGTATTTGTCAATCTATCTATAGAATGAGAATACGTCAAAAACCGTGATAGAAAACATGATTTTTGGATTAGCGATCGCTAACATCTTTGTACTTATGATTCATACTTGTTCTGAAACCTGAGTACAAAGCTAAGTTTGATATCTCATTTTTGACTCACTTTTCCACATAATTTCTAATTGACAAAAGCAATTTTATCTTAACTTGTCACAAATGGGTAGAACCTGGGAACGAGAGAATGAAGCGGTGCTCAAAGCCCACCCTTGTGGTACAGGTTAGAAGCCCGTACCACAAGAAGAAATTTGGGTAATTTTCTCTTAATAGCCAAGAAGCCCACAATTCAACTACCGCTTTCCATTGGGACGTTGAATAATGGTTTCCACAACTCGCCGCTTTGCCTTTGGATCGATACCAACTAGGCGCACATAGTCACTCCCATGTTCTCCAAGACAAGATTCAATGGCTGAGATGGCATCATCTTCACCAGTGATTGAGTGTGTTATACCACTCGTCCATGAACCTGTACGAAAGCGACGCTCATCTACATACTCAATACCAATTCTGTAACCTTGAGACAGTATCTGACGTACTTGTTCTATTGTCTCAAGACTCAACTTTGTATTGGATCGTTGCTGTTGTTGGTAGCCATTACCATTTGTCGGTGTTGCAGGCTGAGAGGAACCATTCGTTGATGGCTGATAAGTTGGCGCTGCAGGTGGGGGGGCTGGTTGATAATTTGAGCGCATCCTGATGTTGTACTCGGTTACCAATCGAGAATCATCAACTCGTTTTTGCTCGCCAACCATCAACTGACCTGTCTCAAGTAAATGGGACAAGCTGAAATCTGGCTTTTTAAATTGTGGCGGTCCTTCAACGCTATTGACGACACGCTGCGATACCCGTTCAATCCCCACATCGTAAATAAAGTGGCGGATTTGTTCGTCATAAATACGCGATCGCATTGCGCTGAAGAAATCTACCGATTGATTTGGGAAAGTGTCCACCAGTTGTTCAACTTCCCGTTGCGAAAGCCCGTCTTCACTAAAAATCCCACCGACGATACCAACTTTATCATTTCGGTCTGGGTCCCAGTAAAATTTCTCCATCCTACCATCACGAATAAGTGGCGCGTAAAGGGTAGAGAAATCATTACCCGTCACAATAATAGGTACGCGATGTATGGGAGTAGCATCGTAGCTACCAGGGAGTTGCACATCAGTTGGATTGTCAGCAATATTCATCAGCGTAGCGTTCACCAACTGAGTATTTACCGTATATTGCGTACCTTCATCAAAACGTCCCGCACCTGCATCTAAATCGTTAATCATCAACACGCACATTTTACCGCGCACGCGAATCTGTTCTGCTGTTTCTCGATAGCGCAAGCGAATCAAACGTGCTGGATCTCCTGCATCTGGGCTTTCGAGTTCACCGCCTGATATGAGAGTCGCTTCAATACCCATTCTCTCAAAGACTAACTCACATTGAAAAGACTTGCCCTCGCCCTTACGACCGTGAATACCCAGAATTAAGGGAACTCGGACACCAGGAATATCGAGAAAATTTTTAGTGATATGGACAGCGAGTTTGTCCAAAAAGCGAGGAGAAATGTAATAACCCATGAACCGCTCCGATTGTTTCAATCCCTGTCAGGGATAAAGTATGAAGGATGAAGAATCAAGAATTTTCAATCCAGTGTAAAAAATTTTATATTTCCTACTTTTGGCAGTTGACTGAGTGTTTATCCTTATACTTCAACCTTTATCCTTCAAATAACTTTCTTAAATCAATATTAATTTTATCTGGTTCAGACTTTTCAATGCTTTTGGAAAAAAACAATTTTCTCTACTTATTGACCTAATTACATTTCCTTCTGTTCTTAAAAAGACCTTAAAAATACCAGTATCGTCGTCACTTCAAGCTAATTATAAAGATTGGAAGAAATACGAAAATTTTCTAATTAGTAAGATAGCATTGACAAGGCAAGTATAAAAAATTGGATATAGAAAGTAAATTTACTTAGAAAATAGACAAGGCGAAGTTTTGCATAGAGGAGCGCGATCGTGGAGTTTTTGTCTGATACCGTAGTATTGTCGCGCATGCAATTTGCGCTTACAGCGTTATTCCATATGCTTTGGCCTGTACTGACTACAGGCGTAGCTATCTATCTAGTGATTGTTGAAGGCGTGTGGTTGAAAACTCGCAATACCGATTACTATTACCACGCCCGCTTTTGGTCAAAGCTTTATATTCTCAATTTTGGTATTGGGGTAGCGACTGGTATCCCAATGGAATTTCAGTTTGGGACAAACTGGGCACCATTCTCTGAAGCCGTTGGTAACTTTTTTGGTAGCGTCATTGGGTTTGAAGCATCTTGGGCATTCATGCTGGAAGCTGCTTTTTTGGGCATCATGGTGTTTGGCTGGGAACGAGTCAATCCCACAATTCACTATCTCTCCACCATTCTGGTTGCCACTGGCGCAAACTTATCAACTTTCTGGATTTTAACAGCAAATTCCTGGATGGCATCTCCTGCGGGTGGGAGGATGGTTAATGGCAAATTTGTGGTTGATGATTATTTTCAGGCAATGTTTAGCCCATCCATGCCAACAAGCGTTCTCCATATGTTCCTCGCTACGCTTGAGACTTCATTGTTTGTCATAGGTGGTATTAGTGCGTGGTATATCCTCAACAATCGTCAACCAGCTTTCTTTGCCAAGTCCCTCAAATTGTTATAGCAGCAGCGATCGCGATCGCACCATTGCAAATCTACGTTGGGCATTTGAGTGCCGAACAAGTTTACTATCTCCAGCCCTCCAAACTAGCAGCGATGGAAGCGCAGTGGGATACAGTTCCGGCGGGACAACCTGCAAATTGGAGTTTAGTGGCAATACCTAACGAGAAGACAGAAAAAAATGATTGGGAAATTGCAGTTCCCAATGCACTAGGTTACATTCTGGAATTCAAGAAAAACTTGTCTGCACCCGTTCATGGGTTGAAGGAATGGAAACCCGAAGATAGACAACATTGCTCAGCAAAAATGGTTGATGCGAGCTTGGATTTTGACTGCGACCTCTAAACGCTATTTATGGAAGTAACACCCAAAGAAGTTATTTTGTATGAAACAGCAGGCGGTAAGTGTCCATTTAATGACTGGTTAATATCATTGCGCGATCGGAAAGCAGTCGATAAAATTACATCAGGGTCAGAAGAATTGAACAAGGTAATTTAGGAGACTATAAAAGCGTAGGTAAAGGTGTTTGTGAGTTAAGAATAGATTATGGCGCAGGATATCGAATTTATTTTGGTCAAATTGGCAATATTATAATCGTTTTGTTATGTGGAGGAGATAAAAGTACACAAGATAGAGACATTTTGCAGGCACAACAATACTGGGAGGATTACGGGAGTTAAAAAATGGTTAAAAAAGGTATTAAATTTCATAACTATCTCATTAAGACACATCTACAAGTATCAGAACGTGCTGCTGGGTATTTAAGAGAAGCTCTCGAAGAGGGAGACTTAGAACTTTTGCAAGTAGTAGTAGGAGATTTAATAGAGGCAGGTTATGAAGGTTTTAAAATCGTTGCAGAGCGATCGCATATAAATGGAGAAACACAAGAGGTTTTTGATATTGAAATGGTACCAGAGATATTGAAAGTAAAAAGCGTTAGTTAGTAAAAAAGTAAAAACCAGGCGTGGTTTGTCCAAGTCTTATTAAATTATATGACAGAGCATTCCCATAAACCTAAAAACTACGATGCAGTTCTTGGTGGCAACAACCAGTTACCAATAAATGGTGTTGTGTTGGGAGGTTTGCCTGGAGTCAAAAAACGTCTAATGAGTGGAGCTATAGAGGTAAAAATTGCTGCCCTACAAGAAGCGATCGCCTACGGGCAAGAAGGATTACACTTAGTGATTCAGGCTTTGAACGATGAATCAAAACAGGTACAAAGAACAGCATATTTGCTACTGAGACAACGGACAGAACTAGAAGTTTTGGAGGCGATCTCACGGGGCATATCTACTCGGTGACTTCCTTGGCTTTCAGTCCCGATAGTCATACTTTAGTCAGTGGATGCGGTAATAAGAGTGTTAAAATTTGGCGCGGTGCGTAATGCATTAGGGCTTTCCAACAAAACTGACTAAGAGCGTTCTTGCTCTAAAGAATCGTGTTGTGCATCAAGGGCGAAAAGAGCTTCGAGGTTCTTTAACTTCACAGGTTCCCGCTCGGGAAGGTGAATCGCGATTTCTATAGAACCACCAAGAGCACGGACGATATTCGCAAGTGTAGCAAGTGTGATATTATCTCGTCGTTCAAGCCGTGAAATGTAGGACTGACCGACTCCGAGACGTTCAGCGAGTGCGTCTTGAGACATTCCTGTGATTTCTCTAATTGTCTTGAGGATGTGAAGTTCTCTCTTTATCTCAAGAGCCCGATCGCTTATGCGTTTCTGAGCTTCTGATGAAAACTGCTTTCTTTTTTCTTGGTAAGATTTCATTGCTGCTTCCTTTGTTGTAACTCTTCTAGATGTTTTTTAAAACGTTTGTCAGCTATGGGAATGTTCTCCCTAAAGTTGGTCCTTCTTCTGACAGCACATCAAGTACCGCCGCGATCTCTTCTTGAAGTGCGGGTTCTTGCAGGTCAAACCATGCTTCAAACTCGTCGTAAAAAAGTATTTCCCATGCCATATTTCTATGCCATATATAGAATATATGACATATATATCATATTCGTCAAAGTGGTTATTAGCATCTAATTCTATTAACTAAACATATAACCATACAGTAACTTAAAATGAATTTACCTGCACCTACTTATCGCTCTTTCATGACTCTCACCAGAAAAAAACATATAATCCTTGCTATACAAGACTTTCACGCAAAAAGCATGATTTTTACAAGGTGCAGCTTTGCCCGCATGGTCATACTTTAGTTAGTGGATGCGGTAATAAAAGTATTAAAATTTGGCGCGGTGCATAAAAAACAGAGGTAGAAAATTCTACCTCTTCCATTTGGGGATAAATTAGAGACTTACAGCTTGTTCACAATTATGTCCAACTAAGCAACCTTAGTATCTGCTCTGATTGGGCTTGTGAACAATAAAGCTGAGAACTTGGCACTGCTTGATGTTGTCGAAACCAACAACACGGATAAAGCAATTGCCGTACTGAGAACGGCAAGACTGCACTTCGCTCAGAACTTCTTGTGTGCTTCTAGCGCCGAACAAAGGTAGTTTCCACAATGTCCAGTAAAATACAGTTGGCTCAGATGTTTCATTGAACTCGATCGCGGGGATGTATCCCTGGTCGATAATGTACTGAACCTGTCTGCTAATTTGAGCATCAGTGAGGGGAGGCAGATAAGAAAGGGTTTCGTAACGGCGCTCTTTTGGTAAGGTTTGCATAACTTAAGTAATGATGGGTAGTTGTTTATTAGTTGTTAGTTGTTAGTTGTTAGTTGTTAGTTGTTAGTTGTTTTTCTACCAACAAACAACCACTAACCACTAACCACTAACAATTAACCATTCTCTTGCTCTGGGCTGGGAGTTGAATCGCTGATTTGCGTGATGCGCTCAAGATGCTGGCGACGGTGTTCCATATTGGCTTGCTGAATGCCAGTACGAACCATTTCCGGTAAAAATTCAGTTATTTCTTCCGCAATATGTTCTCTAACAGTCATGATTCGCAATGCCAAATCCGGCTTTTCCTTGAAAAGCTCCCGAAGGTATGCTTCTCCATCTTGAATTTTGTCTGCTGAGAAGCGTTGTAACCAAAGTGCCAAGGGAGGATTTGTTTCGCTAAGTTGAGCTAACACCGTCCTCAATGCCTGATAAGTCAGGTAGCTTTGCAGCGTCTTGGCTGTGTCTTTCGCAATTTGCTTGATGTTCATGCTTGACCCCAGCCCTCGTGATTTCAGATTTTAGATTTTTGATTTTAGATTTTGGATTTTTAATTAATAATCCAAAATCCAAAATACGAAATCCAAAATCATCACACGGTATCAACTGCTTCAAACTCGAACTTAATTTCTTTCCACAGTTCGCAAGCAGCTGCCAATTCAGGAGACCACTTAGCAGCTTCACGGATAACGTCGTTACCTTCGCGTGCCAAGTTGCGACCTTCGTTACGAGCTTGAATACATGCTTCGAGCGCAACACGGTTAGCGGTAGCACCAGGTGCGTTACCCCATGGGTGACCGAGGGTTCCACCACCGAACTGTAGTACAGAGTCATCACCAAAGATTTCTACCAGTGCTGGCATGTGCCATACGTGGATACCACCAGAAGCAACAGCCATTACTCCAGGCATGGAAGCCCAGTCTTGGGTGAAGTAGATACCGCGAGTCTTGTCTTGCTCGACGTAGTTTTCACGCAACAAGTCAACAAAGCCCATTGTGATTGCGCGATCGCCTTCCAACTTACCTACTACGGTTCCGGTGTGGATGTGGTCACCACCAGACATACGTAATGCTTTAGCCAAAACACGGAAGTGGATACCGTGGTTCTTCTGACGGTCGATTACCGCGTGCATAGCGCGGTGAATGTGGAGCAACAAACCGTTGTCACGGCACCAGCGAGCCAATGTGGTGTTAGCGGTGAAACCTGCTGTTAGGTAGTCGTGCATGATGATGGGCATCTTGAGTTCTTTAGCAAACTCAGCCCGCTTCAGCATTTCTTCGCAGGTTGGAGCGGTAACGTTGAGGTAGTGACCTTTGATTTCACCGGTTTCTGCTTGTGATTTGTTGATAGCATCAGCTACGAACAAGAAGCGATCGCGCCAACGTTGGAATGGTGCGGAGTTGATGTTTTCGTCGTCTTTGGTGAAGTCCAGACCACCGCGCAAACACTCGTATACAGCGCGTCCGTAGTTCTTAGCAGACAGACCCAATTTTGGTTTAATGGTACAACCCAACAGAGGACGACCGTACTTGTTCAGTTTGTCACGCTCTACTTGGATACCGTGAGGAGGTCCTTGGAATGTCTTCAGGTAAGCAACTGGAATCCGTAAATCTTCTAAACGAAGTGCTTTGAGAGCTTTGAACCCAAATACGTTACCTACAATCGAGGTAAACATATTGGTTACAGAACCTTCTTCAAACAAGTCCAGAGGATAGGCAATGTAGGCAATAAATTGATTGTCTTCACCGCGAACTGGTTCAATATCGTAACAACGACCTTTGTAACGATCCAGGTCGGTCAACAAATCTGTCCATACAGTTGTCCAAGTACCAGTGGAAGACTCAGCAGCCACAGCAGCACCAGCCTCTTCAAATGGAACTCCAGGCTGGGGTGTAACACGGAACGCCGCTAAAATATCTGTATCTTTTGGAGTGTAATCAGGGGTGTAATATGTTAATCTGTAATCTTTTACCCCAGCTTGATAGCCTGATTTCGACTGAGTCTTCGTTTGAGCGTAAGACATACTTTCCCTTCCAAGAAGTCACTCTTTGTTATACCCACAAATCACGTCACGTGCATTTTTCTTTCGCCCCTAATTTTTCCCTGCTGGGCAAGGATCGATTAGAAGAAACTATGTATCTTGTCACTAAATAACCCGAAATTCAAATTTTTTTGAGTAATTTGAGGTAAATCGGACTTAAACGAACTCCAAATTCACGTTGCTCGCTTTTCCTGCAACTTCTTGACAGAAATCCCAAGATGTGGTGAGTGAAAGAGTCAACTTGCACGTCACGTGATTTGTAACTTGTCTCACAATATATCAAGAAATCAATAAGTTATTCTTTGAATATTTTTAACTTTTTCATTTAAATTTGTTATTAAATATTTTTTTCAACATTTTATTAAGAATGCTTTACAAAGTACCTTCAATGATTGTAAGCCGCAGCCAAAGAATGTTAATGATGGCTTGCTATTGGTAAGCGTTCTAACTACCAACAGTTAGCAAAAAATTGCTTGCTAATGACTTGCATTCATTTACTCTTGTTGTGTACAACTTAGTGTAAAATGCGTATTCCTAAACTTGAAACCCAACGTCTTCTCTTACGGGAATTTCGTGAAGAAGATCTTGATGCTTATGCCGAGATGTGTGGTGACCCAGAAGTTATGCGCTACATCGGTACTGGGAAACCATTATCTCGATGGGAGTCGTGGCGTAGCATGGCAACAATGCTCGGACACTGGCAACTTCGTCAATATGGAATGTGGGCTGTGGAAGAACGCCAAAGTGGTGAAATGATTGGTCGAATTGGTTGCTGGAAACCAGAGGGTTGGCCGGGATTCGAGATTGGATGGACATTGCGAAGGCAGTACTGGGGACGCGGTTTTGCTACAGAAGGTGCAACAGCAGCAATGGATTACGCTTTTAACGTACTACAACAATCTCATGTCATAAGTTTGATTCGTCCACAGAACACAGCCTCCATAAGAGTTGCCCAAAAGTTAGGAGAAAAATTGGAAGGTACAACAGAAATCTTTGGAAGTGAAGCAGTAATTTACGGGCTGGAGATTGGGGATTAGTTACTCGTCTCGTTCCCAGGCGGAGCCTGGGAACGAGAGTTGGGGATGTGATAAAAAAATACCACCTGTGGGAACACTGGGTTTAACCCAAAGCTTATTCAAAGAAGGGGAGTGGGGAATAGGGCGCAATGTCTCTTATTCCCATTCCCTTGAGGAAACTGTTTTAAAGGAAGTGTAACCGTGGTGTTTCTTTGCAAGCGTACTCGATTATTCATCAGTTCTATCCTTTTAGGGTTTGTAGCATTGCCAAATGTGACTCATGTAGCTATGGCAATTCCAGCAACCGCCCAAACTGATAGTCAAAATCTCCAAGCTCAAAAAATTCTCAACGTAGATCCATCTGAATTAACTCCAGCTTACCCACCGTCTGCTCCACCACCCCGACAAGATCCATTACCTGATGAACGGCAACTGCAAGAACGTTTGCACGACACCGATTATCGCATCAATGCTTTACAACAAGATGTCACAGGTAACCTCTGGGTAGGTTCTTGGCGGGGATTGTCACGCATTGACCCGAACACTGGTAAGATTTTAACTCGGGTTAATTTACCAAATGTAACAATTGGTGCGATCGCCCAAGATAAAGTAGGGCGTTTGTGGGTAGGAACCTACGAGGGTTTGCAGCGAGTTGACATTCGCAGTGGTGAAATTACAGCACAGAATTTATTTTTGCCTTCCAAGCGCGTGTTATCTTTGTTAGTGGATAAGCGTGGCTACTTGTGGACTGGAACAGATACTGGCTTAGCCCTAGTCAGCCCCGATCAAGGCTTAATCATGACCACCTTAAAAAACCTACCAGGCGTCAGTGGTAATGCCATGACTTTAGACGCCGAAGGTCAACTTTGGGTGGGTACGCTTGATGGTGTAGTACGAGTTAATACTGCTAATGCCTACATCATGAAGCGGATTAATAATTTACCAGGCACAACCGTGCAAGCTTTAGCGATTAGCCCGGAAGGATTAATTTGGGCTGGAATGCCAAACAATTTGTTAGTTATCAACCCAAAAACTGGTATGGTGTTGAGGTCAGTCGCTCGCCTACGCGGACGTAACGTGACTGCTGTGCGGTTTGCTAAAGATGGAAGTGTTTGGGTTGGTACCAATAACGGTTTGCTACGATTAAACCCATATACTGGAGGGTTGTTAGACGAAATTCCCGGTCTTCCCTCTAGCCGTGTTCTCAGTATTGCTCCTGATATCGGCAATAAATTATGGATTGGCACTAGTGAAGGTTTAGCTTGGTTAATGCCGAAAATGGAAAAGGCGCAACCTCATCTTGCTTTCACTCGTGCTGTGAAGTAGGGAATGGGCATCTCTTGTTATCTCATCAAAACGGAACAAATTGTTCTCTCACCTCTTACCTCTGCGGACTCTGCGTACTCAGTAGTTAAATAAATTACTTTAAAACCGCAGAGGCACAGAGATCGCAGAGAAAAAAGATGAGAAATTGCCAACTGAATCAAAATTTTATGAATCCCCTTGACAGGGCTAGGTGGGCAATGCCTGTCTGTTAAGCCTAAAAATACGAAAACACGTAGGTTGGGGAGCCACTCACATGCTCTGGTTTCCAGAGTTGAGTGAAGTGGCGTTTGAGGAACGAAACCCAACATTGACAGACATTTGTTGGGTTTCACACACGGGTTTACCCAACCTACAATATCCGATATCCCTTGCAGTATTGGGGCTAGGTGGGCATTGCCTACTAAATATGAGTAAAATTTTACACTTATACGAGACAATTTTCTAGTGTTGAGTAATAATTAACCTATCCTTTGATAGATGCATATCCTGTCAGCACCCCGCACTAAAGTGACGGGGCTTCATGCCTGGTGCATTTTAGTTAGTTGACCAGACTATCAGCCTTAAACAAGCTGGGTTTACATTAAGTGTTAAAGTTCTCACCTTGGGATGCGAAGCTAGTTCCAAGCTCTGAAACCAAACAATTAAACAGTTTTACGAGGGGGTGCGATTCGTTGTGGAAGAATCCCGGTATCCAGTCCGGAAATAACTCCACCAACCTGACGGC
>NZ_WJFC01000238.1 GCF_009725235.1 Scytonema sp. UIC 10036
ATGGCAACTAAAATAATAGAAAATTAGATAAATTAAAGATGGTAAACGACTTCAAGGGTGTTATTGTCAGGGTGTGTCACCTATCAAATTTAATTGTGATACACTTTCCACATAAAATATATGCGGAAATTATTTTTTCATAAATCGGTTATATTTACAAAATTGAAATAATCAGGCATTGATTTGTCGCAGCAGAATCCCTAGAAATGTTGTCGTTAAGTGTAAAAAATCCCCTAAATGACTAACGACATTTATACATAATTCTGACTGCTTTAGCGACAAATGATGAGTGGGAGCATTGAAAGCGATTGGTATGCTGGCTCCCACTCTTTTTATTGGTGATAATATAATGTGATAGGATTAGCTGTCTTGTAAAAATTCAAGAATTGCTGCGTTCACATCTTTTGAAGCACCAAAAGATGCATCATGGCGGCAGTTAGGCAAAATTTGTAATTTTGCGTTGGGTAGATATTGGCAGAGTTTTTTCCCATCACTTGCAGGAAACCACGTATCTTGTTCACCCCACAAAACAAGTGTGGGACACGTAACCGCACTGAGGTTCTTTTGAATATTGGCAAGAAAGCTAGGTTTATTGGTTTGCAAATGCTCAATTTCCCGTGCTGCTATTTGTAGTTCTTCCGCTACTTTTGCAAGAGTACCGGGAAGCTCCACATAGGGGTAAGTTATCCAATAAACGTCTTCCTGGGTGAGTATGGATGGATCGAACAGAACATCTCGCCTTTCTACTGCCATAATTTCTCTAACAATTGGTGCAAACAACAGCGGTAGTCTCAATGAGTCAATGATTTGTACTATCTCTATAGGCATTTGAGAAAGTAACCACATTCCCCAATGAGGTAGACTTTGGGCAAAGATAGGTACATTGAGTACCACCAGTCGCGTTATTAATTGGGGATTTTTTTGTGCGATCGCTAAAGCAATTAATGCGCCTAACGATTCTGCGACAACAATAGCGGGTTCATCACATAGAGAACGGATAACTCTCTCGAATTCAATCACCTGATGACCATTCTTTTCTTTACGAGTCACTGCTTTTTCCGAAAAACCATAACCTTTTGCATCAAAGCAGATAATTCGAAAATGTTGAGATAATGTATCTATGCTGGAACGCCAATTATAACTCCAGCTACCAACACCATGTAACAAAAACAAGGTTTGACCCTTACCTTTTTCACCATACGCGATTTGTACGGGATACCCATTAGCATCCGTAATAATTAGACTTTGCCGACCTTTAGGAAAAGTCGCTTGCCACCAATCTTTCATCAATTATTTTGTACTCATCTAACTGCCACTTAAGGATTTCAACAGAGTTTCAAGCAAGGTTCCAAACAGCCTCATGAGTATCACGGCAAATGCTACTAGTCCAATAGTGACAATGAACAATAGAGTTAACACCCCAAATACAAACCACTTGTCTGTGCTTTTTCTCTGTCTGGGAAACTTTAAGTAATCTTCTAGTAGTTTAATGTTGTATTCATTAGCTGTCCAGGCAAAATCGAACAAGTCTCCCACTAACGGTACAGCACCTAATATTCCATCTATTATTATATTCAAGACCATTCTGCTTATCGTAGCAGCAGGCGCACCCGACCTAGCTGCTTCTAAGACTATGTATGCCGAAAACAGAATTCCCAAAAAATCGCCCCCAACAGGTATCAATCCCAAAATTGGATCTAGACCAATACTAATCGGGGTACCGGGAATGGTAATTGCTTTATCCATGACACGGCTCAGTTGACGCAGCCGTTTTACAGTCAGTGTTTTGGCATCAGAGTCCATAATTGAGATAGTGAGGGGGTTGAGATGAGCGCGATCGCATTTCTGTTATTAAACAGCTAGTTATTGTACTTCTTTGCAGCCACAGTTGATAAATTTCCCTGCTACACGTAATAAGTTGTTACGGTATGAACTACCCCAGTTACTTCATGCTACCAGTAGTAGGGTGGGCAGTGCCCACCCTACTGTTCAGCAGTGCGTATATTTCTTTGTATAAAGAATACACTGTATAAATCACCTGAATTTACTGATATGACTCAAGAATTAACACCACAGTGGTTGGCAGAAATCAAAGCACTTAAACAACAACTAGCAGAACTGCAAGTAGAACGTGATGCCGCTTGGCAAAGTGCGGAAAAATGGCGTAAGCTCTACAACACTGAAGCAGAACAGCGTCGTTCCGATGCTCAAATGGCACAACAAACGATAGATTCGTTAAAAAAACAAATAGAGCAAATCAAGGGCATTGAAGCAGAATTACTTGACGATCCAACAACTACAACAGCGATTGAGCAAGAAGTCGAACAGATCAAATCCGTTGAGGAGTTAAAAACCCAACTCATTGCTGTTATCAAAGAACGCGATCGCACACTTCAAGCGTTAAAAACAGAGCAAGACAACCACGCCCAGACCCGCAAAAGCTTGACCACCGCATTAGGTGATGCCATAGACAGATTAACAAGGGAAAGAGGATGAATTATGAATTATGAATTATGAATTATGAATTATGAATTATGAATTATGAATTATGAATTATGAATTATGAATTATGAAAATACAATTCATCATTCATCATTCATCATTCATAATTTTTTCAAAATCCCATTGCCTCAGCCACAGCCTTAAGTTCCGGTGGAATACCTTGTTTAAATTGGCTGGAACTGTGTTTAATAGCAGTGTCTGGGTCTTTCAGGCCGTTACCAGTCAGAACACAAACGACAGTTGCCCCTGTGGGAACTTGGTCTTTTACCTGTAACAAACCAGCAACAGAAGCTGCACTAGCGGGTTCGCAAAAAATCCCTTCTTCTGATGCCAAAAGTCGATAAGCCTCAAGAATTTCTGTATCGGTTACGGCGTGAAAACTTCCCATGCTCGCTTGCTGAACGGCAACTGCTTTCTCCCAGCTTGCGGGGTTACCGATACGAATCGCTGTGGCTATGGTTTCTGGATGCGTCACTGGTTGACCGTTCACTAGAGGTGCTGCACCTGCAGCTTGAAAGCCCATCATTCGGGGTAAGCGATCGCATTTTCCTTCTTGATGGTATTGACAAAATCCCATCCAATATGCTGATATATTTCCTGCATTGCCTACGGGGATACACAACCAATCGGGTGTATCACCCAAAGTATCAACAATTTCAAATGCAGCTGTTTTCTGCCCTTCTAAACGGTAAGGATTCACCGAGTTCACCAAAGTGATTGGGTAGGTGTTTGCCATGTCGCGCACAATTTCCAGCGCCCTGTCAAAATTCCCTTGAATTGCCAGAACCTCTGCCCCATAGAGCAACGCCTGTGCTAATTTGCCCAGTGCAACGTAGCCATCTGGAATAATTACAAAAGCGCGCATTCCTCCACGTCTGGCATAGGCAGCAGCTGCAGCTGAGGTGTTGCCCGTGCTTGCACAAATAACAGCCTTTGCCCCAGTTTCCTTTGCCTTGGAAATTGCCATTGTCATTCCCCGGTCTTTAAAGCTACCAGTGGGATTCAGACCGTCATATTTCACAAATACACGGACTTGTCTGCCGATAAGTTCTGCAATTGAGGGAACTGGAATCAAAGGAGTATTGCCCTCTAGCAAAGTCACCACTGGTGTATTTTCAGTGACAGGCAAGTATTGACGGTAGGCTTCTATTAGCCCTGGCCAGGGTTGGCGGTATGATTTAGCAGCAGTCAGGCTTAGAGTCACGGTAATTAAAAACTTTTATTTTTAGCTGAGATGGTAACAACTAGTGATATATCTTTATTTTGCACATCAAGTGTCACTGATATGCAAGGCTCAACAATAATGTTTTTTTTTGGAACAAAAATACTATGCAAGCAGTCCTGCCGATATATAACATTAGACACCTTACAGGCAATTATGAGGAATATACAATTATTTAATGATTCTTAAAACTTCTCTATTATAATATCTCTAATGGTGTGAGTTGATTTGTGAGTTCGTATGGTTATGACTACTTCTAGCGTTTCAAACACTGAATCCCAAACATACTGGGCAACCAAATTGAATAAATGCCTTTATCAGGCCGAGCAGCAAGCAAAATTTATGAACCTGCAAGCTGAAGTTGATTGCTTGTTAAGGCAATTGCAGGATATGAAAGTACAGAAATCATCTGATACGTGCAGCCTGGAAAGCGCTCAATAAGCACTGCACGTATATCGCCTCTACCACATTTGTGCAGTTGAAAAGCAAGTGTTATTCACTTTGAATAACGTCAGAAGCCCGTACCGTGCTCGCAAGGCTCAGTGTGCGATTGTTCGCACTGCAAAGCTTTACCCTCTAAAAGTTCTATGAGGCTTTGAGCGTAAGCAATGGTGTCTTCTGAGATCGGCGAGCGCTGGCTTAACCAGGTCTTAGCTCGTTCTTTCCCGTGACGAGCTGCTACAATCAAAGCACCCCAAGCTTGCACTGACTGTCGCTTTGGATTGACTTGCAATTCTGTTTCCACGCGATTCCATAATATCTCCCCATCTGCTTTAAGGAGGCTAGAAATTTCCCGAGCGTTTTGTGGCGAAGCCTTGAACACCTGTAAAGCTTTTTCCCAACGACCATCTATAATATCTGCCAAAACTTCTTGGCTGGGGCTTGCCCAGATTGTACTGGCTTGAGTCTTTGTAAATTGGGAGTGCAAGCGAATTGCATCCATTTGGGATTGCACTTGCGGTGAAAAAAGCTTTTTTTGGCGTTTCTTTAGAGATTCCAACCGTTCAAGAGCTGGTGTCCACAATCCGCTACGAGCTAGCAAAAGAGCATCTCGGTAAACGGAATGCTTAAGAACAGGTTGTGTGAAAGCAATTGCTTCTAATTCGATAGGATTGAGGAAATATTTGACAGATTGGACTTGGTAAATTTTTAACTGAGGTTCTAAACCTACTGTTCGATCCACAACGAGTTCTTTGTTTCCACCACCTGTGACTTGCCGCCATTCAGGTAAATGCCCGTTTGGGCTAGTCCAAGGCAACATGAATTGTAAGAGAGAGCGATCGCTATTGTAGTAAACAACAATACCGTAAGCAATGAGACTCGTTCCTTCTTGGCGATTACCCCGTAAATAGAACCAAACACCAGGTGATGGCGTCTCACCGTCAAAACGCCCTACTTCATTCAAAGGTAAGGACAGATTGGAACCTTGATTTTCATCTGTAGTTTTAACAAAAGGTGCTATTACAAAAGATTCTTCCGGTCCCGCAACAGATAACTGAGTTACTAGACGATAATATTTCTCCGATACAGATTTCAATTCCAATTCTTTGGAACGTTCATAAACTCTAAGTTCAACTATAGATTTACAATCAGACTGGCAATTAGACTGTTGCTTCAAGACTGGGAGCAAGAAAGACACTGCCGTGTCAGCTTTTAGAGGTAAGATTTGTCCTGCTTCCAACCCCTGCTTTTTGAGAGAGTCTTGAATTTGTTTGAGAGTCTGAGGACGTTCTGCGCCAGTTGTAGAAATTTGCACCCAATCCGGCAAAAGTTTATTTAGCCATCCTACTTGATAAGGATTAAGTATCAATTGGACACTAACCCAAGCAAAAGTAATAAATAACCCCCCAGTACCCATTAAAATCGCCAATGCTAGCACTGACACCAGCCAACTTTTCTGTTTGGGTTTCTTGTTAAGTTTTTTACAGACACGCTTGACTCCACCTTCTTTCAGTTGATTGTGTCTGTAAGGTTTTGGCGCAGGGTTTGACGAAGGATTTGCCATGCTACTTTTTCACCAGTCTCATTAATCATCTTGTTTAAAGTATTTCCCTTTATACTCGCGTTTTAAAAATATCGCCCATAAAATTTATATTAGTGGTTGGGGGTTAGTGGTTAGTAGTTAGTGGTTAGTAGGGAAGTAGAGAACCACCAACCACTATCCACTATCCACTATCCACTAACAAAGATAAATTCAGTGTAATTACTCATGTCATCACAAGAACTTTTTAAATACACTTTTGAGCATAAGTGTGATGTGAGTTGAGTGTAAAAAGTTAAAAGGTAGAATAATTCGTAGCAGTTATGGTACTAGTAGAACTCTTAGTTACTTAAAGAGTTACTTAATTACCAAGCGAAGCGATGCTTATTCTTAAAGAAAAGTAGGAACAAACCTCAAAGGTTTCGCTAAAAAAAGACATAAGAATATGGAAATGTAGAAATAATTTATCCGTGTGTCCACATTCTTATGTTTTATTTTTTATTAGTAGGTTGGGTTGAGGAACGAAACCCAACATTTAATCGAATTATTGGTGTCACTTCGTTCTACCCAACGCACGAGCTAAAAAATTGATAAATGGTAATGGGCACCGCCCCTAGGGTATCTATTGCATAGGAAATGGCTTTACCTCGCTGTGGGATAGTCAAATGTTTTGCTTTTGGGTTATCTAATAATATTGCCCATCAGTCAGCGACAGCCCTATTCCCAGGCCCTGCATATGCTTTACCATCAGAATTCTCTACATAGGACGGTAAAGTGACAAATGGTGCATCTTGCATCAAGTAACTTGCTGCCTGTAAAACATCCACTGTCACTGGTTTTGGACTTGGATTGTGCAAAATCACTCCCAAATAAAGCGTTTGCAAATCTTTGGGAGTGTGGGTATGGTGATGGGCAAATAAGTCAAATCTTCCTTGAAAAGGAAAGTTTAAGTGTGCGGCTGAAACTTTTTTTCCGTTTGCAGGAAAGGTAGAGAGTAAAATTCCCTCAGTTTTGATCCATTCAGGGCTATTGCTATTAAAGACAGGTACTGTATCTAGCTTGCCTGATAGAGCGCGTACTTCCCGGACTTGCACGATTTCTTGAGGTGCTGGCTTGGGTGGAGTTTGGGCAATAGCTTTTTCTGAGCTTGTTCCTTTTTGACTAGAAGAAAAATTTGTGTTCGTTACAAATCCAAGGCTAGCAGTGATAAGAAGCCCTAATATAAGTAGGAATGCAGAGGCAGGTAATTTCGTTTTGGAGCGATAGACTGGCATGAAAATTAATTTTCAAGAAAGCAGGTGTAAAAGATGACCCATTATAACTACAAGTTCCTTGATATATTTCCTGAGTGCGATCGCAGTCAATAGAATGATGATGGAAGTGCTCAGTTAGGAACTCGTGGTTGCCAACATAACAATAGGCGTTTAGCATACTATGGCTAATGTCAGACTAAAAAAATTTCTTAGTATACCAGCTTTTCTTATGGTTTCAATTGCCCGTAAAAATCTGCTTGAAGATATTCCTCGCTTTCTAGCAGCACAGGCAGGTATTATGTTTGCCGTTAGCCTAGTGACTATTCAAACAGGTATCTTCAATGGGTTTACGCGCTCCTCTACGAAATTAATTAACAATTCCACTGCTGATATTTGGGTGGCGTCTGACAGCATGATTTACCTAGATCTCACACTGCCAATGCCTTTAGCTCATATCAATTTAGCGAGAGAAGTACCTGGTGTCGCAAATGCAGAAGCGCTCATTGCCACCGGAGGAGTATGGCGTCACCCCATGGGAAGAATAGCTCCAGTCAGAGTCATTGGATTCGCTCCAGATGGGCAATTGTTTATACCTAATAATATTATCCAAGGCAGTATAAATACCCTCAAAGAACCGTATACTGTAATAGTAGATACATTTAATGCAGAGTCTTTGAGTGTACGACGTGTCGGCGATCGAGCACAAGTCAATACTGTGCCTACACGCGTGGTTGGCTTAACCCAAGGAAACCGCTCAATTGCATCAAATCCTTATATGTTTACTTCTCTAGAAAGTGCCACTGCTTACGTGAGTTCTGGTAAAACTTCTAATGTGTCTTGTCGAATGCAATCAGGTTCCAAAGACATTCAGTGTACCACCACTTACGTAGATCCGGAGAAAAACCCTACCCCCGCACCAAAACCTTTATCTTCATTAGACCCCATCACTTATATCCTCATTCAAGCCCAGCCCGGTCAGGATTTGCAAGCACTCAAGAAAAGACTAGATGCTGCCTTACCCAACACCCGTGCCTACACCCGTGCAGAAATGATAAAAAAAACTGAGGTTTACTGGCAAAAGCGAACTGGCATTGGATTCATTTTAGGGCTGGGTGCAACAGTAGGAATCATTGTAGGAGCCATTGTTGTTGGTCAAATACTTTATTCCTCCGTGTCAGAACATCTCAAGGAATTTGGCACACTCAAAGCAATGGGTGCATCTGATTGGACGATTTACAGTGTCATTATTGAGCAAGCTATATGGATGGCTGTTCTCGGTTATATCCCTGGTATGGCACTTTGCTTGGGAGTCGCCACTTGGACACTGGCTAGTCAAGGTATCCTCATTTTAATTACGCCCAAAACCGCGATCGCAGTTTTTGGTGTAACTATTATTATGTGTACTGGCGCAGCAATTTTTGCCATTCAAAAAGTCACCCGTCTCGACCCCGCGACGATATTTAATAAGTAGGGATTGAGGATTTTGGATTTTAGATTTTGGATTTTAGATTTTGGATTTTGGATTGGGGACAAGGGAGACAAGGGAGACAAGGTAGAACTTTCTTCTTTATCCCCCACTAACAACCAACAACTAACCACCAACAACTAACAACTAACCACTAACCCCTAACCACTAACTCACGTAAAGTTTCTGTGACTGAGCGCGGATTCCAACCAAGCTCATTACGGGCTTTTGTAGCGTCTACTCGGACACATCGGTCGTATATATAGTGAACGCGTTCTCGACTGATGGGTGGTTGCCAATTCAACAGCCTTCCAATTGGGTCAAGTAAATTCCCCGCCAATCTTACTAGGGGTTTGGGAACTTCACGAGGCGCTGGAATACCTGTTTGGTGGGAAACAATGGCAAACATTTCCCGTAGTGTTAAATCACCCGCAGAAATAATATAGTACTCCCCCGGTTTCCCCTTTTCTGCTGCTAAAATCATCGCGTCTGCAAGGTCGTCTACATGGACAATTCCAGTAATGCGATCGCCTCCCGCCCACACTTTGAGTTTTCCTTTGCAAAACAGCTCCATAACCGGACCAAAATGGGGGTCATCAGCACCAAATATTCCAGAGGGAAGAACGCTAACAGCATGAAAACCAGCTTCAACAGCTCGATCGACTAATTGTTGAGCTTGGTATTTAGTGCGATCGTAAGCAGAGGAAAAGTGCTTCTGCGTTCTTTGGAAAGTTTCATTCACTGCTTGACCTTTTGTATCACCGAATACACCAATAGTGCTACAGTAAACTAACTTAGATACGCTAGTTTCTCGCGCCACTTCTAAAACGGCTCGCGTCCCTTCTACATTGACTCGCTCCATCTCAGCTTCATTAACAATTCCTAGCTCCACATAAGCAGCAGTGTGAAAAACCGTATCTGTATCAAGCATTGCTGCTCTTAACGCATTTTTGTCAGTAATATCACCATAAACTAATTTTACGTTAACATTCTCAAGACGGGTTAAATTACTAGATTTACGTACTAATCCAACAACAGTATTGCCCTGCTTTTGCAAAGCCCTAACTAAGTGAGAACCTGTAAATCCATTAGCTCCAGTCACTAACGCCTTCATAAAGCTTTTTCATAAATTCTGTAAGTTTTATATATTTTGCCACCAGCTGCTTCGATTAATTTGCGTGAGGGGAAATTATCTTCAAATACTGTGGAAAGTTCAGCCCCTTTATAAGGTTTTCCCTTTTGTATTCCACCTTGCATTCCCAAATAAATTAAAGCTAGAGGTACCATTTTTGAGCGGTATTCTGGTAACGAACAGATGACAATCACTCGCCCTCGATCGATTTGCCGACGATACCAGAGAAACTTAAGAATTCCCAACCAGTTGAGTTTTCCATTAACATATTTGAGGGGAATATTGTAATCAGGTAGCCCCATAAAAAAGCCCACCATTTCCCCGTTGTACTCAGCAATGGGGAAAATATCTGGATCTATTAAACTCTGTAATTCTTTAGCTTCATCTAAAAATTCTGCCTCAGTGCGAGGTGTAGAACTCCAATTAGCAGAAAAGGCACGGTTAAAAAGGTGATAAATGTTCTTGGCATCCTGCTCGAATGCTTCACCTTTGGTTCTGATTGGGCGGAATTTCACTCCAGATTGACACGCAATGCGATAACCCTTCTCAAACTTTGCTGCTAGGGGTTTATCCAAAGGGAAATTATAAGCATATGCGTCTTTAGCTTTATCCCACCCATCCCGCTCCATAAACTTTGGGTAATAAGGTGGATTGTATGGCATCATCACCGTTGGCGGTGAGTCAAATCCATCAACTAAAAACAGGCAACCATTATGAGTAGAGAAATTAATTGGACCTCTAGCTGTGGTCATTCCTTGCTCTCGCAACCATTTGCAGGCAGCATCTAGTAAAGCTTGAGCTATGGTAAAATCCTCAATACATTCAAAAAAACCGAACAAGCCAATATTTTGCCGTTCACGATCTATTAGCCGTTGGTTGACAGCAGCAACAATGCGTCCCACTGCTTGAGGCTCTTTTGCTTCTTGGGATATAGCAATAAACTGTTGCAGTTTTCCATACTCTAAAAAGGTATTTGCGGGTGTGAATTGCTTTGCAATACTGCTACGGATGGGGGGTACCGAATAAGGATCTTTAGCGTATACCCTTGCGGGAACATCCAAAAACATTTCTTTTTCGGCAGCAGTTGTGACTGTTCGGATGCTAATTGCTGTTTGATTGATTACCATTTGTTTTAGTTAATAGCTCGAAACTAAAGATGTATTTTCCAGGCATTTCTCAAGTTGCGCTTCGATTTCCTCACGGACAATTTCACGGTACTCCATGAAATGCTCTAGATGGGCGCAATTAATAAAATAGGATTCAAATACTCCAGGATTGTGTCTGATAATTGAAAACAACTGATGCCAGAATTGGAAGCGGGTATTTCGCTTGACTCCCTGCCGCCAACAAATAATGAGCAATGCCCGAATATACTTGAATTGTGGTATGCGAAATTTCTTTTTGTGAGGGGTAGGTTTCATTGCCATGAAATGCCGAAAAACTCTCGCCAAATAACGTTTGGGTTCGTAGAGTTCCCAGAAGCATCTCACGTACTCGCCAGCCAGTTCTTTAATAGGACGAGTAGGAATAAAATTGGCAAGCGTTGTTTGATTGATGTTAGCCTTTTCATTCTGCAGACGCCCTTCCTTCTGAAGTCGCTCCCAAAGTGCAGTACTTGGAAGCGCCTGAAGCATACTGCACATTGCTTGAGGAATCGCAGTGGCTTCTACAAACTCGATAATGCGATCGCCTGCCCCCGACTTTTCACCATCAAAGCCAATAATAAAACCAGCCATGACGCGCAAACCCGCCCTGTTAATTGTCTTGACTGATTCAATCAAAGAGTGACGTGTATTTTGGAATTTTTGCGTCAATGCCAAACTTTCCGTATCCGGTGTCTCGATACCCAAAAATACAGCACTAAAGTTGGCAGCAATCATTAAATCTAGCAGTTCTGGATCTTGTGCCAGATCCACCGAGGCTTCAGTTGACAAGCGGAAGGGATAGCCGTGTTCTGCCATCCAAGGACCGAGTTCGCGCAGTAAGAGTTTCACATTGCGCTTGTTGCCGATAAAATTATCATCCACGACAAAGACCGAGCGCCGCCAGCCCAAATCGTACAGAGTCTGCAACTCAGCAAGTAATTGTGAGGGGGTTTTAGTCCGTGGCTTACGTCCATAAAGAACAATAATATCACAAAACTCACATTGAAAAGGGCAACCACGGGAAAATTGCACAGACATATCGCTGTAAGCTTCTAGTTCCAGCAGATCGTACCTGGGAATGGGCGTACTAGTCACATCAGGTTTTTCTCCTTTGGCGCTGAATACTCCTGAGGTTTCACCCCGTTTTAGAGCTTCAACCAGCATTGGCAGAGTAATTTCACCCTCATCTAAAACCAGAAAATCTACCCCTGCTTCCTGCGCGTCTTTAGGAACAGAAGTGACATAAGGACCACCAGCAGCAACAAGTTTACTCCGTCGCTTTGCCTCACGAATCAGAGACAGCATATCCGATTTCTGGACAATCATTCCTGAAATAATCACCAAGTCTGCCCAGTTCCAATCTGCTTCAGTTTCAAACCGAACATTACGGTCTACCAAGCGGAACTCCCAGGTTTGGGGTAGGATAGCTGCAACGGTAATCATTCCTAGAGGCGGGAGTGAAACTTTTAGCCCAATCAGTTCTAACGTTTTGTCAAAAGACCAAAAGGATTTAGGGAACAGAGGATATAACAGTAAAATTCGCATTATTGTTTAACAGTTTTGGGCTATTGGTAAATCTTGAATTTTGATAAGTAATTTACACCCTCGATCTTTCGTTTTCAGGCAGAAACTGGGAATGCTCGTTTGGAAACTTCATCTCCCAATATATTCAGTAGGGTGGGCAATGCCCATAATTTGATATTGGTAGGCCTTGCCCACCCTACTTTACCTTTTTCATGATTGATGATGCAATTTTTTCATCGAGGCTGCCTCCTTATATATTCTTTCGAGGCAGAACCTCGATGAATGTATTCCCATGATTTGCATGGGAACAAGAAATGTCAGTTTCGTACATTAAACCAACCTACGAATTTAATTGCTCTAGCGTATGAATTGTTCGTATTGAGAAACAATAACGTGTTGGAGGGCAATAATAGCAGGGTTGATTTCGACATAACGCCGTTGGGGATTTGCAAGATAGCTTTGTTGCTCGCTCTCAATCATTTCACAATCTTGGGCAACAAATTTCCGAAACAAGCGCCAGATAAAATTTGCTATTAGTTTCTTAATTGGTTGGACTAGCCATTTGGAAAGGCGAATTTTAACAAATAAAAGGGAAAACGATCGCGTTTCTGTTGGACTTACGGGTAGTCGCATGAGGTACAAGGAGGAAAGACCTTCGAGCGAACTGTGATAGTGAGGGTAGTAATACCGGATTGAGATAGTGCGGGTAGTAACTTTATGTGCGTTGTCACTCAATCCTAAAAATTTGGTAAAAATTCCTTTATAAGAAACTTTGTAGTCAGCGCACACTGATGTTTCTGTTGCTTGTAAGTTAATTAAAACTGGATCGAACCAGCCCTGTAGTTCTTGGTGCAAATACCCGTGAAAGACATCCATCGTATTTTCATTACAAATGGAGAAATGTGCTTTAAAGTGAGTGGGAATGGGCACCATCAACCAATCGGGCTGGTCAAATTCTGGTACATCAGGCACTTGGGATTGTTCAGACAAGGCAGCATCACCCGGAAATATCCAAATCAGGTTGTATTTTTCCTGAATTGGATAGCTACGGGCTTGAGCACAGGGTAGTTTTTGCCCTTGAGGCAAGTACGGAACACTGACACACGCGCCACTTCCATCAAATTCCCAACCGTGATAGCGACAAGCAAGGTGAGTCCCTTGGACTTTGCCTTTATGGAGTGCCACTCCTTTATGAGGACAAGCATCTTCCAAGGCATGAAATTGACCACTGGCATCACGGTAAACAACAATTGCCTGCTGCCAAATGGCTACAGGCATAACTTGACCAACTTTGAGTTGGTCAGCCCAAACGACTGGATACCAGTAATTTGGGTTGATGCCAACCTCGCGAACGCGGTTGTGAACTGTTTGACTTTTGAGGGTCGTGGCTAGTTCCATCACTTGCACTTACACTGTTGCTGTAGTTGTTGTTTCGGTTAACAAATCTTTAGGTAGAGATTGGCGCAAGCGGTTGCCGTAAAGTGCCAGAGCATTACCGCCTAGCAATAGCCCTAAATGCTCTCGATCGTAATCAGCAACTGTAGCAGCATCTTGGACACAGTTCTGAAGTACGCCATCCCAGTGACCGTAATCGCCAGAGAAGCAAGCTAAGCGCTTACCAACTTCACCCATAGAAACGTGAAGATAAGAAGGACCCGGATCGTCTGATTCAAAAGAGGTAAAGATTTGCCCCCGTTCAAAGTACTCTAATGGATCTCGGTGGCGAAGATTGTAGTGCTCATATAAGCTAGCATCGTCAATTTTAGTAGGATCGTGTTGGGCATTCCATAAGAGGTCGAAGAGGTTTTTAGCCTGATTCATGAGATTAATATTGTTGTGGCTACCTCTTTCCTGAATCATCAATTTTGTATATTCGATGAGGGAAGGGCGATAAGGATGTTTGGGGTCAAAATCACGGATGCGCTTTTCCCAATGCTCGTGAAAGGCATGGGCGAGATCTGGTAACCAGCCGCAACCGCCTTCTAGAAAGCCCACCCGGAGTGTAGGAAAGCGCTCGAAAACTCCATCAAACACCATGCGTGCTAGTGCCAACTGTTGTTGGTTCCGTTGCACGAAAATGTGGGTGAGAACAAAAGTTTCCATGTGATCGGAAATGCCACCCACCATAGAAGAACCGGGACCACCGTGAATGCCAAGGGCAACGTCTAAGTCTACGGCTGCTTGCAATAAGGGTTGAAAATCGGGATGAGAGATCGTCTTACAAGTGCGAATTTCTGGAAAAGCGTCAGGTGCTTTGGGATGGGGAATGGGCAAGTTTGGAGCAACAGCTACACCTATCATGCCCAGTTCATTCACGCAATGGTACATCTCCGCTACTGCTGCGTCTACGTCTTGTAGCGGTAAAACGCCAATAGGCTGGAGGCGACCGTTGTACCCCCGGCAGTCCTCAGCAATATAGTTGTTGTAAGCACGGCAAAGTGCGATCGCGAAATCTTTATCTATGATGCTAGAAAATATTAAGTTCAATGTGCCATAGATAACCTGAACATCAATACCTTCCTGGTTCATGTGTTCAAGTCGGATTTTATTGAACATTGCGCCCAACGTTGTCTCTGGGTGTAAAGTGCGAAAGCCCCCCTTACCCAAACCCTGTGGTTGTGGGAACATCCGCACTAAGTCGTTCTTACCCGTTGCTGGATTAAAGTCTGCTATTCTTGCCCTTTGATCGCCAAGACTATCAATTGTCAGACCAATGCGATCTTGATACTCTCGATCCAGATAATCCCTCATGACTAAAGGATTTTCTATCTTATGAGCATCCGCATCAATCACCAACAAACCCTGATACATTATTGATTTTCTCCTTTTCACCAGTTAAAGCGCAAACATTAAACCGACTTTTGCGTAACAGATCTCACGACTTGGCGTACACCAAACCAGTTCTCGAAAGACCATAGTATCGAGACTATGATGGTGATACCGGGATACTTAACAAAAGCAGGATCGTTTTTTTCAAACACTGCATGCCCACCCAAAGCAAAAACTTGGGTAAGCACCAAGCAAACAAGTGTCAGTCGCCAGTCGTAAAACAGACAGACAACCGCCCCAATTGCCAGGAGATTCGTTAAGTGATGCAGAAACTGGTTAATAGGATGCTGATGACTTGCAACAAAGTGGGCTTTTGCCTCGTGGAAATAATTCAAATTTGTTTTCCTCCGGTTCCAGCCGCTATGTAAAGCTTGAAGCTGTTTAGAAAAAATATACCAAAACTCCAGGAAAAACCAATTTTATACATAAGATTTTTATCTTATGGTCATTGGTCATTGGTCATTTGTCACTGTCACCACCAGCGCAGCTGAAAATAACCCCGTTCTGGTTGGTTAAGTTCTTCTGCTGTCAACCATTCCACTTTTTTGTAAGTCCCAAAAACATGGTCCCACCAATCCACTGCTAAGCCAAAGTTATGGTGCCACATACCATACTTATGATGTACGTAATGCACTGGCATCTTCATCCAAAAGCACTTAGTGGGGTTTTCATGTTGAAGTTGGTGGGCATAAGCTGAAAATGCAGCGTAAACGAGGGCACCTAAAAACCAACCAACTCCAGCTTGCCAAGAGTGGAAAAACATCAAAAACATGACCACAGCACTGCCTTTGATATAGTCCCGAAACTCCCACACAACCCCTTGTCCTTCATTACGGCGATGGTGATCGCGATGACGTTCGCCGATCCGAGGTGAGGCGTGCATCAACCGATGTATCCAATATTCAACCAAACTCGCCAAGACAAATGCTATGACAAAACAAGCGATTCCCACCCCCAAGGAGAAGGCTGGGCTTGTAAAAAGCTTCTCCAACTCGGTCATCGACATTCTTTCCTCACACTTTTATTGCTTATTTTATAACCTGTGAGAAATTTTGCTGAATTTTTGTTTGCGATCGCTACTGAAAACGGCACTGGCAAAATTGAATAAAATATGAGGTAATGCAAATATCATTCCCAAAACTGCACGCCATCTTGTTCTAGACAATAAGACTCGTGAAATAGGATAAACTCGCCAAAATCTATTGACCGCACAAACCATTTCATCACCTAATGCCGTTACATCATGCCACCAACCTTCAGGTATAAAAAGAGTTTCACCGGGATTAAGAATGACTTCACGTTTGTGCTGTAGTGCTTCTTGAAATTTTGGAAATGATGTAAAATCTGGGTTTTCCACATTAACTTTGCTAAACCAGCAACGCAACCTCATCCCATAAAAAAGGTGAATATAAACTGGAAATGGATAAAGGTTATTCGTTTGAGAAGGTGGAAACAACACCACTTTTTTAGAACCGTGCATCTGCATCAGTGTCCCATCCATTGAGTCATAATGCAGCCCCGAACTATGACCCGCCGGATTAACGTAAATATTGAGATTGGTCGCCGATTTTGTCAAACCCAGTTTTTCTCCAATACTTTTTAAAGAGAGATTATCGACCAGGGAAGTATTTGTTAAAGGATGTTTTCCCAGGTTAACATCATTTTCATGAGCCTTGCCATTACGCATTAACTCGGCAAATTCGTTAAAGGTCATAATTTGCAAATCGACTCCACTGCCTATAGTTTTCCATTTGCGTTTGTCCTGTTTGTACCTAGCACTTCCATAATTCCGGAGAACAAACTTTTGATTGCCAAGCTTTTCACACAAATAATCTAGAGTCCAGTCACTCTCATCTTGTAATAATCCTGCGATAATGACTGGTGTGCTCGTTTTTCGGTAATTCTCAAAAAATATCTTTGGCGTTAAATCGGCTATATCAATCCTTGGTATTGAGTGAGTTATGTTGTATAATTCTGATTCAACATTCTGTTTTGATTGTAAATGCATAAGTGTATTCCTGATGTAGTTAGTCTTATGTGTCTTCCAGTCATTCATTGTTCCAAAAAATGAAAATCTTAGATCGTTAAAAATTCATAAATTTAAAAAATTCCAAAACACCAAAATTTATCATGATACCAAACATATGAGAAAAATGAATTTAGCAGTAGGAGTTACCTTTTTACCTTTTCTGTTACCACTTGGGGCAACGGCAGCTACTTTCGATAGAATTTATGTTTTTGGTGATAGTCTATCTGATTCGGGCAATGTGTTTAATGTCACTAAGGCCGGAAATGCACTAGACCCTACCATCCCAATAGACCCTCCAAGTCCACCATACTTTAATGGACGTTATTCCAACGGTCCAAACTGGGTAGACTATCTTGCCAGTTCTATGGGAGTCAATCCCGTTCCATCTACAGTGTTGGCTGTAGGTTCTCCAATTATCATCTCACCAACAGGTGAAGTGGGAATTAACTTTTCATTCAATGGTGCTACTACTAACCAAAGTGTTAATTTTGCCTTTGGCGGTGCTACATCAGGCTTCACAAACGCTAGCGATCCCCGCCTACCAGGAGTGCTAAGGGAAGTACAAGCATTTACTAATGACCTCTCAGTTGCCAATCGATCTGCTGACTCAGAAGCTCTTTATATTGTGTGGGCGGCTGGTTCCAATGATTACGCTGCTGGTAACTTGAGCGGTAATGTATTTGCTGAAAATGTATCTGGAGGAATTACGTCACTATTTAATGCTGGTGCTAGAAATATCTTGGTTCTTAACGTTCCAGATTTAGGAAAAACACCCCGTGGTTTAAGTCTTGGTTCCAATGAAGCTAATCTTCGTACCCAAGTTAGTCAGGAATTTAATGCTAGCTTAGCCGCTGCTTTAAGTAATTTAAGTCAGACACTTCCGGGAATTAATCTCATCACCTTTGATAGTGCTGCTTTATTTCAAGATGCGATCGCCAATCCAGCAAAATACGGTTTCACCAATGTCACTGAATCTTGTATAAATCCAGTCAACCTCACTATCTGTGCCAACCCAAACAACTATTTATTTTGGGATAACTTGCACCCAACAACAACAGCCCATGCGATATTGGGAGAATTAGTTTTCACGAAGTTAACGTCCGAATCTAAGACCGTACCAGAACCTACTTCTTCAGTCTCCATCGGGATCTTAGGGTTAGCATGGTTAATGCAATTTATTAGCCGCAGATCTCGACTAATGGCTAATGCTAATGGCTAATGGCTAATGGCTAATGCAATGCTAATGGCTAATGGCTAATGGCTAATGGCTAATGGCTAATGGCTAATGGCTAATGGCTAATGGCTAATGGCTAATGGCTAATGGCTAATGGCTAATGGCTAATGGCTAATGGCTTTTGACCAATGACCAATGACTTTTGACCAATTACAAACTTCTTGCTACCAATTTTGACATTTCTCGCAGAACGTGCTAAAGAAAATTTTGTTAAGAAAATCCGCCAAACTGATGCCGTACAAGAAGAGTTTTTACGCAAGCTGTTGCAAACCCATAAAGATACTGAATTAGGTCGTAAATATGGGTTAAGAGATATCAAAACCATTGACCAGTTTCAGCAAAAGATTCCAATTCTACCTTACAGTGGTTACGAAGCTTACGTTGAACGTATTGCCAAAGGCGAAAAAAATGTCCTCACACCTGACCCGGTTGTCTATCTCAATACCACCAGTGGCTCCACAGGAAACCAGAAATTAATTCCCGTTACTAAACGATTTCAGAACTCTTTGGGTTGGGCTAACCTGACTTGCATCGGTTTTTTGAATGAAGCACTGCGATCGCGGCAAAAAAAGTTTGGCAAACTGCTAGTCACCAACACAGCGCAAATAACAGGGCGTACCAGTAGCGGAATTGACTACGGACCGGGGGGTACGGGAGTCCTACGCATGGGAAAATTCCTCTACGAGCAACTCTTTGCCCATCCCTATGAAACCTTAAAGGCAGAGGATAGCATAACAAGGCACTATTTGTGCTTTTTATTTTCCCTGAATAACCCCTCCATGCGAGGAATCATCGCCAACTTTCCCATGCTGATCCTCCGAACCTGCAACTACCTTGAGCGATACGGGGAAGAGTTAATCCGAGATATAGACAAAGGGACAATAGCCGATTGGTTGAAACTCGAACCCGAATTGCGGTTTCAATTGGAACGAAGATGGTTAGCCAATCCCTCTCGCGCCGCACAACTGCGAGAAATTTTGCGATCGTCCGGACGCCTGACTCCAAAATTAGCTTGGTCCGATCTGTCTTACATAGCCACTGCAAGAGGAGGAACTTCAGATTTTTACTTTGAAAGATTTCCTTCCTTCTTAGAAGACACTCCCGTATTTGGTGCCGTGTTCGCCTCAGCAGAAGGCACACTGAGTATTTACCATGACTTCAACAATGATGGCAGCATCCTGGCTATAGAAACTGGCTTTTTTGAATTTATTCCAGAAGACCAATGGGAAGAAGAACATCCTAAAACCCTACTCGCCACCGAAGTTCAGCCAGGAAAACTCTACCGCATCCTGATGACTAACTACAGTGGCTTCTACCGTTACGATATTGGTGATGTTGTTGAAGTACTAGGCTTTTACGAGCAAGCACCTCTAATCGTCTTTCGTTACCGTCGCGGCGGAATACTTTCTTCTACCACAGAAAAAACAACTGAATTTCATGCCACTCAAGTGATGCAAGTCTTGCAGCGAGAATTTGGTTTACCCCTTGAGGATTTTTGTATCACTTTGTCGGAAAATGAGTTTCCCGCTCACTACCTAGTGAATATTGAACTTGCACCTGGTGAAAAATTGAGCGATCCCCAAGCTTTCCTGGCTAGCTTTGACCGCAGGCTCAAAGAGATTAACGTGTATTACGGTTCCAAACGCAAGGACCAGGTACCGCCTCCAAGATTGCGGATTTTAGAGGCGGGAAGCTTTGCTATTGTTCGGAAACGCCAGTTACAAAAGGGAATTCCCGATTCTCAATTGAAATTTCCTCACATTAGCGAAGATCGCAGTTTTCTGACAGGTTTAAAAGTAGAACAGGAGGTTAGATTACCTGAGGAGTAGGAAGTAGGGGTGAGGGGGTAGGGAGGAG
>NZ_WJFC01000239.1 GCF_009725235.1 Scytonema sp. UIC 10036
AGAGTCAGCATTTGAAAATTATACACTTCATAATTCTGGTTTTTTTGGAAATTTTAATGCGTTTGCCCTACTTTCGTTGTAGATATTATATGCCATCGCAATTCTTGCACACTTTTTCTACTTACACTAGAAAAGTTTAGAAATTTAAGCTTAACTTGCTAAACTTTTTAGGAATTTCTCTTATCTAGCAGAGTCATACCAGAATTATTGTGAATTTACTTTCTTATTCATTATTCTGATAGTTTTCATAATAGCCAATGCTCTTTGTAGAAACTTTAAAAGAGTTGTGAACAATTAATTTTGAATAAAATAAACTCTCAAAAATATTTACTGCTCTCTTTAAAAGTACAAAATTCTAATAGTATGTGATTTTTTCACTATACTGAACTTAAACTTGTCTTGTATAATACAGCTTAACTTGTTTACTTGAAGATTATTAAGTCTATTCAAATATCTCAAACATTAATTTGTGTATAAAAATCTAATGACTCCTCTATGTTTGAAAAAAAGTTTCATAAGTGACGTTAATATGTCAAATTTTATACTATTGAGAATTTAAATTTTCTATTTTATTATTTAGATAAGGAAAATAAGTCTAAATTTAAAACGCTTCTTCAAAAATCGGTTTGGGTAGCGCAAATCTTGTTAATGTTATCCATCAAGTCTTTTTCAACCCGTTGAAGTCACGTTAATTTTCTTAAGATTTGGACTTAGGCAAAAGAGGTAAATATGGCTAATGGTGATTTTGTTAACAGTATTACCGGATTCAGTAAACCAAAAAGTTTTTCCCAAAGGCTATTGCCTCCCTTCTACTTCGCGAACGCCAAGAAATAGTTACGTAGGATAAAGTGCTTTAGGACACTAAACCGATTAGCAGGTCTTAAACCCGGATGGGTGTCGCATTTGGGACAAAAAAATGAGTCAGGCATAATAACCCCACCGATTAACAACCACGACCCTATCGGTGCGTTAATTATGCAGATTTAAGCTCTCAATTTTTACAATAATTAGGAGTCAGAAATGTCTTCTAAATTTGCCGCTCAGTAGAACAAAGATAAGAGCGTCCAAGCCAGTGCGCCCCGTTGGGCTACTGCTAACGAGTCAACTGCTGTTTGTGTCAACCCGGTAGATTCAGGCTTTGTCACCCTGTTCCGGGTGTACAAAAAGGGAGTTGATGCGTCAGCCCAATACATCAAGGAATTGACCGCTCCCACTCCCACGGCTCGGGCAGAACTGGATGCCAATAACAAATTGCAGCAAGATGTGGCGGATTTGCTCTGGCAGTGGCACCGAGATGGGCAGTTGCATGAAAGAAGCTACGCGCTCTACATCAGCTACACCAGTGGTTTCCGTCTTATGGACTACCCAGATTAGACCGTCGAGCCAGGTTTCATCTATGCGCTTAAGGCCTTTCCTATGAAGTTTTAGCTTTTTAGGGCTACCACTTTATGCTTTAATTTTGGTCACTTTTTCCTTTAAGTCACAAACTGCCATAACTACCCTTGAAATGGAGTTGATACCGCATGACTTCAAGTAAATTACTATCAGAACCGCCAGAACATCTGTCAACTCAGCCAGCCTTAGAATTTGACTATGGAAAGCTAGGCAGTGAAATCCGAATGGTTGTTCAACAACGCACCAACGAAATTAAGAATTTGATGCGTAATACAACCAAGGACATTATCGAAATCGGGCAGAAGTTGACTGATGTGAAAGCTCAATTGGGACATGGGAATTTTAGAAATTGGTTAAAGACAGAGTTTGACTGGAGTGTTAAAACTGCCAGCAGATTTATGCAGGTAACTGAAAATTTCAAATGTGTCAATTTGACACATTTGGACATCGCCGCCTCAGCCCTTTACCTCCTAGCCTCTCCCTCTACCCCTGAAGAAGCTAGGGCAGAAGTACTTAAATACGCGAATCTGGGCGAGAACATCACCTATACCAAGGCTAAGGCAATTGTTGCCAAGTATAAAAAAGCCTCCAAGCCCAAAACTAAGAAGTTTGCCACCTTTCATCTGGAAACTGTAGAGAGCGATTTAACCAAATCTATAGAGCAAGAGGGGAATGGAACTTCAAGTGTTCCCGACGTGCTTTTTGATTTGACTGGAAAAGAAGTAAAAACAGAAACACGCTTGCTATCAATCCAAGATTTGATGCCTTCTTCAGAGTTTCAAGATCGGCATCTTGTACCTACCGTAGAGAGAAATAGAGAGCAGCTTGAGGACACTACACCGACACCAGCTAGCATAGTAAATCAAATTGCAATCGCTCAAAAAATTCCTGATACAATCACTACTGAGATAGAGGTGAAAATTAAACAACTAACACCAGAGCAACTAGCTTCTGTTATTATAAATTCCGCTAATACTGGATTGAGCAAATTCCATCTGGAGGCCATAATCACAGCTGCTCAACAAGTACTTAATCAGCTGAATTAGTGGAATACGGTTATGTTGCAAAAGAAGTTTTTACAACACAGCTTGAGGTGTTAGAGACACAACTTTTCTTGATTATGGCAACATTGTGGCTAAACGAGAAGGTTATGGTCCAATTGGTAACGGGGTAATGCTTTAATATTACATAGTGGACGTTGCTGAATTTGGTAATAAATTATGGTTGTAGCACGTTTTTCAATTTCCTGCAAATCCTTGTAGAGACGCAATTAATCGCGTCTCTACACCAACGTGAATTTTGAAATTTATATCTTGATTCAGCAACGCCACATAGTGCCTTAGCTCTAGATCCAAAACTTGGTCAACCGCTCGGTCTGTTGTGGCAAAAACTCACCGAATCGAGAGCCGAAACAGAAGTCTTCAGGCGATGAAACACCAACTGAAAAGAAAAGATGTAGAGCTAGAGGTATGACAGCATAAGGCACGGGGAGCGATCGCTTGCAACCTATTACAAATGAAAGAATGGTAACTAAAAACCCCCGTGTAGTGGGCTACGTTAGACCTGAAAACTACGTCGAGCTACAAAAATTTGTAGAGCAGCAGGGGCTGACCGAATTATTCTGGTGGGGTAATAATTACGAATTACGAATTACGAACTACGAGCACTCTAGATAGCGACTTGACTGAATCGAAAGCGATTGATGTCATCTTCAGCCAATACATATGGTTAGTGCTTGGGCTCAAACAATCAAAAAGATGATGAAAAGACATTGCTTTAAAGTCTTGATTATTATTTAAATTTACTCTTGACAAGAACCGATACCATTATGGTTCAACTCCTATATAAATACTCCCGAAGCGCATTTGTTTACTTACGACAGTGTATGACATACACTGCCCTTCTCTCCCTTGTTAGTTTGAGCACTGCCTGTAGTACGATTAAAGCCCAAGATAGTGAATCTGTGGCAACTCCTTCTCCAACTGATACCAGTTTTGTCAGTCAGGTAGTGGCTTTGGGAAAGTTAATCCCACAAGGTGATGTTATCAAAATTTCGGTAGCAAATGCTCAAGACAGCCGTGTCAACCAAATTTTGGTGAATGAAGGCGATTTTGTGAAAGCAAATCAGGTGATAGCTATTCTCCAAGGAAGGGACAGAACTGAACAACAACTTAGGGATGCTCAAGCAAATGTTGCCGTTAAGCGGGCGCAATTGCTAAAAATCAAACAAGGAGATTACAAAGAGGGAGAGATTGTCGCTCAACGTGCTGTGATTGATGAGTTAGAGGCTCGTATCTATTCAGAAACCAAGCAGAGAAAAGCAGCGCTCGCTGAAGCTAAAGCGACTCTCATTAATGCCCAATTGCGATATCACCGCGATCTGACTCTCAACACTGAAGGTGCCATTAGTCAGTCTGCATTAGATGATGCACTCTTAGCTTTGAATAAGGCTCAAGCTATTATGCAGCAAAGTCAGGCAGAGTTAGAAAACACCAAGACCACTTTACAAGCACAATTGGCAAAAGAACAGGCTAATTTGAAAAGATTGCAGGAAGTTCGTCCAGTTGATGTGGAAATTGCAAAAGCTGAGTTAGAGCAAGCGCAGATCCAAGTAGAACAACGGAAGGCGGAGTTGGATGATACACTGGTGCGAGTACCGATATCAGGACAGATACTGAGAATAAATACTCGTGTTGGAGAACTCGTTAGTACGCAACAAGGAATTGCGGAATTAGGAAGGACAAACCAAATGCACGCAATCGCTGAAGTCTATGAAACTGATATTGCCCAAGTACGCATAGGACAACAAACGACAATGACGAGCGAGTACGGAGGATTTCAAGGTGAACTTAGGGGTCAAGTTACGAAAATTGGTTTGCAGATTGGTAAAACCCATTTGAATCAAAACCAGAATAACCCAACTAATGATGTGAATGCTCGTGTAGTGGAAGTTGAAATCAGGCTTAACCCTCAAGATAGTCCTAAAGTTGCTGCTTTAACAGGTATGCAGGTAAGAGTAAAAATTAGTACATCAAATTAAGCACGGAGATTAATTCTCTTTCATGATAAAATTTCCTAATTTTAAATTCTTTAAAAATTGCCACATAGAGACTCCCTTAGCATGGGCGCAGTTATCTCATCAAAAGGTTCGTCTTGCCGTTGCAACCACAGGTGTTTGCTTTGCCAACATTCTCATGTTTACTCAAATGGGATTATTGGCAATGCTGACAGATGGGACAATCCGACTGCATGAAAGCTTGGGAGGGGATTTAATATTAGTCTCCTCTTTTAGCCCTAGTTTATTGTTTAGAATCAATTTTCCTCGTGCTTACCTTTATCAAGCAGCGGCGGTGGATGGCATTGCTTCTGCTGTTCCAATTTATATCAATAGAGGAAATTGGGTGAATCCCAGCCAGTTGTCTTCCAAGCAAGGTATTGGCGACCTCAAACCCAGGCAGAAAGGTTTTTTTGGCAATGAAGTCAGAATTATTGCCTTCAACCCGGCTCAACCTTCTGCACTGAATATACCAGAAGTCAATCAACAATTGGCAAAATTGTCCATTACAGATGCGGTTTTGTTTGATCGTTTATCCCAATCGTCCCTTGGAGACATTCCAGAACTGTTGGAGGAGCGTAAACAGATACCAACTGTTATGGACAATCACCGCATTTATGTCATGGGACTCTTTAGTATGGGCAGCACCATCAACGATAAGGGTAATGTTATTATGAGTGATTGGAATTATGCTCAGCTCTATGGGCAAAATAGTCTTCAACAAATTAGAATTGGCGCACTTGCCCTCGAAAAAGGCGCAGACAAGAGAACAGTTCAAGCAAGACTCCGTGCTCGTCTCCCGAATGATGTTACGGTGTTAACTCATGAGGAGTTGATTAAAAGAGAACAGCAATTTTATTCCTCCCAGCCAGAAGGAATTATTCTGAAATTTGGGACTATCGTGGGTTTTGTTGTTGGGGTTATTATTCTCTATCAAGTTCTTTACGCGGATATCAGCGACCACTTATCAGAATACGCCACTCTCAAAGCAATGGGTTATTCAGAGCGCGCCCTACTTATGGTCGTACTTCAGGAAGCCGCGATTCTTGGTATTATGGGATTTATTCCGGGTTTTACCGCTTCGGTGGGTATTTATCAATTACTAGTTACACTGACTAGAATCCCATTGGTCATGAAGGCGAGTATTGCCCTTCAGGTGTTTATCTTGACTCTAGTTATGTGTACTGTATCGGGTGCGATCGCTACAAGTAAACTTCGCTCTGCCGATCCAGCTGATGTATTTTGAAGTATGGAACCTACTGTAACTGTACGCAAGCTTAACCATGCCTTTAGCCAAGGGTCACTCAGTAAACCCGTATTGAGTGATGTGAATTTGGACATTTACCCAGGAGAAATTGTTATCCTCACGGGTCCCTCTGGTAGCGGTAAGACCACATTGCTATCACTGATCGGTGGATTGCGTTCCGTACAGGAGGGAAGTTTAAAAGTCCTTGGAAAAGAACTACTTGGTATCGGTAAAAGACAGCTGACCAAAGTCAGAAATCAAATTGGCTTTATTTTCCAACACCACAATCTGCTAAAGTGTCTTACTGCCTACGGTAATGTCCGTATGTCCCTAAAACTGCACTCAGAAATTCCTAAAAGGGAATACCGACAACGGGCTGTCACAACCCTAGCCGCAGTAGGACTCGCCGATAAAGCAGATTCTTATCCAGCCAATTTATCCGGAGGACAACAGCAACGGGTAGCAATAGCCCGCGCTTTGGTTGCTCAACCTAAATTATTACTTGCAGATGAACCCACGGCATCATTAGACAGCAAAACGGGTCGGGATGTCGTCAACATTATTCAACGTCTTGCTAGGGAGGAAAGATGTTCAGTTTTACTAGTGACTCACGACAACCGCATTCTAGATATTGCCGATCGCATTGTTCAAATGGAAGATGGTCAAATAAAAAAATGATTACAATTCAATAATTTGAGATATCCACTCCCAATACTGCAAGGGCTGAGAGAAATTGTAGGTTGGGTTGAGCGATAGCGTTACCCAACAAATGCCGATAAATGTTGGGTTTCGTTCCTCAAACGCCAGTCCCCTACGGAGGGAAACCCTCCTTCAGGGCTGGCTCCCCAACCTACGTAATTGCGTGTTTTTATGCAAAACTTACGCAGTATTGTATCCACTCCTCTCCTACTAGTACTTCGCCACACTAAGTTTACCAGGTAAAACAACATTCAAACTCATCTTCTTTTCCTCTAACTTCGCGCTCTTCGCGTCTTCGCGGTTTTAAAATCACCCCTCAAAGTTGGTGTGTTGAACTACTAGTTTGTAGTAGCTATCAGTTAGTCTTTGTCTGGAATTAGGTTCTTGCACATCGCTAATAATCGGCATTTGAGGAGGTTGATCGTTCTCTTGTACACCCCCATTTTTTGTCGCTCTTCAACAGGACTTGTGATTATACTAAAAAAATATATTTATTTTTCTATTTTCATACAATAATTTTTATCAAGTTACTCTCTTATTGATTATTTTGATAATACAACAGCTATCAGCAAGTTATTAATTTTTTTTAGAGTATTTACTAAATAAGTGTTTCAGATTATTTTGAATCGTTGTAGAACATTAAAAATTATTTATTACCTCAACTAAAAATATAGAATCTTGAAAGTCAACCAATTCATTAGTCAAAAATTTTTTATACATTGCATTCAGAAAAACTTCTTATATCTTATTTCCTGATTTTGATGCTTATAGAAACAGGTATAAACAAGAAATTATTTACTTCGCATTTTCTTATACCCAAATTCTACTGGAAATTACCAATTATTTTAATAAGTAATTTTAATGGGTAAAATTTAATACGTCTTACTTGAAAAACATTTTAGGTTATTATTTGAGACAGTAATACTCAATAAACCTGTGTTGAAAGTCGGCTTTCCAGACAGGGTTACGACTATTTTTTTACAAAATGTGAGCTTGGTAATTAGCGATCGCAAGCTTAATTTGCCTCTATTCCTTCAATCCGTATCTCGTACACTTTGTCAATGCGTAAGCAATACTGCTCGGATAAGGAAATTGTAGGTTGGGTTTCGTTTCTCAACCCAACAAATGCTGATAAATGTTGGGTTTCGTTCCTCAACCCAACCTACGTGTTTTCGGATTTTTCGGCTTAACCGACAAGTATTGAATGCGTAAGTCCTATTTTTTCCAGTCTTCCTAGTCTTTTGTAAACAAATAACAATCTGCTTCTGTGACCTCTACACAACAAGAACCCAAATATGACTACAAACTACCTCAACATCAATAAATACTGTGGCTACACTCTAATAAAGCAAGGCAAAACTGAACTATTTTCACGAAATGAGTTAATAGATGTAATGTCCCCCTCGCTAGCAGAGTTAGAGATGTCAACTGAGAGAGAAATCCCGATTCCTCCAGAGGTTTTAGATTGCTACTCTAAGTACAGACCAACGCCTATCTTTCGGGTGAAGAAGTTTGAAGAACTAATTGGGACTGATTGTGAGATATATGTTAAAGATGAAGGGACAACGCCGTCGAACAACCATAAAGCAAACAGTGCTTACCTTATTGCTTACCTCTGCAAAAAGGATAAAGTAAAAACGTTAACGACAGAAACTACTGGAAACTGGGGGGTTGCCCTAGCAAAGGCTGCAAGGTATTTCGAACTAGAGACAATCTGCTTTATTGATGCTGAAAGCAATAGATTCAGACCTGATAGAAAAGCATTGATGGAAAAGGCAGGAGCAAAAGTTATAGTAGTTGAGCAAGACGATAATCATAATGATTTGTTGTCTCTGTCGGCTGACGCAGCAATTCAATATACCCGTACACTGAAAGATGCGACTTATATCTTTGGTAGCGTCTATGGTTATTTTGTGATCCCCCAAACAATTATCGGTTTAGAGATAAAGGAGCAGTTACAAGAGCAAGGAAAATATCCGGATATAGTTGTTGGTAGTTGTGGTGGTGGAGCAAATTTTTTAGGAACAGCAGCAGTATTTATTATGGATCACTTGGAATCAGCCAAACAGGTAGAATTCTTTTCTGCAGAGGCTACGAGTTGCCCCATATTAACACAAGGTAAGAGTGGGCTTTACTCTATTGATAGTCAGGGTTACTATCCTATGATAAAGACATACGGGATAGAGGGGCTGTTGAATGATGGTCAGTATATTGGCGGATTGGGGTCTACTATTATTGCTCCTGCTGTAGCCCATTATCACTCAAAGGGAATTATAAAGGCAAAAACTTTTACCCCAGAAGAAGCCCAAAAAGCATCTAATTTATTTCGAGAAACTGAGGGAAAAAAGGTTGCACTAGAAACGGGATATCAATTGGCTGCGGTTATTGAAAAGGCAAAAAGTAATAGTAAAAAGATTATTGTAGTCAATATTTCTAGTGGCAGAGACTCAACCTACTCCATCGACTAAAAATTTGGTTGAGCCAAAAAAAAGAGGTTTGGTATTGGGGATATCAGGTTGGACTGCCCAGTCGGCAGTATTGTTGTCCTCAATATCAATAAAATAAAACTTAAGCCGAGACTTATACGCTTTATGAATAAAAATGACTTAAGTATAAAGAAGATTTATCAAGGTTGGGGTGGCAATCAACAATCGGATATTCCGTTCATAGTTTGGTTGTTAGAAAACCCTCAAAGCCCTGTAGCTTTACCTGGTGCAATTTCTCTTCAATGCCATGATTTCATCCACATAATTCTAGGTAGAGGAAGAGAATTGCAAGATGAAGCCTTTGTTATTGGATTTACGATGCGAAACGATCCTAAAACTAACCGTTACCATGTCGCCATATTTAAGTTGTTTTCCAGATTTTTTTACCCTAAAAAATATAAATTTAAAAGAGAACATTTTAAAGATTTTGAGGCTGGTTTCCTAGTCGGTAAAAGAGCTAAATTAAAAAGTATAAATAAGCTTGCTCCAGATAGTTATCAGGATATGTCAGTACGTGAAGTTAAAGAACAGTTTGGCATTGATGATGAAAAAAATACTTAATAGGTCAATCAAATGAGTAATTTTCTCGAGTCCTCGTCCCTCATAACGCGAATTCAGGATATCTACACAGCTCTGCCACCAAGGGTGTGCCTGATTGCTGTAAGCAAGCAAGTTCCTGTAACACTTATCCGCCAAGCTTATGCTCTTGGGATTCGGAATTTTGGGGAAAGTCGTATACAAGAAGCTCAAGCCAAGCAGGCTCAATTGCTGGATTTGCCGGACATTATCTGGCATTTTATCGGCAGGTTGCAAAGCAATAAAGTTAAAGCTGCTTTGCAACAGTTTTCCTGGATTCATTCAGTGGATAGTTTAAAGCTAGCTCAACAATTAGATCAAATTGCACGTCAGTTAGGCAAAAAGCCTAATATTTGTCTTCAGGTTAAATTTTTGGAAGACCCTAATAAATCTGGTTGGTCTGTCTCGAATTTATTAACTTCTTTGCAAGAACTGAATGATTTCCAGCATTTACAAATTAGAGGATTAATGACTATTCCTCCTGCTGGGTTAACTCCTCAAAAGACTTTGGAAGTTTTTCAAAAAAATCAATATCTGGCTAAACAGATTCAAGAGCAAAACTGGTCACGCATCCAAATGCAAGAGCTTTCAATGGGTATGTCCGAAGACTACTCCTTAGCCCTAGAAGCAGAGGCTACTATGATTCGTCTTGGTCGAATTTTATTTGGTAATCGCGAAGCATTTCCCAAAGAGAATTAGTTGCATTGCAAAAACTTATGCTGCTCCCTTACACCTTAGAAAGTGCAACGAGAAAAGGGTTTGTTTTAACTAAGAGGTTATTCGGCAATCGCCCTTAATGATACTTCTATAAGAGTGACAAACAAGGGTTAATCAACCTTGTTCCGAGGCTGTGGTAGCAGCTGGGTCAAAGTCTGGCAGTTCTTCCTCCACTAGCCTGAGAGGGGGATATTGGAAAGCAACAATTGTTGCCAGGATGGTGAGTGCTCCCATGACAATGAACATCAAGCCAATGCCGCGACCCGTTCCAATACCGATGATTTTTCCAAGGCTTGCAGCTAAGGGACCATCGGCAGTTAGTAGAGGCTGGAAGACCTGGTCGGCTAGTGGTCCGGCGATAACATAGGCCAGGGGTAGAGATGATTCAGCAATCATTCCTGTCAAGGCAAAAACTCTTCCTTGTACACTGGGAATAACTTTCTTTTGAAAGATGGTTTGTATAGAACCGTTGATTATCGGCATACCAAAGAAAAAGAGGAAGGCGGCGAGAGTGAAAAGTGAGGCATCTGGGCGCAGTCCGGCAACTAGAATGCAAAGTCCGCTGAGCAGCATGAAGATGAACACGCTGTTGATAAGGCGTTTTGGGCCTCCCCATATGGTCATTAGCAAGCTGCCGAATACCATGCCGCTACCGCCGATAGACAGTACAGTACCTAGTACGGCGGTCGAGGTGAAGGACAACAGTAACGGCGTCGCTAGTACTATAACAATACCCAAAAGGAAATTAGTGGTGGTCAAGAATATCGTTAGCCCTAAAAGTCCAGGACGAGACGTGATGTAGGTCCATCCATAGACGACTTCGCGTAGCAGCGAATCTTTGGCTTCAGTGCCACAAGGCGTTTTCTTGACTTTAGGGAAGCGGACTATCAGTAGCGTTAACAGGGCAAAGAGGAAAGTAGCAAAATCTAACAGGATAACACCCTGAATCTGCATGGTTACGACCAATATACCCGCTAGCGCTGGAGATATCACCTTGGCGACAGATTTTCCTAGGTAGATCAGACCGTTTGCACGGCAGAGATGCTGCTTAGGTACAAGTAACGTGATGCTAGCGGCATAGGCAGGTAACTGGAAGGCGCTGCAGATGGAACTTACGGCTGTAGCTAAGTAAACGTGCCAGACTTCCAGTTGATTGGCGAAGAGCATCAGTGCGATCGCTCCGGTTGAAAGACCTGCTCCTAAGTCGCTCAAAAGCATGGCTAAGCGTCGATGCCAGCGATCGATGAAGCTACCTGCTATTGAGGAAATGATAATGAAAGGTAGAGATGCAAACAAAGGAATGAGGGCAAACTGCGTAACTGACCCAGTATGCTGGTACACCCATATACCTAGCGCAAAGCTGGTTAGACCAGAACCAATAAGCGAAACCAGTTGTCCAAACCAGATGAGAGTGAAGACTGCCATATTACGGGCATTGGTTTGTTGTACCATGTTTTTCTCCTCATTAGAGTTGCTTACTACTTACATAGACTGTGGAGCATCCAGAACACCACTATGCATAAAGTATGAGAAGAAAGTACGGAGTAACTTATCATCTATTTTAGGGCAGCTAATTGAAGTACCTGTAAGTCCATCAAGCGTGTTCTGGCAGTCGAAATGTAAACTAGTTCTTTGATTTGTTACCTGCTCAGAGGAGTTTTTTTGAGAATAGAGAGCCACAAGAGGATACAAAGCGTTGTTAGAAGAATTCTTCGTGCTATGAATTAGTTTTGCTTGCCAATCATCATAAAACTCTTGCTGAAGTGGGTACCCCAAAGAGTGCATGCAGTGTACAATTTCGCTCCAGGCGAGAGAATGGGGATTAATAAGATGAAAAGTCTTGCCCAGTGCTTCTTTCTGCCTAGAAAGATTGATAATGGCTTGGCTCACATAGTCTACAGGTGATATTTCTACCATCTCGTCCATGTTTGGAACACTTCCAAGTTGCAAGCAGCCTTTGATAATTCTGTACAAAGTGTCATTTGTATTCCAAACACCCGTTTGACTGTGCCATCCTACCCTTCCTGGTCTGTAAATACAGCAAGGAATCCCGCGCTCACGAGCAATCATTACTAACTTTTCAGCTACCCATTTACTTTGAGCATAGCCTCCAGAAAGACCTTTGCTATGCTCAAGAGCGTCATCTTCTCGAACTACCCCTACTTTGAAATACTCATCTGAGAAAAAAACGCTATTAGTAGAAATAAAATGGACAGGTTTGATTTTGGCAACACTGGCTAATCTTAAAATTTCCTGGGTTCCAAAAACATTAGCTGCTTTCAACAAAGTATATGGATAAGCATGGTTAACCAGTGCCCCATTATGGTAAATGACGTCAATTCTGCTAGCAAGTTCTTGAAATTGCTCGAGTGAAAGAGCGAAAAGAGGTTGAGAAAGCGCTCCTATAACTGGAATAATTCGAGAGTCTAAAGATGCTTCCCAGAGAAAGTAAGATTCAAGGTTTTTTTGTATCCGCTTTTTGCCTTCTTCTGTACTAGAAGCACGAACTAAGCAATACACGTCTGCCTGTGTTTGATGAAGTATCTCGGCAAGTAAAAAAGCCCCCAGAAAGCCTGTTGCTCCAGTTAAGAAGACAGCTGATGGTTCAGTTATCGGCTCGTAAACTTGGTTTCCAAGACAAATTGTTGGATCTAAAACAGCTTGCGCCTGTAAATCCACAATAGTCATATTATCCTTGGTAGCAGAAGCCCCTGTCTGACGAGTAACTTCTATAGCTTCCGCGAGTTCAGCTATAGTTGGGGTCTCGAATAATTGGCGCAAGGCTAACTCTATCTGGAAAATCTCGTTCAGCCGGGACATTACCTGAATTGCTGTTAGGGAATGACCGCCAATATTAAAGAAGTTATCGTGTACCCCTACTTGCTGTACTCTGAGTACTTCAGTCCAGATTCCAGCTAATATTTCCTCCACAAGGGTGCGAGGAGACACAAAAGTTTCTTCGAGATCGGGTCGAGTTTGGTCAGGTGTAGGAAGTGCTCGACGATCCACCTTGCCATTTGGTGTCAATGGTAGGGACTCTAGGATGACGATTGCATTTGGTACCATATAGTCTGGTAGCTTTGCTTTCAAAAATTGCCGTAGTTCATTGATTGTGGCTGTGGAGTGCTGATGCGGCATTATGTAAGCAACTAGGCGTTTATCACCTGGGGTATCTTCACGGACGATGGCACAAGATGCTTGTACATGAGGATATTGATCCAATACTGTTTCAATTTCGCTCAACTCAATGCGGAAGCCCCGCACCTTAACCTGATTATCGATACGTCCCAGATATTCGATGTTACCATCCGGTAAATAGCGTGCTAAGTCACCTGTTTTATATAGGCGGGAATCAGGATCGGCGCTAAAGGGGTTAGGGATGAATTTCTCTTGTGTTAATTCGGGTCGGTTGAGGTAACCGCGTGCTAAGGAAGCACCACCAATGTGCAATTCTCCTGCAACACCCAGAGGCACAGGTTGTAATTGTGTATCTAAAATGTAAATTTGAGTGTTAGCTATGGGACGACCAATGGATGCGATCGCACTTCTAGTTTGTAGTTGCTGTGGCTCATTTCTCAGTTGATAGATACTCGACCAAATTGTGGTTTCTGTCGGTCCGTAGAGATTCCATACTTCGCTATCAGTTTGGAGTAATTGATGGGCTAATTGAGCGTTTAACGCTTCTCCCCCACACAAAAGTTTCATTCCTAACTTTTGAGTAGATAAGCCTGAAGCTAACAGCATTTGCCAAGTTGCTGGAGTCGCTTGCATTACCGTTGTACCTGACTGCTGTAACTCTAGTAACAGCCTAGTGCCATCACTGGCGACTTCGCGTGCAACTACTACTACCTTTGCTCCTACCACCAGTGGCAAATACAACTCTAAAGCAGCAATGTCAAAGGATATGGTAGTAACTGCAAAGAACGTGTCAGCGTCAGTTACTCCAGGACAAACACTCATAGAAGCTAAAAAGTTAACTACACCTTTGTGACTAACTTCAACTCCTTTTGGCTGACCTGTGGAACCGGAGGTATAGATTACATACGCCAAGTTTTCTGGTTGGCTTCCACTGAGTGAATTTTCTAGACTGTGTTGGGTAATGAGTTGGCGATCGCTATCTAAACAGACAACTTGTGCAGTAAACTCCGGCAAAAATTCTAACAATGATTGCTGAGTTAACAACACTGGTAGCGCTGCATCTTCAAGTACAAAGCGCAAACGGTCAGTAGGATAGTCTGGATCGAGTGGTACATAAGCTCCACCCGCCTTGAGAATCCCTAACAATCCCACAACCATTTCTAAAGAACGCTTTACACAAATACCAACTAAGGTATCTGGTTTTACACCTAATGAGCGCAAGTAATGTGCCAACTGATTAGCGCGACAATTCAATTGATGATAAGTGAGTTGTTCATTTTCATACACCACCGCCACTGCATCGGGGGTACGCTCTACCTGCTCCTCAAACAACTGATGAATACATTTATCAAGAGGATAATCAACTCCTGTGTCGTTCCAGCCAACTAATAACTGCTGTTGCTCGGGTTGTGTTAGCAGTGGTAATTGCAAAATTTGCTCTTTGGGGTTAGCAACAATTCCTTCCAACAAGGTGACAAAATGCCCTGTCATGCGCTCTATTGTGCTGGCATCAAATAAATCAGTGTTGTATTCCCATGCACCCACTAGTCCAGTAGGAGAGTTGTGCATTGATAAAGTTAAATCAAACTTAGCAATTGTGTTTTGTGCGCTCAATGAACTGATAGTTAAGCCAGCGATCTCTACTTCAGACATGGGTGTATTCTGGAGGACAAACATCACTTGGAACAGTGGTGAATAACTCAGATTGCGTTCTGGTTGCAATACCTCAACTAGCATTTCAAAAGGCAAGTTCTGATGGGCATAGGCTCCTAGAGCTACTTCCCGAACTTGAGAGAGTAATTCGCTAAAACTGGGGTTGCCTGCCAAATTTGTACGCAGAACTAAAGTATTGAGGAAAAAGCCAATTAACCCTTCTATCTCAGAGCGATCGCGGTTAGCGATCGGAGAGCCTACCAAAATGTCTGTTTGTCCTGTATAGCGGTAGAGTAAAGTATTATAAGCTGCTAACAGCGTCATAAACAAGGTAACTCCTTGCTCTTGGCTCAGTTTTGCCAGCTTACGAGTTAACTCCCCGGTAATTGCAAAGTCTTGATGTGCGCCAGCGAAAGTCTGTATAGCAGGTCTGGGTCGATCTGTGGGTAGGGACAATAAAGCTGGTGCATCTTTTAGTTGTTGTTGCCAATAGGATAGTTGAGTTTGCAGTACCGAGCCTTTTAACCAGTTTCTTTGCCATAATGCGAAATCTGCGTACTGAATCGGCAGTGGCGCTAGGGGTGACGGCTGACCATGCGAATAAGCGTTGTATAGAGTTGCTAGTTCAGAGATAAACACACCCATTGACCAGCCATCAGAGACAATATGGTGCATACACACTAGCAAAATGTGTTCTGTCTCATTCAGGACTACTAATGTTGCCCGGATTAATGCTCCCTTTGCCAGGTCAAACGGTTGAATAGCTTGTTGTTTTGCTAATTGCTGTGTAGCAATTTCTTGTTCGCCTCTTGGCAAATGTTGCCACTCAAAAATTGAGACTGTCCAAGTAATCTCTTTTTGAATGATTTGCGAAGGTTTTCCATTAATGGTGACGAAATTGGTGCGTAAAGCTTCGTGGCGATGAATAATTTCAATTAAGCTTTGTTCTAAGGCAGCCCGATTGAGATTTCCCACCAGACGGAAAGCTCCTGGAATGTTGTAAATAGCACTGTTGGGCTTGAACTGGTCTAAAAACCACAAACGCTGTTGAGCAAATGACAGTGATAAGTGTGCATTCCTTGGGGTTGGTAGAAGCGGTGGGGCAGCCAGTTCTAACTGCTGTTGCTGCCACTGCTGAATCTCTTGCGCCAATTGTGCAACTGTCGCTGCGGCAAACAAGCTACGCAATGGGAGTTCTACTTTCAAACTGGTGCGTATACGTGAGATGAGTTGGGTTGCCAGCAGCGAGTGTCCCCCTAGTTCAAAGAAGTTATCATGTATGCCCACTTGCTCTACTTTTAAGACATCAGCCCAAATGAGCGCTAGCATTTCTTCGATTGGGTTACGTGGGGCAAAAAATTTGTCTAACAGTTCGCGATCTAACTCAGGGGAAGGTAGGGCACGGTGGTCTACCTTACCGTTGGGTGTCAGGGGCAAAGCTTCTAGGATGACGATTGCATTTGGCACCATGTACTCTGGCAGCTTTGTTTTCAGGAATTGGCGCAACTCGCTAATTGTGGGTGCATAATGGTTTTGTGGTACAATATAGGCGACTAAGCGTTGATCCCCTGGGGTGTCTACTCTAACTATAACGACAACTGAGTGAACTGATGGGTGTTGACTTAGTACTGCTTCTATCTCGCCCAATTCGATACGGAAGCCGCGAATCTTTACCTGGTTGTCGATGCGACCAAGGAACTCGATATTGCCATCGGGGAGGTAGCGTGCCTTATCGCCTGTTTTGTAGAGGCGGGAATGCCTGTCAGTGCTAAAGGGGTTGGGGATGAATTTTTCTTGTGTCAACTGTGGGCGGTTGAGGTAGCCTCGCGCTAAACCTGCACCACCAATGTGCAACTCTCCTGGTACACCAATTGGGAGCAGTTGTTGCTGTCGATCCAGTACATAAACCTGCAAATCGGGAATTGGACAACCAATGGCACTTCCTGCTCCCTGACGAACATCTACGGTTGTAATTGGGCAGTAGGTGACATGGACGGTAGTTTCTGTAATACCGTACATATTTACTAACCTTGGAGATTCCACCCCGTGACGAGCTAACCAAGCTTTTAAGCTTTGAATTTCTAAAGCTTCTCCGCCAAAAATTACCCAACGCACAGCCAAGTCTGTTGGAGCAGTCATTGTTTCCTCTGCTCGGCTCAATTGTTGGAAGGCAGACGGAGTTTGGTTGAGAACTGTCACTTGTTCTTTGCACAGTAGGTCATAAAAGGCTGTTGCGGAACGGCTAACCCAGTAGGGCACAACTACCAACCGCCCACCGTAAATCAAAGCCCCCCATATTTCCCACACAGAAAAGTCAAAGGCAAAGGAGTGAAACAGGGTCCAAACATCCTTTTGGTTAAAATCAAACCACTCTTGAGTGGCGGCAAACAGGCGTACCACATTAGAGTGATTAATTAGTACACCTTTGGGCTGACCTGTGGAACCAGAAGTGTAAATGATATACGCTAGGTCTTGGGCAGTAGCAAGACAGATGGGATTCTCGGCAGTCTGTTGCGCGATAACTTCCCAGTCGGAATCAATGCACAAAACTGGAATGTCTTTTTTGGGAAGGTTTTGTAATAGTTGCTGTTGGGTCAGTAGCAGGCTAATTTGAGCATCTTCCAAAATGAAAGCCAGACGTTCCTGAGGTAGTAGGGGGTCGATGGGCACATAAGCCCCACCCGCCTTGAGAATTCCCAACAGTCCCACCACCATTTCTAGTGAGCGTTCCACGCACAGACCGACCAGCACCTCAGGACCAACGCCCACTGAGCGCAAGTGGTGCGCCAATTGGTTAGCGCGACAATTCAACTCATGGTAGGTCAATTGTTGATTTTCATACACCAGTGCCACCGCATTTGGGCTACGTTGTACTTGTGACTCAAATAACTGATAGATACACTTATCCTGGGGATACTCTACACTAGTCGAGTTGCACTCCAAGAGTAACTGTTGTTGCTCCACTTCTGTCAGCAGGGGCAATTGGGAAATTCGCTGCTGTGGATTGGCAACAATACCTTCAAGCAATGTCTGGAAATGACCCGTCATCCGCTCAATGGTGCTGCTGTCAAATAAGCCAGTGTTATACTCCCACACACCCACTAGTCCATCTGCGGTGTTCTCCATTGATAAGGTAAGATCGAACTTTGCCGTTGTGCTTTGTGTTGGCAATGAACTGACAGTTAACCTATTGAGCTCTACTTGGGTCATCGGCGCATTCTGCAGGACAAGCATCACCTGAAACAGCGGTGTATGGCTCAGATCTCGTTGTGGCTGCAATGCTTCCACCAGCATTTCAAACGGCAAATCTTGATGAGCATAGGCATCGATTGTCATGTGCCTGACGCGAGCAAGTAATTCGTCAAAACTGGGGTTGCCCGACAAATCAGTACGCAGAACTAACGTGTTGACGAAAAAGCCAATTAAGCCCTCAAGTTCACTGCGATTGCGGTTAGCTATCGGTGACCCTACTAGAATGTCTTCTGTACCAGAATAGCGGTAAAGTAATGTATCAAACGCTGCCAACAGCGTCATGAACAAGGTGACTCCTTGTTGCTGACTCAGTTGTGTGAGCGCACGAGTTAGCTCAACAGAGAATGTAAACTCTTGATGGGCTCCACTGAAGGTTTGCACTGCCGGTCTCGGTCGGTCAGTGGGGAGCGATAAGAAAGCTGGTGCATTTGCCAGTTGTTGTTGCCAGTAAGCCAGTTGGCTTTGCAGGACATCTCCTTGCAACCACTGCCGTTGCCACAGTGCAAAGTCCGCATACTGAATGGGCAACGGTGCTAAGGGTGTTTGGGTAGCGTCTCGCAGAGAGGGCTGACCTTGACAAAAAGCATTGTACAACGCTGCTAGCTCCTGAACAAACACACCAATTGACCATCCATCACTGACAATATGATGCATACACACTAGCAAAATGTGTTCTGTCTCGGACAGCACTACTAATGTCGCCCTGAATAACGGTTCATTTGCCAAGTCAAAGGGTCGTTGTGATTGTACGATTGCCAATTGCTGTGTTGCGATTTCTTGCTCGCTTTTTGGTAAATGCTGCCAATCGAGAATCGACAGTGACCAAGTAGTTTCTGTGTGAATGATTTGAACTGGTTGCCCATCAACAGTGATAAAGTTGGTACGTAAAACTTCGTGGCGAGCAATAATTTCCCCCAAGCTTTGTTCTAAGGCTGTCACTTGAAGTTGACCTTGAAGACGGAAAGCTCCTGGAATGTTGTAGATAGCACTGTTGGGCTTGAACTGGTCTAAAAACCACAAACGCTGTTGAGCAAATGACAGTGATAAGTGTGCATTCCTTGGGGTTGGTAGAAGCGGTGGGGCAGCCAGTTCTAACTGCTGTTGCTGCCACTGCTGAATCTCTTGCGCCAATTGTGCAACTGTCGCTGCGGCAAACAAGCTACGCAATGGGAGTTCTACTTTCAAACTGGTGCGTATACGTGAGATGAGTTGGGTTGCCAGCAGCGAGTGTCCCCCTAGTTCAAAGAAGTTATCATGTATGCCCACTTGCTCTACTTTTAAGACATCAGCCCAAATGAGCGCTAGCATTTCTTCGATTGGGTTACGTGGGGCAAAAAATTTGTCTAACAGTTCGCGATCTAACTCAGGGGAAGGTAGGGCACGGTGGTCTACCTTACCGTTGGGTGTCAGGGGCAAAGCTTCTAGGATGACGATTGCATTTGGCACCATGTACTCTGGCAGCTTTGTTTTCAGGAATTGGCGCAACTCGCTAATTGTGGGTGCATAATGGTTTTGTGGTACAATATAGGCGACTAAGCGTTGATCCCCTGGGGTGTCTACTCTAACTATAACGACAACTGAGTGAACTGATGGGTGTTGACTTAGTACTGCTTCTATCTCGCCCAATTCGATACGGAAGCCGCGAATCTTTACCTGGTTGTCGATGCGACCAAGGAATTCGATATTGCCATCGGGGAGGTAGCGTGCCTTATCGCCTGTTTTGTACAG
>NZ_WJFC01000240.1 GCF_009725235.1 Scytonema sp. UIC 10036
ACACCAGCCTCTTTTGAGCCAACAATTGATTACGTAGTCACAAAAATTCCACGTTTCGCCTTTGAAAAGTTTCCCGGTGCTGAGGCAGTACTGACAACACAAATGAAGTCAGTTGGAGAAGCAATGGCAATTGGGCGAACTTTTAATGAATCTTTTCAAAAAGCCCTACGTTCCTTAGAAACCGGACGTGCGGGTTGGGGTTGTGACATGAAAGAAAAATTGCCCAGTGGCGAACAAATTCGCGCCCATCTGAGGACACCAAACCCCGAACGTATTTTTGCCGTGCGTCATGCCATGCTTTTGGGTATGACTGTTGAGGAAATCTACGAGTTGACAGGAATTGACCCCTGGTTCCTCGATAAAATGCAGGAATTGCTGGAGGTAGAAAAATTCCTCAAACGAACACCGTTGCAGCAATTAACACTTGAGCAGATGTTTGAGGTGAAGCGACAGGGCTTTAGCGATCGCCAAATTGCCTATGCTACCAAAACAACAGAAGAGGAGGTGCGTGCATACCGCAAACAACTAGGCGTGATTCCAGTTTACAAGACAGTAGACACTTGTGCTGCTGAATTTGAAGCATTTACCCCATACCATTATTCTACCTACGAAGAAGAAACTGAAGTGGCCCACACGACCAAACCCAAAGTTATGATTTTGGGAGGAGGTCCCAACCGTATTGGACAGGGTATTGAGTTTGACTACTGTTGCTGTCACGCTGCCTTTGCCTTAAAAGACGCTCTTTACGAAACGATCATGGTTAACTCCAACCCAGAAACCGTCTCTACTGATTACGATACAAGCGATCGCCTTTACTTTGAGCCACTGACAAGAGAAGATGTACTTAACATTATTGAGGCAGAAAACCCTGTTGGGGTGATTGTACAGTTTGGCGGTCAAACACCGTTAAAGTTATCAGTTCCGTTGCAAAAATATTTACAGGGACTGGGGACTGGCGACAAGGGAGACAAGGGAGACAAGGGAGACAAGGTAGAATCTTCTTCCTTGTCTACCCCCTCTCCCTTGTCCCCAATCACAAAAATCTGGGGAACTTCACCGGATTCGATTGACATGGCTGAAGATCGCGAGAAGTTTGAGAAAATTCTCAAAGACTTGAATATTGCCCAACCTCCAAATGGAACTGCCCGGAGTTATGAGGATGCTCTGATTGTTGCCAAACGCATTGGTTATCCAGTTGTTGTGCGTCCTAGCTACGTATTGGGTGGACGGGCAATGGAAATTGTCTACTCCGATACTGAGTTAGAACGCTATATGACCTTTGCCGTACAGGTAGAGCCAGAACATCCAATTCTGATTGATAAGTTTTTAGAAAATGCTATCGAGGTCGATGTAGATGCGATCGCCGACCATACGGGGCAAGTGGTTATAGGTGGTATAATGGAGCACATTGAGCAAGCAGGGATTCACTCTGGAGATTCTGCTTGTACCTTGCCGAGCATTTCTTTACCCCCGTTAGTGTTAGAAAAAATTCGTGCTTGGACAACGCAATTAGCTTCGGCACTCAATGTTGTGGGATTAATGAATATCCAGTTTGCCATTGTTGGCTCTCAAACATATTCGCCTCAAGTTTATATCCTTGAAGCCAATCCCCGCGCATCCCGTACTGTTCCATTCGTTTCCAAAGCAACAGGTGTGCCGTTGGCAAAGCTTGCCTCATTAATTATGTCCGGGAAAACTTTAAAAGAGTTAGGCTTTACCAAAGAAGTCATTCCAGATCGTATTGCGGTCAAAGAAGCTGTCTTGCCGTTTAATAAATTCCCCGGTACTGATGTCATTTTAGGTCCCGAAATGCGCTCCACAGGTGAGGTGATGGGTATCGATAAGGATTTTGGACGTGCCTTTGCCAAAGCAGAACTAGGCGCTGGGGAACGTTTACCCTTAAGTGGAACAGTCTTTGTCTCAATGAACGATCGCGATAAGATGGCTGCAGTTGCTGTTGTCCAAGAGTTCATCAATTTAGGTTTTTCGGTGATGGCGACGCAAGGAACTCGTAGCGTCCTTACCGAACATGGTTTAGATGTTGAGTTAGTGCTGAAATTGCACGAAGGGCGTCCTCATGTTTTAGACGCAATCAAGAACCACAGAATTCAACTCATTATTAACACCCCATCTGGAGAAGATGCTTACAGTGATGCTAAACTCATTCGCCGCACAGCCTTAACTTATAAAATCCCCATCGTGACTACCATTGCTGGGGCAAAAGCTACTGTCGCTGCCATCCGTTCGCTTCAAAGTACAACTTTGTCATTGGGCATGGGGCATGGGGCAAATTTATCGGTATTAACCGTCAAAAACACTCCCGGCACTGACCTCCACCGAAATAGCGGACAACCAGTCGATAGATAAAGGGGGAGGGGAAAACCCCTCATAGTTGGATTAAAAGATTGACAACTGAATAGATGCAGGTTCCTCCAACCAGGCTGGAAGTTTTATTTCAGTAAGGGGAAAAATTTTTATTTCTAACCCTCGGTAGGCAGCGTAAGCGATCGTCAACCAAGTGCCACTGCCGTTGCCGTTGGGGTTTTTACTGGATCTACAGCCAACAGGGCATTCCTTGTTAGGGTAGGCGTAAAGAATTGAATCTGGGTAATTTGCGATCGCATCAATCATTCGTTTGCTACGTTCTGCAAAGTGGTAGCGTTCGTGACCTGCAACTTCGTAAACGTTAACCTGTTTGTGATGGTTGTAAGCAAAGCTGCGAACAAACAAATCCAAACCTTTGGCGTCTCCTACGTGCCAGTCAGAGGGTGTTTTAATAAGGTGTCGTAATTCCGTTTCAACTAATTCAATTTGAGCTTGTGTTAAGTTTCTTGGTCCAGTAAAAGCAATGTTCATATCTAGTCCTGTAAAAATTTACCTTATACTAATATGTTACCGTATTAAATGTTTATTTTAAAGAAGTTTTAGTTTACTTTTACTAATATATTGTTTCTTTAAAGACGATTAATAGGGTAACATATTTTGTTATAATATAAATGTACCGATTAAGGTTCTTCCAATGCTTTATTCTTCCTTTTCTGAAGCTAAATCTAATCCTTCTATTTATGCAAAATACATTTCTATTTGGCAGTTACCTTCTCCTTACAAAAATCCCGATGAAGAACGTTTTTTGGATAATTGTGTTGAAAAAATAACAGATGCTGCTGAAGCATTTGATTTTATTGGGGTAATTAATGTAGGTGCAACTTGCTACAAGTTAGCTTCTACAAAAGAACAAAAAGAATACATTCTTGACGTTGAAAAAATCTGCATTAAAATTTTAATGATGATAGGTGTTCCAGCTCCAAATCCAAACGATATTTAATTAATGATAAGGGGGTGAAAACCTCCTTACTTTTTAATAAAGAGAGTAGTGAAAGAGGTGTATTGTGTTGGTACGTAAGGGTTTTGTAGATAAAGAAAAGATTTGGAAGTTTGTTAAAGGTTTTGAGAATTTACTTGAGGACGAAACTTGGAATAGTAAGGTTAATACTAGCAATAGGAAATGTGTTTGGTTGGGTTTGGGAGTTAATTTAGGAATTAAAAGTGAAGTTTACAAAGGGTTAGATATCGATAACGGGTTAAGAAAGAAATGTAACGAACTATGGGATGGAACCGACTGGAATAGCATCTTAATTTATAAGTACGAACCAGGTACGGAGTTAAAGGAACATATCGATAGAGACTTATTTGAGGATAAAGTAATTTTGATAAATGTGAGCAAAGATGACTTGTTTGGGGGAAATATCAAATTTATTTATCAGGGTAAGGAAGAAATATTAAGTAACGGTGAAATAATTCAATTCAATAACAAGGTAAAACATGGAATAAGGAAAGTAAGTGAGGAGAGATGGAGTATCAGCATTAGAAAGGTAAAAATTTAAGTAAAAGAAAGGAGGTGAAAACCTCCTTTTTTATCGGTCAAAAGTGTCAAAACTAGTCCGGCACTGACCTTTTACCCAAATTATCGGACAGCTAGTTGATAGATAGAGGGAAAAGCCCCTCTAGTGAGTTAGCGTTTGTGACGTTTGCGTTTCAATCTTTTTTCTCTAACTGCAAATGCGAAAGCGTCTGGTGGTAAGCAGGGAAGGGATACCTTGACTTGTGTTGTTGTTATACGAAGAGCACAGTAAGCACCAGCATAGAAGAAATCAGACGCATTTTGTTCAACTCTCTTAGCAGATTTAATAGCAGCCTGTGGGTCAAAATCAGCGATATCAAATGCAACCACAGCAACCCATCCAGTGAATGAGCGACGGCTAGGACGCAACCACAAAGAAGATACACAATAGTCTTCACAAAAAATCTTGATGTCCATCCAAGTTGGTGCTGGTAATGAAGCAACAGCTTGCCACTTTTGAGTATTGGGTGTGTAAGGAATTAGTTTAATCATGTCTTTCAACCTTGTATTATATTAATATGTTACCCTTTTAAAAGTTTGCTATGTAAAGGTTTTAGATAACATTATATTTAAGATTATGTTATAAATATTGTGTAAACTCCTTGTAATTAAAGGAATAAATAGGGTAACATATTAATAGTTAAGTAAATAGGGTATAGGTTCAAATGACTGAGTTCAGATGCACACGTAACGCACCATATGTAACTGCTAACTGCTTGGGAAACCAAGACACAAGCAGCAGACAAGGTTATTACGTCTGTGCAGCTTCTAAAAAGGAAGCTTTAAAAATCATGTCTGCAATATTTCCAGCAGAGGTTAAAGATGGTTTCACAGTCGAGTTGAAATAGTTTTAAAAACTGCTGCAGCTCTTGGCGGGGATGCAGCAGTCTCAAACCCTTAAGCACGTAAAGGATTTAAATCAATGATAGAACAGATTGTAATTGACCAAGACCAAATCGAGCAGATCGTAGATAAGCTGATTGCTGTGGGAGTTTCTACTTGCGCTCAAGCTCCAAGAGCAGTTGTTGAAGCTGCAGTTGTTAAATGGCTGAAGGACCATATCGACAACATCGTACAAGATGCGGACTGGTGGATAAGAAAGGAATGCGATATGCACAAGTATGGGCTTCCTTATGAAGACGAGCTTTCAGAGGCTTTTGAAGCTCAAGAGAAGTTAACGGCGTAAGCCGAACGAAAAACCCCACTTATTTATTAGGTGGGGTTGATTACTCACTTAATACGTTCAATTCTAATCGATGAAAACTGACAATCAAGAATTTTTACTTTCACATTCGCAAGAAACCAACGCCGTACAACTAGCCCTACCCCTGGGTATTTCCAGCACTCCACAGAGAGAGCTATTACCAGATGGCAGACCGACAGCAGGACAACGATGGAAGGATGCTCTTGCAGATGGCACATATGAAGGAAGCTTTTTGGAATTTTGTAGATGGGAAATGAGACGAGACGCACAAGACCAGGGCTTTCGATGCGTAGCGGATTACTTTGCTGGAATAGCTATGGGAATGAAAGCTGAGGAGTATTACAGCGAATATCTTTCTGCTTTAGATACAGTTTCTGAACCATGCACATACACAGCAGAGCAACTGAGCAACGACGAATACAAGCCCAAACGTCAATGGTCGGTAGAGGCAAAACAGCGAAACAGGCTGAAACGACTGCAAAAACGAATCAGTAAGCAATACACCATTCCAGACCTATATGAGAAAGAACTAGCCAATGCGATCGCTGCTAAACCGGAGTATTACGGCGTATGAAAGAGAAAAGCTGGATACAGCTAGAACTAGACCTCCCAGGTTTTTATTTACGTGACGGAACTAGAGTCAGATTACTTCCTCCACACCCAGATGCCGGAAAGACAGGAAGAATCAGCTTGAATCCTTACTGGCTGGGAAGTGGTTACAGAGTCAATCTCAGGGGTAAGGGTGTGCGTGCTGAAAGGTCGGAAATGGAAGTTTTGAAATTACCTAAAAGAAAGTGGTGAGACAAATGATTTATCAATGTGGAGAAGAAGGACTGACCTGGTTTACTGTTTACTTGGAGGTCGATGAAGATTTTACCGTCGTATTGTGGTTCCGACCCATTAATGGCTGGAATTGGACATATTACTTTCAGGAGGTTGACGAGATGTGGCGAGGAGGCTTTGACACTCTAGACAAAGCAATCAACGCCGCACTTCAAGAAATAGATACTTACTTTGATTAAATAAACGAGGGGAGTTAAAGCTCTCCTTTTTTTGTCTGTGCAAGTTGCACAGTAAATCACACTCATCGGTGAGAGATATCAAAAACACTCCCGGCACTGACCTTCACCGAAATAGCGGACAACAAGTTTGTAGATGAAAAAACCCCCGCCTTTTGGTGGGGGTTTGTCGTTTAGGGGGGGAATTAAGCTACTTCACGTTAAACCGTTAAACAAGTACTTTCAAAACCGTTGGATACCATCGCAACTGCTGTACAGTTTTATTGCTATCTTGACCCTGTTGAAAAACCATCTTTGAATAAGGCTTTCCAGATTCAGTGGGTAAATATTGTGGCTGTCCATCCTTCTTAGACTTAAGGTTAGGATTTTTAAGCTGCAAGCCTTTCTCAATCAAAAGTTTGTTCATTTCGACAGCATTGCCATGGTCAGTATTGTTCTTCGACAGAGCTAATCCTGTTTGCTTAACGTACATACGAGCAAGTACAGTAACACTCATTGCCTCATCCTCAGATTCTGATGGTAACAACGATTTAGCAGACTCCATATATGGCTTTAATTGAGGGTGAGCTTTGCCGATTTCATTGGCAATCAAACCCGCAACCAGCTTGTTGTCCATATCATCAACCACACTGAACACAGCTGCGATCGCATCTGCTATATCTTTTGGAGACGGTGTAGACAGTGGCTGTTGAATGGTCGTTACAACCTCTTCATAAGCCTTACCGTACTTGCGGCACATTTCTTTAGCAGCTGTCTCACGATAGCTATGTCCTACTGCACCTGGTAGCAAACCAATGATGTAAAAGATATTCTCAAGATTAGCCACTGGTGTCTCTTGCTGACCTTTTCCAGGGAATTTATAGCTGTCGGTTTTTCCGACAACTTCAGAGTATTGCTCACAAAGTGCTTTCCATGCATCTCTGGGATTTTTCTTGCCGCCTATTACGCGAATCGTGTCGAAAACGCTAAACTGTTCATCTTCAGTTACGCGGATTTCACCAAAGTTCAAAATTGCTAAACTGTTCATACTTGTGTTTTTTGATAAGTAACAAGCGACTGCTCATGGTTAATCTCCACAGTGGTCGCTTGTTTTTATGTTACCATACACAATCGATATGTATATGGAAAGTTACTGAGTTATAAGTCATGGAAGTTACCCAAAAACGAGCAAGAAAAATGAATCCAAACAGTATGGCTAACCTTAAGGACAGATCCGCACCAGATAAGCCAAAGAATGTTGCACCTATCACCGTGCAAGTGACCGTAGAACAAAAGGAATGGTTGGATTCACAGCCAGAGAGCAGAAGCTATCACGTTAGGCAAGCAATGAAAATGTATTTGGAATATTTAGCTGTGCAACTTAAACAGTAACAAACCAACTGATAATGATCTGAAGCAGGCGGTACGGAAGGCGATAAGCCAACTGCTTACGGGCACCCATCCGAATCGCCCTCTCATTTCACAGTATTCTGAAACTAAGAAGCGATGAGGAGAGCGATCGCTATTCCGCTTGATGCGTTTAAAAGGTGCGATCGCCCTGGTGGTTTTAACTCCACCCTAAAAGACGGACTTCCCATAAGTGCGAACTACATAATGGGACTTAAACAAAAATTAAGCCCAAATGTAGCCCAAACTGGCTTTATAAGCGGCAAATACGTCGCGATTATGGGTCAGCCAATCAAAAAAACGATAAGACATAGCCGTTCTAAACGCCTCTAAAGCTTCAGTAAAAGTGTTTAAAGGTTTAGAAGCCCACCTTCGTCTCAAACCCCCAGTCATCTGATGCCAAAGAATAAAAGTATAGGCACAAAAAACTAAGATAAAATGTCGAAGTAGGCTTCTTTTATCCCGAACTTGATATTCTTTTAACCCCAGCCAACCCTTGGCTTCTCTATAAAAAACTTCCACCCAATTTCTTTGAGAATAGGTATTAACTATCCACTTTGGCGAAACAATTGATGTGGTAACATTGGTAATAAAATAGTCAATATCCGTAGCTTCAGAGAAAGTTGCAGCATTCATAACGATAGCTATATTTCGCTTCCCTTTCAGTTGTGATATCTCTATTTCTCTAGTTACTACCCATAGTGTTTTAGGTTTATTTAGGTTGAGTTCGATTTCTGTGAAAGCCTCTTTCGGTAAACTTTGTGCTAATTCGTCTAGCCTCATTGTTTGTTGAACGTTTTCTGATGTACTAATAGTTATTTTTCGATTTTTGGCTAATCCTCCTACGTACTTTAATTCTCTCTTCTCTAATTCTAATAAGAACGATGTATTGTTGCCATATCCAGCATCTATAAGTACAATTCCCGGTTGGTATTTTCTCTCTAGAGTTCTGTCTATTAACTTGATTGCCAGTTCAGTTTTTTTCTCGAATTCAGGATCTTGTTTACCGGATGGTAAAGAATCCGCATGCTGATATAACTCTATATCTAATGGCAGGCTTTTTCGCCCATCATATAAATGTGTTGTTACAACTACTATCCCATTATCTGTTTTGCCAATTTCTCCGATGTACTGCCGACCTACTCCATCAGTAAAATTACCGCTTTTTCTATGGCCTGAATCATCAATTATCAAGCTAAAACCTCTATGAATTTTAGTTTGACTACACTTGTTCATAGCCTCTAATCGAAGTTCGTTCACCTTAGAATCAGACCAGGGCGCTTCAGTTAAAAAGTGGTGCAATTTATGGTATTCAACACCTATAGCGTTCTCAGCCATCTGAGATAGGTTTTTTCTCTCGCTTTCTCCCAATAATCCCCCCAAATAATCCCTAAACCCTTTTTTTGGGCTTTATGAGTAAAAGCTTCATCAAACCGTTGACACCATTTCTCAAAACACGGGGGCATGGCTGCGGAGGTTATCTCTTTCATGGGATGTGCCTTTGATGTGAAAGCTTTGCTAGTAAAGCATTATACTCTATTTTTCTTTCTTTTTTTGTTTAAGTCCCGATAAGAGCGATCGCCCTCCAGTTTTGACTCCACGCTAAGTTTATTTTGACAGCAAAACCCCCTATTCCTTGATGGGGGTTTGTCATTTAGGGCTGTGCAATTGCAACAGTAAAGATTTGTAAAAAACGTTCTTCCGATTCTAAAGGAAAGACGAAAGCATATCGCGTTGCAGATACGAGTCCCTGGCATTGTCATACAGTCCATCGGTACTCGGTATCGGAACTTTTAAGGCTCACGCCTTCCACCAAACGGGCGGACACCCAGTCCATAGATAAGTCTAATGAAAATACTGAGACTCTTATAGTTAAATATGTTACTACTGAAGAAGCGATCGCTACAACTAACTGTGCAAGTTGCACAGGCACAGCAGTTAGCGATAAAAGCATGGTTCGACTGTAACGACATGAGTGCCAAACTCACGACCAAACGAGTCAGCAGCAGGGATAGCATAGTAAGAACCGTCAACCTTGAAGATAGAAATTGACTTCCATCTCTTGTTGGCTAATTGGCAAGCCATATCAAAAATTTCTTTTTCAATTGCCACTTATGTCAAACCTCCATCTCCTGCAGCAACGCCTCACTCATCCTTTGTATTTCTTCTGAACTGCTTTCCATTACTTCAAATGATTTTTCAATCGCCGCTCGGACTGTAGGAGGCAGCGACTCAAACTTCTCCTGATTGAGTATGGAAATCCGACATCCAGTGTAGGGCATGAAATCCTCAAAAAGCAGCATCCCAGATTTGATGAGAAGTTTAGATAGTAAGGTGATGGGTTTGTGAGGTTTGTCATTGTCTAAAACATCATTAATTTCAGAAGCAAGATAACCACAAAGCCAGCTTACCGAATCGATATCTTGTTCTAGCGCTGCAACAGTACCATATAGTACCTGTTTGTTAAGCTGCACGGGTAGGTTGTCAAAAATTTGGTCAAGACCTTCCGGCTTTCGCTTTTGGCAACAACGAACCGCACGAGCAACCAGTTTATCGATTTCGCTGGGCTGAGATTGCCCAAATCCTTTGGGAGTTTTCATAAAAAACTAGCGAACTAAGTCATCTGGAATACTATCAAGTAAATCCCCCAATCTATCAACTAACGCTTCCCGTGCCTTAGCTTGCCAGCGTGGAACTCCTTTAATTCTCATCTCAAAAGATTCTGAAACTCGAACAGCGATCGCTTCTTTGGCCCCGGTCCCATCCACACTACCAGCCCGCCCGCGCCTTTGTGGTTGGGGGCGACGGAGTACAAACTCCCCAGTGTCTAGTTCGTGCTCCAGCGTAACACGCACGACTTCCGCCCAGTTAGGTAAGCAAGTTAGTCGCTTTTTAAACTTGTCGTCTACTTTAAAAATAAGGTTTTGAGTCAGCTTCTCTTGTCTCCCAAAAGGATTGTAACTTTCATCCCTCTTTTCCCTGTCTGAGGGAGAACACGGTTCTATATGTAATATTTTTTCTATTTTTTCTTCTAAAGGCATTGACTATGTTACCCTATTTAAGTTATCCTTTATGAACAAGGTAACATATTTCGCCTTCATAAATATGAGCTTAACAATATTAGTACAAGAAATTGATACTCTAGAAGCACAAATAGCAGCAGCACAAGCCAGATTACAGCAGTTGCGGAATGTAGAGAGAATTGCTGGTGACGCGATCGCAACCGTTCAAGCTGCAGTCGTGGCAGTCGAAGAATCAGCACCCTCAGCCCTCAATAATCTGAAAGATATAGTTTTGTCGTTCTTCCCAACCCCTACAGTCACCGTTACAAAAACCGCGATAGAAGCCACAGTTGAGCACGACGAACAATTGAGCAATGAAGCTCATGATGTAAGTGTGGATGAGCCTGAGCCTGAGTTTTACCCAGACGAAGAACCGGAAGTAGAGGCAGACTATTTAGAAGAACCAGTGGAGGACGGCGATATCTACGATGGGCTACGCCTACGCCATTTTGAGAAGCAGGAAGAACAGGCTACAACTGTGCAAGTTGCACAGAAAATTACACACACAAGTCCACACGGAACCTACGAGATCATTAAGGTTTCAGACGCTGTATCCTATTGCCGCAATAACCGCGAAGGCTCCATGCAGTGTGCTTATGCAGGATTCGATAGTAAATCCCGTGCTGAGCAGTGGGGCAAGTATGCGATCGCTAAGAATGTTGCGTCAGGCTTTGAAGTTCGCCTAGCGACAAGGATAGAGGGTTTTAAATATGAGCTAAAGCTATGGGGGATTTCCCTCAAGGCTATCAACAATCTCGCTGAGAGAGACCTGACCAGACTCCCAGGAGAAGATTCTATTCAATCCCCAGTTGCTGAAGAGCAGGCAAGAGAGGATTTGGGATTATCTGAAGAATATTATGTTGGAGATTGGGTTAAATACGAGGATGAAACCTTAGCGATATCTGAGATTTACAACGATGGCACACTAGCACTTGAGTCTTCTGTAGGAACCATACTTGCTCACAAGTCAGAAGTTGAACTGGCATTTAGAAAGCCAAACAACTGGCAACCATTCGGCGCTGCTTAGCCACCATCTACAAAAGCATCTACCACTAACTAACTTATAAAAATGGAGTTTAAGAAATGTCTGAGATTATTCAAGTTGCCAGTGTAGAGATAGTTCCTCAAGATGGGAAGATTCAACAAGCGAAAAGTCACTATCAAATAATTGTTGACTTCATAAAAAGCGTTATGAGAGAAGGTGTTGATTATGGTACAGCCCCAGGAGTGTCCAAGCCTTCACTGTTAAAACCCGGAGCCGAGAAACTGGCTCAGTTGTTTAACTTGCGTCCAGAGTTTCAAATTCTAGAGTCTGTTTCCGACTGGTCGGGCAAGGAGCACGGACTTGAAGAACCAGTGTTCTTTTACCGCTACAAATGTGTGTTGTTTTACCCACGGTTCCCCAAGGATGGCGAGCAGAGTAAGCCCGTAGGTGAGGGGATTGGTTCTTGTAACTCACTTGAGAAGAAATACAGATATCGCCGCCAAAGTCGCGTGTGTCCAAAGTGTGGGCAAGAAACCATATTTACTTCAAATGATGGATCTTTCTATTGCTGGGCTAAGAAGGGTGGATGCAATGCCAAGTATGCTGCTAATGATGAGGCAATCATTGATCAACCTACAGGATTGATTAAAAACCCTGATATTTACGAGCAAGTAAACACAATCGATAAAATGAGCCAGAAAAGAGCGTTGATTGCTGCAATTTTGGTGACTTGCGGTGTTAGTGAGTTTTTCTCTCAAGATATTGAGAACATTTCAAGCAATAACGACGACAGCACCAACACAAACACTGCTAAAAATTCAACTGCTGAAAGAGAAATTTTAAGGGAGAAAATAGGGGTTTTAGTAGGTAAGCTAAATTGGACAGTTCAACAGGCTAAAGCGTTTGTTAAGGAGAACTATGGGGTGTGGGGTAGAGATGAAATGAGCGACTCTCAATTGAAGGATTGTGTTAAAAAACTTGAAGAGCGGTTGAGGAAAATGTAGATTGAGAAGAAAATATGGCGATCGCAATGAATCCTGAAGAAAAAGCAGCACTACAAACGGCTATTAGCATTTACTTAGAACTAGGCGTGCTCAACAGAGTTTGTAGCTCATGCGAGAAATTCTTATCTCGCGTTCCTGCTAATATTACGACTAAACGGTTAAAATCTCTAATCGAAAATCATGGAGAAGAAATAGCAAAAATGGCTGGAGCCAAAACAGTGATATATAAAAGTGGCTACTACAAGCCATCTGGACGAGGTGCTTTTGGACATAAAGGAGGAGGCGATAGAGCGAAAAATAATCCTCCATCCATTGAATTTATTTTTTGATACGTGTTATTAAGGGTGAACTACCAATTATTAAACAATTTACTTAATTAAAGCTATGACCATGACACAATTTAAACCGGATATCGAACTTAGCCCGTTACAAGAAGCAATTATTAAAAATGTTTGTCAAGCTATTAAAGAAAAAAGACCAGCTACAATAGCAGTTGGTGCAGTTGCAGGGTCTGGAAAGAGCACAGCCACAAAATACATAGCTTTAGCTGCTAATAGTTTGGGAGTCCCAATTAATGAGATAAAAATCACAGTTTTCGGAAAGAAAAACTCACTCTTACTTAAAAAGAAGCTAGGTAAGCAATGGGAACGTAGTATATGTACGTTAAACAGTCTGGGATTCTCACTCATAGAAAATAAGTTAGGAAGATGGAGTAAGAGCGACAAGATTGATGAATATAAATATGTAAAGATAGGTAGAGAATTGGGTTATCTATCGTCTAAAGGGAAAATTGGTTCTTTAATAGAAAGTAGAGCAATTGAAAAAGGGAAGGAATCGTCTTTTTGCGATGCAAAGGCACCAAACCTTATTACATTGCTACGTTGCACTTTGTCTGAACCAACAGTTGAAAAAGTCAGCGAAATCAGCAGACATTTTCAGTTAGAGGGGATTAACGACTACAAGATAGTCGCTAAGGCAGCAGAAGAAATACTCCACACTGGTAAAGAATGGACTTTAGAAAAAAAGATAGATTATACAGACCAAATATGGTTACCGTGTGTTTGGGAACTCTATGATAACGTTTCTCCTTTTAGAGTCATTATCGTTGACGAGGCACAAGATTTAAACACTGCCCAGCGTGAGATGACGATAAAATTGTGCAATCCAGATACGGGAATTAAAGTTTATGTTGGAGACGAAAGGCAGTCAATCATGGGATTTAGCGGAGCAGATGCTAAAAGTTGGCAAGCTATAGTTAATCTCAAAGATGTAGTTGAGATGCCACTAAGTGTCTGTTACAGATGTGGTAAAAAGCATATTGAACTTGTTAATCAGCTATATCCAGAAATCCCGATTACAGCTTACGAGAAAAATCATGATGGGGAGATAATACAAATTAAAGAGAGCGATTTGGACAAGTACTTGACCAAAGAATCTCGTAACATAATGGTCATTGCTAGAAGGACCTCTCCACTCGTATCGCTGTGTATTAAGCTTTTGAGTAAAGGGATTCCGGCTCAGGTTAAAGGAAAGAATGTTGGTGACTCGCTTGTAAGAGAAGCAGAAGCGATCGCATTAAGACCAGGTTTTCAGTGGAATCATTTTCCTCACTGGGTTGAGCAATACAGAATAAGCAAGCTTACTCAGTACAAAGGTCTCGATAACTACGAACAGTTAAAAGAGACTTTAGACGATAAACTGGAAGCTTTACTTGCTATTTATGAGGCAATTGGAGTTAATAAAACACTTGAGTCTTTTAAAATTTACACTGAAGACTTATTTAGTGATACTGATGAGGAATCAGTAATTTACCTCAGCAGTTGTCATAGCTCCAAAGGACTAGAAAGGGAAGACACCGTAATAGTTGAACCTGATAAACTTCCTTTTAGCTGGAAAAACATTTTACCATGGCAGGAAGAACAAGAAGAAAACCTGCACTATGTAGCAATGACTCGTGCTAAGAAGCGATTAATAATAGTTGGGGAATGTGATTGGTACAAAGCACCTAAAAAAGATACAAAGCCAGAGAAAGAACCAGAAGCGATCGCTGTTTCACCTTCATTATTAGAAAATGAACACTGGACTGGGGAAGTGTTTGAGAAAGACGATGACGACGATGAAAAATCACCACCGTCTCTGGCTCAACGTGAACTTGAGCAGGAAATTAGAAATTACTTTAAAAACAATGGCTTGAAAGAACCTAAGCTGACTGAGGCTTACATAAAGATAATCAATATCACTTTGGGAACGATGGGCAGAAATGAAATCGATGAGCGCGTTAATCGCTTCTTCAGCCCAAAGCACAGAGAAGCAGTGAAACAATTCGCACACAGGCTTTGTGACATACAAGAAAAGGAAATTGAAACAGAAAGCGTTGAACTGCAAAGGATTGAAGCGCATCTGGAGGCACAGCGCCAAAAATTAGGGATGCGGGATGAGGACTACGAGTATGACGGCGAGGTACAAATTACACCAGATGAAATTCTGGTTAAAAGTTATAATGGCAAAATTTACAACTATCCACGCAGCGCTGGAATACCTGATTGGGCATCACTTTTTCCTATCTTGTACTACCCAGGGTGCGAACCACAAAATCAGGAGCCGAACCCTAGCTCATTACTGTCAGCTTACTATCGCATAGCTCCGGATAGAGATTCTGCTTACTATGGTATAACTCCAGAAGACTTGAATCTATCAGCAAGGTTGTCACCACCTGTGGATGAAAGTGATGATGAAGAACCAAGTGATGAGGAATTGAAGGAGGCGGTACGGAAGGCGATCGCTCGTTTTGGTCCCAAGAACGTGATTATTGAGGCGATTCAGCAGGCGACGGTGAGTGAGATTCAGGAAATTATGGCGATATTGGATGATTGGTAGTTCACATCCCACTTAAAAAACACATATTACTGCTTAAATCTAAATTCACTTTGCAGCTTTTGGTGGTAAGCCAAGCTTTTTACGGAATTAGTAGTAATCCAAGCTCTTTATGGAATTTAAAGTCGTATTTTGCTTCTTGCCAATTCTTCGCTTGTTTTACTTGCTGTGGTGTTAGGTTTTTGGCATATGTCAGGTAGGTACATTCAGTTTTCAGTTTAGAATTTGCACAGCCAAATTCAGCATCTTTGAGGTTGGCACTTGAGAGGTTGGCACCTGAGAGGTCGGCACTGTAGAGGTTGGCACCTGAAAGGTCGGCACTATAGAGGTTGGCATCTGTGAGGTTGGCATCTGTGAGGTTGGCACCTGTGAGGTTGGCACCTGAGAGGTTGGCATCTGTGAGGTTGGCACCTGTGAGGTTGGCACCTGTGAGGTTGGCACCTGTGAGGTTGGCACCTGAGAGGTCGGCACCTGAGAGGTCGGCACTTGAGAGGTCGGCACCTGAGAGGTCGGCACTTGAGAGCTTGGCACTTGAGAGCTTGGCACTTGAGAGCTTGGCATTACGGAAATCAATAATATTACCTTCATTAAAATTGACGCGACTCAGATCGTATTTACTATCTATACTTTCGCCAGACCTGACAAGCTCTTGAGCTGCTCGACTTATGGCTGCCGATCTTGTACTTGAGTTACGAGTTGCAAGAATTTGCCGATTGTTGTGTTTATTTAGTTCTTTTTCTGTAAGTAATCCTATTAGAAAAAGCAAACCCAAAGGAATAATTAAACTTATTCTAATGGCATTATTATTTCGTCTGTGTCGGATACTTTTTTGAATCAAATCGCAAGCTAAGCCTGACAGCGCTAAATTGACAGTTTGTGTTTTTTGAAAGCTTTCGGCGTCTTTCAATTGCTTTCCTTGCAACAAATAATCTCTCGACTTACCCCGCTCGCTCCACTCAACTGCTGCTGCTTCAATTTTCCGTTTTTGGATTAACCGTTCTCTATTTTTATCAACCCACTCACGCAACCGTCCCCACTCCCGAATCAGCGCTTCATGAACGACCTCTACTGTTTCTTCTCCTGACTTATCATTGCGTCCTGTTACCACCAGCCGTGCTTGGGAACCAGCTAAATAAGTTACCAATCCCCAATTCTCATTGTCAACTTCTTTGCTGGTTGCAACTCTGCGAGTATCTTCCGTTCCTTCACCCAATCGCACTAAGGACAAAAAAATACGTTGTGCTTGCTGCTGTTGGGCTTCACTCAGTTGGCGATAAATATCCTCAGCGTGCTTTACTAGCGCTTGTTTAACACCACCAATTTCATCGTAGGCTTTGTGAGTGAGTTCACCATTGTTCTGCTTTGACCATAATTGAGTGAGAGCGAATTCTAGCAATGGTAAATTACCGGGTTCCTGACCCACGTCGTCCAAAATTCTTTCAGCTAAATGTGTTTGTAGTTTTACGCTGAGCTTGTGAGCGGGTTGTTCAATTGCCGTGCGTAATTCCTCTCGGCTCATTAAAGTCAGTGGCTTGTGTCCAAATTTCTCTAATGCTTCGCCAAATGGTCGATAAGAGAGGACGTAACCGTAGAAGTCCGCTCGCAACGTAAAAACCAGTGTTAAACTTTTTTGATTAACAGCTGCCAGTAAAGTGTCAATGAGGCGTTGTTGTTCCTCCTTATCAAGGCATTGAGTGTAAAGTTCTTCAAACTGGTCTGCAACTAACAATAGCTGCTTGTGAGGTTTGTTCTCCAAAATTTGAGATGCTATTTGATGCAGCTTCACTTCGCCTTTTTTTAAACTTTCTGCAAGTTTTCCTACTTTTATAGTTTTCTCGACACCATCTAAATTTGGTTCTAATTGACGCACTAAAGCCAGCGCCAGTTCATCAAAAGGTTGACTTTTAGGACGAAATGATTCAATCAACCAAGTCCCTTCTTCTCTCAGTCGCGGGATTAAGCCAGCAAACACCACAGACGATTTTCCACTGCCACTCGCACCAATAACCGCGACCAACTGTTGCTTGTGAGCTATCTCAAATAACTCATTGGTGACTTTCTCCCGCCCAAAAAAGAATTCTGCATCTTTCTCTCCAAAAGCAGACAATCCTTGGTAGGGGTTGGGTGGTATATCACCTGCAACAAATTGAATATCAGCTTTATGAATGAGCGTTTTCTTTAGGACTGGAGTTTGATGTTCCCCTAACCCAACCAGTTGAGTGCAACCCAATCCATATGCAAACTCCACTTCTTCCCCAGCTGCAAGAGCGTCATAAAAGGCGACAGCAAAAGCAACGGCGGCTTTATCCCCGATCGCCTGATTCATACCAATAACATATTTGATGTACTGGCTGATGGCTTGGGCTTGTTCTTCCGAGTAGCAAGCGTTTAAAAGGACACACTCAACACCCTTAACTGCGAAGAGCTTAAACAATTTAGATAGTGCTTCTTTTTCCACCAGTGATGGTTGCCCTGTCTCATCCTCTAGAACAATTCCATCCACTCCTGCCCCATGTCCGCAAAAATGAACAATCTGTGGTTGATGCTCTAGAATGGCGCGGTAAAAGTCACGCGATCGCACTGCCCATTTATGTACGAGTTTAAATTGCTCACGATGCTTTGCAGCTTGCAATCCATTTTCAATTTCCCGCACCTCCTCATCCAATCGCAACCTTAAAGTGCTTGTAGGATTTGCTGCTAGAATCAAAACTGTTTTTTGCAAGTTATTACTCATGAGCAAGTTTAGCGGTAATCGGAATTATATCTTGACGAGCACCCAAATTATGCAATCTAAACCAAAAGCACTTTTACTTATATTTATAGGGGAAAGCGAAACTAACTTATGCAGTACGATAAAAATTAGATTTCTATGACGATATGTATCGTGTATAAAATTTTGTAAAAAGCGATACGAATGAAGTTCCGTAGTTTACGCTCGCCCTCCGTAGCACGGCTGCACGAGGGTTAAAAAGTGCTGGTAATCGTCCCTCTGAGTTTAGTGACAATATATCACTATTCTCTCTTAGAGAGAGTTCTGAGCGTTTTGGAGTAGCATAACCAGCATTTTCAAACTCATCGCTGTGACGAGTAATTACTTGACGAACTGCTTCCTCAGTAACCTCATAATACTCAGCTATCTGAGAAGTAGTAGCCCAACCCTCACTTTTCCAGAGTGCTTGGAACAAACTATGAACTTTAGCTGCAGTCAGTACTGATTCTATATCCACAGGCGAGAATTTACTCAATGCTTCTGTTCTGAGAGATTTCGACTCGCACAAAGCTTCAGATTGTAGAAATGCTCGTGTATTATGATTATTGTCCTCTGTTACGCTTATGCCTAGTAGCATTACAGGTGACCTCAAGAAACGATGCCATGCAGCTTGTACCTTGTAAACTTGCAATGGCTAGCTGTTGTACCGCTATAAAATAGTTAGGTGGTAAAATCGTGGAACTATCAGGCCAGCAGCGCCAACAACTGCAAAATGCTTTGATTGCTGCGTTTCCTTCTAAATCATTACTTGAGCAGATGTTGTCGCATCAGTTAGACGAAAATCTAGATGCGATCGTTGGTGGTGGTAACTTACAGCAAATTGTCTTTGAATTAATTAAAACTGCAGAGTCTCAGGGATGGATTGAAGAGTTAGTTCGTGCTGCATACAAAAAGAATCCTGGAAATTCAGAACTGAAAGCGATCGCAGAAAGACTGCTGACGCAAACTGCATCTTTAAAATGTTTGGAGAGAGCAGAAAATGCTTTGAAATCCTCTAACACCAGTAATTTGATACAGGTAGCACAAGAAAACACGGATGTAAGTTCACGGGAACATGACACTGTACAATTGATACCTGCTTTAACAAGTGAAACTATAGAACCAAAAGCATCTCGTAAACTAGCTACGTTTGTACTTTCCGGTACTATTGATTCAGTTGACGAAATTAAACTAAAAGCCATTTTTGAACATCTGCAAAAAATCGCAAGAAAGGCAGGGGAGAATGTGGAGATAACTATTCTTAATGCTGAAGAAGGTAGTATTAAAATAACTTTAGGGGGTTCTCCAGAAGGTCTTAAATGGCTTGAGGAAGTATTCAAATCGGGTGAACTGACTGAAGTGTTGGGTATCCCTGTTGAAGATGTACAGCTAAAGGATGTTACTACCGAGGAATATAAATCTCGTGTAGTCCAAGCACTGATTAATCGGAAATTTATAGGTAAAGATTTAAGTAATTTCGATTTAAACGGTATCGAACTGAGAGATACCGACCTGAGCGATGCCGACCTGAGAGGTGCCGACCTGAGCAATGCCGACCTGAGGGGTGCCAACCTGAGGGATGCCAACCTGAGGGGTGCCAACCTGAGTGGTGCCAACCTGAGAGGTGCTATCGTTGTGAATGCCTTTTTTGGAG
>NZ_WJFC01000241.1 GCF_009725235.1 Scytonema sp. UIC 10036
AGGTAAGATTGTTCCCTCATCTAGAATTGCCTCTCCTAAATTGGCACCAGTGAGGTCGGCACCACTGAGGTTGGCACTGCTGAGGTCGGCATCAGTGAGGTTGGCACCAATGAGGATAGCACCACTGAGGATAGCACTTTCGAGGTCGGCACCAATGAGGCTGGCACTGCTGAGGATGGCAAGTCTGAGGTTGGCACCACTGAGGTTGGCATCCCCGAGGATGGCATCAATGAGGTAGGCACTTTCGAGGATGGCACCACTGAGGCGGGCACTTTCGAGGTAGGCACTGCTGAGGTCGGCATCACTGAGGTCGGCACCAATGAGGTTGGCACCACTGAGGTTGGCACCACTGAGGTTGGCACCGCTCAGATTTAACTTACTTATAAGTTCTGCATCAATTAGAAATCGAACAACGCTTCCCTTCCGTTCTCCGTCTCGATCCAATCTTCGCAGCACCGATAATGTTCTAGCGCGTACTATGTCAAGCGCTGCATCTCGCTTCTGGTATTCCGGGTTTGATTCTTCTATTTCTTTGCCAATCAACACTTTTAATTCTTTATCAATCAGCAATTCCGACATACGGTCAATATAAGCTTCTAGAGCTGACTCTCGTAAATTAGTGGCTGCTATTTCTCTTTCAAGCGCAGCTCGTTCCTCGGCTCGTTGTTGTTCACCCTTAGCTCGTTCCTCGGCTCGTTGTTGTTCACCCTTAGCTCGTTCCTCAGCTCGTCGTTGCTCACTGCGCTGAAACTGGAATAGTACAACCGGAATTGCGATCGTGCCAGCCAAGCCTAACCAATCCCAAACTGTCTTGCCCGATTGAAAATGTTCTGTTGTCTCTTTAAGTTCGATGGTTTTTCCATCTTTGGGATTTATGACTTGCTTTGTAGTCACTGATTTATTTGAGTCTTCTCCAAAACCACTCCAGTAGAATTGATAGAGAATTGCAATGGCTACAAGCACACCAGCGACGGCTATCAGCCATTTTTGCTTGGTAGATAAAGACTTCACCCAATCAGCAAACCTCTCGCGCCGCTTGCCCATTAAAGCCCCCAAACAGAAGTACATAGTTAGACTTCATCCTCAAAGCGGTCATTTACAGGAGTGGGCTTGTTTACTCTCCCAAATTTTCAAAAATTTAGAACAGTAAACACAGTTTGAGGGGTTACTGCTGGGCGATGTGCCCATAGGGCAGGAGCGAAGCTATCGCCACTGATGAAGTTGGAAGCTATCTGCGGAAATTCCGCAGATAAAATTTCAGGAATTGCGATCGCATTCCCTACGGTTTTATGTTTCTCCTAAGCAGTGTGCTTCTACGGAGTGTCGCGCCCTCGAAGAACGAGTAATTGCACCTGGCACAATGCCACTGCTGTTTTCCCTTGCGGTGCCCGTTACGGCGGGCTGGAGTGCCACAGATTGGGCAAAGTTGATTCATTTGGTTTCTTGATGGTTGGGTGTAGTTTCCCTTTCTCCCTTGGCTACAGCCAGCGCTTGCAAGAGACTACGCAAACCGTTCTGTACATCACCCAATTTCAAATCCTCGATCGCATAGTCAATCCACTCCACTATTCGCTCTGTGTCGGGTGTAGAGGTAGATGTAGACGCTGGCAACTCAGCAATAAATTGGTCTAGAAGCGCCTTAGATGCTTTGTACTTTGGGGCTTGTTTCCCCAGCTTGAGAGAGGCAAGTATGCGATCGCGTGCTGCTTGGTAGTCTATATGTACTATTGCTTTTTGTTGCTTATTGTGCAGTTCGTTCTGTAACTGTTGGTTGTCATTCTGTAACCGTCCTAGTTCGTTCTGTAACCGCGCTACCTCATCACTCTGGGTTACAGATGCTTGTTCTGTAACTTCAGGCTTGGCTCGCGGCTCAGCGGGCACGCTCAACAGACTGGCGACTTCCTCCAGTCGGGCAACGGTCAAGTCAGATGCTCTGCCTATGTAACGCTTATGTAACTTACCTTGAACCTTACGGTACGCATACCAGTAGTCCCCATCTGCCTTCTTACTCTTCTCCTTACGGGCAGTGTAGGGGGCTTCTTCAGAGTCGGGTACATATCTGAAAGATTGAACGCCTTCTAGCCACTGCTGCCAGCGTTCCTTATCAGTTGCGATCGCAATACTAGTTTCACCCTCACTGAGAACGCCGTCAGCTACCGACGGGATTTGTTGAGCCATATCAGTTACCTATACTCTTCTGTAACCATCCTATAGGTAACTCACAGCAGTTACATAAAGTTCACACAATCGTTACCTAAACTTTATATGTAACTATTGCCAGTTACCTAATGCGTTACATATAATAGGTTACATAACGAGTTAGGTAACTAACGAGTTAAATCAAAGGGCGATCGCTCTAACCCTGGAAAAGTTCAGCGCTCGCCCTCTACAAACCCTCAACGATAAGGATTCACAACAATGTTATCTCAACCAACTTGCAAAACTTGCCCGTTCTTCAACCAATCAACCCAACTTCCCAATGTGGGGACTTGCTCTTACCACCAAGATAAGGTGCTGGGTTCTACACCCATCTGTTGCGCCGGAGTACAAGCCATCAGCCAACCTCTAGCAGCTTAATATCTTGCCTCTCCCCCACACCGGGGGAGCCATAAAAATAAAGACAGGACACAGCCATGACACAACACGAAACAGCACAACTAATTGCACTCCTAAAGGCGCAACAACAACTGCTAGAGAAGATTGCCTCAAGCTTGGACAAATCAAAATTGGGATTACACAACGATGTAGGCAGCCTCAAGATATATTGCAACAGACAGCACGGCTCACTCTGGTACACATTAAAGGACGGGCAAGCCTCACCAATTACCGCTACTGCTTTGTCTGGATACCTTAAAGAGTTGAAATTTGAGCAGACTGAACGGCGTGGTAAGCCTTGTCACAAGCTGTTGGCAACAATTGCGGCTGACAAACTCTATATTTTAGAGTCCGGTCATGACACCCACTTCAGCAAAGGACTTCTTGTGGCAGTCGCACTCTTGACCCCTCAACAGCTGCTGCAGCCCATCACCATACAGCCAGTGGCCGGTGATGATGAATCGGTTTTATTCTGTCGCGTGTGGTGCGGTTCGGAGTACATCAAAGCTAGCTACGACGATTCGGTGAACTGGAGAGAAATTGCTAAGGCAGCGATCGCAGTTGTGAAAGCTGCTAACGAAATGCCATTCTAAATCAGGCGTTACGATTCGTTAAGTCAAATGGGGCAAGATGTCCCATTTGAATTCAAGAATCTCATAGCATCAATTGACCCCAAAAAGATGATTCCCACGGGACGCACCGTGGGAATTTTAAATATATACCGTTCGCTTAAATAGCCATTATCACGAACTCACTATTAATGAAGAATACAAAAGCTATCACCAAAAACACTACTAAGATTGTCGCTATCGAAGCAGTCGCCACCGACCCCACTCCTTATATCGACGTACTGGCACTCCTACTTGAGGACAAGCGCTCGCCAGCAACACGACGCGCATATGAGGGTGACATCAATCACTTCTTTAACACGATGCTTCACTCTCCCCCAACCAGGGACAATATGAAAGACTTTCTCTCGCTCTCCCAGGTCCAAGCAAACGCCCTGGTGATGAAATACAAATCAATTATGGTTCAATCGGGACTAAAGGAAGCAACCGTCAACAGGAGACTGGCAGCCCTCAAGTCGCTGGTTCGTTACGCCCGTAAGGTCGGTCAATGTAACTTTACTCTAGAAGATGTGGAAGCAGAAAAAGTAAAGCAGTACCGGGACACAACCGGCATCACACAAGAGGAATTCAAAAAAGTATTGGGGAAAATTGACCGCGATACCCAATTGGGGAAGAGAGATTTTGCTATCTTGCTGCTATTGTGGACGAATGCCTTGCGTCGGGGGGAGGTTAGCAAGTTGCTCGTGAAAGATTTCGATTACTCCAGCCGTAGCTTGTGGATTCTTGGTAAGGGCAAAGGCACCAGTAAGGAACGGGTCGAGCTTCCCAAGGTGACGGCGGATGCGATCGCTGCTTGGCTATCAACTCGCAGTGCCTCCAGTCTCACCGGGGATAGTCCACTTTTTAGTGCCCTAGATTTTCACAACCTCGGACATCAACTCTGTGGGGACATGATATCTAAAATCGTGCAGAAGTACTGCAAGGCAGCTGGCATCAACAAGCAGATGTCAGCGCATCGCATCCGCCACAGCTCCATTACTACCGCATTGGATCAAAGTGGTGGGGATGTCAGGAAGGTCCAGAAACTTAGCCGACACGCGAAAATCGAAACCCTCATGATTTATGATGACAACCGATTGTGCGTACAAGGAGAATTGTCGGACTTACTTGCCGATCTGTTTTAGCGATCGCTCTCAACCAGACGGGTAAGTAAATGGATTTTTGTCCGGGAGCCCAAGCTTGGACAGATGCGACATGGGCGTAATTCGTACAGCGGAAGCTTGATGACGTGTCGCATTGCCGCACTCGTGCTGAAATGTCGTACCGTCGTGCGACATTTGACAGGGCTTCCCGCCCTAGTAAACCTATTTCCATTTGGGACTTGAGCGCGGATGACTAACAATCAACCAAGTTAGCATCCGCACAGAAAACAACTCGCTATCAAGCTGGCTTCTTATGACCAACAATCGCCCTGCTGCCCATCTTGGGATTACTGATTTTTTCATCCTACGAGCTCCGTGATATCACACCCAATTGCCTTGGCGAGCGTAACACCCTCGAACCAACTTGGCTCGCTGCCTTGCTCGATGTGACTGATTCTCTGCCGGGTAAGTTGGCAGCGTCCTTTGATGTTGACGGCATCAGCCAATTCTTGCTGTGTCAGGCGGAGCCTGCGCCGCCTTAAATAAAGCTGTTCTCCTAATTCCTTCTCTGGGGTCAATCGCATATATTTGCTGGCAATCTACAGCTTTTAAAGTGCCCAGAATTGGGAACGCGATCGCCTTTCATTACATCACCAATTCTTCACAAGGAAAAGCGTAGTTCTCCTCAAGCCGATAACACGAGAGTTGGAGCAATTTAGAAACATCTCTCCCTTGTGGCTATTTATGCGTAAAGCTCTTTTGATTGTTGTTGCTAGTACCTTAGTTTCATCTCCAGTGCTTGCCCAACAGATACCAACACCCTCTCAAAATTCCAATGATTGGCAACACGTCACGACAAACACGGCAGGCTCAATCTACTACGTAGACAAGGCAACGGCAGCAAGGTATAACAACGGTAACGTTTCTTTCTGGGTTCGGCTAAGTACCCCTATTGGGGTTGTTGGGAGTTTCAATGTTGGAGAATGCTCTACCGGAGTGCAGCGAAAGTTGTGGCTTTTTAGAGTGGATAACGATGGGAAGTTAGTTGTCAATGGAAAAGGTAGCAACAACCCTGAGTATCTCCAACCCGGTTCGGCTGGTGCTACTGTTTTGCGTGCGGTTTGCGATGGATTGTGAGGGGCGAGCGCTCTCAATCAGGTGGTAACTCTTACCGCATTGATTTAAGCGCGAGGTAACGAGCACACCACCCAGTTTTCATTCGCGATAAAACTATCTCACTATCGACTTGCCGGATTCTGACCAGCAGCCGTCCTGCAGCCCATTTAAAAGTCGCTCTTTGTGTTTTTGGCATATTACATTACACAGTTTGCCTAATGTATAATGCCCAGATTGTGGCGTCCGTACACACGAGTATGTAAAAACCGGCTTTCCCGCGTTATTTTAAAAAGATATCCAAAATCGAATAGTGAATCTTCACACTAACTGGCGCGATTCTCCCGAAGCCACCATCAGCTGTTAGCAGGCAAGCTGGAAGGATAGTGTTCTTGGTGCTCCCGTGAAAAAGATTGTTTTTGGTGTTGTCAGCTGTGTAAGCTTGCTGGGTGTTGCTTTTCCCGCGTCCGCTCAAGTTCCCCAGCCTACGGGAAATTGGGTATCAGTTACCAAGGGCGACGATAACTCCTTATTTCAATTAGATCGAGGTATCACTAGAAAAGGACCCGCCGTTGGATTCTGGATGCAAAACTGGAAACCGGATGGCACGAGACACGCGTGGTACGTGGTCGCTCACTGCCAAAACAAGCTTTACCAAAATGTGAAGACGTTACGACTAAACACTTCAGGGCAAGTCGTTGCAAGTAGCGATATAAAAAGCAATATAACCCAGGCACGGTACGGATACAGCATGATGACAGTAATCGATACTGCTTGCGGTAACGTAGCTTCCGATCCAAATGCGGCGATCGTTCAAACTCAATTGGAGATGCTTCAACGCGCTAGGGAAACCAACGCCGAGATGATAAACAACGCATTTAACGCAGCGGTAGAAATGTTCAAATAGCTTTGCTGTGTTAGCCGCAGCCTGCGATAGCGAATCCAAGTACGACACTGCCTTATCGCCAACACCTTTTTTTCTTTGCGAGTTAAAACGGGGGCGGCTTTCTAAGTACACAGTATAATCGCACACTAAAATCGGATTTCAAAACTTTTCTCAATTCGCAGTTCTCAAGGATACGAGAGCCAAAATGTGAGAAATTCTCAAATACATGAAATGCATAATTAGTCAATGTTTTGGCGTTCCCTTTTCGTGAAATGAGAAATAGTGGGAATTTTCGCATATGAAAAGTTTTCGCTTCGCAAGTCAAACTATACTTATTTATTAGTATTAATAATTACATTTTAGGAGTTCTCCTTATCCCGTTTTTTCATCGCAAAGTCTCACTGGGGATATCCCTAGTGACAAAAAAACTGCTTGCTATAATGGGCGCTCCTGAATGGCACAACAAACACCATAAAACTGTGTCCGAACTGTGCCCCAGATGTGCTGCACCATCCGCAAGGGTTGAAAAATTACTCGCCCGTACTGTGCCCCATCTGTGCCAACTTCACCCAAAATTACACCCCAGCCCGCAAGAGACGCAGTAGCACCATTTTAAAGTGTACCTACTACGCCTTTTTTTGTAGGTTGAGCGCGAGCGCCAGGTCACGCGAGAGCTGGCACAGTTTTTGATTTGGTTTCATTCGTGCTTTTGGGCGAACGTCATCGCCACAGGTTAAGCCTCAACCGTGACCCGTTAATAGTTCAAACTCCAAACTAGTAGGCGGAAGAATTTGCACCGATGCCACTAACAACTGCCCGACCAGCCGCAACTTAATGCGCCGTGGTGTATGCGCCAAAGCTTGCTTAAACACCGTTTCCCCATAAGTCTCTATTACATCCAAGATTGCTGTTTCCACCTCACTTGGGGAACACTGCGATGAGTCAGCCAGTAGGGGTAAATAGCTGTCAGCCAACCACTTTAAATCGGGGTCTTGGGGCAATTCAAAATTATTACCATCGCTATATAGTGATTCATATAGCAGTAGTAATAATTTTTTGAGGCAAGACCATCCACCCAACTGGCTGGATACTTTGCTTACTAGCGGTTGGCTAATCTCCCCGATTTTGGCTAAAGCCTGCTGAGTGATTTTCTGTCCTTGGTCAAAGAGCTGCTTGGCTGCTTGCAGGATTGCCCATCTAGTTTTTTGTCCGTCGGTTCCGGCGTCGGGAGTTATGCTGAATGCATCAACTTGCTCAATGGTGGCACCCTTGAATGCCTCAATCAGGAAATCGGTGTCGCAATCGGCACAGAGGTAAAATGTCAGCTGTTCTTCAGCGCGTCTGCTCGCTCTTAGGCGTCCAATCTCCTGTATGATTTCTGCGTTGACCAGCGCTGTCACATAATCTTGAAATTTGCTGTCATCCCCATCTACGTTGACCGCCCTCCCGGTTTCAACCTGAAATTCAGCTGCCAGCTTACCGATGTTGGCATAGGGAATGCCAAACGATGCTATGGCAGAGCAATGCTCAAACCTGTTGACACCACGCCCATCCACAAAGTGACCGTACTCTATTCGCTCTGATTTAGTAGCGATCGCTTTCCATTCCAGAATTCCTAAATCTGGATGTAGTTCTCCCAGTTTGTTCTTAAGAGCATCGACACGGGCTGTTAGTGTTTCGCTTCTGTCTTTCCCCAACTTCCCCAGCCCGGTTACGTTTATGATTTTGAGATTGCCGTAATCGGGTGGTGTTTGCTCCACAACCAAAATTGGTTCGTCAATTTTTAGCTTGATTTTGAGCAATTCGGGGGATAAGGTAGCATCAAGGTAAATGTTTGTTTTGGCAGTATCAGTTAATTCTTTGTGTTTGGGATTGTAGGTGTAGATGAAAAATCTACCCCATATACAACGCATACTACCATCACCTTTCCACGCGGACAGAAAATCAGGCAGCCAGTACAAAGGCAGGTCTAAAAATTCCTTCCCTGCAACTCTAGCACCAAGCTTCTCCAATTCCCTAGAAGCGTAGCGAGCCGCCCCACTTTTCTTTAATTGTTGACCCATCTCAAGCCCGTCTTTCTCCCTCAAGAAATCAAGATTGGGGAATAGTGCGTCTTTAATCGCTGGTATATTTAAATCAGCAGGAAACTCAGGCAGATAATTTCTGATAACTTCATCATCAAAACCATATCGGGACTTGGGCTTTAATTCCTGGCTGAGGAATTGTCGCAACACGTCAAGACCGGGGCGCAACTTCTCGAACTCGATGGGTAATTCCAGCGCAAGATGCCCTATTGTTTGGTTAAAATCATCCAAAGCCACCTCAACCGATTTTTCAGTGTTGATGAGCGCCCCTGGTTCTTCCCAGATGCGAGCGACGGTGTAAACCTCTTCTTCCCCTTTGAAAAAAATCGGGGGCGTGCTGTCGGGATGTGCCCGCAAGCGATCGCTATTTTCAATCGCTTCACGCTTCTCAAATCGAAACCCAAAACCCGGACCCGACGCAAATTTACATTGATTGCTTAACGGACATCCCTCACAGATCGGACTTTCTCTGCTGTCTTCAATCCCAACATCGACAAAATTTTTTTCGCGGAAAGCGTTAAACAAGTATTCGCGATGACAATTGCCCTCAGTGTCGGGAGCTTCCCCCGGTCTCGGTCTGACTCGGTAAGGTTGTCCTGACGGAGTTTGTCGGGTCGGGTCAATTGCCAACCCGTTGTTTCTAGCTGGGAGGTCGGTAAAGTTTTCCTCTACTGACGCGACGCTGGGGTTACGGTGGTTTAAATCCTGGTAAATTAGTTTTTCTACACCCAAATCTTTGGGATTGAGGTTGCCAGCTAAATGGCTTTTACCCAATCCTGGGTGTGAATTGTCCAAGATGTGTTTCCAGCCCTTTAAACTTGCTTCCTGCCACATCTGCTTTTGATGTTCGCTGCTGCATTGGATTTTGGGAGAACCCATTGCTAAATACTCTTCAGCAGTGGGAAGTTGACCGGGAACATAGGTAACTGTGGACGTTGATTCTTTTGGTACTTTGCGTTTAACCTTGGGTGGTACATATTGAGGAGTTGCGATCGCGTGCGTGATAAGTTTCTTTATTTTTTCAAAGTCCGATTGCGCTCGCTCGATTAACTGCCGTTCTCGCTCTTGCGCTACGTACTGGGTGTACAGGATTGAATCTGGTTCCCGTTCTTGGTAAACAATCGCCTTTGGTTCTGGGAACCTAAAACCATACTGCTTGGCAATGTGAAACAGCGTACCGATTGAGATTCCACCGCGCCGGAAGCTTTTGATTTTCTGGTGAATGTTCCAAGTAGTCCCTCTAATAGAAGGTGACCAGTTCTCAGCGTAAGCAGCTGCTTCTGTTGCGCCGTAATGGTTCACCAGTGCCATCAGTACTTGAAGGCATTCTTCATAGTTACCACTGCCTGGGGTACGGGGGGGAATGAAGGACAATGCTTGTTGAACGAGCTGGTCAATGTCCCAACTTTCAGCCTCACTCAGTTCTTTGATCTGTTGGCGACGTGCGGCAATTTCCTCAACCTTACGTTGATATTCAGCCCGCTCAATTGCTGCCGCTTCTCTTGCCTGCTGTACCCACTCATTTGGAAGCACAGCATGAGGATTGATTAAGGGGAACTCAGCTTTGGTGTTGCCATAAAACACACGGCTGGCATCTTTACACGCGGGGTCGTGTGGTAGATGCTGCATTAAAAATCGAGTGCAAGCCTCAACCGTATCCGCGCCTTCCAGATATTCGGGCAGAACAAAAACTAATCTGAATTTATGCCAGTCAGGTTTATGGCTCGCTGTCGTGTAAATTAAGGCGCAGTGTTGGCGGATGAAAGGGTCGGTAAGCGCTTCCTCAATTGTTAACTGGTGCTTGTAGATTTTGATGGATTTACCGTCAACACCTTTTACCGGTTGCCCTAATTCATCTCTTAGTACATCCGAGTTATCAATGTCAAGCAGAATAACTTGGGAGCCAAGGACATTAGCCTTACTTCTCCACTTTCCACCCAACAAACCAGCACACAACGCATGACCCGCTTTAACGTGTCGGGCAACATCATGTATTGTGCCTTCCTTATCTTGATATTGGCTTGCAAGTAATTTAAAATCCCAGTCCTTATCCAAGCCCGCGCTGTTAACTGCAAACCGGAATCTAATCGACGCTCCCGATTGAGAGGACAATAGTGCTACCATAGCGCCCTCCCTACTCGAACGAGCGCAAACTTTGAGGAGAGTTCATATCAACGTCCCCCCTTGAGTGCAAAAATTGACTGCAACTTTTCCAGCTGTTTGGGGGAAAGTTTACGCTGATTCTGAATGCCCAAGAGAAAATTTTTCTCCCAACTCGTAAGCGATGACGACTCCAACAACTGCGCGAGCGCTCGCTGAAGTTGCTCGCGCTTCTCCCTGTTCGCGGACTTTTCTGTCCATCCTCGGAAGCGATCGCACTCCGCACAGCGATAGCAGCCGAAGTGTGGGGAAGGTGGCTGTAGGTGAATGAAGTTTACGCGATCGCATCCGCAAGCCGTACAAGTTTTGTGGGGACTAGGGTGCGAGCTTGGACAATGGTACAATCGACTCATTGAGTGACTCCTAAGTCTATAAAAAGGACTCGGAGACAACTCAGCTAATTAAAAAGTTTTCTGCCGGAAGTGGAAAGTTAGCAACGAATCAGCTCAAAATAAAGTTAACTTTTAGTCTTTTCCCAATACGCGGGTATTGGGTTGGTGGGAGCTGATTCGGCGGCTGAAAAGTAGCTGAGTTGCCCCTCTTTTTTTTTGCAAAAACAAAGCCGCAAGCTACGGGGATGCTTCGCTTGCGGCTTTGTACTTTTTCAGAAAGCAGACCACCAGTTCTCGGACTAAATCGCTCTTACTGCGATTCTGCTCGGTGGCAATCGCGTTCAGTTTTGCCCAATCGTGTTGATTGAGTTTCGTTTGCACGTCCCACCTGAGAGATTTGCTACACGGTCGGGACAGGTGATGCTGCCTGTTGTAAAGAGCCATGGTGATACCCTCTTGATTTTTTTTGAGTTGGGATGCCGGATGAAAGTGCTATAGCTCATGCCAGTTCATCGTTTCAGGATTACTCGAATTCTAGGCTTAAGCATGCTAGAGGTAAATATGTAACATATTTATCCAGGGAACCAAAGAAAGTCTTTAACATCTCTGCATACGGGCTTTTCAGAAAATTAATGCGTATTTAACTTCTCCTAAAAAATTAATAAAAATTAACAATTTGGAGGGATGTAGGCGTAAATTTCCTCATTTGGGAGGCATTTGAGCAGTTTTTAAGTGCGCTCGCCACATCCCAGAAAACCCCTAAGACGGCGACTACCTCTATACCCCATTTCCTAAAAGTGTGGTAGCTGCTCGCGGATGTAAAGGCACCGATCGCGATCGCGTTTTTACTTTCCCGCATCCAAAATTTTGGCTAGTTCATCCACGCGGAAATGAGATAATGCATCCGCCAGTTCAACAAACCGCTGATAGTGAGATTCGGCATAATCATCTGGCGTTAGTCCCAGCACTTCGCAAAACTTGAAGTAATCGCCCCGCCATTGGAAGTTCTCAAGCTGGCTTGAAAACTTTTCAGCGACTTCCTGCGATTCGGGGGACGGGGCATCATTGGGAGTTGGCTCGGTCATGATTCGCCTTCTTTATCTCGCAGTCAGAATTTGTTCAGCCGTCACCACCAATTCAGGAAAGAGCCGAGAAACAATCTGCTGTGTTCCGGTAAAAACGGTTGACTCATAACGACCATTGATTAAGAGACATACCGTCACGCTTGTTTTCATGGGGTCAACAATCCAGTACTCAGGGATGCCCTTGTTAGCGTATTCGGGGGGTTTTTCCTCGTAATCCCGTTTTATTGAACTAGGACTCACTATCTCAACTGCCAGTCGTGCGGGAACTCGAAAAATAGCAGTTCGATCCATTAGCTCCGATACTTGCTCCTCTGTTACCACACAAACATCGGGCAACCTGGAGCTATCAACCTCAGTTTGTACCCCCGCTTCTCTCAAAGTGACCAATGCTAATTTCAATCGATTGATTTCAGCATCTAAAATCCGTTCAATTAACTTGGCAATCAACAAATGCCTAACAGTGGGGGGTGTCATTAAAAGCAACCTCCCACGCACCAACTCATAGCGGTTGTTAGTTCCGTCATCGTAAGCTAGGTACTCCTCAAATTTGAAAAGACGTTCTACAGGTGATGCAATAGTCATGCTGCTCCTTTGCTTTTCTTCAGCTTGGGTGTAGGTTGCTCGTTCTCGTTTAGATACTCCTCTATAAACTCCACTAGAACTTCATTCATACTTTTTTTGTGTAACGCGCAAGCCGATTTAAACCGCGCCCTCACGTCTTCACTCAAGTAAATTGATACTCTCACGGGTTTTTCTTCTTCAGCCAAGTGTTAAAACTCCATAGCGCTTTAACTCTAGATTGGCACTTCTAGAGACAAAAGGCTACAGAGATAAAGAGTTATAGAGTTATAGTAACTTGTTGTTTTAACTCTATAGTGTTATCCTACCACTATAACCGCAAAACAGACATAAACCAACATGAGACGCATACAAGCGGACTCAATAGGGATTCATTTACTTTTTCAACTTAGAACCAACTAAAACGCTGATTTTGTAAGGACTTCACCCAAAATTTGCTCCTATGACTAACGTATTTCTGAAGCCGTCCCACGGCTACGACTATTCGCCAGCTCACGCACACCTTTATCCGCAAATTGGACAAGTCAGAACGAGAATTGTCTTTGACGGGGGAAACCGATTTGTGAAGTGGGTTGACCCTCACAACCAAGTGCAATGCATCCCCTCGTGTGTCAAAGAAGTCACTGAATACCAATGGAGACGACTCAAGCCAGACCATCAAACCGTGTTGGTGGAACTGGAAGGGAAGCGCTATGTCATCGGCAAACTTGCACAGGAGTTGGGGGGCGAGCCGACTTTCCAGAAGGACAAATGCGAGTTGGCAGAAATTTTGGTGCTGGCAGTGATCGAACCCAACCCAGGATTTGACCACGTGCGAATTGAGCAATTAGCGATCGCACTGCCCAACACTCTAAATGATGAAGATGTTGCCGCTGTGTCTAGAATTGCCAATCATCCGCTAACAAAAGAATTCACTCGCAACGGTCAAGCCATCACTTACACCGTGGGTGAAGTTGTGCCGATTGATGAAACTTACCCTGCTTTTGTCTACGCACAGCAACAAGGTTTTTACCAGTTCCCAGATGCCAAAAACGCAGTTTGGGACATCGGTGGAGGCACTGCGATCGCTCGCCTCTACACTGCGAATGGAAGCATGATTCAAACAGCAGAAGTTATCCTTCCAGGGACAAAACATTTAGCCCAACAGATAGCCGCAGAACTCAAAGAAGTATTCAACCTCGATTACTCACCAAGTCTGGTAGACATCATGGATGCAATACAACGCCATGACTATTTGTACGGAATTGACAAGCTAGATTTTTGGGCGATATATGACCGCTGTGCTTCTCAATGGGTAGAGTCTGCCCGTGCTGAAATTCGCTCGAAGTGGGTTGACCATCTAGCACAGTTGGGACACGTTCTTGTCGTTGGTGGGAGTGCTTCACTTGCTCAACCAATCTGCGAGGCAACCGGTGACAGATTCTTTATTCCCGACAACCCGCAACTCTTCAACATCATTGCAATGGCACACATGGAGTAATTGACACATGGCACAGACACGAATTGTATTAGACCCCAAGTACAAACCGAAGGCTGAGGCAATTTTAGAACAGACCGGAATCAGCACACTCTCACAGCTGTTTACCTTACTGCTAGTGAACTATGGCGACAATCTGGTAAACGCTCTCAAGCCGCAAGCAATGACAATGCAAGCACCCCTTGCACCAGTACCCACCACTCAGCAGTTACCCAACGAGTTACCTAAAATTCAACCAAGGCAACCAGCGCAAGTAAGACAATTCGCACCAATGTCATTATGACCAACACCGTAGAGAGGATTATTTTACAATGACATCTCCAATATCACCGACGTTACCCAAAGATACCTCAATACCTGAATTACTGGATTACTGTGAAGCGGTGGCGCTGGACGCCTTCTTCAATTCGCTGTTTGAGACTCTCGAAGAGCGAAATTTTGACCTGGGACACGTGTTGCAGGGATTAGCTCTTTACTGCGAGGGACAAGGTTTGAGCAAAATCAAATCAGCCTTGGAAGAAGCTTGCACAGAATATCGATCGTACATATCACGATAAGGGAGTTGCACAAAAATGCTTAATTGCAATTTGCTCGAAGTTGGCAAACGATACCTCTACAAAGGAAAATTTTTTATCTTCCAAGCAAAGCTCAACGACCTGTACATATTCACAGATCGAGGTGTCCGCAAAGAACTGAGCGCTGAAGAAGTACGCCGCAACGTTTGGGAGGAAATCAAAATCAACACCGCAAGCTTTGAAGCATTTAACGAATAGAGGGAATGACGATCGCGCCAGCTGCCAACTTTCGCGATCGCATCCATCCAGACACTAGGAAGAATCTGAACCATGAAATTTTACTCCATCATTACAGCCCTGCTGCTAGTGGCTTTCTCCCCTCATGCCGCACTCGCTGCAGCCAAGGATAAACAACCTCCACACAAAGGCAACGGACGCAGAGAAATCACATTACCGTCACAAAGGAATTGAGTTATGGAACCCCTACAGTATTACGCCAGTGGCGAGCATCTAGACCGACTTTGTGAGCGATTCGGTCCCCAACTAGACCTGCTAAATCGCCCGCAAAAATTACAACTTCGTGCCATCCTCACTTATTTTGTGATGGGCAAAGAAATGATGGGCGATGAGTACAGTATCAACGATGCACTAGTAGATTCACTCCAACATCTGTTTGTTGAAGACCCGGAATTGGAAGAGTGCATGGACATTCTACAGGGCTTGAGCGTGAGGGATGCTGAGTCCTTACAAGTAGCATTGGTGGAACAATGCCGAACTGGGAACGCCCGGTTAAAAACGCCCGTGGAAACTACGACAGACGATCTAACTCAACGGGGTGTCCCGCAAGATTTGGCAAGGCAAGTTGCATACATCACACACAAGGTTGACCCAACTCGACAGCGAACAGTGTCTGAGCAAGAAACCATTAACAAAGTCCACAAGATTTTGATCGGGCAGTCGTAGGAGGTCGGGACAGTGAATGATGCAAAGAGCGCGATCGCCACCACACTATTGCTCGTTGGTTTGACATTTCTGCTGCTAACGACGGTCAAGCAGATGAGAGAAACCAGCTTGCGTATGGAAGTTTATTTCAAGCTGGACATCAACAGTACAAGCCCCTAGGAAGATTGTAGACAATGGCAAATTTAGTAAAAGCTGGAGTATCCGCAATACAGCGATTTGTTGGTGGAAGTGGTAACGGTAGTACGGTCAGCAATGATAATGGCATTCGTGCTTTTGGATTGGATTTTGACCAAATCGGCATCCTAAGAGCTTACTATCCGGCGATTGATTGGGAGAACTTGCCCAACCTCACCCCCGATGATTTGGCACTGTTGCGAGACAAAGTAAACCAGTTCCAATGGTTCATCGACAACCTATCTGACATTGAAGACTTGATGACGACTTACATCAAGAATCAAGTCACATTTAACGAGTTCAAAGGGCGACTGGTCAAAGAAGGTTTTCGGGGTGCTGAGAAGATTGAGAAAACAGTTCTAGACTTGTTTTTAAGCTTCCAAGGGTACACTCGCAACCGCAAGAAATTAGCTCGTGAAAGCGATAATGCGATCGCACTCATGGACGCCGATCTAGAGTCAGCTTTTGAGATTAGTGACGCCAGCTTAGAAGCGTCTCTCAAGGTGGCGGCTATCCGCAAAGCTAAGAAGCTGCAGGAACTAAAAGAGCGCCCGGAACAAACCGAACTGTTAGAAGAAATCAGCTTGCAGGAAAGGCAGCTTAAACAGTCAATTAAAGACCGTATCAAGTACGGTTCTGCTGGCAATCCAAAAGCAGCTGTAACCACTTCTGCCCGTGCTGGAACCACAACGACTTCCACCAATAGTAGGTGGGGTGGATTGGGTGGATTGGTTGACTTTTTCAGAGGTAAGTAAGCTTTGCTTCCAACCCGGTCAACATGACCGGGCATTGTTTTTTATGAGGGGATATGAACCAACAGCCATTTGATTATTTGCGTAATAACTACACAACTCCAGCAACAGCCCAACAATCGGAACCCGCACCGGAATCAGAGAAAACCAGACTTGCCCGCAATCTAAAAAACTGGTCAATTTACCTTGCCTGCTTCAGTGGAGGAATGGTACTAGCTTTTATCCCCCGACTGTTTCCCGACTTTTGGATTTTCTACTATATTTCAAAACTCTCAATTGTCGGTTATCTCATTGCGGTCAAACCGGGCAACGCTACGGAAGACACTTTAAGCTTGCGTCGGCTGGCGGGACTGGCGGTAATAGTTAGCATCCTGGCGGGACATTGGGACGGTATGCAGTTGTTAGCTCTCAAGCCCGTTGAAGTTAACAACTCAGTCCATCCATTGTGGATTGTTGCCACAACTTCAACCCTGGTAGTTGTGCTTTTACTTTTCATCCTGATTGTGCTGTGGAGGATGGCAGATGATAAACCACAAAACCCTTTCAGATAATGCATTCTCAATTGGGGTAGTTAGCTTGGTTCTCGCTCTTGGTGCAGCTGCATACGCCACTGTGGGGTACTTCGACACGCGGGTAAAATACTGTGATGCTCGGTCAAGTCCATGCACCACTGTTATTGCTCTCCCCAGTGATGCTGCACCTCCATCTCTCAGAGAACAAGAAAAGTTTTTACGGGGGAACGGGATTGTAAAAACAGTTGCCGCTGTCACCTCGATGCTAGCTTCAACGGTGGCGATCGCATCATTCAGCACTGCCCTAAACCAACGAAAAGAACTGGACTCTTTTAACCAATTGTTACTCGCTGAAAGCAGGAATAAGGCTGAAATTCAAAGCGACTTGAGAACACAGATTGCAGCAGTAGAGGCACAGGCACAACTCGATTTACACAAGAAGTTGACCTATGACGCCACGGCTGAGATGTACTTGGATGAATCGCCCGAACTGGTAGAAGACATTGCCGATGCCCGCATCAAAGCAGAACAACTTGCACGGGAAGAATTACAAAGGGAGTCTGAAGAACAAGACCGGGCAATAGAATTGGCTAAGTTAACAGCTAACGGAATTGACCTTAAGGACGTGGGAGAGGAGACAGCTGAAACCATCAAACATTACCAGGAACCGGAACACGTTTTACAAATGTTGCTCACGGCGGGCGATGTGTCGTTAGTGGGTGCAAAGGGCAGTGGTAAGACAACTTTAACAGCTTGGTTGCTTCGCGAGCGTATCAAGATGGGACACCTCATCATTGCGTTCAACCATCACGCCGTGATGACGTTCTACTCTCCCCTCTACTGCTTTGGTCGGGACGTACCAGAAGAATTGATTGGTAAACCGTCGGTCATGGCAAGTTTGGAGGAATGCCAGTTACATATAGCCATTGGGTTACATAAATGTCAGCAGCTCATGGACTATCGGTACACCCTCTACAAGTCGGGCTTGTTAAAAGGGGAACCGACAATCACAATCCTGTTTGAGGAGATAGGCGAGTATGACGGCATTGAGAACGAACTCAAAGAGATAAAAGCGATTATCAAGCAGAACATCAAACTGGAGATGGAACCGCACGATGGGTTAACACCCCTGCAAGTGACAGCTGCTAACGTCCCCCCTAACATCTGGCAACAAACAACCAAGCGCAATTTAATCAGCAGTCGGAAGGGCGAGATATTTACCATCACAACTACCCAAGACGACACCAACGAAATGTCGGGGAAGTTAAAGGGAATGCAGGAGTTGAGGAAGCGGGGTGTGGTGCGGTTGAAACTAATCCCCAAACCCGGTACAGATGGCAAGCAAGGTGCTGTCCCCAGTGGTCGGGGTGAATTGTCCATGCCCGGTTTGACCGACGCTAAGGGCAAGCAAATCACAATCAAAGTGAAAGTCCCCGACCTGCGGGAACGACTACCGGGCGATAGCGATGAAGATTACTTTGACTTTGGATCGATCGCAACTGGGGAAACTGGTTTCGACCTGTGGAACTTTGACGCGACTGCTGCATGTTCAGCCAAGGGGTTAACCCTCATATCAGCTGAAGAAGATGACGAACTGGCAGCGGTGGATATTGAAGATGACAACGACGAACCACCAACCCCACCTGATGATTTATCTCAAGCCAGAGAGCAATTAAACCGGCTGTGGGAACTGCCCTACAATGAACCGCCAGCAATCACACCCCAACTCTCAGAAGTTGCTCAAAAAGTCCTTGAATATTTCCACTCTGCCCGCAACAAATCACCCAAAACTTTACGCGATTTGAGAAAAGCTGACAGACTAGCAGCTTACTCTGTGGAGCAATTAACTGATAGTTTGAGCGAATTGGTAAGGGCAGAAAAACTACAGTTTGATGGCAAAGATAGCTATACTCTGCCCGACTGGAACGAGTAATGCCGTGAGCGCCGTGGGGGAAGTCGGGCGGTGTGTGGGGGGTGTAGTTGAGGGGATAAATCACCATTCACGGCCAGATGCACTTTCACGGCAATCCTTGCACAGCATACGCCGTAGCCTACGGCAGAAGCAACGGCAGCATAGTGCCACGGCATTGGCACGGCAACCGCCACGGCACAGCCACGGCATCCACACCGGGCAAGTTTTTATTAGTAAATAACCTCTGATTGATGTTAGGAGAAGCATGAGCAAGCACTCAATAGAGTACACAACTTATATCTACTCAAACGAATGGAAAGCAAAGTCTCGACGTTGCCAGTCGCTTACCAAAAATCACTGCATTGTGTTCCCGTGGTTGCGCTCGAAGCACTGCCATCACCTCACCTACCGCAACATGAAAAATGAAATCCCGATACGGGACACGGTGCCGCTGTCGAAGATTGCTCACTCAATTGTTCATTGGCGCATTTTTTGGAAGTCTCCGCTTCGCCCGTGGGTCAACACACTTTTACGAGCGCTAATGGTTTTGTGGATGGTGCTGTTTCTGCTGTTGCCTGGGAAGAAATAAAGGAACTGATGGGACAGTCGATGGGGGTTTCACAAGGGGCGCTCCCCTTGTGCCAGCCCGCCGCCCGAACGCTCTGCGAGAGGTAAAATGTACGTCTCGCGGCATGGCTGGCTATTCACCCACCACAACTGGGACGAGAGGACGGAGCCGATACCAACAACCAGTGACTAATGACCAACTCGCAAGCCCTGGTGATGACACCGGGGCTTTGTTCATACTCATCATGAAGTGGTATCTGGGTTAATAAACTTGGCTAACTAGTCTGGCGATTGATATTTTGAACCATCAGGTAAGATTGTTCCCTCATCTAGAATTGCCTCTCCTAAATTGGCACCAGTGAGGTCGGCACCACTGAGGTTGGCAC
>NZ_WJFC01000242.1 GCF_009725235.1 Scytonema sp. UIC 10036
TCCTACCCCCTACCCCCTACCCCAATCGGAGTGAATCAAACATGGTAAGCATTAAAAACAAACCTATCAAGGATTACCCGTTATTTGAGTATATTGAACGGTTGGAAGCAGGAGGAGCATTACTTCCAGATACTCCTGAGAATTTACTGGAAGTCGTTGGGATTCTTAAAAGTTATGGTGTCGTTTTAGATGCCTACTCTAAGAATCTTATATACATTGCCGACAATCAATTTTTGGTCTTTTTTCCGTTTTTTAAATACTTTAATGGGGAATTTTCTGTTAACAAATTACTAAAACATTGGTGGCACGATCGCATTAATTTTGAATATGCCGAATATTGCATGAAGGCTATGCTTTGGCATGGTGGGGGTGGTTTAGATGAATATTTAGACACAGTAGAGTTTAAAGAGAGTGTGCAAGCTGTTATTGCCGCAAAATTTAAAAACAATCCTTTAATTTTGGGAGTAAACCAATTATTTCCTGATTTCCTTATTGAACAAATGCGCGTTTTTTCTTACTACAGCGCATTAGGTCAATTCTGGCGTGTCATGGCTGATATATTTCTCTCTTTATCTGACCTCTATGACGCAGGAAAAATCACATATATTCCCGAAGTTGTAGACCATATCAAAGCGGGGTTGGTGGCAGATGCTAAAAGACCAATTACCTATTCAGTCAAAATTCGAGATAAAGTTTACGATATTCTCCCCGCTTCTCTTGGTTTGACATTCCTAGCAGATACAGCAATACCTTATGTAGAAGCAGTATTTTTCCGAGGCACACCCTTCTTCGGTACAGTTTCATATAATGCCCAAGCGTATCAAATTTCCCCTGACCAAGCTCGCTTCCAGTATGGTGCGTTATATGCAGATCCTTTGCCAATCGGAGGTGCGGGTATTCCTCCTACTTTGCTAATGCAGGATATGCGTCATTATCTCCCAGAGTATTTGCACAAAGTTTATCGCAGCAATCGTAGGGGAGAAGACGATTTGCTAGTACAAATTTGTATGAGTTTCCAGAAGTCAATGTTCTGTGTGACGACTGCAGCAATTTTGGGGCTTATGCCTTACCCTGTAGATACTAAAGATTCAGATGAGCAACAAGCCAATCGCGTGTATTTACAACAGTGGCTTGACAGGTTAAAGACTTCGCGATTGCTTGAAGTTAACCAAGACTCAAATTTTTGTCCGTTAGCTTTACCTGAGAAGCTTTGATAAAGTAGGGTGGGCACTGCCCACCATTTAACATACAGTTACAGCATTATAGCTTTGTACGATCTGTCAAAATCTCGTAGCCCGTCTCTGTTACTAATACGGTATGCTCGAACTGAGCCGATAGAGAATTATCAACTGTGACTGCAGTCCAACGGTCTGATAAGATGCGCGTAAATTTAGACCCAGCATTCAAAATTGGCTCAATTGCCAGTGTCATTCCAGCACGTAGTTTGACGTTTGGCATATCGCGAGTGCGGAAATTAAACACGGAAGGTTCTTCATGTAAATTGCGACCAACACCGTGTCCGGTAAAATCTTCTACCACACAAAAGTTATTAGCTTTGACGTGATCTTCAATTGCTCCAGCAATATCCATGAGGTAATTTCCTGCTTTGACCTGTTCAATGCCTTTGTAAAGAGCTTCTTCGGCAACACGAATCAAGCGAGCAGCTTCTGGAGTGACCTCACCAACAGCAATTGTAATGCAAGAATCGCCATGAAAACCTTGATAATATGCTCCCGTATCTACTTTTAAGACATCTCCAGCACGAATCACTTTTTTTGGACTGGGTATGCCGTGTACGACTTCATTGTTAATACTGGAACAAATGGAACCTTTAAAACCGTGGTATCCTTTAAAGCTAGGCGTTGCACCCATTTCCCGGATGCGCTTTTCGGCATGAGCATCTAAGTCGGCTGTGGTCATCCCTGGCTTGACCAACTCGGAAATTTCTTTTAGCACAGTTGCTACTATTTTTGCGGATTCCCGCATAATTTCTATTTCTCGCGGGGATTTGAGTTCAACTCCCCTACGCTGTTTTTTTTCTGTTTGACGATTGCTTTGAGCTGGTTGAGAAAGCAGGTGACTGAGAATGTTCATGAGAATTGTTTTTTGCGCCTAGTGCCAACGTGTCAATGATTCTTGTATCTGTTGAGAAACATTACTTATATTTCTAAGTTAGCTTATTTTCTGATGTTACTGTTCAGCAGATATGACAATCTCGCCTGTCATTCCTGCTTCCGTATGTCCCACTATCGGACAGCGCAAACTATAAGTTCCCAGCTTTAACGGTACAAAAAACCATTCTGCTTCTGCTTTTGGTTTCAGTTCGAGTTCGTGAATGGCTCCTTTAATTTCTACGTTACCTGCTTCCACTTTTTGCGTCCAAATACTATCAGCAAAATCCTTGGCAGTAAAATAGTGTTTCTGCGTACTGGGATTTGTCAGTCTAAGTCTATAGCGTTTTCCTGCTTGAAATTCTAGGTGGTTGGGTTCAAATTTCAATTCATTGGCAGAATTACTTAAGTTAACTGTAATCTCTATAACTGGTTGCTTGAGTATATTTTGAAACTCTGCTGCCTCAGCAGAAGCAGCAGTTGCTATAAAAAGGGATAGAAGCAGTGCGATCGCAAGAAAATATCTCATCATTTGTCATTTGCCACTGGTTGTATTACTCGTTCCCAGGCAGAGCCTGGGAATGCCTTACAAGAGGCTCCGCCTCCAAGTATTTTACAGGAGGCAGAGCCTCCCAAGAATCATTCCCAGGCAGAGCCTGGGAACGAGAGAAATGGGAGCCTGGTCACTGGTCACTGGTCAGGTGATTACTGGTCACTGTTCACGGATGGTCCTGCTGTGACTACAATAATTTTATCTGGGTAAAGTAACTCACGAGCGGCTTGATTCACTTCCTCGATTGACACTGCTTGAATTTTTGTTGTGAAAGAACGCAATTCTTCTTTATCTAACCCATAAACCTCGTTCATCAAAATTTTATTGACTAATTCCTCTGGATTTGCTAAGGAAACAATGTAATTGCCGATCAAATTTCGTTTAGCGGTCTCTATTTCCTCAGCTGTAACGCCTTGTTGATGGATTTGTTGTAGCAATTCGCGGGTTCTGGCAATGGCTTGACGGGTATCCTGTGGGCTGGTTTGCATCTCAATTAAAAATGTTCCAGAATTTTTCCCGGCTAAAAAGTTGCTGTAAATTCCGTAGGTTAAACCTTGGCGATCGCGCACTTCCGATCCCAACCGACTGGATAAGGTATCGCCTCCTAAAATCTGATTTAACACTAAGGCTGCGTAGAATCGGGGGTCTTTACGGTTAATGCCTTGATTCCCCATGTAAGTAATGGCTTGAGCTTTACCGGGAAGAATTGGGTTAACACTAACCACTTTTTCTGGCTGGGATACCTTTGGGTATTCTAATTCTGGAGGTTGACCGATAGTGTTCCAATCCCCCAACTCTTGTTTAATCAGTGCTTCTACTTCAGTGACTGAAAAATTCCCTAAGAGTGCGAGAACTGTTGTATCTGGACGGTAGTGTTTCTCCTTAAATTCAACAACATCTTGACGTTTAAGGAGCCGCAGACTTTTTTCTGTGGGAAATTTGTGTAGTGGGTGTTTTTCCGGATATAAAGATTGAACAAATGTTCTTTCTGCTACTTCTGTAGGGTCATCTAATTCTTGCTTCAGGGCAATTAATGCTTGTTTGCGACTGAGTTCTAACTCTTTGACTGGAAAAGTTGCATTTTTGACAATATCTGCCAAAGTTTGAATGAAAACTGGCAAATCTGATGCTAAAGCACTCCCTTCAAGCCGCACACCTTCACGGAATGTCTCAAAATCCAAACTCGCCCCTCTGTCGTCTAAAACTTTGGCAAGAGTTAAAGCATCTTTTGTTTTGGTTCCATTCATTAAGTTTTCTGCTACAAGAGATGCAAGCCCTGCTTTATTGTGAGGATCGAATTCTTTACCTGCTTTGATGTAACCACTTAGGGTAACTGTAGGTGAGCTGGGATCGGCAAAAAGCAATACCCGCAAACCATTGGGTAATGTGAATTGTTCTGGCAATACCTCAGAAACAGCAGTCTTGGAAATTGTTTCCTCCGAATCAATAAATGGTAAGTATTTTTCTACTTCTTCCTTTGTTGCTGATAATTCTGATGAGAAGTTTTCTGCTACAAGAGTGGAGGTTTGCGGGCTGCTTTTGTCTTTTCTTCTTCCTTTGGTTTGAGTGGGTTCAAAAAATCCCGCTACACAGGCTTCTGGTTGGAGATATTTTGTAGCAACACGCTGTACATCTGCTGTTATCACCTGACGCACGGCTGCTAAATAGCGTTCTGTGTAATGATAATCACCAGCAGTTGTCACATCATTACCGAGTTGCATTCCAAGACTTGTAATATCTCGGTTACCAAGAATGAGAGATGCTTCTAACTGTGCTTTAGCTCGATTGACTTCTTCTGATGTGACGCCTTTGTTTATCAGTTCGGAGATCGCACCTTTTAGCAAAGAATCTATTTTTTTCAAGTCTTGATTTCGAGAAGCTGTCACTGATACTTCATACCAGCCTCCCGCCTGCAAACTCACCACAGATGCTGAAACATCATTAGCCCAACCCGATTCTACCAATGTTTGATAGAGGCGAGCATTTCGTCCATCGGTCAAAATATAGTCCATCACATCAAGTGCGGGAACATCTGGATGATTGACATCGGGTAATGGATAGACTGCGTGTAGTAGTGCGGTTGCTCCAGGTTCTTGGAGAACGATGGGATTTTGGATTTTGGATTTTGGATTTTGGATTGAGGATTGGGGGTTGGGAGATTTTGGATTTTGGATTTTGGATTTTGGATTGAGGATTGGGGGTTGGGAACTACTAGGTATTTTGCCAAAGATTTCTTTGACTAAATTTAAAGTAGGTTCGGTTTGGAAATCACCAACAATGACTAAGACTGCATTATCGGGGCTATAGAAGTTTTGATAGTACTTCTGCACCTGCTTTGTTTGAAAGTTTTGCACATCGTCTTCGGTACCACCTACTGGTAAACCGTAGGGATGGTTGGGAAACGCAGCCTGCATGACTGCACGACTCAATCTGTATTCTGGTTCGTTTTCATACCCTTGGAGTTCAGAAATAACAACCCGCTTTTCGCTTGCTAGTTGCTTGTTATCAATGACAGAATTTTGCATTCTATCTGCTTCTAGTATTAATAAAGCTTTTAGTTTATCGCGTTCCGCTGTGTTATAGTATGCCGTTTGGTCGTAGCTGGTGAAAGCATTGGAGTCACTACCTAAAGCGCTGAATAATCTACCAAATTGAATGGGACGATTTTTTGTCCCCCGAAAGAGCATGTGCTCTAATTGGTGGGCTATGCCATTCAAGCCAGATTCTTCATGTCGCGAGCCGACTTTATACCAAACCTGTACGGTTACAACTGGGTTAGAGTGGACTTCTTTTGTTAAGATAGTCAGTCCATTTTGCAGCAACGTCTTTTGGACATTTTCTGACACTGACGAAGATAATGTTTCTTGAGAAATGGTTGTTTTGGGTGTACTTACCAATGTATTTTTTTGTATCAATTGGCTGTCAGCTGAATCATTACCGAGTAAAAGCACTGTAATTAAAACACTCAATAGTAAAGACTGAAAACGATATCGATTAAATTTCGGCAACACACTCATATATTCTCTTCATATATCTGTAACCGAAGTTACAGATTTGTAGACTATATTTTAATCTTTCTAACCATGTTGTTGTTTAACAAAATGGTAGAGAGTTAAATATTCTACTGGCAAAAAATAGCAACTTCAACTAGGTGAGTGTGGTTAAAATACGAATAAATTCTAAAGGTAAACCATCCGTATCCGCAATAAAAGTTACTTCATAAATACGATTTCCAATTTGTTGTTGTGTTGGTTCTAACAAAACTTTCAGTGGTTGTAACAGATCTGAATTATTTTGCGCCCCGATAGTAAAACGTTCTTTTAAACCTGTTAACCAAGTGGGTAAATCTGGTGCGAAATCCGTTACATCAAAAGACAAGTGGTAATACCCAACATAGTGCTCGTCTTCAAAAGCATCTGGGGCTGGTTTGGGTTGGGGTATTTGGATCAGCTCGATTCTACCCCCCAGCCCTTCCATCCAACAAGCTAGGGTATAACCAGTGGTGAAGCGTTCGCAAACCGTAAAGCCAAGGTGTTCGTAGAAAGCGATCGCCTTATGAATATTCGCGGTACGAATAGAAGCGTGGTGCATCTTTAGTTAGTGGTTAGTGGTTAGTGGTTAGTGGTTAGTTGTGTTTACTACTATCAACTAACTACTAACTACTAACCATTATTCAAACAATCGGAAATAAGGATAGCGAACTGGGACACCGGGTTCTTTTTCCAAGTCAAAATTGATGACTTCCCAACAGGGTTCTTGTGACGCTTCGGGGCTAAATTCTACGGGTAAACCGTAAAGTCGAGCCGACGTTGTTTCCGATTGTCCGGAACGCCAGGGAGTGCTGCGTTCTAAGTAGCCACTCATCAATTCTTGATAGCGTCTAGCAATGATAACCCTTGTTGCTCGGTAGCCTTGGGTATACAGCTTGTCTAGTGCTTCATGAATTTCAAACCGAATGCCATCGGGATGTGTATGCTGCCGATACCATTCACCATTCCACCTACGCCAATGACGCCCTGACTGTAAATGGATTAACTCTCCATTTTTGGGATTTGCTTCAAAAGCGCCGTGCCTGGGACATAAATATGTATCTGTTAGTGTCAAAGCCGGGATTGTTTGACGGCAATGGGGACACTGAATTTCGGGGCCGAATATAGGGTACTGCAAGCCTGGGTTCATCATGAAGTGCTCAAAAACATATATTTGTATTTACCTATAACGTTGTTTTTTTTTACACTTCCGCTCCACCTCATTTGGGTATTGATTGAGTGCTACCTTTTATATTAGGTTCTACACCGTGATATTCTAAAATTTTGCAACCTACTTTAAGGTTGGAGTTCCTTCAGATTATCTGAGTACCCTACTTAACATTCTACCGTGTCTATCGCATCCTACTGGTCTAATCCCGATCTTTCTCAAGCAGCTTTTGTCGCTGCCAATGCAGTCGTTATAGGTTCAGTTAAAGTAGGAGCCGATGCGAGCATTTGGTATGGAGCAGTTGTTAGAGGAGATGTAGAACGTATAGAAATTGGTGAATGTACCAATATTCAGGATGGTGCGGTATTGCATGGCGATCCTGGTAAGCCTACTATTCTAGAAGATCGCGTGACTGTAGGGCATCGTGCTGTGGTACACTCCGCCTACATTGAACGTGGCAGTTTGATTGGCATTGGCGCGATCGTTCTCGATGGCGTGCGCGTGGGTGCAGGTAGTATTATTGGAGCCGGTGCTGTCGTCACAAAGGATGTACCCCCTTTGTCTCTTGTTCTAGGTGTTCCTGGTAAAGTTATACGTCAAATCTCTGAAGCGGAAGCAGCAGATTTGCTCGAACACGCAGAACGTTACAAAAAGTTAGCTTTGGTTCATGCTGGGAAGGAGACTGAGGGTAGAGGGTAGGGAGACAAGGAAGACAAGGAAGACAAGGGGGACAAGGGGGACAAGGGAGCAGAGGTGATAACTAATTCCCAATGCCCAATGCCCTTAACCAAATTTGTAAATATTTTTTACATAATGTTTGAGAAAAGTTGACCACTTCAGATAAAAATAAAATGAGAGCAGTTGATAAAACTTTAATTTCTACTTAAAAGAGGATTAGATATGGATCTTGATTTACGTGTGGTCATCGTTTTAGCTCCAATCGCGGTTGCTGCTAGCTGGGCTGCGTTCAACATTGGTGCGGCTGCTTTAAGACAATTGCAAAGCTTTTTAAACAGGGAAGCTTAAGGTATATAGATTTATTAAGAAAGGCAGGAACTCGTTTAACTCGTTCCCAGGTTCCACCTGGGAATGCCTTTTCATGAGGCTCCGCCTCTTGTAAAGTAGGTAGGGCTGAAGCCCACCAATATCGAATGTGCGGCATAGCCTAACTGCTGGAAATAACAAACTCTTGTGGATATTGACTCTCTCTTAAAACCCTTTCATCACTTTGGCATCCGGCTCGGATTGGATTCCGTTTTTAAACTGCTGGCAAATTTGGGCAATCCCCATCATCAGGTGCCAATTGTTCACGTGACTGGTACGAATGGCAAAGGTTCGGTTTGTGCTTACCTGTCTTCGATTCTGACTGAAGCGGGTTATCGCACGGGACTCTTCACCTCACCCCATTTGGTTCATTGGACGGAACGCATTTGCTTAAACGAACAACCAATTTCTTCTGAAGAATTTTGCCAATTGTTAGTGGAAGTGATAAGAGCGATCGATCCAGAAGATCAATCTCCAACTCAGTTTGAGGTGATTACTGCTGCTGCTTGGTTGTATTTCGCACGGCAAAAGGTGGATTTGGCGGTGATAGAGGTGGGGTTGGGAGGACGTTTGGATGCAACTAACGTTTGCTCAAATCCTCTTGTAACTATTATTACTTCTATCAGTCGAGACCACTGGCAAAAACTCGGTCCCAATCTCACCGATATTGCTCGCGAAAAAGCTGGTATTTTTAAACCAGGATGCCCTGCGGTTATCGGTGTTTTACCACCAGATGCAGAAGAGGTTGTGCGATCGCGTGCTTTAGAATTAGGATGCCCCATTGTTGCACCACCCCCTGCGCGTCAAGTTGCTCCTGGTTGGGCAGAGTGGGAGATGGACAAATCCATCAAATATCCGTTAGTGTTGCAAGGGCAGATACAGTTGGGAAACTCGGCTGTGGCATTAGCAGCTGTGGAAATTTTGCAAAAACAAGGTTGGAAAATTTCTGAAGAAGCCATTATCAACGGGATGGCAAAAACCAAGTGGTTGGGAAGGCTTCAATGGACGACGTGGAAAAACCATCAACTATTATTGGACGGTGCTCATAACATTGGTGGTGCTCAAGCTTTGCGCGATTATGTTGATAGCCTGGGGACTGGGAATGTCAATTGGATTGTGGGAATGCTGGCAAAAAAAGACCATGCGGACATTTTAAAAATTTTACTGCGGTCTGGCGATCGCTTGTTTCTTGTTCCAGTACCAGATGCGATGACAGCCCGTCCTCATGAATTAGCTAAGATTGCTTGGAATGTTTGCCCGGAGTTAGGCGATTGCAGTACTTATCCAGATTTATCTTTAGCGTTAGACGCAACTTTTGCTTCATCAAAAGGAAATTTGGTTATTGTATGTGGTTCTCTATATCTTGTTGGCTATTTTTTAAAAATTCCATTGAGTAGGTTGGGTTGAACGCTAGTGAAACCCAACAAAAGCCCAATGGTGAAATTACCATCAGCCATTCCATTGAGTAGGTTGGGTTGAACGCTAGTGAAACCCAACAAAAGCCCAATGGTGAAATTACCATTAGCCATTAGCCATTAGCCATTAGCCATTAGCCATTAGCAATTAGCCATTAGCCATTAGCCATTAGCAATTAGCCATTAGCCATTAGCAATTAGCCATTAGCCATTAGCCATTCCATTCACTTGCTGCATCTTCAACAGCTCGATCAACTGTTTTCTCGCCTAGCATTGCTGCTTGTAAGTTTTCGTAGATAGTCTTTTGCAAACGTTTTATATCTTTTAATCTTGGAGTTAAAACTTCAGCTTGTTGCAACTCTTGTGCGCTAATGACTCTTGCTTTATCTATAGTTGTAGCGTTGGTTGGTACATCTTTGAAGTAACTATCAGAAAGTGATTTGACTGTAGAAGGAAGAACACCTGCTGCTTTGGCAAAGGTTAGTTGGTTGTTGTCGTTGGTAAGATATAGGGCGAATTTGAGGGCGGCGTCGGGTTGTTTGCTATCTTTAGGTATGACTACGTTCATGACGGCGACATTTTTCTTGCCGTTTTCTCCGGTGACTTGGGGTGCTGTTGCAGAAACTTTGGCTATGGTTGGTGCGTTTTTACCGACTGTCTCTAAAAATTCTCCACCTGAAAAGAGTAATGCTGTTTCTCCCGCTTGATACAAGTCTATGGCGTGGCGGTGTCCTTGTGTGAGAACTTCTCTGGGTAGTAGCCCTTTTTTGTATAAGTCAACCCAGTATTGGAATGCTGCTTTGCCTTGTGGGGAATTAAAGGCTGCTTTTCCTCGAGCATCGACTAGGGTGACTCCCATTTGTACTAGGGATTCTAGAACTTCACCGGAGTCTTGAGGCACAAATGTGGTAAAAAAGGCGTATTTACCAGTTTTTTCTTTAACTTGTTGTGCTACCTGTGCTAATTCAGCGTATGTTACAGGTGTTTTAGTAATACCTGCCTGTTTTAATAAATCAGTGTTATAAATGGTTAACCTTGTGGTGAGGTACCAGGGAATACCAAAACTCTTGCCATTGAGGGTACTGGCTTTCCAAATGTTTGGTAAGTAGGAGGAACGAATTGTATCTGACACTTTTGCGTCTAAATCTAACCAGGCATTCCGCCCTGCTAGTTGTGAGGCAAAGTCTGGATTTAAGTTAACAACATCGGGTGGCGTTTTTGCAGAGACAGCTGTTAAGATTTTGTTTTCCATCGCAGTCCAAGGGACATCAATCCAGGTAACTTTTATACCGGGATTTTGTGACTCAAAGGACGCTATGAGGCTTTTGAAGTAGTCGGTGAATTGAGGTTGGAGTTGCATTGTCCAAAACTCAACGTTTGCTGCTGCAGATGATGCCTGTTTTTGATTTGTGCTGATATTTGCTGTACTGCAACTGACAATCCAGCTGGTTAATAAACCAAATAGTAACCAAATAGTAAATTTTTTGAATTGTGAAATTGGAATCATGAGATTTGTGCTTTAGAATTGGCTCGTAGTAGCGCTTGAGCGCGATCGCGGAATTAGAAACATGAGATTTGTGCTTTAGAATTGGCTCGTAGCTGCACTAAGCGCGCTAAAGCGCAACTACAAACCAAGGACATTTCTACACTTTTAGGTAATATAACGGGGGATGAAAGAGGGGTCTTCATATTAATCTTTTATATTATTCATTTTTTTAACTTAGTGCTCCGGTGGTAAACCTGTGGTTAAACAACTTAATAAACTATTTAGTAAATCCAAGGGTGGTGTGGGCATAGAAATTGCACCGCAACGGGTCAATTTAGCTCAAATCCGCAAGCAAGGTCAAGGTGTGAAGTTAGAAAATTTAATAACAGCCCCTGTTCCTGAAGGTGTGGTGGTGGATGGTCAAATTACCGATCCACCAACAATGGCGCAATTGATCCAGCAGGTATTGGCGGAGAGTAAGATTAAGGCTTCCCGCGTTGCGACTTCTGTACCGGGACGTGATTCTATTGTGCGTCTCATACCCGTCCCTGCAGAGTTGGATGATAAAGAACTGCGGGAGATGGTTCTTAACCATGAGGCTGGTTTGTATTTACCTTATCCTCGTGAGGAAGCTGATGTAGATTATCAGAAACTTGGGTATTTTGTAGATGAGGACGGGATTGAAAAGGTTCAGGTGCTTTTAGTTGCAACTCGCAAGGAAATTACCGATACCTATATCAGTACGTTTGAACAGGCTGGATTGCAAATCGATGTTTTGGAGATTAACAGTTTTGCGCTGATTCGGACAATCCGCGATCAACTCCGACAATATGGACCTCAGGAAGCAGCCGTGGTTGTGGATATAGAATTTGATAGCACGGAAATTGCGATCGTTGTTAACGGTGTGCCGCAATTTTCCCGTACCGTACCTATCGGGACTTATCAAATGCAACTTGCTTTATCAAAAGCAATGAATTTACCTGTCTCGCGTGATATGGAATTGTTGAACGGAATGTCTATTCCTTCAACTCCTGTCGATGGTGGAAAAACTGGTGTGACTGAAATTAATCCTGGTATGGCGTCTGTTATCAGGGTGTTAGGAGAACTGACAGATGAACTGCGCCGTTCTATCGATTTTTATCTCAATCAAAGTGAAAATTTGGAGGTGGCACAGATTATGCTAGCAGGTCCCGGAGGCGGACTGGGTCAGCTAGATGAGTTCTTTACACAAAGATTGAGTTTACCTAGCATTCAAATCGATCCGGTAGGTGCATTGTCGTTACAAGTTGATGAGGAAAAATATCCTGCCTCACAACGCCCTGGTTTGGGTATCGTGCTTGGTTTGGGAATGAGAGAATTATGAATTATGAATTATGAATTATGAATTATGAATTATGAATTATGAAGGAGGGAGGGATGCTACAGGTTCTACTTGATGCAGATGTAGCTTTAGAGTGGATACTCAACCGCAGCCCTATTGTTGAAGAAGTCGAAATTATCTGGTATTTAATCAACAGTCATGTTATAGAATGCTACATGACAAAAATCGGTATCGGTAAAATTCGTCTTATTCTGAGTGAATTTAACGGAGTGAAAGCTAATGATTTTGTTGCTTATTTAGAAAAAGTCGTAAAAATCTGTCCCGTCGATTCCAGTATTTTGCAAGAATCGCGCAAATCCCTACTCGATTTTGAAACAGCTGTAGAAATAGAGTGCGCTAAGCAGAAGCAATGTTACTACATCACTCAAAAATCCCACGATGCGATCGCAAGGTATTACGATAAAGTCCCCCAGATAGGGGAACTATGGGATTTGCTAGGAAGAGAATTTGCCAGCAAAATGAACGAAATTCTGCGTCAAAGAAAAATCAATTTAATTTCCATGTGGGCTACCAAGCAAGGCATAAGAGAACTAGTCAAATGGAACCCAACCACTGACAAATGACAAATGACAAATGACAAATGACAAATGACAAAACTCAATTACTCTCCGCTTTGCGCTGGTTCAATTCTTTACACTTCGCCTCAGCCGCCTGAAAAGCCGCCAAGTAATCCTTACCACCTAGCATTACATCCCCGTAATAGTCGTAAGGAGGATCGCCATAGATGGGTAAGGGATCGTCCTCCGGATAATCTTCCTTCGATTCTTCTATAATTGCTTTCAGTTTTTTTACGCTGATTCGCTGTGCCGGAAAATACAAAAGCCCTTGCGGGTCTTGCTTGAGATGGGGTAATGTAGGGTCAATAATGCGATCGCCCAATTCAATCCAAGCGTGTTCGATAGGTTTGTAAGGTCTGCCAGCAAAAGCCAGAAAGCCCTGGACATAAGTTGCTCCCTCAGTCGCCAAGGCTGCTTTGTAAGCATTATCAAACGGAGTCTTCGCCTTGCTTTTTATGCTTTGGGCTATTTCTTTGGAAAGTGCTTCATCAAGTGGTAAAATCATCTACAGCAAGGAATTGAGCAGCAACTTTAACATACTAGCAGTTTTAAGTTTCATGTGGGATAGGCAATGTAGAGTAATGGTGATGTGTTAACGATGACTGTTGTTTCAGGCATTCTTCACATCTCATTCTAACTCGTCAGTTGTTAAAGCAAAGGGCGATACTTCTTCAGCAATTTCAAGCTGAACTGTACTCATAGTTAACATTATAAGGCGTGTAATATCCCATCTACAGCAGCAACACTTCATCCAAAGCGTTCTTCGCCAACTACTTCTAACAACAACAAAACGTCTATCAATACTGCTCGGATCAGCAAATTGTAGGTTGGGTTGAACGATAGTGAAACCCAACAAATGTCTGTAAATTTTGGGTTTCGTTCCTCAACCCAACCTACGTGTTTTCGCATTTTTAGGCTTAACCGACAAGTATTGAAACGTCTATTACTAGATTCTAGCAGCGATCGCAGTGTTTTCTAGTGCGTTCATCTGCGGTTAATTTTTCTTATTATTGTAAATATAGTCAGTATATTTCTAGAAATCCCTAATTCAACAATTTCTTCAATTCTGCATCCGTAAAGGGATTTTGACCAGCACGTAAAGCTTTTACCCAACCCTGCACTATTGATTACCCTTTTTGATCGTCAGTTTGGGCAATGTACACTTCAAAATCCTCAATTGCTCCTTGTGTGTTATATCATGTCCGTTAGCATAACCATAATAAAAATTTCTTCATTTCTTAGCGCCTTTGCGACGGCAGGCGCTTCAACTGGTGGTAACCAGAGCAACGCGCTGCCTCGTCTTTGCGTGAGTTTTATTTAGGGTATATAAGCGGACGTGATATTACCTATAGATTGAGCACATTGCAAGCATCCCCAATTAAATTATCCAAATTCAAATCCCATAAAATCACTGTGTTGTCTGAACTGCCGGAAGCAAGCTGTTTGCCATCGGCACTCCACGCCACGCTATAGACAGAACGGCTATGCCCTTTGAGGGTTTTGAGTTCTTTGCCCGTTGCCACATCCCAGAGTTTGATGGTGTTGTCTAAACTGCCGAACTTTAGTTTAGGTGACACGTACTACAAAAGCCGTTCTTTGTAGTTTACGGGGGCTATTGCCTTCCACAAGAATTCTATGTCTTTAGTCAAAATTTCTGTTTTCGTCAATTCCTGTTGACAAAAATTAATAATTTTTGTTAATTTTATTTACATAAGTTAAAAAAATAAAAAAAGTTTTCAGCCTCGGTCCCATCGACATTTGGATTCCTCAATGTACCTCGGTTTGACACCGAGGTTTTTTGTACACCTAAAAAACGCGGGATACCTGGTAGTGCAATATCCCATCTACTGCAGCAACACTTAATTTAAAGCGTTCTTCCCAACTTCCTCTAATAACGGCAAAACGCCTGCCCCTAGATTCCAGTGATTGAATACAGCGATCGCGAAACTCTTCTCTTCGGTGAGGTAAAAACCTTTGGCGATCGTCAACCCAAGGAACATCAACATCCAACAACAAATACAAATCATACTGCCGTTGATTTGCCTCATCATGAATCCACTGAGGACACTCCCCAAACAAAACATCACTCCAAATAGTTGTAGTAATCAAATCTGTATCGCAAAAAAGAAGACGGTTTGCTTGTCTGGCTAAAGCATCTTCTGAAGCAATTTGACCTCTCGCAATCTTGGGAATATCCTCAAAATCGCACCATCCTCCCTTAAAATCAAGCAATCCGCGAGCGTACTCGCTAACACAAACAGTATTGTAGTGAGAAGCTAAGTTTTGTGCCAAAGTCGATTTGCCCGTAGATTCGGGACCAAAAATGCAGATGCGCCGAACAAAATACGGTCGAACACAGGGCGGTATGTAATTCCAGTGAGCAATCGGGTTTTGCCGTACTTTAGTTCCAGAGATGTTAACCGTGGTGCGCGAATGGTCTACAGGGACATAAGTCCCCCCAAGAATTTCTGCCAATTTCCAACCGTAATCCTCAGAAGCGAATACGTAATCTGGGCCTGTAGGCAGTACTCTCCGAATAGTATCATACCAGATTTGCCAAAAATCAGGATGCTCCTTTGGTTCTTGGGGATTTTCATCAGTCACATGCACGACCTCCACATCCGGAAACATTTCCCGCATCCAACAGTAACGAAGATATCCGGGAATTGGTTCAGATTGAATAGAACAAACAAGAACTGTGAGGTGCTCAACGTAGTTTCGGGCAAAATCAACCAGATACTGGTGTCCTAAATGAGGAGGCATAAACTTGCCCAGTATCATCCCAGTACCTGTTTTTTGTAAGCCTTTTTCCATGTTAAATACCCCAGTACTGCCAAGATGAGAAACACAGCATAAAGCCCTGTTGTTGGATAAAGTTCCTTAGCTGCGTAGACGCCAACTGCTAATATATCCACTGCAATCCAAATTAGCCAGCACTCCAAAATTTTCTTTGCCATCAACCACTGAGCAATCAGACTCATAATTGTAATAGCTGCATCTGGGTAAGGCAAAGCGGCGTTTGTATAACGATGCATGACAAAACCAAGCAAGAAAGTTCCGGCGATCGCAACTCCACACCAAATAATTGCCTGTACCCGAGCGATACGACTGACCCGAAGTTCTCCCCGGTCTTGACCTCCATGCAACCACACGTACCAACCGTAGATTTGCAGGAAAACATAGATGACTTGCAAGATGGCATCCGAATACAAACGAGCTTCAAAAAAAATAAAGATGTATAAAAACACCATCACTATGCCCGTAGGCCAGCACCAGATATTTTCTTTGACAGTCAGCCAAACGCTTACTAAGCCCAAGACAGCAGCAACGACTTCAATGGAATTCATTTAATCACTTTTATTTATTAATTCAAGAAATAATAATATTTGCTTTTATCAGTTAGATAACATACAAATGAATTAGGGAAACAAAAGGCTCTACTCAAGAGGTGAGAGATGGAACAACGAATTTGTCAGCTAAGTTTTCTCAATAGTATCGTTTATTTAAGAGGTAAGTTATGTTAGAACACTTAGACAAGGATGAGTTTCTTTATCAGAAACGAACATATCGCGGTCCGTTTCATCCTACAGCTTTATTATTCAATGCCAACTTACAAGAATTTGCAACAAGAGTCAGTTACATCTCCAACCTACAAACTCTTGGAAAGCTTTCTCCGCAAGAGGCTTACGAGCAAATTGACACTCTTTGGAATCAGTTAAAAAGCAGCTACTCTTCACTGGGATTGGATTCAACAACACTGAATTAGTACAAGCAGCACAGTACAGTAACACAGTATTACGTTTTTTAGCATTAGAGACCAGTCCCCTTACGTCAAGACTAGCCATGCTAGTCTCTACATATCCTAAGGAACTTCCAGGAAATAAAATATACAATTAATCAAAATGATAATCACCAGAGTTATATGGATGCCCAAGCTAGGAAGCCATTCTTCTGAACACGAACAATCAAAAATTAGGTATCTAGAGTAGCAGACCATCTGAGAATTTCTGCTTCCATCTCGTCTTGAGAAGAGAACCTTAACGGTTCATAGCAGCCCAAAGGAAAATTTACAGTTCTTACTGTACATCTGTTGCAAAAAGTGCAAGGCTTTTCAGGTTCGTTTTTTCCTTTTTTAAAAACCTTCAACAAATCTGGATTAGCTAATAGTGGTCTTGCCATTGAAACCAAATCACATTTTTGCTCGCGCAAGGTAGCTTCTATCAAATCTCGTTGCTGGAATCCGCCATTTGCAACAATCGGAATATTAACCGCTTTTTTGAATTTATGGGCGTGTTCGGCATTGATTCCAGGTACAAACTTCCATCCTCTACCCAAAATTAAACTCAATATAGGTTTTGGAATTGCATTGAGCAACATGGCTCGGATGTTAGTTTTGAGACTCAAATGACGATTAGAGTTAACAAACATTCTTAATTCGTCGATAGGAAAAGATCCAGGATTTTCTTTGGGATTGATAAAGCCAAATCCAGCAGATATATGTAAATAATCAATGCCTAGTTTTTCCAGTTCCTTGGCATAGAAAATATTTTCTTCTAAACCATTTCCTATAAAATAATGCTGGATGGGAAATATGACAGGTAATCTGAGATTTATTGGTAGGTAATTATAATCTACTGCTGACAATCTAATTCCAAAGAGAAAGTCGGAACCTACAGTTTGGCGAACGGCTTTGACAATTTTTTGTAAAAAATGAAATCTCTTTTCTACAGATCCGCCGTATTCATCCGTTCTTCGATTCGAGACTGGATTTAAAAATTGATGAATAATATAGCCCTTGGAAGCCGTAATTTCTAAGCCATCGCAACCCGTTTCTCGAACTCGTCTTGCTGCTTCGGCAAAGTTATGAATCGTCTGTTCGATTTCTTCCACAGACATTTCAATGCTGTGATTGCGATACCCAAATAAAAGATCGAAGACGGAAGAAGCAGATTTTGCATCTGCTTCCTGAGAAAATAAACTCGTCTGAGTCTGATAGCCAGCATCTCCAAGTTGGATGATATATTTGCAGCCATATTTTTGAACACCTTGAATTCCTTCTCGCAATGGTTTAATAAATTTATCATTGCTAATCTTGGGGTATTCTAATGGCGACCATCTGCGGTCATCTACGGTAATTGTTGCTGAAATAATTCCAGCCACATCGTTTTCCGCGAATCTTTTTTCAAAATTTTTCCACGCAGAATTTACAGTTCCATCGTAGTAAGAGGTTCTTCCTCCAATAGACGACCTTAGAATTCGATTTTTTAATGTGACATTTTTAATTGTAAACGGTTCAAAAATCATAGGAACCTCCTTATATATCGCTTTCGGTCAAAGGTTCATTGAAGTTTTCATACCGAACTTTTACATCCACTTCTGCTCCTAGTTAACTGACAAAACTTTAAGTTTAAGAAATTGAAGTCGATAAAAAAGGAATTTTTTTAAGTTTATCATCACAAATGATTTGGTCGCAAATAACTATAAATTTTGTTACAAAATCATAAAAATTTATATAACAAGCATTAGGGGATTATGAAAGTACAACCAAAAGAAGTTGTTTTGTATGTAGCAAAATTAAATTTTATGTCTCGTTGTTTTTATTTATACGATGAAGATAAGTTTTAATGGTTTTATAGGAAAGACCAGTTTCTCGGCTCATGTGTCCTTGGGAATAGTCAACTTCCTGCATAGTTGCATGTTTATATTTCTGTGGGTTCATGTGCTAGCCCTGTAAAGATGGATCAAAACTTCAGGCAATTAACCGCTTGCTTACCTCTTACCTGGAGCGTTCTCTGCGTTCTCTATGGTTTACAGCAGTTTTCACTTAAATAAACCACACCGTTTGTCAGGGCGCTCTTGCGTTGCGCCCCTACGACTGTAGTCTATTTACCTGAAAATGGTTGTAAAAGTAATTTTTTTACCAGATGCCGTTTCTATACCATAGAAACAAGAAATAGATTTGTATTAGTTAGAACTGCCAAATCGCTTGCGATCGCGCAGTTGCTCTACGATATAATCTTCTAGTTCTTGCCTTTCTCGGCTGCTAGCATTTCTGTGATAAGTTCTTCCAGTTTCCTGAATAAACTTACGTTTCTCACTTTGAGAGGCACTGAGTTTACCTCCAGGTTTCTTGAGAGTTTTCTGTAAATCCTCCCAGGTTTTTTCACCAACAATTTCACCTAGTTGTACGAGTGCTTTCGGTAATAATCTTTTTGCCTCTTGACGAAATTCATCATCTGTATCGAGAGAGGCTATATCTACGCTGCTAAAGTCAAGACTAATTTGCTGAAATTTACTCATCTAAAAATTCCTCTATACCAAATACACAGTTTAACTTAATTGACCTCTCCCCTAGGGAGATTTTTTCATTGGGACTGTCTTTAGTGGTAGAGGCGAGGCGGAGCCTCGATCTATGCATTCCCAAGCTCCGCCTGGGAACGAGAACTCCCTACCCCCTTAAATAAAGGAGTTGCTCGTTAAAGAGGATGCTTGAACTCCAGTTAAGACTGCTAGATGTTTTTGATTGGAATTGTCAAAGATAAAGGTGTTGCTCAGAACTTGAGTTATGGATAGGGCAGAGCAGGTTAAGCTACCTGATAGACGAATGACGTCTTCTCCTACACGGAAATCGTTAATGTGTAAGAATTAACAATAAACAAGAACTTTTAAAGTTTTGTAGACAATTTACAGACAAACCTATTTCTGCATTTATTTAAAATCTTATAGAAAATTAACAAAATTTTGAAAACCGAGTTTTCAAAGTATTATGCTGTAATCCTTATACTACTTTTAGTACAAAACACTGGTTGCATAATACCATTCTGAAACGGTTCTAAGCTTTGCTAAACTTTGTCATATTTCTAATACTTTTGAAAACTGAGTTTTCAAAATTTAATCCTTAATCAAAGTGACCACTCTCTGCCTATCCTTGTGATAGTTTTTTTTCGTAAAAAAGTATTACAAGCACTTCTAAATTTAATTCTGTTTGTAGATAATTTGATAAAATAAAGAAAGTGAATTGTAATTATAAAAATCTTGTTATAAGC
>NZ_WJFC01000243.1 GCF_009725235.1 Scytonema sp. UIC 10036
ATTTTTACCCCTCCTAACCTCCCCTTATAAAGGGGAGGGACTTAAATTTCCTGTTTCCCCCCTTTATAAGGGGGGATAAAGGGGGGTAAGGAAAGACAAAGGCAGAGGCGGTGAGGTTCTTTCTATGCATCTTCATCTGAAAACGGTATAAGATAAAACTGGCAATTAGCAATTAGCCATTAGCAATTAGCTATTAGCCATTAGCTATTTCAAAATATTAATATTTATCGTAATTGCCGTACCTTGGAACTTGCCACTAGTTAGGGAATGATAAGACACAAATCCGCGATGTGGTTGGTCAAAAAGATAACCACGAGGTAAAGGTGGAACCTTACCTTGTTTAACTAAAGAAATAAAAGTTCCTAGATAGTTGCGTATACTTTGACGATTTCCCTCAGTTACACGTATATGTTTATCAATTAACATCATAAATAAGTCCAAGCTTCGGGTTTCTTGTCCCTCTATCCAGTTACCATTCTCTAAAAAAGAAGTTGCGATAAGTTTTTCACCTATTTGTTGTACTTTAAACAGAGTATAGTAACGCCATTCTTTTTTTGAATCGCTAATATAACAAACCCAAGAACCCTCTGAGTCTTGTACAAAACCTTGTTGTCCAAGATACGCAAATAGCGAACTACTTTGTTGGCTTGATATGGGGGGCAATAAATTTTCTACAGTATTAAAAGAACAAAGTTTTTGTGTTGTTTTTTGTTGCGGTGGAATGGGAATTTCTTGTGCAATAGCAACAAAAGATACAAACGCAAACGCCTGAATAGCGGATGCGCTAAGCCAATGAATAATCGTATGCATATTTTTTTACTTATTTAGTTAAAAATGAAACACTTTTTTTCCTGTGAATTCAAAAGTGTTTCTCTTCCATTTTTTTATTCGATAGCTTATTTATTCCTCCGGAGATATTTAATCTTTTCTCTCTCTAAAAGCTATTTTTGACGAACGGTATCAATCGATATGATTTGAATTTAATGTTATTGTTTAAAATTTTTCAAGTTTTGATGAAGAGTATTTCAAAATACTATTTTTAATTGTTTTATTCCTAAACTACTCTCTCGTTCCCAGCCTGAGGCTGGGAATGCCTTACTCGAGGCTCCGCCTCCTGCATGGCGAGGCTGAGCCTCGCAGTCTGCATTCCCAGCCAGGAGGCTGGGAACGAGGTGGAGGATTTTGTCGTGTTTTGGGTGCAAAGAAAATGCTTACTTGTTACTGCTTACCAGTGACTGTATAGCATCTTCGGTTACATAATCGAGCAACCAAGGAAACGCTGACTGATGAGAGTCTTTTGGAGGATTGGCTTGCTCCCAACGAATGGTTTGCAACAATGCTTCATCTGGAGATACAACTTCCTTGTATCCTAATTCCTCACGAATACGAGTTGAATCTATCAACCAGTGTTGTTTGGTGTTAACTGTCAATTTCCATTCGGTTGGAAGCTTTTCTTTGGGTAAAACGAAAACCTGACCTTGCCATCCTGTCAATTGACCAATTTTATAAATGCGTTCAGCTTCACTCAAGGCTTCTCGATCGGCAACGTGATAAATACGACCTGCAGCTTGCTCGTGACATATTGCTAAAGCTATTGCGTATGCTACGTTTTCCACATATCCATATGAACCGCACCATCGAGCAAGGCTTTCTTCTAATACAATCACAGGACGCTTATCATCTATTCTTTGAAGATAGGGATAGAAACGGTGGAGGGGATCGTTCGGACCGTAGACCATTGGCAGCCTTATGATTGTTCCAGGTAAAGTTGGTTCTGACATGACGACTTGTTCCACTAAAATCTTTTCGTAATCTATTGGCGTCTTGAGGGGTCTGTCAGGCATGTCCCGAAAAGGATAAAGCTGTTGGCGTAATGGAGAGTTTTCTGTCAGTGGTACTGAAATGACTTCAGACTCCTGCCCTAAAAGAACACTGTAGGCACGGTACACATCTATGCTGCTAATGGCAACAACACGCTTGGCAATTCCTTTAAATGTGTTCATGAGTTCCACAGCATCTTGTTCTGTGAATAAAATCATATCCACGACAATTTGAGGTGCTATTTCCTCAAACTGACTTTTGAATTCTTTTAGGTGACGGCGATCGCCAAAAATCTGATGTACATTTGTCGGTAATTCAGCAATCGTTTGTCCCCGATGAAATACAGTGACTTCATAACCCAAATGACACAGATGGCGAACAACATGGGGACCAATAAAATTTGTACCGCCAATCACTAGAATTTTCATCAAAACCTCTCAAGAAACAGGGGAGTGAGGAGTAGGGAGTAGGGAGTAGGGAGTAGGGAGTAGGGAGTAGGGAGTAGAGGAAAGAGTGTTTCTTCCAAGCATTACGGATCGTAACCGCTACCCGTGGGATGCTCCTCAGTGGAAATTTTCAAAAATGAGTTCAACCCTTGTAGAAAAATGCCATAGCAAGTTTTTACGTTGTTTTTTACTCCTATGTCTCGTGTCCATTCAATTGATACTTTTCAGTTAAAGAGTGAGTTGAATGTAGAACAGGTGTGGGTGTCTTCAAAATAACGCTATCCACCAATCCGTACACTTTTGCTTCCTCAGCACTCATAAAAAAGTCTCGTTCGAGATCTTGTTCAATCTTCTCTAGAGGTTGGTTGGTATTTGCAGCCAATATCTTGTTGATAGTTTGTTTGGTGTACAAAATTTCTTTAGCTGCTACCTCAATATCACTTGCTACGCCTCGAACACCACCTGAAGGTTGATGAACCATAATCCGAGCATTGGGTAAAGCATATCTTTTACTTTTTGCTCCTGAAGAAAGTAAAAATGCACCCATTGAAGCGGCAAAACCGACGCAGACAGTACATACTTCAGCGCGAATTTGATTCATCGTATCGTAAATTGCCATTCCTGCTGTAACCGAGCCACCAGGGCTATTGATGTACAAGAACACATCCCGCTCTGGATCTTCAGCATCAAGAAATAACAATTGAGCAACGATTAAATTAGCTATCTCATCAGTAACCTCGCTTTTTAAAAAAACAATGCGCTCTGCTAGCAAACGAGAATAAATATCAAAAGCTCTCTCCCCTTTATCTGATGGCTGAATCACAATTGGAATGTTGAAATTAGTGGAACTCATATTTTTTGCTCCAAAGCTTTTCTCATTGATGTAGAGACACTTCAAATGGCGCGTTTACTCCCTTTCGGCTCTAAAATTACCCAATTTTGTAGGTAGGTAGGGCTAAAGCCTACCAATAGCGAATGTGCAGCATAGCCCTACCTACCTGTTTAGATAATTGAATGGTGGTTCGGAAGTAAATTGTAGGCTCTCAATACAGTTAAGCTTTTACTTAACTATTTTCATGATAGTTAAGTAAAAGCTTAACTGTCAACAATGGGAACTGCAAAAAAATACAGTAGTTTTTCAGGGCTAGAAGGTTATGATTATAAAGAAATGTAAATAAATTCCCTCAGCCCTCGTCCTACGTTACATTTACCTAACTTAGTATAAAGTCTTTGTTAAATTTATGTATGGATATAGCTCTTGGTGTGTCACACTGAAAAACTAGAACTGGCTAAATATTTGGAGTATAAAGTCTGCAACTCCTGACTTTTGCTTTTAAGTCACTTTGTATGGGTGTAACGAATGATATGATATGAAGTTAGTATCAATCGAAACCACCACTATTAACAGCACTACATTCTGGAGCGTCTTACTTGTGTGTTATTGCGAAATCTGGTATCCTCTCGAAGGGAATTAAGCAGCTCCGTCAAATCTTCTGGTGTGGCAAATCTTACCGCAACAGAAAAATTATTGAACCAGGGAAAGTAGCGATCGGTTTGATGGATGTAACGGATAAGTCCGTCCTCTACAGATACAAATAGATTATAAAGGTATCTGTACGGATTGATAGTGTTCTACCAGTCAGGGATTTACTTGTTAGGCTGCAAACTCCTTGCAAATTATCATATTGGCTGTTCTAGGTTCACAAAACCTAACCTGTCTCAGTCCTGCTTGGACTATATTTGGGAGGGTTAATTGGAAGAGGGTTCACACCGCGCACCCAAGAGAACACCGGACGCGCAACGAGTCTGCCCCTTCCTTGAAAGTTCTGCAAGTGCATACCTGGTTAGAGCACAGATTTGCGGTGAAATGACAACCAAAATTTTGGCAATCTTTTTTCGATTGCCCTGATATTTTGCACAACCATAACCTCAGTGACCTTAAAAATAAAGTCTGAAGTATGAAGTATGAAGTTAACCCTATGAATGAATTCGGGAGGCAGCACATTGCACGGAGAAGTTGGTTCAAAGGTTTTCCTCGATCCCAACTTCGCCCCATATCCATTGGATATCCTACGCGCTTAGCTCCTTGGCTGGAGGTCATAAAAGTTTCCATGGTAACCGATCGCTGTAGTCGGGAAAGTTGTTGCAACTGTCTCCCTATTGCAACGACTGCCATGGGTTTAAAACTTAGATTGTATATTCTGCGTGCTACCAGAGTAAGTTCGGGTACTTGTGCTGGAAATAGCACTTTTTTCCGCTCAATTCTTCATCCTTTAGACTTTATTTTTCATATCGGGAAAGCACTACATCATAAAGTAACTTGTCACTTTACCAAGTGGTTTGTCACTGTACACCTGTGAATTGTCCATAAACCCGTATTTGGATGGCAAAGGAAACGGTGAAAAAGATTTTAGTGATTGAAAATAAAGCAGAAACCCGAAAACTTTTTCTTTCATGCCTAAAAGCTGAAGGTTTCCATGCGATTAGTGCAGAAAACGGTGCGATCGCAGTTCAAAGAGCACAACAAGAGTTACCCGATCTAATCATCAGCGAAGTTTTAGTGCCGAAACTCGATGGTTTTAGAGTTTTAATGGCATTGCGCCAAAACCCAGCCACAGCAATTATTCCTTTTATCTTTGTCACCGCTAAAGTCAGTCGCACTGATATCCGCAAAGGCATGGAATTGGGAGCAGATGATTACATCACAAAACCTTGTACATTAGATGAATTACTCAAAGCGATCGCAGCTCGCTTGCAGAGACAAGCCATTCTTCAAAAGTTGTATGGAACAGTAGCCACATCAGTAACAGAAAATCCTTCTGGGGATAGTTGCGGCACGTCTTTGACGAACGCAGTGACTCCAACGGGCAAAACATCTACTGGTACTTTTCTATACTCTAATTCTAAGGGCATAGAAGTCCCCTCTGCAAAACAAAACTTCTCAGCCAATAGCACTATGAAATCGGACGATCCCCAGTCAATTCTGCCCAACGATCCAGAATTGAAAGAAGTCTTCCGCTTCATTGAAGCAAACTACAACCAACAGATAACTTTGAGTGATGTAGCAGGAGCTGTAGGCTATTCTCCGGCTTATCTCACTAATCTTGTGAGACGGCAAACAGGACAAACTGTACAAGGCTGGATTATCGAGCGGCGAATGGCTGCAGCACGTTCCTTACTGCTGGAAACTAATGAAAGAGTAGACGAAATCGCTACCCGAATTGGGTATTATCACACAGTTCATTTCTTTCGCCAGTTTCGCCAGTATCATGGAACAACTCCCCAAGCCTGGAGGAGGACACAGCTTGCTCAGTACAAAACCCAATACACGCAAGAGCGAAAAAACGGTTAAGTAGATAGGCAAATTTCAACTTGGTGAGGTACAAAATACCCCCCTCTGTCCCCCCTTAGTAAGGGGGGATGAAAGGGGGGTGTACCTCATTAGACTGAGAAAGGCTATAGGCAAGAAAAAATACAACTCTGTAACAAAAGGTCAAATTTCTAAATTCCGTTCGTAGTTGTGCTTTAGCGCTAAGCGCAACTACGAACCAGTCATGATTATTTGTGCGTTTTTGTTAGTCAATAACATAAAATAAGTGAAAAAAATTAAATCTTAAAAAACCGGAAGAATTTTCAACCTAAAGCTAAAAATAAAAATATTATTTTAATCTTTAAATAATTTTCTTATAAAAATATTTTATCATACCCATTTTTTTCCAGATGTAGCCAATTTAAAGCACCTTAATTACATATAGGAATCCTATTTAATTTGTCAACCCGTAGGTAGGGCCATGCCGCACAAAAACTTTGTGTGGTGGGCAGTGCCTATCCTACATAAATAAAATTGTTTATAAATGATTTAGGAGTCCTATAAATAGAATCCTTAATGCACAATACCAAACATATATATGCTTTCCGGAACGAGCGCAATTTTGATTAATTATGTTTCAAATTAAACATTAGCGAAAGAATTGTTACTTTTCAAAAGATAGACTGTTGGCAAGCGCTTTTTAACTACAGTAAGCTTTAGGAGACAAAGAAAAAGGGTGAGGAGACAAAACCGACTGGTAGTAACTGAATCACGGAACACCATAAACTGCTGTTATTAAAGGAGGATTATCATCTATGATTGTCGTCATGAAATCTGGTAGCCCATCAGAAGAAATTGAACGAATCATTAAAGAAATCCGCAGTTGGAATATCACTCCAGAAAAATCAATAGGTCAGCACAAAGTGGTGATTGGTTTAATAGGTGAAACAGCGGAGATTGACCCGAGACAAATTCAAAATTTGAGCCACTGCATTGAGCAGGTTGTCCGGGTGAAAAAGCCTTTTAAACGAGCTTCTCTAGAATTTCACTCTCACCAACCGACTGATGTGGTTGTACCCACGCCAAATGGCTCTGTAACCTTTGGTCAAAATCATCCTTTGGTGGTTGTAGCGGGACCTTGTTCTGTGGAAAACGAGGAGATGATTGTAGAAACAGCCCGGAGAGTAAAAGCCGCCGGAGCTCAATTTCTTCGAGGAGGGGCATACAAACCCCGCACCTCCCCTTATGCTTTCCAAGGTCATGGAGAAAGTGCCTTATCGCTCTTAGATAAAGCACGAGAAGCTACAGGATTGGGAATTATCACAGAAGTGATGGATACGAGTGATATAGAGAAAGTTGCATTTGTTGCAGATGTGTTGCAAGTAGGTGCTCGCAATATGCAAAATTTCTCACTTCTGAAGAAAGTCGGTGCAACTGGTAAGCCGATTCTTTTGAAGCGCGGATTGTCAGCTACGATTGAAGAATGGTTGATGTCAGCCGAGTACATTTTGGCTGCTGGTAATCCCAATGTCATTCTGTGCGAACGCGGTATCCGCAGTTTCGATCGCCAATACACTCGCAATATTTTTGATATATCTGCAATTCCCGTTTTGCGATCGCTCACGCACCTGCCCATCATGGTCGATCCCAGCCATGCCACTGGTAAATCGGAGTTTGTGCCAACAATGGCAAAGGCATCTGTAGCAGCTGGTGTTGATTCGTTGATGATAGAAGTTCATCCCAACCCAAGCAAAGCCCTTTCTGATGGTCCTCAATCTCTAACATGGGAAGGATTTGAGGAATTAATGCGAGATTTGCCCAATGTGACTCATGCTGTTGAAAGGATGAAGGCTAAAGCGTGAAGGGTAAAGCAAGAAAAACTTCTCCATTCAGGAAGGTCTTAACAGCCTTGGAGAAAAGCAAGTCATGCCTTACTTAATGGAGAAGTTAACTGAATTTGTTGTTTTCAGAACTCTACAACCATAAAGGAGAAGAATCCTGCTATGTCCAATATACCAAATTCTACTCAAATTTTAGTCATCGGTGGCGGGCCAGCTGGGTCTACTGCAGCGACTTTGTTAGCGCGTGAGGGTTTTGACGTGACATTGTTGGAACGAGATATTTTTCCGCGATATCATATTGGTGAATCGCTTTTACCATCAGCATTAGAAATTTTTGACTTGCTTGGTGTGCGGGAAAAAGTTGAAGCAAAAGGATTTCAACGCAAGCCCGGAGCCTATTTAGAGTGGGGCAAAGAGAAGTGGAGCCTCAACTTTGGAGAACTCAGTGGCGACCACACTTACAGCTTTCAAGTTCGTCGTGCTGACTTTGACCACTTGCTTTTAGAGCATTCCAAGAGCCAAGGTGTGAAAGTTTTTGAAGGAACCGAAATTCGTCAAGTATCTTTTGATGAGGATCGTCCAAAAAGCGCTACATGGTCTCAATCTAATGGTGCGACAGGAGAGATATCTTTTGAATACGTCATTGATGCTTCAGGTCGTGCTGGTGTTTTGTCAACACGCTATCTCAAAAATCGCCGGAACCACAATGTATTCCAAAATATAGCCATCTGGGGCTATTGGAAGAACGTTAAAAGATTACCTCAAGGTCAAGAAGGCGCGATCGCAGTCGGTTCTATTCCAGAAGGTTGGCTGTGGGGAATTCCATTGGATGAAGAGATTATGAGTATCGGCGTGGTCATGCACAAAGATATTTACAAAGAAAGACGCAATAAGAAGTTGGAGGATATTTATTCAGAAGCCATTAAAGAATGCGCTCTCATCTCTGATATGGTTGCACCAGGTCAGTTAGTATCAGAAGTCAAAGTCGAGCAAGACTATTCTTACACCTCTGACTACTTCTCCGGCCCCGGCTACTTTATGTCAGGAGATGCTGCTTGCTTCCTAGATCCGTTATTATCAAGTGGAGTTCATCTTGCCACTTACAGCGCACTCTTAGCAGCTGCAAGTATCGCAAGCATCAAGCGCGGTGAGATTGACGAAACACAAGCCGCCACCTTCTACGACAAGAGCTATCGACAAGCATATCTGCGTTTTCTCGTGTTTGTCTCAGCTTTCTACGACCAGAACCGTGGTAAAGATTCCTATTTCTGGGAAGCCCAAAAATTAAGCCGCCATGACTTTAGTGGTGCTGATTTGAACCTTGCTTTCTTGAACCTAGTCTCTGGAGTCGAAGACTTAGTAGATGCACAAGAAGGTGTCAGCGAATTTGCCGTCAACGAGATGTCAAAGCGGATCAAAGAAAACCACGACCTTCGTCAGGACAAAGAAGCTTTAGCATCCAAAGACAAGGCTACCGATTCTACAATCCAAGCCACAAATAACTTCTTCGGTGCAGTAGAAGGGTTCTTCTCACTCTCAGCAGCGGGGGCTATTGACGGTGTATATGTCGTTACTAAGCCAAATTTAGGTTTAGCACAAGTCACCCCAACACGCGAACTTCAAGTAACAAATTAAGCAGGAGTGAGGCAGTATCGGTTGGCGTGAAGGAGTGAGGGCATGAGGGAGCAGGGGGAAAGAATAATTTCTCTTGCCCCATGCCCAATGCCCCATACCCAATGCCCAATGCCCAATCCAAAATCCCAAATCCCAAATCCCAAATCCCAAATCCCAAATCCCAAATCCAAAATCCAAAATCCAAGGAGTCTTCTCATGTCGGTTTTTGTATCTGAAAACCTCCCAGATGAGGTAAAATCTGAAGAAATTGATGTTGCCGCGCAAATGCGTAAAGGGCATCCTCAAATTCCCGAAGGTGATGCTTACATCATTAGGCTGATAAAGCAATATTCTCAAAAAATGGGACGACCAATTCGCGTATTTGATGTTGGTTGTGGAACTGGATATTTTGCTTCAAAGTTAGCAAAACGTCTACCTGAAATAGAACTCATTGCAAATGAGGATGAACCACAAATTGCCGCTAAATTGGAACGTCGTTTAGCAACTGATGCTAATGCTAGAGTGTTCTCTGGTTCTTTTGAGGAGTGGAATGAAACTGTAGATATAGTTCTTTCCTGGGGAGCACATCACCATCTTCCAAAAAACTACTTGTCTCATGCCAAGCAGATATTACATCAAGATGGTATTATTATCGTAGGTGATGAATTTTGCCCCGAATATTGCGAAAACCATCACGAAAAACGTATAGCTAACGCTGAATTGCTCTACATTGCTAACGGGTATGTCTTAACCACTGCAGAAGAGGTAGAGAATTATCAGCAAACGGGTCACATTCCAGAAGCAGCATTGGATCTCGAACGTCGTCGCCAGCAGGCACTGTGGACGTGGTACAAATATGTTGTTGACTTCGCTATGGATCGCAACTGTGTTGGTGTTGCCATCGATGAACTGCGAGCAACTCACGATGACCTAATTACAGGGTTAGGTATTGAACATAAAATGTCTCCACTGATTGTGGAGCAAGAGTTTAGGCTCGGTAATTTCCGACAAATTTCCAAGAAAGTTTTTGGTCCTTCTTATGCACCGGAATACCAAAGCTTCGTTATTTACGAATTGGGAATTTAAAGTTGGCTAATGGCTAATAGCTAATAGCTAATAGCCATCAGCAATTAGCCATTAGCAATTAGCCCTTAGCAATTAGCAATTATGATTGACTTTCGTAGTGATACAGTAACGCAGCCAACTCCTGCCATGCGTCAAGCTATGGCTTCTGCTAAAGTTGGTGATGATGTGTACGGTGAAGATCCTTCTGTCCGTCAGCTAGAGGAGTATGCAGCCCATCTTACGGGTAAAGAAACTGCATTGTTTGTTCCTACAGGTACGATGGCAAACCAAATCGCACTCGGTGCGCTTACTAAACCGGGTGATGAGGTGATTGTTGGTACTGGTAGCCATTGTTACCTTTATGAAGGAGGTGCAGGTGCTGCTCTCAACGGTTTGCAATTTCAAACTGTTGGTAACAATGGTCGATTTACCGCTCATGATGTTAGTTTTGCTTATAAACCAGATAACCATCACCAAAGCCCAACAACTGTTGTTGCTTTTGAAAACACTCATAACCGTGGTGGGGGTTGGGTTTGGGATATCGATGAGTTGCGATCGCCTGCATCTGTTGCTCGCGAATATGGGATGTCACTGCACTTGGATGGCGCTCGTATTTTTAACGCTGAGGTGAAGAGTGGAGTGACTGTAAAAACTTGGTCGGAACCATTTGATACCGTCACGTTTTGCTTGTCTAAAGGTTTGGGAGCACCTGCGGGAAGTGTTGTTTGCGGTTCCAAAGAGCACATTCATCGCGCCCATCGCTTGCGGAAAATGTTTGGCGGTGCTATGAGGCAGGTAGGAATTCTGGCGGCGGCTGGTATGTATGCTCTACAACATCATGTAGAACGATTGGCAGACGATCACGCCAACGCGCAGCTATTGGCTCAGATGTTAGCAGAAATGCCCGGTATTGTTCTCGATCCCGCAACAGTGGAAACAAACATAATTTGGTTTCAATTAGCACCCGATGTTCTTGACGCTCCAACTTTGGTTGCTGCAGCACGCGATCGCGGCGTATTTCTAAGTTCTTCAGGGAAGCGAGCCGTTAGAGCCGTAACCCATCTTGATATTACCCGAGATGACTGCGTAATAGCAGCTGGAATAGTGGGTGAAATTCTTGCACAGTAAACGTTAGTGGTTGGTTGTTAGTTGTTAGTCGTTAGTTGTTAGTTGTTAGTCGTTAGTAGGTTTTTTACTCACTACTAACCATTAACTATTAACCACTAACCATTAACCACTAACCATTAACAATTTCCTAAATTCTATGTCTGTGACATCAACTCCGAAATCCTCTTCAGTAGATATGCTAATGACAGAACGTATTATTGTTGACATACAACAAACGAGTTGTTGTATTGTTGGTGGTGGACCAACAGGGGCTGTACTCGCACTTGCGTTAGCGCGTCAAGGTGTTGCCGTAACATTGCTAGAAGCACATAAAAGTTTTGACCGAGACTTTCGAGGTGATATTATCCACGCAAAAGCGATGGAAATTATGGATGAACTGGGTGTCACTGAACGGTTGCTCCAGGAAGTTCCTCACACAAAGACGGACAAAATAGAATTCATGACACCCGAACAAAGTGTCACATTTGCGGACTTCAGCCGGTTGAAATCTCGACACCCTTATGCTACTATTATTCCTCAAGCAAAGTTTCTTGAATTCCTCACTACTGAAGCAAAACGCTACCCAAATTTTCAAATCATCATGGGTGCGAACGTACAGCAACTGATTGAGGAAGATGGAATTATCAGTGGTGTTAGATACCGAGGTAACGGAGGCTGGCATGAGGTGAGAGCCAAGCTGGTCGTTGGTGCAGATGGGCGCTTTTCTCGCATCCGTCAATTGGCTGGTATGCAACAAGATAAGACAACTGCCCCAATGGATTTGCTATGGTTGCGTCTTCCACGACACTCTCAGGAGCCACAAGGTCTGATTGCACGCTTTGGAGCCAAGCGCGTCATAGTTATGTACAACACCCATGACGATAATTGGCAATTTGCTTACCTCATTCGCAAAGGTTACTACAATCAACTGCTGGCGGCTGGCATAGAAGCATTGCAAGCGTCCATTGTTGAAATTGTACCAGAGTTTAGCGATCGCGTGCATCACATCAAAGATTGGAAGCAAGCATCACTTCTCTCAGTTGACATTGGCTGTCTGAAGCAGTGGTTCCGTCCTGGGCTTCTTTTCATTGGTGATTCAGCCCATGTCATCTCACCTGTCGGTGGAGTTGGCATCAACTATGCAATTCAGGATGCAGCAACAGCAGCAAACATCCTTACCGAACCACTAAAAAAAGGTGAGGTAAAACTGAGCCACCTCGCTCAAATACAGCGCCGTCGCGAGTCGTCAGTACGAATCCTCCAAGCTTTTCAGTCCTTTATCCAGACAAATATTACTGCCAAAGCCCTTCAATCAGACAACACGTTAAAACTGCCATATTACTTGAAGTTGCCAATTCTACGCGATATTCCAGCTCAATTACTAGCTTTTGGTCTTTTTCCATCTCATTTAAAGATCAAATCCAACTCGCAGACAATGGTTGAAAAAACTGGGAGTGGTTACTCTACTTTCTTAAATTAGTAGCATAGGTCTAAAAGTGACAAAGTAATATTTTAAACCTTTCTGACAATACAATATGCCTTTCTAACAACCAGGTGTTCACACTTGCAGCACTTGTTGTTGTGCCGTTCAATTGAGTTCAACTTTGTGACTTTTTTAGGAGAATGACCATGGCACACGATGGAACGACAACGCTCCAAACTCAGTACAACACGAGCGAAGAAAATCTCACACAAGACACATTGGTGAGCAGTAATGAACTTCCAACTCAGTACAACATGGGCGAAGAAAATCTTATAGAAGACACATTGGAAGGAAATACTCAAGAGCCAGTCGTACTACCCGATCGCAATCGACCGGGATACTGGTTGGTTGGGGATCACGCAACTTTTGTAGCAACGGGCGAAGATACTAACGGGCAATACTCTCTTTTTGACTTCTACACTCTTCCCCAGGGCGGTCCTTTCCCCCACATCCACCGTTCAGAAAACGAGTTTGCCTATGTCCTAGAAGGAGAAATTTCTTATCAATTAAACGATGAAGTTATCACTGCAACTCCCGGAACATTTGTCTACAAACACCAAGATGATATTCATGGATTTGTCAACTTGGGCGACACACCATCACGGCACTTGGAGTTTACTTTACCACCAGGCTTGGAGGAAGCATTTGCAACAGTTGGTGTACCTGGCTCAATTTTAGAACCGCCTCCCAACGAAATTCCCCCCAGCGAAATTTTAGATAACTACACAGAAGTTTTAGCTGAATATGGAGTAGAGGCTCAAAATTCAATCATCTTCCCTTCAGCCGGACTCAATGAGACACTAAACGGTACTCCTGAAGTGACATTACTGCGTCCTGGTCAAGCAGATACCGCTGTAAGTGCAACACTGGCTTTAAGTAACGGTACTGCAATTCCGGTTGATTTTGCCGCAGGAGAAAGAACAAAAACCGTAGAGATTCCTGTTGATGGTTCTGAAGTACCTGGAGAAACTCTTGAATTAGCTATCACCAATCCAACAAACGGTGCTATCGTTGGATTATTGCAAGATGAACTTGTTCTTACCTTCGGTGAAAACAACACCTACACTCTAGAAAACGGGGACAAACCCGATAGTTTTCCCACAATACTGCCAAACGACGAAGAACGTCTGAAAGTTTCTTTAGGAAACGACGAGTATACCTTTGTCGCAACTGCTGCAGATACAGATGGAAAAATCTCCCTATTTGATGTTTCCGTTGGACCGGGAACTCAAAACGAATCCCTACTTTCTGCTCCAACCGATCTGGGATTTTATGTCGTGGATGGAAATGCCACCTTTGAAATGGGCGATGAATCATTTACAGCACAGCAAGACACTTTTGTCTTTCTACCTGAAGGTAACCCCTTTGCACTTACAAATCAAGGAACACTACCTGCAAGAGTACTTGCATTCTCTACGTCTCCAGAAATTGAGCAATATATTGCAAGCGCCGGCATAAGCAGTAATCAAGCTAATTCTCCTGTCTCAACCATGGAACCCCCGTTGACATCCGACCTCAGTACCATGATTTCAACAGAGTCTTTGGTTTAACAGCTATACAGAAGTAGGAGGGCATATACATAACTGCCCTCTGCCTTTTTCACACAACAAAATGTTTTTTCCAAATCCATTGTAGTACGGAAAATGCTCAAGTATATTCCACTCATTGCACGCTCTTCACTCGCCTCCGTTTTTCTTGAATCTGGCGTCAATAAGATTTTGCATCCCGTTGCAACACAACAATTTATGGCTGCTCATGGAATGCCTTTCACCGGGCTATTCTTAGTCAGTGCGATTATCCTTGAACTAGTTGCTGGGCTATCAGTATTACTAGGTTATAAAGCTCGTTGGGGAGCGATCGCACTCATTAAATTTCTCATCACCGTCACATTCATTTTCCACACAAATTTTTCCGACCACATGCAAGTTGGTCAATTCATGAAGAATTTGGCTATTTTAGGAGGATTGATGATGGTCGTTCAATACGGAGCGGGTGCAGTGAGTTTTGACCACCGAACCACTTTAACAAATTCAAAAAAGGGATTAGGGGTCAGAGGTTAGGGGCTAGAGAAAGGTGATTTTTTCATGATGAGCATTGTAAGCACTCGGCCATGAATGACTTGTAAATTTGAAAAAAGAATGCAATAGATATTTGGTTGAAATTAAGTCCCGGTAATGCTTTTTCAATCCAAAATCTAAAATCTAAAATCCAAAATGGTATTACATTGAAAGAAGGCAATTATGGGTTTAATGAAAGCAGTTCAGGTCAGCAGACCTGGTGGTGATTTTGAAATTGTCGAACGAGAAATTCCCGAACCCCAACACAATCAAGTCCGCGTCAAAATAGAAGCCTGTGGTATCTGCCATGGAGATGTCTTTGTCAAAGAAGGTTTTTGGCACGGACTAAAATATCCCCGCATACCAGGTCATGAGATTGTTGGATTTATTGATAAAGTCGGAGAAGGAGTTACCACTTGGCAGAAAGGGCAACGTGTAGGTGTTGGCTGGCATGGTGGGCATTGTTTCGAGTGCGAACCTTGTCTTCAAGGCGACTTTAGCAATTGCCAAAATTCTGCAATCACAGGAATAGATTTTGACGGCGGCTATGCAGAATATACAGTTGTACCAAGCTCAGCACTGGCTAGCATTCCAGATGACTTTAATTCAATTGAAGCAGCACCTTTATTATGTGCTGGAATTACAACCTTTAATGCCTTACGCAATTCTGGAGCAAGAGTAGGTGATGTTGTTGCCGTACAAGGAGTCGGCGGATTGGGACATTTAGCCCTTCAGTTTTCCCGTAAAATGGGTTTTAAAACTGTGGCAATATCACGCGGACAAGATAAGAAAACACTTGCTCTCAAAATGGGTGCAACAGACTACATTGACACCGAATTAGTTGATGCTGCACAAGCACTCATTGATATGGGGGGAGCAAAGGTTATCTTAGCCACAGCACCAAATAGCAAAGCAATGTCTTCTCTCGTTAATGGATTAGCTGTCAATGGCAAGCTCTTAATTGTAGGAGCATCAGGAGAACCATTAGAAATATCTCCAATCCAGTTAATTAAAGGTAGAAAATCCATTCAAGGATGGCATAGCGGACACGCTAAAGATTCAGAAGAAACCTTAAGCTTTTGTATGTTAAGTGAAATCCGCCCTCTCATTGAAGTCTTTTCATTAGAAAATGTTGCAGAAGCTTACAAACAAATGCTTTACAATAAAGCTCGTTTCCGAGTCGTTTTACAAATTTCTTCATAGAAAGTATGAAGGAGAAAGGAGAAAGGATGAAAAATGAGATTTTATCCTTCATACTTCATACTTTATACCTCCCCCTTCATATTTTATATTTCATACTTCATACTTCACCCTTCAATTGGTTAGAATTATGAACACAATTGATACCGATTTTCTCAGCCAATTCAACGATCTGCCTTTCTTCTCGCTCCCAGAAAATCAGCGACAAAAACTGTTCTCTTATGGTAAAGTACGTAAAGTTCAATCGGGAGAAAGATTGATTGAAGAAGGCACTACAGAGCCAATTCTTCTCATCCTTTTTGAAGGAATCTGCCAGGTTCGCAAACTTGCACCAGAACATGAATTGAGCCAATTTCAAGAAGTCACTTTGCGGCGTACAGTTGCTCCTGCGATTTTTGGTGAAATGTCTTTTCTTGAGAGCAGACCTCATTCATCTTCTGTAGTAGCTACAACATCTTGTTTGGTGTGGAAATTAACTTCTGAAGCATTCCACCGATTTATGGACGGAAATATTAATCTTGGTATCGCTCTCAAGCGCAGTTTTAGTTTTTTGATTGCACAGCGTTTACGCGAAACTGAAACAGCACTAGCCGCTATGCTTGTCTACCAAGACACGCTTTCCTTGAAATACAACGACATTAGTTTTGATGACTGTTCACAATCCTAAAAAGACATAACTATGGCATTCCAATTAACAATTCCCAAAATGGCTTGTTCTGCTTGTGCAAACAAGATTACTAAAGCAATTCAAGCCATCGATCCAAACGCTACAGTGCAAACAGATCCAAGAATAAAGCTTGTGAGCATTGCTACAAAAGTATCAGAAGTCACAATCAGGCAAGCACTAGTCACAATTGGTTATCCTGCCATTTAAAAAGCATGAAGGATAAAAGATAAAAGAATACAAGGCTTATCCTTTATACTTCATCGTTCATACTTTACCCTTCAGTCTTCAACCTTAAAGGAGCCAAATCACTTATGGCAAATGTTTCATCTTTATTTCGCAAATACCATCGACAACTATCAATCATGGTATCTTTACCTCTGATGTTGATGGCTTTAACAGGAACTGTTTCACCTATCTTGGAAGAGATGCATTTTGATAGTGCAGTTAAAGTCATTCGGAAAATCCATAGTGGCAAGATTTTTTTTGGTACTGGTTACGTAGTTTATTCAGCTCTAAGTGGTTTGGCATTGTTAGGGTTACTAGTGACTGGGTTTAGTATGCTACGGATGTTTGGGCGGAAAAATCTCAAGAAACAGTAATCAGTGACCAGTGACCAATGACCACTAGTCACTGGTCACTGGTCACTGATTACTGGTCACTGATTACTGTTCACTGTTCACTGATTTAAGGGGTTAATCTCACATGGAAACTCTCATATTAAAGTTAAGTGGTATGAGTTGTGCTGCTTGCGCCCACAGTGTTGAAGAAGTGATTCGTTCTGTACCTGGTGTATTGCAGTGCAATGTTAACTTTGGTGCAGAAATTGCTACTATTCGGTATGAAAAGTGGCGAACTAATCTAGAAAAAATTCAAGATGCCATTGATGCTGCTGGATACTCTTCTTACGCTCAATCAGATGAGGTTATAAATCCTGTTGAAGAAGATACAAAAAGTGCAGCTTATTTGGCAAAGTCGCGTAACCTTTCACGCAAATTAATATTTGCCAGTATCCACAGCTTCCAAATTTTTTTGGGATCGCTACCACACATGATGGGATTACACTTATCCTTTATTCCACCAGTTTTGGGCAATCATTGGGTACAGTTACTATTAGCAACTCCCGTACAGTTCTGGTGCGGTGCTCCCTTTTATCGTAATGCCTGGAAAGCTTTTAAACGTCGAGCGGCAACAATGGATACATTAGTTGTTTTAGGGACGAGTGCAGCTTATTTTTATTCACTGTTTGTCACTATTTTTCCTGAATTATTTACATCTCATGGTTTAATGGCTGATGTGTATTATGAAGCAGCAACAGTTGTTATTACCTTAATTTTGTTAGGTCGATTGTTGGAACATCATGCCAAAAGCAAAACATACGAATCTATACGTAAATTGATTGGTTTGCAACCCAAAACTGCTTGTATTATCCGCGATAATGTAGAAATTAATATTCCAATTCAGGAAGTAGCTGTTGGTGATGTTATCTTGGTACGACCAGGAGAAAAAATTCCGGTAGATGGAGAAGTGATTGATGGAATTTCTTCTGTGGATGAAGCTATGATTACAGGTGAAAGTATGCCTGTCAAAAAACAACCACTAGATGAAGTTATTGGTGCTACAATTAATAAAACAGGTGTTTTGATGTTCCGAGCAACGCGAGTGGGACGCGATACAGTACTGTCCCAAATTGTGAAGCTAGTGCAAGAAGCCCAAGGTTCAAAAGCACCAATTCAGCGCTTGGCAGATCGAGTAACAGGATGGTTTGTACCAGCAGTTATCGCGATCGCGAGCGTCACTTTTCTCATCTGGTTTAGTCTTGTGGGTAACCTCACCCTTGCCTTGATAACAGCAATAGGAGTACTGATTATAGCTTGTCCTTGCGCTTTAGGTTTAGCAACTCCTACATCAGTTATGGTAGGAACGGGCATAGGTGCAGAACATGGCATTTTAATCAAAGGGGCTGAAAGTTTAGAACTAACGCACAAAATACAAACTATTGTGCTAGATAAAACTGGAACTCTCACAGAGGGAAAGCCAACAGTCACCGACTTTTTCACAGCTATTGGGACGCAAGACCATAACGAAATCAAGCTTCTTCAAATGGTAGCCGCAGTAGAACAGGATTCCGAACATCCTTTAGCTGAAGCAATAATTAAATACGCACAATCTCAAGGTATTGACACGCGAAAACTCCAGTCTTTGCGAGCCAGAAACTTCCAAGCCTTTCCAGGGATGGGTATTCAAGGTGGAGTTTCAGGTTGTTTGGTTCAAATTGGAACACAACGTTGGCTAGAAGAACAAGGTATTAATACGTATAAATTCCACAAACAAAAAACTATTTTAGAAGCCGCAGGTAAAACCTTAGTATGGATTGCGGTAGATGGATCGATTCAAGGCTTAGTTGGAATCTCTGATGCGTTAAAACCTTCATCAAAAGAAGTTGTCAGAAGACTCCAAAAAATGGGCTTAGAAGTTATCATGCTGACTGGAGACAATCGTGCATCTGCGATCGCAATTGCTCTACAACTGGGTATCAAGCGAGTGTTTGCAGAAGTTAGACCCGATCAAAAAGCTCAAGTCATTCAGTCCTTGCAGAGTGAGGGATTGGTGAGTAAGAACAGGGGATTGGGAAAACCATCGCCCGCCAATCGCCAACTGCTTGTCGCCATGGTAGGTGATGGTATTAATGATGCACCCGCCCTAGCACAAGCAGATGTTGGGATTGCTATCGGAACTGGAACAGATGTTGCGATCGCGGCTAGCGATATCACCCTTATTTCTGGAGATTTAGAAGGAATCATCACAGCCATTCAATTAAGCCGTGCGACTATTCGCAACATTCGCCAAAATCTGCTTTTTGCCTTCATTTACAACCTAGCTGGAATTCCCATCGCTACTGGAATTCTCTTTCCGTTCACCGGTTGGTTACTCAACCCAATTATTGCAGGAGCCGCAATGGCTTTTAGTTCATTTTCCGTCATTACTAATGCCTTACGCCTGCGGACATTTGAACCCAAAATTTATTTTTAGGTTAGTGGTTAGTGGTTAGTGGTTAGTGGTTAGTGGTTAGTGGTTAGTGGTTAGTGGTTAGTGGTTAGTGGTTA
>NZ_WJFC01000244.1 GCF_009725235.1 Scytonema sp. UIC 10036
CCCCTACCCCCTACCCCCTATCCTCATACCGAAACAACCTCTAGTTTCCTTGCAAGCTGTACCTTGGGAGCCACTTCTTGAGCAAATAATCTCATTGACTTTCGGACATCTTCGTTAAGCAATCCCGGTATATGCATCTTAACCCCCAAATAGTCAACCTTGCTTTGTGAAATGTAATGATTGAGTTGTTCTGCAACAGTCGTAGGAGAACCGACAATGTAATTGAGCCGCCATAGCAAATCCGGTAAATCTTTAGGCGGTTCATAGGGAATACGCCCCTGGCGTTGTGCAGCCAGATATTGAGGCAGTTTTTCCCTAACGCTAAAAAACAATTGGGCTGCTTCAGCAACGCTTTTCTGTGCTTCTGCGTCCGTTTCGCCAACATATACCAGTCGAAATCCTCGCACAAATCCTTTACCGCCTGCTTCTCGATAAAGATCGCTGTAAATATTTTGAGTTGTTGCGTCTTCTCCCTGTCCAATCAGTAGATTTAGACCAAGTTGAGCACCTAAAAGAATTGTGTTGCGATCGCGAACTCCCAACCAAAATAATTCATGCATTCCTTGACGAGGTTGAGGCGTAATCTGGGGACCTTGACGGTTCAAAGAAAGATAATCAAGTAATTCAAGAAGTATATTGCGGAATTGGTGATGCTTTTCAGCCTGAGTTAATCCCATATGTTCCATGTCAGCGGGGCTACCATGCCCTAGCCCAAACATCACTCTTCCCTCTGTTAACAAATCCAATAAAGACACAGCTTCTGCAAAACGCAGAGGACTATCTAAAGTGAGAATTTTGATAGCAGTTCCCAGTTTAATTCGTGTTGTTTCTGCGGCTAATTTTGCAATTAACACTTCTGGAACCGGTAGCCGACCATAAAAAGCCTTAGCTCGTACAAAATGATGTTCTCCAAAAGAACAGGATTCAAAACCGAGAGTTTCAGCTAGTTGCACATCTTCAACCGTTTGGGCAAAAAATTCTTTGTCTTCAATTTGAGGAGGTGCCCACATTTGATGAAACAGACCAATTTCCATAGAATAATCCTTTGTTAATCTTTTAATGGGAAGGGAAAAGTCCGACCTACGAATTACTATTTGCTAATTCTTTAGGTAACCATTGAGGATTTTTGGCAACTAAATTTTTCACCTGAATCTGCTTTGAAATAAGACCCAAACTGAAAAATGTATCAGCAACTCCTTGTTGTTCGGCAATAATTTTTTCATCAACAGGTAAAACACCAAAAGTTTGTCGTCGTAACATCACTTCTAGAGACTCAACTTCAATTCCCAGTTGAGAAGACAAGAACTGTGCTACCTGGCTGGGGTTTTTATTTGCCCAATCACTTGTTGCTTGCAATTCCTCTAGTATCACCTTAATCAAATCAGGAGAATTTTGAGCAAATTCTGGTGAAGCGATCGTAAAACCCCTATTTGATGTCAGCCCTTCACCATCTGTTAAAACACGTAATTTTGATGAGCGTTGCAATCTAGCATAAAATGGGTCCCAAATAGCTAGTGCATCAACACTTCTTGACTCAAATGCTGCGAGTCCTTCTGCTGCTGTTGTAATAGGGACAGAATTAATATCCTTAATACTCAACCCTTTAGATTGTAAAGCCTTGACTAGTAAATAGTGGAGATTCCAACCCCGACCGTAACCGACTTTTTTGCCTTTGAGATCTGCGACACTTTTAATCGGCGAGTCTTCATGTACAACATATGCTAAGCTGTTTGGTCGTTCTGGAGTTGCTGAGATATACACAAATGGTACATTAGAAGACTGACCAAAGACTAATGAAGCATCAACCCCTTGAGCATAATCGAGAGTTTTTGCATTCATTGCCTCTAGCAGAACTGGTATAGTGGGAAATTCAATCCAACCAATAGAATTTTCCAACGATTCAAAACGTTTTTCCAATTTCTTTTGAGATTTTAGAATATGTAAGGGAGAACCTTTTAACCAGCCAATTCGTATCGGGTTTGAATTGTTATTTTGAGTGTCTAAATTAGGTTTCTGAGATTGGTTTTGAGTTTGACAACTAGAAAACAGTGTCGAAAAAGCAAATGACCCAGCTGTAAGGAGAAAGAAACGACGGTTAAACTTTAATGAACTAAAGCTGTTATATCTTGTCTTCATTTTCCAATTGACGTAAATTCGACATTTTACCATTGACCGATACTTCCATCCCCTTCCGATAGCAGTTTGATAACTCCAGCTAGGGTCACATTAGATACATAAGCATCACCAGACTTCTTAGGAACTTGAACAAATTCCCCTGCTATTTGCTTTGCAATTTCAATTGCTTCTCGATCGCTAGTAATTATGTGCGCCATAATGACCCCTGTTTGCCAAAAAAAGTATGAGGGATAAAGTCTGAAAGATAAGATGCTTTAATATCTGGTACAAGCTCATACCAATAAACACTAAATCCACTTTTAACTTGCCTCCTAAAAGCGGATTAGGGAAAGATGAACAATTCTTAATTAAATAGTTATAGACTATTTAATTAAGAATTGCCCTGCTGTGGCTAAACTGACAACTCGCTAACTCCGGTAATTCAGTCGAATTAAAGTATTTTATTGATAGGTAGGACTTTATCATGATTAACGTTGAAAAGCAAGTAAGTAGCTCTTTAGGCAAAACTTACCGTGCATGGGAATGGTTAATCCAGACTTAGACGTATGATGCGTTTGTTCTCCCAAAATCCGCACATTCCAATCAGGAGAATTCACTCGCTTGAGCAAGTCCCATAGGAGAAATACGTCAATATCTGTAAATTTCTCGAAAGCCACGATCGATATATCCATAGATGCTACCTCGTAAAAGCCGTGGACAAAAACGTAGCGCCAGCTACAGAAAGTATATTTTTAAGTGCTACAAAATCTCTTTCACACTTTCCGTAAAAATTTTTGGTTCTTCAGTAAAAATCTCTGCCCTCTCTTTCCTCTGCGTCCTCTGCGTCCTCTGCGGTTCAAAAAATCACTTTTCAAATGGTCTGAAATAATCAATAAATTTTATTTGTCAAATCAATAGCAATAAATATTTGCTCTTATTAATAGAGTTGATTAAAGTAAAATTGACCAGCTATTCGTAGGCTATGTACGATGAAACTCTCCAACAAATCTGAATACGCAATCCTAGCGATGGTAGCATTGACTAAGGAATACCATAAAAACGAATCTTTACATATTCGAGAAATAGCAGCGTTACAAAAGATACCAAATCGTTATTTAGAACAACTGCTAGCAACCTTGAGATCGGGAGGTTTGATTAAAAGCATACGAGGAGCCAAGGGTGGTTATGTTTTGGCACGAGATCCAAAAAAGATTACAGTTTTAGATGTTTTGAAGTGCATTGAAGGAGTAGATGCTGCTTTGCCTACTGTGGATTCTACCTGCGAGACAGCAGAAGCAGAAGCCATTCAAGAAGTTTGGCTCGAAGCAAATCAAGCAGCGCACGAAGTCTTGCAAAAGTACACTCTGCAAGAACTTTGCGATCGGCAAGCAACTAGACAGCAAATAGAAACTATGTACTACATCTAAAATAAAAATAGATTTATACCGCGAGCTGCTCGAAAAACACTATAAATTTCTCAAGGTATTTATACACATCTCTTATCTTATTAAAAATTGGGAAAACACCCATTTCGTTTCCGTTGCTCTAGAATACTACCTCGCTCCGACATTCATAACTTTTGAAGCGTTTGGCTGGTTTCGACGTTCTTGCAAAGCTTTATCAACTAATTTTGCAACTAACCAAGAGACAGAGCGTTCTTCCACCTCTGCCCATTCTTCCAGTTCCCTTTTCCACTCAGGAGGAACATAAGCCACCACTCTCTCTAAATCTGTCTTTCCACCCATTAGAAGTACCAGCTTTTACGAATTTCCCTAATATTTAGCATACAAGCAATGACCTAAATTGTGCCAAGCTGTGCTATGCTGTGCTAGCAAGGCATAGCATGATAGAAAAAGAATTTGGTTATGAACAATCAAGTAGGTTTTTCAATAGCTGGAAATTTTCTGCAACCACTATCTCATCGCGGAGTGGTCTTGCTCTCAGCTAGAGAGTTAGAGAAGATGCGATCGGTTGGGCAACTTGCTGCAAATTTACTCAAGCATCTTGAACCACTAGTGCAACCTGGAGTGAGCACCCAAGAATTAAATGATGAAGCAGAGCGTTGGACACAAGCTAACGGTGCAATCAGCGCCCAGCTTGGCTATGCACCTCCCGAACATCCTCCTTTTCCCCGTTCAATTTGCACCAGTGTTAATGAAGTTGTTTGTCACGGAATCCCCAACCGCAAACAAATCCTCAAAAACGGAGACATCATTAATATTGATGTGACTCCAATTCTAGACGGTTATTACGGTGACACCTCAAAAACGTTTTTGGTTGGTAATCCGTCAGCCTCAGCCCGAAAACTAGTTGAGGTTACTCATGAGTGCATGATGCGAGGAATTGCTGAAATTAAACCAGGGGCAAGAGTTGGGGATATTGGCGCTGCTATTCAGGAATACGCCGAAGCAAATGGATTCTCAGTCGTGCGAGATATGGTTGGACATGGAGTTGGACGACAGTTTCATACAGAACCACAAATTCCTCACTACGGTCAAAGAGGCAGTGGTTTGAAACTACGTCCAGGAATGGTGTTCACTGTTGAACCCATGCTTAATGAAGGAAGTTGTGACATCAAGTTTTTAGCTGACCGTTGGACTGTGATTACCAAAGACAAAAAACTCTCCGCTCAGTTTGAACATACTGTTGCAGTAACAGACTCAGGGGTAGAAATCTTGACCTGATGGGAATACAATTCGCTTTAACCACTTTGCCACTGCCTGTCGAGCAACGGCAAGTGGTTTTGGTAAAGCTATCAACCTTATTTATCCACGAGTGCGACAATTTTTCAGGAAAGATGAGGCAACATAACCTTCAACGGGGGCAATAATTCTTGTCCAATTATTACCTTCACTACCATCAGTTACTCCCAGAGCAACGCGAGTGCCATTTCGCAACGAACCGACAATTTTACCCCTATTGTTAGGAGTTTGGCGAACATTAAGTGTTGAACCCGATTGCACCGATACTACACAAGAGCCAACAGAAGTTTGAGCTAATAAAAACTGAGAACTCTTTTGAGAAATTGTTGGTGCGATTTGATTTATTCCTTGTTGTACAGTTCTTTCGACTGCAAAACTAGCCCAGTTAGTTCCACCCCAGTTGGTTACTGCAACAGTAGACATCATTACAAATGTAGCTGTCACACCTTTCATTGTTTTGTTCAGAGTAGATTTGGTATCAAGCTTAATTAATTGGTTGACTATATTTAAAAAATCGATAATTTCAAATACACTAAGAAGTCACAGCATTTCGGAGTCAATTTGGTACTCATAAGGGTACTTTTCCTTATTTACCCCCATAATCCCTTTTTGGAAAGGAAATTGAATTTCCAGTTCCCTCCCCTTTCCAAGGGCTACACACAAGTTGGATTTACCCCCCTTAACGCTCTTTCATCACTTTCGCTCCTCGAAAATTTGAAATCCTAATTTTCATGTAAGTCCGCGCAGGCGGACTTTGTTTGTATAGCCGCGACTTCTAGTCGCCTCAGTTATTCTCCCTCTAGAGTAAGGTTGCGATAAACGATGTACAGTCCCAGAGTGCTGAGTCGCAACGATAAACGTAATCTTTTTACTTTCATTACGGAATTTAGAACAGAAACCGTGTGGTAATAAGTGAAAAGTTTTTAGCTGACTGTTGGACTGTAATTACCAAAGACAAAAAACTCTCCGCTCAGTTTGAACATACTGTTGCAGTAACAGACTCAGGGGTTAAAGGCAGTTAACCAAAAATCTTGAGAAAGTTAGATAATTCTATAGAAAGCAAAGTAAAATCTCTAGAAAATGAAGAAGTATTTAGCGATTGGAGAGGTGGCAAAACTCTGCATGAGTAAGAGTAGAAACTGCTCATAATTGGACGAACTCAAGAAAATTAGAGTTGATCGCGACAGATGGAGGGCATAGGCGATATCCCATTGAACAGTTTCTTGCTCAGCCCAACCGAGAATCTAGAATAACTATTCTTTATGCATTCGTTACGTTCTCACGACCAAAAAGAAGACTTGGAACGGAGCGTGTCAAGTTCTGCAATCTCTACAACCGATGCCGAACTCATTAAAGACTTGGTTCGGGGACTTAACTATAAAAAGAAGGGATTGACACGTGTTATTACCTTGATAACTCAAGGATTGGTAGCAGAGTTAGTGATGACTTACACTCGATAGACTATTGAGATTTGGGAGCACCTTGTCTTTGCAATGTGCGAACAGTTTGGAACGAAGGTGACCATACGATTGGCAGCCAGTAGAAACGACTTTTGAGCAAGACTTAGCTACGGACGTGTTAGAGATTATTACTGTATTTTCCGCACGTCTTTATGGTTCCCGTAGTCGAAAAAACCTGAAACTCATGAGAGAACTGCACGAGATATCTTTAAAAGAACTTTGAATTAAATCAGGCGCTCTAGTTGCTAAACATAGCGATAACTCTGGTATAATCTCAAAAAATGAGGTGAGCGTGTGGCAGAATCGACCAAAACCTATACAGATCAAGTAGATTTTTGGCACTGGGGAGAGTTATTCACTATCTCCAATTTAATTGACTCTGCTCGCCATCATTGTTTGTCCATGATTTTGGCTGGAAAAAGCCAACTCGACTGTCACAAAGAATTACAACGTTTATTCAATATAAATAAACGATACAGCAATTCTATATACACTGAAGTTCAAGGAATTGTTACCAATGCTAACAAAAACAGAGCCAATCACATCAAATTTTTATCAGGTCAGATTAAGTCAATAAAATCTGATATTAGAAAGCGCTCCAAGCAAATTAAAGATTTCGCCAAGCAAGAAAAGAAATTAACCAATAAAAATAAAAGCGCCAAAAAAGGATTTAAATCTGACAAATCAAAAAGTCAAACCAAAATCAAAAAGGCGTGTAGCATTTACGCAAGGCAGCGTCAAACAACGCAACTCCAAGACGCGAAATTTGGTTTACATCAAAAGAAACGACGATTGTATCTGCTTCAGTCACAATTGGCTCATTTGAAGTCTACATCACCCAACTACGCATTGCCAGACAATGACAGCTTTGTATTAGTTGGCAGTAAGGATGAGTCCTCAGGCAACCAACTAGCACAATTCAATTACATTGAAAATCCGGATAGCTTTGTTCTCTCTATCCGCACTCCCTATGCGCTAGAAGAAAGACTCGGCGGTGATTACATTCGGATTGATGGATTAAACTTCAAACATGGCTTCCACGATCTGGTTGAATCTATCTCAGAGCGTTGCTATAAGGTAAAAACTAAGGACGGAACCGAGAAGTGGGCAATTGGTTGTAGTGCTGTCACTATTCGATTCTATTGGAAAGATAATTGTTGGTACGTTGCAGCCACAACAGATGTAAATCTAAGAGAAATTACGTCTGAGTATTTGTCTGGTTACGTAGGTGTGGATCTAAATGCAGATTCAATTGGATGGGCTGTTTGCGATCGCCAAGGCAACTTGCTCGAATATGGCGATTACAAGTTGGATTTGCATGTCCTCAGTTCAAATCAGAGAGAAGCTATCTTGAGAGACGCTGCCACATTTATTGCACTCAAAGCTCTTGAATATAATTTTCCAGTTGCATCTGAGAAATTGGATTTTTCCGAAAAGAAGAAACTACTCAAGGAGAAAGGGAAGAAATATGCACGAATGTTATCATCATTCGCTTATACGCAATGGAACGAAGCTTTGGATAATGCTTGCTCAAAATACGGCATTTATCATAAGAAAGTAAATCCGGCTTTTAGCAGCACGATCGGAATGCTCAAATTCATGTCTATGTATGGCATGAATTCAGCGTCATCAGCAGCATTCGTTATTGCACGTCGAGGTAGAAGATTTTCTGAACGATTGCCCAAACAACATCATTTACTCCCTTCCAAGTCCGCCTATACCGATAAAAAGGTAAAGCACGTTTGGTCGCATTGGAGTCAATTGTCAAAGAGTCTGAAATTGATTCCGAGACATCAATATTTTCATGCTCGTCCTAACAGGACACGAAAGGTTAACTCATTTTGTCAGCTGACTTGCTCTGTAAGTCCGCCTAGACTTGATGAGAAGTTAATTCAATTAACGCTTTTCGATATTGGTGTGATTCCAATGGGTAACGATACAGTAACCGTTGCTGTATCTAGGTCTAGAAAAACTCGTAGATGTACAAAAAATTCATTTACCCAGATTTCTCTAGATTTAAATTAGCGGTAGAAATCTTGACTCTTCCCTAAATCTTAGAATTTAATGCTTTTCTACTTTAGATCGTACTTATTCAGGGTCGTCGTTAAACATCAATAAGCCATATTTCTCTGGGAGAAGTTGGAAGCCCAGCCCTCGGTAAACTGCCTGTGCTGCAGTGTTATAGTCAGACGTAAACAACACAGCACGATTCACTTTTTGGGACTGTGCGCTTAGTAAAGAACCTGCAACCACGCATTTAGCATAACCTTTTCCACGCAAATTGGGCGGTGTCCACACTCCGCCAATCTGTACAATTTCTGGTAGACAAGCATTAAAGGCAGAGTAGGACACAATGCTTTCTTCTGCTACAAGTACCCAATGTGTTGCCGTTGCTTGACGCGCTTCAATAGTTCCATAACAATTTTGTCGCAGCCTGGGCGTGTTTACTTGTTTCAATGTTTCTACGCTGTAATCAACGCACCACTCTGTTAGTAATTCCAACTCATCCGGATTTGGTAAACGACATTGAACTTGTCCTGATGCTAGTATTGTAGGAACACGTAGGTCTTGTAGTGCCAATGAGAACAACATTTCGCGATCGCTGAATCGCGTTGGTCTGTTGGCAAGCCCCAACACTTCTCGAGCCGCCTCTACCTGTTTTGCGGGTCCGCTAATTCCAGAAATAGTTTTACCTGACTGACTCACAACTTCCTGCACAACAACTTCAAGGTGAATCGGGGCTTGGACACACATAGCTTGTAGCCTGCCCTATCAAATGAACAAGCTACAAGCTTATTCATTTGATTCAATAGCCTGCACAGTAAAATATTGAGATTCTGGCATTTGAGCGCAAAAACACATATGGAGTGGAAATTTTCGTCTTCTTGTGGCAAAAGTTTGTGTACTGGGCAAAAATGGCAAAATTTATTTAGGTTTCTATTTTGGCAAAGGTACTGTTTGAATAACCATGTTTCTGCTATTAACCACTAACAACTAACAACTAACCACTCACTCTTTTCATGCTACAAGCTGCAAACGTTTGACTCGCGGCATAATTTCCTCTGCAAACCGATTCATCTCCTTTGAAAAAGGATGAAATTGCAACATGAAAGTCTCGATACCTATCTCAACAAAATCTGAAATTCTCTCTGCAACTGTGTCATAACTGCCAACAAGCCCTGCAGCCGTTCCACCATTACCCCCAACCGCAGGATTCTTGGCAAAAATTTGGAACATAACTGCTTCGGGGTCAATTCCTTTGGCAAGGTTCAATCGGTAATGTTCTTCCTGCTTTTGAAGCGCCATCAATCTGTCAAACTCTGTTTTTGCTTCTTCCTCAGTAGGTCGAGCAATTACAAACCCTGATAAACCAAAACGTAATGGCTTTGGTAAGTTTCGCGATCGCGTTAGAACTCCTTTAATAAACTTGCGGACATCTTCAATGGGTTGACCATTAATAAAATATGTATCCGCTTCTTGAGCAGCTAATATCTGCGCTGCGTCCGATGCTCCTCCAAGATAAACACGGGGATGCGGTTTGGAAATTGGAGCAGGGCGAAGGCTCAAATCTTGAATTTTAAAGTACTCCCCCTGAAAGTTAACTCTTTCTCCACTCCATAATAACTTGACAACTCGAAGCCACTCGGTTGAATAGCGATAGCGTTCATCGTGGGGTGGAAAAGGAATTTTTGTGCGTTCCATCTCCGGACGATACCAAGCACTGACCAAATTTATGGCAAAACGTCCGTGACTGATAGCATCTATACCTAATGCCATCTTTGCTAAAACGGCAGGATGGAAAAGCAAAGGCTTGATTGCTGCAATAATTTCTATTCTGTCAGTTGCGTCAGCTAAAGCAGCAGCTGCTGTCCAAGTTTCAAGCTGATCTAAATCCAAGCTCCGAGGGTTAGCAATGTGCTGCGCTACTAGGGTTGTGGCAAATCCGAGGCGTTCCGCTTCAAGGACAAGGGAACGAGTGCGATCGTAACTGGCATCGATTGGTTCATCAGGACTATTAAGCGGTCCAAAGTTACCACCTACAGGTGCCCAAATACCATAGCGAGGTTTTGACATAAGCTCTATATAATGCTGTTACTTTATGTAAAACTGTGTCCAAGAGAATTTCTCAGAGTTGTACCTGTACACTTTGCTTTATCTATTTATTATACACTAATTTGATTGACTTACCGTATTAATTATTTATGTTAGGAATAATACACATATTGCTACAAAAATCAAGATATACAGTTGTAAATTACCCTTATCCTCAATCTTTCTCCCTCAAAGGACACAGCTGGTCAATGAGAGACTGAACCCCTAATTCGTTCCCAGGCGGAGCCTGGGAATGCCGTCCGTTGGAGGCGGAGCCTCCCGTTACGATCCAGCCTAGCTGTGCAAAGCCTCGCACTGTGCATTCACAAACCCATGTACCGGATCGAGAGAGTACCTAATGAATCACTATATATTAACTTAATACTATTGCTTCTTTTTTCTTCCTTATTTTGAACAGAAAAGCTGATAATTTTGTTGAGCAATGCCTGATTTCTCGTGAATTAATAGTTTTTTTAAAGGAAAAAGTAAATGATTATCGACCCCTATCAAATTGACCCAAGAACTGCTTATCAATTACTCATTGGCTCAGTTGTTCCCCGACCGATCGCGTGGGTTTCCACTGTTGCAACAGACGGTACATACAACCTTGCGCCTTTCAGTTTCTTCATGGGCGTGACAGCCAATCCACCAACTCTGGCTATTTCTTGCGGTTTACGGCGTGGTGCTGGAAAAAAGGATACCTTGGTAAATGCGGAGTCATCTGGGGAATTGGTGGTTAATGTAGTTGTTGAAGAAATAGAGCAACAAATGAACATTTCCAGTGCTGAATTTCCACCAGAAGTGGATGAGTTTAAAGAGGCGGGACTCACACCAATTCCCTCCGTTAAAATACGTGCGCCGCGAGTTGCTGAGTCACCCATTAATATAGAGTGTCAGCTCAAGCAAGTGGTATACGTAGGAAACGAAGGCAGCCAATCTGGTTTAATTATTGCGGAAGCACTCCTGTGGCACATACGTGATGATATACTGACTCCAAAAAACACAATAGATGTTTCTAAACTACACGCAATTGGACGTTTGTCAGGAAACTGGTACAGTCACACCCGCGATTTGTACGAAATTGCTCGTCCAACCGAAAGGTCTTCTAATATTAAATCGGGTAGCAGTTGAAGGATTATAAAAACAGTAGATTTTCTGGACTGTATTTGTAAAGAAAAGGAAAATGATAATGCGTAAATGGCGGTTATTACTATTAGCTACCTTACCTCTAATTCTCTCACTTAATGCCTGTGCTGGAGCATCAGGAGGTAGTAGTACAAGTCGTTTGGATACAATTAAAAATCGTGGAAAGTTGATATGTGGTGTTAGTGGATCGTTACCGGGTTTTAGTTATGTCAAACCTAATGGCGAATATGCAGGAATAGATGTAGATGTGTGCCGTGCGATCGCCGCCGCACTTTTTGACGACCCAAAAAAAGTAGAGTTCCGCAACTTAAACACCAAAGAACGCTTTACCGCTTTACAAACTGGTGAAGTAGACATCCTCAGCCGCAACACAACATGGACAATTAGCCGAGATACTTCTGTTGGGCTAGAATTTGCCCCCGTTGTTTTTTACGACGGTCAAGGAATAATGGTGAAAAAAAATAGCAACATTAAAAAGCTAGAAGAACTCAAAGGAAAATCCATCTGCACTCAGACAGGAACTACCAACGAACAGAACCTATCCGATCAAATGCGTCAGAGGGGCGTTAACTACAAACCTCTTGTTTTTGAAGATGTTAACACAGCCTTTGCCGCTTATGAACAAGGTCGTTGCGAAGCTGTGACAGCAGATCGCTCTGGGTTGGTTTCTCGCCGCGCTATCATGAAGAACCCAAACGACCATGTTGTTTTAGATACCGTTATGTCTAAAGAACCCTTAGCGCCAGCTGTTGTTAATGGGGATTCCAAGTGGTCTGATGTTGTGAAATGGACTGTATTTGCGTTGATTAATGCCGAGGAGTTGGGAGTCAATTCTCAAAACGTCAACCAACTCGCCACTAGCACCAATCCAGAAGTGAAGCGCTTGTTAGGTACGGAAGGCGATCTTGGGAAAGGCAGTGGTTTAACAAATGATTTTGTGACCCGTATTATTAAGCACGTAGGTAACTATGGAGAAGTTTACGAACGTAATTTAGGCAAGAACTCTGAATTAAAATTAGATAGAGGTCCAAACAAACTTTGGAACCAAGGCGGTATTCTCTATGCACCTCCATTTCGGTAAAAATTTTGGATTTTAGATTTTAGATTTTAGATTGAGGAATGTTTGTACCTGATAAAGATTCAATCCGTCAATTTACACATGAGTCAATCCCAAAATCTAAATATTCCTAATTCCAAATCCAAAATCAAAATCCAAAATCAAAATCCAAAATCCAAAATCCAAAATCCAAAATCCAAAATCCAAAATCCAAAATCCAAAATCCAAAATCCAAAATCCAAAATCCAAAATCCAAAATCCAAAATCCAAAATCCAAAATCCAAAATCCAAAACCAAAATCCAAAATCCAAAATCCAAAATTCTTATGACTCCCTTTTGGCGCGATAAACGATTTTGGCCTGTTGTCGGTCAGTTAATAGCTGTATTTACAGTTGCCATTGTAGTTGCGATACTTTGGCACAATTTGACTTACAATTTACAAAGGCTGGGCATTCAATTGGGATTTGATTTTTTACAGTCCCAAGCATCTTTTGATATTGGCGAAACTCCCATTTCTTACCAGCCTTCTGATTCCTACAGCCGTGCTTTACTGGTTGGATTACTGAATTCCTTACGAGTTGTTATCGTTTGTACCATTGCAGCCACAATTGTAGGTATAACGGTAGGAGTCGCAAGGCTATCAGATAATTGGTTGGTACGACAGCTAGCTCTGGTTTATGTAGAAATTTTACGCAACACTCCTGTACTTTTACAATTATTCTTCTGGTACTTTGCTGTTTTTCTTAGTTTGCCACAAACTGAAACTCAAATTTCCTTTTTTGGTTTACTAAACATTAGCAATCAAGGTCTTACACTTCCTTTTGGAATCCACTTTTCCCCAGAATTATCCGCATTAATTTTGGGATTAACACTTTACTCTGCTGCTTTTATAGCAGAAATTGTCAGAGCCGGAATTCTCTCAGTACCAAAGGGGCAATGGGAAGCAGCAAGAGCGTTGGGTTTAAAACCGAGCCTAGTTATGCGGTTGGTGATTTTTCCTCAAGCGTTGCGGTTAATTATACCACCACTGACAAGTCAGTACTTAAATATAGCCAAAAACTCTAGTTTAGCGATCGCAATTGGTTACGCTGATATTTACTTTGTTGCTTCCACAACTTTTAACCAAACAGGTAGAGCTGTAGAAGTTATGCTTTTAATTATGGCGACTTATCTCACAATGAGCTTGATTATTTCTCTGACAATGAATTTCTTTAACCGTAAGGTGCAATTGAAGGAGCGATGAGCCTGTTAAAAAACCAAAATCCAACAATCTGGCAATGGCTGCGAAAGAATTTGTTTAACAACTGGTTCAACAGTATTCTCACTGTTGTTTGCCTGTGGTTTCTTGTCTGGGCAATCAAGAATATCTTAACATGGGTATTTACTCAAGCAAAATGGGCAGTTATACAAGCTAATTTATCTCTATTTTTTGTTGGTCGTTTTCCTCAAGAACTCTATTGGCGACTTTGGCTGGCATTAGTCATTATTCTTGGTCTAACTGGTTTATCATGGGGAGCGATCGCAAAACGGTTTCCTAGTAGGTTCAACACCTGGTTACCCCTTGGATGGGCGCTGTCTTTCCCAATGATTCTGTGGTTAATTGGGGGAGGTTTGGGACTGCAACCTGTAGAAAGTGGTTTGTGGAATGGTTTGCTGCTGACTTTGCTAATAGCAGCCGTCAGCATAGTTATATCTTTTCCCTTAGGGATATTATTAGCGTTAGGGCGTCAAAGTCAGTTATTTTTCGTGCGTTGGTTTAGTATTCTATACATCGAACTTATTAGAGGGCTGCCATTGATTGGAATTTTGTTCCTCGCTCAAGTGATGATACCCTTATTTTTACCACCAGAAATTCGTTTAGATAGAGTGCTGCGGGGAATGGCTGGCTTAACCTTGTTTAGTGCGGCTTATTTAGCAGAAAATGTACGTGGTGGGCTTCAATCAATTCCACGCGGACAATTTGAAGCAGCTAGATCCTTAGGGTTTAACACCCCATTAACTATGCTACTTATAGTTCTGCCTCAAGCACTGCGTGCTGTTATTCCAGCCCTTGTTGGGCAATTCATTGGTTTATTTAAGGATACTTCTTTATTAGCAATTGTTGGATTATTAGAATTAACAGGAATTGCCCGTTCCATTCTTGCTCAACCCCAGTTCCTCGATCGCTATGCAGAAGTCTATTTATTTATTGGGGTCATCTACTGGATTTTTTGTTACTCCATGTCTCTAGCTTCTCAACGCCTGGAAAATCGGTAAGGGGACAAGGGAGACAAGGGAGACAAGGGAGATAGGGGAGAATAATTTATACAAATGACAAATAACAAATGACAAATAACAAATGACAAATGACAAACCAACAAATTATTATAGCCCAAGATGTGCAAAAGTGGTACGGAAAATTTCACGTTTTACGAGGTGTGAGCCTAACAGTAAATCGGGGAGAAGTTGTCGTACTGATGGGACCTTCTGGTTCGGGTAAATCAACTTTTATTCGTACCTTTAATGCTTTAGAAGAGTACCAGCAGGGACGGATTGAAATTGATGGTATTGCTCTGACAAATGATTTGCGAAACATTGAAGCAATTCGTCAAGAAGTAGGAATGGTGTTTCAACAATTCAATTTGTTTCCTCACCTAACAGTCTTGCAAAATATTACTTTGGCACCAATCTGGGTGCGGAAATGGTCAAAGATTAAAGCAGAAGAAGTAGCTATGCAGTTACTGGAACGAGTGGGGATTTTGGAACAATCACAAAAGTATCCAGGACAATTATCTGGAGGACAGCAACAAAGGGTTGCAATTGCTAGATCTCTAGCAATGCAACCCAAGATTATGCTTTTTGATGAGCCGACTTCAGCTTTAGATCCAGAGATGGTGCGAGAAGTTTTGGATGTTATCAAAACTCTTGCTGCTGATGGTATGACTATGGTTGTTGTTACCCATGAAGTGGGTTTTGCACGTGAAGTTGCAGACCGAGTGGTTTTAATGGATGGTGGTTTAGTGGTTGAGGAAGGCACTCCGGATGCATTTTTTCAAAACCCGCAGCACGATCGCACTCGCAAGTTTTTAGCCCAAATTCTTTAGTAGGCGGGTGCGATCGTAATTGGACAAGCAAATTCTTAAATGGTTTTTGTGGATTCATCCTAACGTCAGTATTCCACTTTGATAATTCGCCACCAAAGGCACAGTAAACATTAAGACACCGTAGGTTGGGTTGAGGAACGAAACCCAACATTTAATGAAATTGTTGGGTGTTACTTTGTTCTACCCAACCTACCACAATACATTTGGACATTTAAGATTTACTTTATAAATGACCTCTTAATAATGTAGATGCAATGACTAAGTTCAAACAACAGATTTTGCATTTTTTAAAAGCACATATTTAAATAATAATTCTAAAAGGTTACTAAAAAATTCTAACTTCTGGATTCTTATCAACAGAAGTTTTTGAAATTATTTTGTCAGGCAGCTATAATGCAGGCATACTTTCGCGACATGGGCGCTCGCGAAAGGGGTAATGCCTGATTGGGTTGCTGCGGTTTTACGGTACTACGTCCATCCGCACGTGGTACGCTCTATTTGTCCAGATTTTTGAGTACTGTTGTTACTGAATTGAGAATACTCGCATCTAAAACTTAGAGCTAGCATAAGTTTTAACGCACTAGCCCAAATTATTTAGTTTTGCGATCGTAATTGGGGGAAGCGAATTCTTAACCAGCGTAGCAAGCGGAACCAACTTTTTGCTGGTTGTTCAAAGAACGTGAAGATATCACCGTAAGCTTCGTGAGTTTTGTGATGGTGTTGCCAATGTCTTTCTGGAGTTGTAATGAAAAGAATTCGACAAACAAACTCCACTGATTTTGGGGTTTGCCAATTCAAGATACTTGTATGCCTCCACCATACATGAAACTGACCGAGTAGCAATCCACATACAACGCCAATAGGTGAAAAAAACCACAAAACAACTGCAATTAGGAAATACGGCAACGCACCTAATAGACCATCCAAAAGAACCAGGGGATTGAGTGTCAAAATCGCGTAATGACGAAAGTGCTTTTTGTAGGAGTGGTGAGTTTGCAAATGAAGGCTACCAAAAATATGTTCCGGTATGTGATAGCAGAAAGTCGAAAGGAAATCTCCAACTACAAGGAGTATCCCGGCACACGCGATTGCTTTGAGCATGTGTCATCCTCATTTTAAATATGGAAGTGTTTAGATAGCTTTTGAGAAGAACAAAACGAATCATAATACCATAAATATGAACTTTGTCAAGCTGCACAAACAGGGATTATTTTGTAAACAATCGCTTTTAAGCAGAGTTATTAGTTCATTTGTCTAAATACTACAGTATTTTTATCGATTAAGTGATGTTTTTGCAAAAAATTTTAAAGTCAAAAATTTGACACAGTAGTCAGGGGAACGACTAACTGCTTGAGAGTCAAAACACTCCTGTCTATTGGAGATATAGCAGTTTTCAGTTGGGTGCAATACATAAAAAAGTTATGGAACCGCAGGCTGTAGCAGCCCGTAGCGGATAAATCTGTACTTCATTCAAGTGAAAACCGCTATAGGGTTAAACGTAGAATAAATTGCCGAGCTACTGACAATGCGATCGCGAAGCCCGTTAGGTAGCAATACTACTACAGTAGGACGTGGCACAAATTAGGGCTTGTATAATACTTTCCTCTTCCAGTTCTGGAAACTCTTGCAATATGTGTAAAAAAGTTATTCTCATTTAAGTGAATATACATTATCTTTTTGTCCTATAAATAACTTTTTTTGCTTTAGTTATCGTGATACTTATAGTTTAAAATCATGCTGCTAAAGTGTCAGTACACTAATCAAATTTGGGCATAACAAACCTAATTTCTATGCCTGTAAGTATTGAATTTTAATTGCTCCAACTTAAATTAGCATTATTGTACCGACGTTATAGTCTTTAAATCTTTTAAAACAAAGTAGTATATAATACAAAAAAATAAATATAATTTCAGTATTTATACTTTAATTCAGTTAAATCTTGGCAGTTTGATAATATGCAAGTTACAATGCGGTTTTGTGTGATAAATATACTCAAGTTCTTAAGCAAGAAGCATAATATTACCTAAAGTCAGTGAGTTTCGTAGATTAAAGGACAAAGTAAATCCAATGGAAGCCTCCCCCGCTAAAGTTATTCAGTATTTCAACGGTGAAAAGCAAAATCTAATTCCTCTCTTTCAGCGCCCATATACTTGGACTGAGAACAATTGGCAAACACTCTGGGAAGATTTGATGGTGCAGTATGAAGTGGGCGATACTGGCACCCACTTTATGGGAGCAATTGTCTCTGTCCCAGCGCGTAGTGTACCTGTAGGAGTTAGTAAGTATCTCATCATTGATGGACAGCAGCGTCTAACAACTGTGTCGTTACTTCTTTGTGCTTTGCGTGATTGTCTTGATTCAAATTCAGCCTCTCGTATACAGGAAGTTTACCTCACAAACCGCTTCCGTAATTTGGAAGACACTTTGAAGTTAGTGCCAACACAGGTTGACCGAGATGTGTATCGCACCATTGTCCTTGACCGTGAGGTTCCATCAAACAACAAAGATGTTCGGATGGCGGCGGCTTATCACTTCTTTAAAAAGAAGCTCAAAAGCTCTGACCCTGACAATTCTATAGATCCCACCAAAGTGCTAATTACCCTGGAGCAATGTCTCCAAGTTGTGATGATCAACCTTGGCGATGATGACGATCCATATTTGATTTTTGAGAGCCTGAACTTCAAGGGTGAACCACTCACTCAAGCTGATTTAGTGAGGAATTATTTGCTGATGCGCTTCCGCCACTCGATTTCTGCAGGCGGCGAGCAGGAGCGGGTTTACTCTAAATATTGGATTCCACTTGAGAATATACTTAAATCTAATCTCACTGAATTTCTTCGCCACTACATAATGAAGGATGGAGATGACATTAAGCAAGGTGGCATTTATGCGGCTATTAAAGCGAAGTTAATTAGTATGAACTCAACCGAACAAGTCGAAGTGGAAGTTCAATCTATGCAAAGGTTTGGAGAGTTTTATGCTAGGTTCCTCTTCCCAGACCAAGAAGAAACAGCAAACATTCGTGATTGCTTGGAGAATATTAAAGAACTTAAAGTCACAACCTCTTATCCGCTATTACTCCGCCTGTTTGATGCTCGTCAGGCTAGAGATCTGAGCGAGGTTGACTTGGAGAAATGTCTTAGATTAGTCGAGTCTTTCGTCGTTCGACGGGCTGTTTGTGGAGTACCGACTAATTTGTTAAATAAACTGTTTATTCAGTTAGCTAAAAACTTTCCTGATGCGAATCATGTTCTATGGTTACACCGTTCTTTATCATCGGGTAGCGGTAGGGGCCGCTTTCCTAAAGATTCTGAATTTGCCACAGCCTTTATAAGCCAACCACAGTATGGGCGTGGGAGCACTCGTTTTATCCTTTGCCGTCTTGAAAAATCTTTTAACCACAAGGAAACTGTAGATATTTCAACAACAACAATCGAGCACGTTCTACCTCAAACGCTGAATCTGGAATGGAAAAATGAGCTAGGTTCAGAGGCCGAGAAAGTTCATACTACCATGGTTGATACATTCGGCAACTTGACTCTGACTAGTTATAACTCAGAGTTAAGCGACCTCTCATTTTCAGAGAAGAAAACTAGATTGGAGAATACTCATATCGAGCTGAACCGTTGGATTCTTCAACAAGCGAGGTGGGGAGGCGCACAAATTGAGGAACGAGCAAAGAGTTTGTTACTTATAGCCAGTAATATTTGGTTGAGTCCCTTAGATTAGATATAACATTTTATTAACTTAGCAGAAGGTCAAACCAAGGAATATCAAGGTAAGAGTACTCTTCGTGCTGAGTATAATTAACACCCTAGAGCGCCGGTCGAGTAGAAGTAGTTGACATAAAACGCAAGATATGCAAAGTGTTAAAATCTGGAATTTTAGTATTCCGTCTTTATGCGTTCGCGTAGCGTCTCCAAAGGAGAATCGCTAAAAATC
>NZ_WJFC01000245.1 GCF_009725235.1 Scytonema sp. UIC 10036
ATTGTAGCTAATACTGTGTTTGTGATCGATAATATGGACAACTTTTCACTGGTTACTAATCCAGTAGCAATAGCTAATGCTATCCATAGCACAATATCATGAATCACTGCAGTTGAAAGTACAATTTTGGCAAAGCGTGTACTAATAATCTTAAGATCAATAAAGATTTTCGATATTACAGGAACAGAGGTAACAGATGTTGCAATTGCAATTACCAATTGTAACGCTAATTCATTATTTTTTTCTCCGATATATGGTTTAAAATTATATATAAATGGAGCCATCAATCCTGCAAGAAAAGGGACAATTGTTGAGCCAAATGCAAGAACAAGGATAATTTGTTTATCTTCACGATCTAATGATTTTTGAATTTCAAATCCTGAAATAAACATTAACAATGTTAATCCTAAGTAAGAGATTAAAGAAATTAGTTTTCCTTCTGTTTCAAAAGCTGCAAATATCCATGCATACACTTCTGGCATAAAATGACCTAATGCTGTTGGACCTAATAATATCCCTCCTAAAATTTCTCCAATAACTCTAGGGAGTTTGAAGCGATAAAAAAGATAACCAAAAACATGAGAAAAAAGAAGGATTAAAGTTATTGCGACGAAGAACCTTGTTAGTTCTAAATCACTCAGTGTACCAGAAATTGAGGTTCTCATATTCGCTCCTTCATTATGTGTTTAGAGAATCAAGAGCAGTACCATAGTTCAATAGGAATTAAATACTTATCTAAAAGAATACATTTAAGTTTTTTTAGAGTAGGTCTAACGATACATATCTTCTACTGAACCGACTCTCTAGGGCTAAATTTCCCTCTAAGAAGCCGATACATAAAGGGGCTGGAATGAAAATTGAAACACTCACCTTCTCTGTGAGCAGTACAGCTTAGAGCTTAACCGAACCGTATTGCATCAACTCCTATCAATCGCTCTCCACAACAGCTACAAGTTCCTGGGTGATGGTTGCAAATTTCTTTACACTCTTCTGGTTCGTATAAAAATCGAAGTAAATAAGATTATTTTTCTATCATGATAGTAATAAAAGAGCGCTAAGGTCATTCTGTACGATTCTTAGACAATCTACAGATTTCTAGAATTGTTACTGGAACAGTGATTTTATCGGATCTCAACTTAAGGCAGGAAAACTTACAAGAAGAAGGTTGCAGCCTTTAAGGGATTAAGCCTCGCTTAAGCAAAATTCTGTTCCGCCTTAAGTTGATACCCATTTGATCTATAGTACTCCTCTGCTGATTTTTGAACAAAACTCAGTACACCTTAATGGTCTGTAATCCTATTGGGTCTTACCTTTTACCTCTTGCCTGTGTACGCAAACAATTTCAGGAATCAAACCGGATTCCTATATATTACTTGACGTGATTAAGGCCTTTATCGTGGAAGAAATCTACGAGTTTTGTTAGTCAAACAGGTTTCTTAGATATCATTGACACTACGCCTCGGCAGTAATTTGAAAGGAAAAAGTCGGATTCACGCATTCACCCGGCGTTTCAACTGTTTTTGTAACAATATTTGTGAACCCTTCAAGCAAGTTTACTAGCTGGGCTTCATCACGAATCATGTGCCGGGTATGCAGAGATGCAAATTTCTCAAAGCGATCCATTAGAAGACTTATCTTTTCCTGTGATGAAGAATGATTTGGAAATAACAGCGAACCATATTTTGCAAATAATTTGCGTGCGCGATCGGCATATGCTCTTCGTTGTTCTTCGGTTGTTGGCTCACCAATCATTGCAGTTGTCACGAGACAACCGCCCGGCTTAAGTATCTTCTTCCAAACAGATACCGCTGGACACTTTGACTCTGCATTTAAGACTGTGAGAAATTCGTCAGTCACTACCAAATCGAACGATGCAGGTTCAATTTCCGCAGTGAGGATATTTGTATGATATGTTAAAAGTGACAAACCATGTTTCTTGGCATACCAACGAGATGATTGAAGAGGAGTTTGGCAAATATCATAAAGAACTAATTCAGGCTGTGCATTTGATGCCTTTATTGCATCATAAACGGTTCGGAGCATACCATAATCAGCTGCGGCAGATATCATCACCCTAGCACTTCTATTTTTTGAAAACACATTGCATAGAGCTTCTTGGTAGAAAGGGTACCAGCGCGGGATCGCGACCATGTTTAAAAGCTGGAGATACTGCCAAGTACCATGATACCATCCACATGAATTATCCTCGCTCAGCAATTTCGCTTTTTCCTTTCTCCCCCACTCTTCCATTCCCCCGGTTGACTTGCTTTCACACATTTCATTTGACCATTCTTCCATCAGTATCGAAGACTCTTGCAACTCGAGAAGTTCTTCCTCGGTAACAATGTTACCTAAGGAATCCTTAATGTAGTCATTGAGTAATTTTGAATCTTGTTCTTGAGCCTGTTGAAACATATTTCGTTACTCCCTGGTAAAAGTTTAGTTTGATAGCAAAAGCTTAGTCTCTACAATTATTTCTTGTACCCTTCTCTCTAATAATAAACTTCTTGTTTGGAAAACCATACTTTTGTATAGCAATCTACCATTTGTTTTCCTTTAGTTAGTATTAAAAACCATATATCCAAGAATGTCAACTTACTTTATTTTATTTGTTCATAATGAGGTTGCTTGAAAAGTGGTCTGCTGTGATTTTAGGAACTAATTGATCCCCTTAAATCCCCCGGCAGGGCTGTTTCATCCCCTAAAACAGGTAAAATAGCAAGTGGTGAGGGGATGAAAAATCATGAATGCCAATCTGATTGAACAGTTGAAGCAAGTGGAAGATTTTAGAACTTTAGATGGTCGAAGACATCCACTTTGGTTAGTGTTGTTGTTTGTAATAATGGGCCCTATGAGTGGATATGTTGGGTATCGTGCATGGGGAGATTTTGTCAAACGTCATCGTCGGATTTTAATAGAGACATTTGGAATACAAAAACATGAGTTTCCCTCTTACTCAACAATAAGACATATAGTCATGGGTATAGACTTCGATAAACTATAGCGATCGCGTTGCAAAAAAAATGGATAAAGTCGAGCTTAGACTGACAGAATAATCTCCTTTTGCCCGAATAATCGCTCACTAGTGAGACCTCGGCGATTGCACTCCTCAACAAGCTTATTGGACTCAGCAATAATCAGTTTTGAGGCTTCTCTATTCGACATTTCGAGCAGATGATTCATCCAAGGTTCTTGCCCCATGGCATACACATAGACCTGCTCTGGAGCAAAACCCTCAACCATGTCTAGGGCTCGTTCGAAATTGGAGCCATTGATCCTACGGGATTGATCCATCTCTCGAGGAATCGCCTTGGTTAACAATGGCCCATATAGCCACGATAGGGGAGCTCCATCACACTCCATCCCAATAAACAACACATCTAGTTTTCCCACTAATTTCCGAAGGTGGTCGCATAGCTTCGGTTGCAGGTTATTGGAATCCGCTACACAGAGAATAGAGCGCCCTTTCAGACGAACCAGATGCGTCAGCTTTGTGCGGATATTTAGGTCTCCATGTTCGCCAAGAAAAGGGAGCCCAATAATTATTCCGTCAGCAACTTCTATCTCTTCCATCTCATCCATTTCAATAACATTCTTGAAACCGGTATGCTTTAACAATAGTTTCAGGGAAGGATCCACCAGCACTCCACTGCCGCTCCTTGGAACAACAATAGTTCCAATTTTATACCGCAGTTGTAATAGCACCTCAAACAGAACATGATCCTGATGGTTATGAGTAATCAGCACATAATCTATCTTTTCTGGTAAGTCTTCAAATGTGTAGCGAGGGATACCTCGATCATCATATTTATAGCTGATTAACGGATCTATGAGAATGGAGGTATTCGAAGTTTCTATAAGGAGACAAGCATGACCGTAGTAGCGGATGCGCACATCCTTATCTTGATAAGTCTGGCTGGGCTGTGGAGGTTCCTCCGTAAAGAATGAGTGGAAAAGCTCATCCTCATCATTGTCCAGGAGGTTGAACTGTTCTTTGATATAGTTCAGAGGTTTAGGGAATGTTTTCATCTCAAAAAGCTCATCGATTCCTTGATGGGAAAAAGGAATCCGCAGGTTGAGGTAATTGGATTCATGAAGCCGAGGTGTTGACAGGATAAAGCTTCGGTTATCGTTGTCAATTAAAGAAAGGGCAATGCTTTGTGCGGAAGGTTGGTAATAGGGGCTTCTATAAAGTAGTCCCTCAAAAAAGCGCATGGACGGATGATTATGCGGGTCGTACACCAATTCGACATAACCTTGCAAAGGCTCTGGCATCTCTTGGTAAAGCGTTTCTAACGAATATCCAACAGCTTCAGCTTGAAGTTTTTCATCAAAGGCTTTGAGCGCAGAAGCAAACTGCAGCAGAGGCTCATTTTCTTGAAGGGTTTTCTCTAACAAGTCCTTGATTTCACCCATACGTTCCACAGGATAATTAATAAAGGGACCACCCAGCAGCGCCGGGTCTTTTTGCGCATAGATGTGGACTTGTGGCGTTGCAATGAAAGAGCGAAGAATGTTTAGATGCAAGTTTTCTACATACATCGCTGCTGTTGTGGGAGCAATGAGATAAGACCAAGCATACCATTGGTTGAAGAGCGGTTCTACGAGAACATTTTGCCTGAGGTAGAGATTTCCTTGAGTCATAAAACTTTCCTACTTAATATCAAATAGATAACAATACTTCAGATAGTTATAATATTACTGGATTGTGCCTAATAGTCTGTTCTCTTAATATCTATTTACATCCATACTCTTAAGTCAGGGATACTATCGGCTTTTTGAATCGAAAGAAGGTTGATGTGAGACGTAATTTTTTTAAAGTGGGAATAAAAACAAAAGAAACTCTAAGTCCAGGACAAGTAATGAAAGCGATGATTTTGAATGGATTAGGGTTTTTGAGCGCCCCATTATATCTAGAGCGAAGATTTTTTTTGTAGGAAAAGCGACGGAACATCTAATAGGAACGGGAGTATTACCATGACATTTAAACGATGATATATTAGGGAGAGCGTTAGACAAATATTATGAAATAGGGACAACCAAATTATTTACAGCGATCGCATGAATAAACCAACAGAATCCCCTACTTTACGCTGGATATTTCAGAGCCAGTTGCTTCAAGTCGGGGAACCCGACTTGAAGCAACTGGCGTATGTTTTCAAGGAATTCATCTTCTGATCCTACAAGGGTTTAAACAAATTCTTAACTTAACACAATCACGTTGTTATATTACATCTTACAGTTCCTACCTACCGCTTGTCAAAAATATTATTTATTATCTTAGTTTTAAAATCTACAGTTCCCTATTGCATATACTGATGTTTTCATGATTGATTAAAAATAAAAAATTTTAATATTTTTGTTTAAATGGCTTTTTCTACACGATAAAAAAGCTTAATTTATGGTGTGTATAATTTATTTTTTATTGGGACTTGATTGTTAAAAACAATAGTTTTTAATTGCGCGTGAATGTAGTTTTCTTATGCTACTTTTTGAAGGGCGTAATGTGGGTTAAAAGTAGATTCAGGAAATGTAGATGATAAAAGCGTTTTTGTAGAAATCTAATTATTTAGATTAAAAATGAACTTCAGCCAGAAATATTAGATTGGTAAAATTTTTCTGGCTTGGATATTTCAAAATTATCAGTAATATGAGTTACATCTGCGGAATGTGGGTTTAAGGTTATCCATGACAACAATTGCCCCTTTACACAACTGTGGTACTAAGACCTGGGTCACATAGGTCAGAAATACCTCAGTATTTGTACTCCCTGGAACGGTCATTGCAGCCACAAGCCCATCCCGGTTTAAAGCACCAATCAGAGAAACGGCAATGTTTAAATTTGCCAATTTGGCAAATTTAAATTGAGTAGCTACTTGCATAAATCTACCTGCTGTTCTTACACTCCAGTCAAACTCGGCTTTTACGAACTGCTGCTTAAATGGATAAAGTCGAGCTAAGGCTTTGAGTACCGTACCTGATTTGATCACCGGCGAGATCAGCGAGAATTCTTTGAGTTGCACTCTTACTCAGTACATTCAGGGGATAACTCTCATTTTACCTGGTTCTGGGCTTAACCGAACCGTATTGACACATCTCCAAAAAAGAATACAAGTACAGGGGCAAAATTAATTTTATATTCACATCGCCTAAAATACTAATGGAACGGTAAATCCATGTTAAAGAAATATGTAAGTAATTTGACATAACTACGTTAAAAGCATTAGGATGAGGACTTAATAAGTATTGCATATCGTTAACAAGTAAAAATGGAGTTCAATCGTGAGCGATTTATTTAAAGATTTATCTTCACAAGAGTATTATCAAATCTTAGCGGGATTAAATCATACTGAGACTGAATACCCCAATAAATGTGTTCATGAACTATTTGAGTTACAAGTGGAACGTACTCCAGATTCAACTGCCATTGTCTTTGGGAATGAGAGGTTGACTTATCGACAGCTTAACGAGCAAGCTAATAAACTTGCACACTTCCTGAAGCAGATAGGTGTGAGTTCAGATATACCAGTTGGACTATTTATTAATCGGTCTGTTCAAATGGTGATTGGCTTGCTAGGTATACTCAAGTCTGGAGGAGCCTATTTGCCATACGATCCAACATATCCGAATGATCGCTTAGCACAGATGTTTAAAGAAGTTCCAGTCAGCGTTCTGCTGACTGAGAAACGTCTTATAAATCAGTTACCGGATTGTCATGCGAAAATCATTTGTCTAGATGCAAGTTGCGAGCAGTTTGCAGGAGAATGTAGTGAAAATCTTACAGATACTCATGCTACTCTAGACAGTCTTGCGTATGCAGTCTTTACTTCTGGTTCTACAGGTAAACCAAAAGCCACAGCAGTTTACCATCGGGGTTGGACTAATTTATTAAATTGGTTTGTTCAAGAATTTAAAATTAACCCAAATGACAAGGTACTTGTTATTAGTTCTTTCAGTTTCGATATAACTCAAAGAAGTATTATGATGCCGCTAGTATGTGGAGGAGAATTACATATATTGGCATCAGATTATTTTGATCAGACTCTCACTTTGGAAACTATTTGCAGTTCACAAATTACTCTACTTAACTGTGCACCCAGCTCTTTCTATGCATTGGTCGAAATGCAGAATCACGAAATTTTTAAACAACTAATGTCTTTGAGGAAAGTTTTTCTAGGAGGTGAACCTATTTCTGCCTCAAGACTTGAAAACTGCGTTTCATGCGATTTTTTTAATGCAGAATTTATTAATGTTTACGGAGTAGCAGAATGTTCAGATGTATCGACGTTCTACAGACTATATGATTTTGAACAATATATCTCATCATCAGTGCCTATCGGTAAGCCTATTTTCAATACAAAAATTTATTTGGTCGATGAAAATCTAAATCTTGTTCCTTTTGGTGATATTGGTGAATTGTGTATAGCTGGAGATGGAATAGGAAGGGGATACCTTAATGATCCAATCTCGACGGAAGAGAAATTTGTATTTGAGCAATTTAATTCTAATTCAAATGTACGGCTCTACAAAACAGGCGATCTCGCTCGTTATCGATCGGATGGTAATTTAGAATATTCTGGACGACTCGATTATCAAGTAAAAATACGTGGTCAACGTATTGAACTTGGAGAAATTGAAACGTCACTTCGTCAACACCCTGAGGTAAAGGAAGCCGTAGTAATAGTTGAAGAGATTACGTCCGGAGACCAGCGCTTAGTAGCTTATATAGTTTGTATTAATTTACTTGCGATTGCGAATACAGAAGATTCAAATAATAGACTTATAGACAGTTTACGCAATCATCTAATTGGTAAAATGCCTCACTACATGGTACCGAATGAATTCATTTTTCTTAGGGAAATGCCTTTAAATCCTAATGGAAAAATAGATCGAAAATCATTATTAAATTCAAAAAAAACAGCTAATAAAAACACTGATAAATTTGCTGAAAATACAAAAACATCTTTTGAAGTTGTAATCGCGGGATTTTTTATAGAGGCATTAAAATTAACTGAAATCGATTTCGAAGAAGATTTCTTTAAAATGGGAGGACACTCACTATTGGCTGCTCAGATATTGTTAAGAATGAGAGAGACATTTGATGTTAATTTCGATTTATCTGTGTTTCTCTCATCCAAAAAAACTAGCGTGAAAAGCTTAGCAAATCTTGTAATGGAATTTAAACGTAGACAGAACCAACATTCGATTTTATGAGTTTTCCAAGCTGCTTACCTCAAAATGAGCCAAAACTGTTTATTTGGAAGGACTTAATGCATATATCACCCGTTAGATGAGTAGTGCCGTATTGCAGTAGATCCATCGAAGTATATCTTGATAGTCTTTTGAGAGTTCTTGAATCTTTTGTTACTTCTAGTCGCACTTTACAGGTAAAGCAGTTTGGTTCTCATCCCATCTATGCACGTTGAAAATTAATAGTACAATCGCTCTGTAAGTAAGAATATAAATTAAAATCAAAATGATTTGTCCTGGAATTAGTTACTCTGACTACTACATTGCTGAGCAATCGGTTTCTATTGAACAGCTTATCAGCAACTTGTCTGAATCTAATATTCCTAATGGGTTAGATCGCAAGCAGTTCACCGAGATATTGATTGAAACTCTGGGAGTGCAGTTTGTTTACGTTGACGATCGAAAAAATGAGCTACTACGTTTTCATCAATTATTACAAAGGTACTTCTTGCAATACAGTTCGACACCTGAAGAAATAGATGTCTTGATCTATGCTGCTGGCGATTCTATTGCATCCGGACACTCTTGGGCTGAGAATGATAGTGAATGCATTAATATTGCATACTCTGTAAAACATGAGTTCAAATTGGATAATGCGTTACTGTTTAATGTTGCAGTTGAGTGTGCTAGCACATTGATAGCTATGCGAATAGCTCTCTCCATGCTAAGAGATAGATCGGCTCGGAAGGTTTTAATTTTATCAAGAAACTTCTATACTAATGACAGACGATTAAGCTTAATGGGAAAAGGTACACTTGTAAGTGATGGTGCTGGGATTATAGAGCTTTCAGCAGATAAAACAGATTGCTCAATAATTGATTTTGTAAGTATAGAAGATAATCGTATTAGTAAATTTTCAGACTTTATTACAAAATCGCAATTAGTTGTAGAGCTAGGAGCAAATGCAATCAAAACTTTAGTAGAAAGGAACTCAATTAAAATCCATGAAATCAGTATGATTATACCCCAAAATACAACGCGTTTCGCTTGGCAAAGATATTGTAAGATTCTTGACATTCCCATAAGTAAAGTTTTTCTTGATAATATTTCTGATTATGGACATGTGGGTGATGTTGATACTATTCGTAATTTAACAGATGTGTGGAGAAGAGGAAAAGGATTTATCAATGTTGGCGACTTCGTAATCCTCTATACAATAGGTACAGGAACAACTTGGGCTGCAATTCTTATTCAAAAGACAGAAAATTCATAATTAAACCTCATCCATTTTGAGAACTGGAGGTTCCACGACTTTTAGATCAAATCAAAGGCAATTCACAAGAGCAAAGCCAATCACTTTTGATGACTCACTTGCGGGAACACATTGCTAGGTCGCTAGAAATAACTACATCTGAGCTAAATGTTGAACTGCCGATTAACAAAATGGGACTTGACTCCTTAATGGTTGTGGAATTGAGAAATCTCCTCACAGCAGAGTTGGAAGTCAATATCCCAATGGCGAAATTTTTAGATGGGGTGAGTGTTGTTGGGTTAACAAAATTTGTGAGCGAACAACTTTTTGAAGTGAATTCCATTTCAAATTTATCAGTTGCACCCACAACTACATTTAGTAAGAAAAGCAAGATTAGAGGTAAATTATGAGTTTAACACAGCTTCTGGAAAATCTTCAAGCAACAGGTATAGAATTGTGGGTTGATGGTGACGAACTATGCTATGAAGCTCCGGAAGATGTGTTAACCCCTGAGTTATTAGCCCAAATTAAGCGATACAAACTTGAAATTATCCGAAATTTAGCGCAGGGGACTGATAATCCTTCGACTTATCCCCTCTCCCACGGTCAACAAGCACTGTGGTTTTTGTATCAATTAGCACCAGAAAGTACAGCTTATAACACCACATATGCAGCAAGATTAGTCACAAATTTAGATGTTCCAGCCCTTAAGCAGGCGACACAAGCCCTCATTGAACGACATCCAGTTTTAAGGACTACCTTTACAAGCATTGATGGCGAACCTGTGCAAACAGTTCATCAAAACCAGCAGGTTTGTTTTAGCATCCAAGAAGCTTTCAATTGGAGCCAAGATGAAGTAAACAACTGGCTTAGTGAAGTAAGCGATCGCCCTTTCGATTTAGAACATGGACCGATATTGCGCTTCAGAGTGTTGATTCATGACACTACAGATGGTACATTAGCTACAAAAGAACATATTTTGTTAATAAGCGCACACCATATAGTAGTGGATTTCTGGTCTTTAGAAATCATCGTCAGTGAACTGAGACTCTTATATCAAGCAATCACGACAGGTGTAGAGCCATTACTCAGACAACAAAATTGCCAGTATCGAGATTACGTCAACTGGTCAAAGCAAATGCTCAGTGGTACATTCTCTGAGGGTTTGTATAATTACTGGTCAAAACAACTGTCTGGTGAGTTGCCAATACTAAATCTGCCGACAGATAGACCAAGACCTGCGATCCAAACCTATAATGGTGCTACCTACTTTTTCGCTATAGAAGAACAACTTGTCGAAAAGCTGAAAGAATTGGCAAGTCAAGAAGGTGTCTCTGTTTACACGCTTTTTTTTGCAGCATTACAAGTATTATTACTACGTTATACCAATCAAGAAGATATTTTAATTGGCTCTCCGATGGCGAATCGGAACCGAAAAGAATTTGAAAACATTATTGGTTACTTTACTAATCCTGTGGTCTTGCGAGCAGACATGTCGGGAAATCCAACCTTTCAAGAGTTACTTGAAAGATCGCGCTCAAGTGTGTTAAATGCCCTAGACCATCAAGAATATCCCTTTCCTTTATTGGTGGAACAACTGCAACCTATCCGCGATCCAAGCCGTTCGCCACTCTATCAGGTAGCATTCGCTTGGGATAGCTCTCACCACGGTGAGGGAAAAGTCTCAATCATGGATAGTGATGGGTTGATTGTGGAATCATTGATTCCAGGATCTCAAGGAGCTCCGTTTGATTTAACTTTGACTATTGTTGACGTACCAGGCTCGCTCAAAGGTACGTGGAATTACAACACTGACTTGTTTGATGCTAGCACGATTGAGCGGATGAGTGGGCATTTTCGTACCATGCTCACAGCAATTGTGGCGAATCCTCAGCAAGGAATTGACCAATTGCCGATTTTAACACCATCTGAGCAACAGCAGTTATTGGTTGAGTGGAATCGAACTCAAGCTGATTATCCCCAGGATAAGTGTATCCATCAGTTGTTTGAGGAACAGGTTCAGCGTACACCTGATGCTGTGGCGGTGGTGTTTGAAAACGAACAACTAACCTACCAGCAGTTGAATTGTCGGGCTAATCAGTTGGCGCATTACTTGCAGTCCTTGGGTGTGGGGGCTGATGTGCTGGTGGGTATTTGTGTAGAGCGCTCTTTGGAGATGGTGGTGGGACTATTGGGAATTCTCAAGGCGGGTGGTGCTTATGTTCCTCTTGACCCTGAGTATCCCACTGAGCGTCTTAGTTTCATGTTAGAAGATGCTCAAGTAAGAGTACTGCTGACCCAGCAGTCACTCCTTGACAGACTACCTGCTGATACTGTAGAACTTATTTGTTTAGATACAGAAAATCAAGTAATTTCTCAGTGGAGTCAGGACAATCCCATCACTAATGTACAACCCAGTGACTTGGCTTATGTGATTTATACCAGCGGTTCTACTGGTCAGCCCAAAGGTGTGCAAATTTTACACGACGCTGTGAGCAATTTCCTATCTGCCATGCAGCAGCGCCCAGGAATTACAAAACAAGATATACTCCTTGGGGTAACTACTATTGCCTTTGATATTGCTGCGTTAGAAATTTTTCTGCCGATAACTGTAGGTGCATGTCTGGTCATAGCCCCTGGTGAGGCGACCCGTGATGGAAGACAGTTATTAGACTTGCTAGTTTTGTCGCAAGCAACAATCATGCAAGCAACTCCCGCTACTTGGAGATTACTTTTAGAAGCCAACTACCAATCTAGCAATCTCAAAATACTTTGCGGCGGAGAAGCTTTCCCAAGGGATCTAGCGAATGAATTGTGTGCTGTGAGCGCTTCAGTGTGGAACCTTTATGGACCATCTGAGACTACTATTTGGTCATCAGTATATCAAGTAGAATCCAAGGAGAGCTTGATTTCCATTGGTCGTGCGATCGCCAATACCCTGGTTTATATATTAGATAAAAATTTGCAACCAGTACCGATTGGTGTACCAGGAGAATTACATATTGGTGGTGCTGGTGTTGCACGTGGCTACCTCAACCGACCAGAGTTAACACAACAGAAATTCATCCCCAATCCGTTTGACAATTCAAAATTATATAAAACAGGGGATTTGGCACGGTATTTACCAGATGGCAATATAGAATACCTGGGACGTATCGATCATCAGGTGAAAATCCGGGGTTTCCGCATAGAGTTGGGAGAAATAGAAGCAGTACTGAGTCAACATGATAATGTGCAAGCATGTTGTGTGCTCGCCCGTGAAGACATCCTGGGGGATAAACGCCTAGTAGCTTACATCATCGTCAAGCGACCACAGATAAAACCCACAATCAGCGAACTAAGGCAATTCCTGAAAGCGAAGCTACCAGAATACATGATACCGGGTGCGTTCGTGGTCTTGGAGTCCCTACCGCTAACCCCCAACGGCAAAGTAGACCGGCGCGCCCTACCGATACCAGAATTAGACAGCACACTGCTGTGCCAATATGTAGCCCCGCGCACCCCAACTGAAGAAATGCTGGCACTTTTGTGGGCGCAAGTGCTGAAAGTAGAACTTGTAGGCATACATGATAACTTCTTTACCTTGGGAGGACACTCGCTACTAGCAACGCAACTGGTTTCGCGCATCCGCAATATGTTCAAAGTGGAACTACCATTGCGAGAGTTGTTTGCAGCAGCAACAGTAGCAGAATTAGCACCCCGCACCCTGCAATTGCAGCAACAAAATCTAGAACAGTCTATCCCACCCATATTAGCAAGGGAAGAAAATGCAGAACTACCACTGTCATTTGCGCAACAGAGGTTATGGTTTTTAGACCAGTTAGAACCAAACAGCCCCTTCTACAACATCCCGATAGGTTTGCGTATTGTGGGCAATCTCCAAGTGGCAGCGCTCTTACAAAGCTTACAACAAATCATTGTTCGTCACGAAGCATTACGCACTAACTTTATTACAGTTGAAGGAAAACCAACACAAATCATTCACACACCAACAAATTGGACATTCTCCGTTGTTGATTTGCTTGATGTACCCACAACGGAAATTGAAATAGCCACACACAAATTAGCGAAATTTCAAGCGATTCAACCATTTGACTTAGCAAGTGAACCCTTAATCAGAGCAACATTAGTAGTGCAGTCACAGACAGAACACGTATTGTTAGTGTGTATGCACCATATTGTCTCTGATGGCTGGTCAATGGGTGTGTTTGTCGAAGAATTAACAGCACTGTACAATGCCTATTCCATCGGTCAGCCCTCTGGTTTAGAGCCACTAGCGATTCAGTATGCAGATTTTGCCATTTGGCAGAGAAACTGGTTAGTTGGGGATGTACTCCAAAGCCAATTGGATTACTGGCTTCAACAACTAAAAGCTTCCCCAGCTTTATTATCGCTACCCACAGACAGACCAAGACCATCTGTACAAACATTCAGTGGGGCACATATTGAGTTTGCACTTTCAATGGAACTGAGTGCAAAACTGACAAAACTCTCTCAGGAGCAAGGGTGTACACTCTTCATGACGCTGTTGGCAGCATTTGATACCCTGCTTTACCGCTACTCTGGACAAGAAGACATTTTGGTGGGGACACCAATTGCCAACCGCGATTACAGTGAAATAGAGTCTTTAATTGGCTTTTTTGTGAATACTTTAGTGATGCGGACTGATGTTTCAGGCAACCCCAGCTTTATGCAGTTGTTGAGCCGGGTTCGCTCCATGGCAATCGATGCCTATGCTCATCAGAATTTACCATTTGAAATGCTAGTAGAAGCATTGCAGCCACAACGGGACTTAAGCCATACACCCCTATTTCAGGTGATGTTTGCCCTTCAGAATGCGCCTAGTGAGCAAATCGAATTTTCTGGGTTAACTATAACGGAGTTTCCAATAGAAAGTGAAACGGCAAAGTTTGATCTGACCATTATAATGCAGAACACCGCTCATGGACTAGTTGGTGTGTGGGAATACAATACTGATTTGTTTGACAAGAGTACTATTGAGCGGATGAGTGGGCATTTTCGTACCATGCTCACAGCAATTGTGGCGAATCCTCAGCAAGGAATTGACCAATTGCCGATTTTAACACCATCTGAGCAACAGCAGTTATTGGTTGAGTGGAATCGAACTCAAGCTGATTATCCCCAGGATAAGTGTATCCATCAGTTGTTTGAGGAACAGGTTCAGCGTACACCTGATGCTGTGGCGGTGGTGTTTGAAAACGAACAACTAACCTACCAGCAGTTGAATTGTCGGGCTAATCAGTTGGCGCATTACTTGCAGTCCTTGGGTGTGGGGGCTGATGTGCTGGTGGGTATTTGTGTAGAGCGCTCTTTGGAGATGGTGGTGGGACTATTGGGAATTCTCAAGGCGGGTGGTGCTTATGTTCCTCTTGACCCTGAGTATCCCACTGAGCGCCTTAGTTTCATCTTAGAAGATGCTCAAGTAAGAGTGCTACTGACGCAACAGCACTTAGTTGAGCAACTACCCAAACATCAAGCAACCCAAGTCTTTTTAGCGCAGATCTGGTCAGAAATTGTCGATAAGAACCAGGATAATCCTACCAGTGGGGTGACGCCTGGTCATCTAGCGAATGTAATTTATACGAGTGGTTCCACAGGTTTACCCAAAGGGGTGATGGTTGAGCATAGGGGATTGTGCAACCTAGCAATAGCTCAGAAGAAGGCTTTTGGCTTGGATGGTGATAGTCGCGTTCTCCAGTTTGCTTCGTTGAGTTTTGATGCTTCTATTTGGGAAATTTTGATGGCTTTTGGCTCAGGGGCAAAACTGTACCTAGTTTCAAAAGACGCTCTCATGCCCGGTATACCGTTAATTGAGCGATTACGCGATTATGGCATTACGCATATTACGCTACCACCATCAGCGCTTTTTGTTATGCCTATTGAGGAACTTCCGGTACTGCAAACAATAATTGTAGCTGGAGAAGCTTGTTCAGGGGAATTAATCAGGCAATGGTCTGCTGGTAGAAACTTTTTCAACGCCTACGGACCGACAGAAGCGACTGTCTGTGCCACAATCGTACTGGGCACGCCTTTAGACCAAAAAATCTCGATTGGGCGACCGATAGCGAACACGCAAATTTACATCCTAGACTCGCACGAACAACCAGTACCGATTGGTGTACCAGGAGAATTGCACATTGGTGGTGTGGGGTTGGCAAGAGGCTACCTCAACAGAACAGAGTTAACACTTGAAAAATTTATCCCCAACCCCTTTGACAATTCTAAGGTAACAAGTCACTCATCAAAATTATATAAAACAGGGGATTTGGCACGGTATTTACCAAATGGCAATATAGAATACCTGGGACGTATCGATCATCAGGTGAAAATCCGGGGTTTCCGCATAGAGTTGGGAGAAATAGAAGCAGTACTGAGTCAACATGATAATGTGCAAGCATGTTGTGTGCTCGCCCGTGAAGACATCCTGGGGGATAAACGCCTAGTAGCTTACATCATCGTCAAGCGACCACAGATAAAACCCACAATCAGCGAACTAAGGCAATTCCTGAAAGCGAAGCTACCAGAATACATGATACCGGGTGCGTTCGTGGTCTTGGAGTCCCTACCGCTAACCCCCAACGGCAAAGTAGACCGGCGCGCCCTACCGATACCAGAATTAGACAGCACACTGCTGTGCCAATATGTAGCCCCGCGCACCCCAACTGAAGAAATGCTGGCACTTTTGTGGGCGCAAGTGCTGAAAGTAGAACTTGTAGGCATACATGATAACTTCTTTACCTTGGGAGGACACTCGCTACTAGCAACGCAACTGGTTTCGCGCATCCGCAACATGTTCAAAGTGGAACTACCATTGCGAGAGTTGTTTGCAGCAGCAACAGTAGCAGAATTAGCACCCCGCACCCTGCAATTGCAGCAACAAAATCTAGAACAGTCTATCCCACCCATATTAGCAAGGGAAGAAAATGCAGAACTACCACTGTCATTTGCGCAACAGAGGTTATGGTTTTTAGACCAGTTAGAACCAAACAGCCCCTTCTACAACATCCCGATAGGTTTGCGTATTGTGGGCAATCTCCAAGTGGCAGCGCTCTTACAAAGCTTACAACAAATCATTGTTCGTCACGAAGCATTACGCACTAACTTTATTACAGTTGAAGGAAAACCAACACAAATCATTCACACACCAACAAATTGGACATTCTCCGTTGTTGATTTGCTTGATGTACCCACAACGGAAATTGAAATAGCCACACACAAATTAGCGAAATTTCAAGCGATTCAACCATTTGACTTAGCAAGTGAACCCTTAATCAGAGCAACATTAGTAGTGCAGTCACAGACAGAACACGTATTGTTAGTGTGTATGCACCATATTGTCTCTGATGGCTGGTCAATGGGTGTGTTTGTCGAAGAATTAACAGCACTGTACAATGCCTATTCCATCGGTCAGCCCTCTGGTTTAGAGCCACTAGCGATTCAGTATGCAGATTTTGCCATTTGGCAGAGAAACTGGTTAGTTGGGGATGTACTCCAAAGCCAATTGGATTACTGGCTTCAACAACTAAAAGCTTCCCCAGCTTTATTATCGCTACCCACAGACAGACCAAGACCATCTGTACAAACATTCAGTGGGGCACATATTGAGTTTGCACTTTCAATGGAACTGAGTGCAAAACTGACAAAACTCTCTCAGGAGCAAGGGTGTACACTCTTCATGACGCTGTTGGCAGCATTTGATACCCTGCTTTACCGCTACTCTGGACAAGAAGACATTTTGGTGGGGACACCAATTGCCAACCGCGATTACAGTGAAATAGAGTCTTTAATTGGCTTTTTTGTGAATACTTTAGTGATGCGGACTGATGTTTCAGGCAACCCCAGCTTTATGCAGTTGTTGAGCCGGGTTCGCTCCATGGCAATCGATGCCTATGCTCATCAGAATTTACCATTTGAAATGCTAGTAGAAGCATTGCAGCCACAACGGGACTTAAGCCATACACCCCTATTTCAGGTGATGTTTGCCCTTCAGAATGCGCCTAGTGAGCAAATCGAATTTTCTGGGTTAACTATAACGGAGTTTCCAATAGAAAGTGAAACGGCAAAGTTTGATCTGACCATTATAATGCAGAACACCGCTCATGGACTAGTTGGTGTGTGGGAATACAATACTGATTTGTTTGACAAGAGTACTATTGAGCGGATGAGTGGGCATTTTCGTACCATGCTCACAGCAATTGTGGCGAATCCTCAGCAAGGAATTGACCAATTGCCGATTTTAACACCATCTGAGCAACAGCAGTTATTGGTTGAGTGGAATCGAACTCAAGCTGATTATCCCCAGGATAAGTGTATCCATCAGTTGTTTGAGGAACAGGTTCAGCGTACACCTGATGCTGTGGCGGTGGTGTTTGAAAACGAACAACTAACCTACCAGCAGTTGAATTGTCGGGCTAATCAGTTGGCGCATTACTTGCAGTCCTTGGGTGTGGGGGCTGATGTGCTGGTGGGTATTTGTGTAGAGCGCTCTTTGGAGATGGTGGTGGGACTATTGGGAATTCTCAAGGCGGGTGGTGCTTATGTTCCTCTTGACCCTGAGTATCCCACTGAGCGCCTTAGTTTCATCTTAGAAGATGCTCAAGTAAGAGTGCTACTGACGCAACAGCATCTAGTTGAGAAATTACCATCACATCAGGCACAACTTGTTTACTTAGATACTAGCTGGGAGGTTATTTCTCAGTGGCAGAAGGAAAATCCAATTAATGCTGTGCATTCAAGTAACTTGGCTTATGTGATTTACACCAGTGGTTCTACAGGTCAGCCCAAAGGAGCACTAAACACCCATTTAGGGATTTGCAATCGCCTGCTGTGGATGCAACAAGCATATCAATTAACAGAAATAGATTGTATTTTACAGAAAACCCCTTTTAGCTTTGATGTCTCAGTTTGGGAGTTTTTCTGGCCATTATTGACTGGAGCGCACTTAGTTGTAGCTAAACTAAGTGGACATAAAGATAGTTCTTACTTGGTCAACCTGATATTAGAGCAGCAGGTTACTACAGTGCATTTTGTGCCTTCGATGCTCCAGGTTTTCCTAGAAGAACAAAGTTTAAAAAATTGTCGTAGCTTGAAACGAGTTATCTGTAGTGGCGAAGCTCTGCCAAAACAATTACAGGAGAAGTTTTTCGCTCGCATGAAGTGTGAATTGCACAATCTCTACGGGCCCACCGAAGCTGCAATTGATGTCACCGCCTGGCAATGCCAACCAGATGGCAATCTCACGACAGTGCCTATTGGGCGACCGATAGCGAACACGCAAATCTACATTTTAGACTCACACCTACAACCAGTACCCATCGGAGTGCCAGGAGAATTGCATATTGGTGGTGTACCTTTGGGACGAGGGTACCTGAATCGCCCACAATTGACACAAGGGAAATTTATCTTTAACCCTTTTAGCAACTACCCTGATTCCCGCCTCTACAAAACAGGGGATTTAGCACGTTATTTACCAGACGGCAACATTGAATACCTGGGACGTATCGATCATCAGGTGAAAATACGCTACTTCCGCATAGAGTTGGGAGAAATAGAAGCAGTACTGAGTCAACATGGTAATGTGCAAGCATGTTGTGTGGTCGCCCGTGAAGACACTAGGGGTGATAAACGCCTAGTAGCTTACATGGTACCGTACCCACACCAGACAATCACAGTAAGCGAACTAAGGCAATTCCTGAAAGCGAAGCTACCAGAATACATGATACCGGGTGCGTTCGTGGTCTTGGAGTCCCTACCGCTAACCCCCAACGGCAAAGTAGACCGGCGCGCCCTACCGATACCAGAATTAGACAGCACACTGCTGTGCCAATATGTAGCCCCGCGCACCCCAACTGAAGAAATGCTGGCACTTTTGTGGGCGCAAGTGCTGAAAGTAGAACTTGTAGGCATACATGATAACTTCTTTACCTTGGGAGGACACTCGCTACTAGCAACGCAACTGGTTTCGCGCATCCGCAACATATTCAAAGTGGAACTACCATTGCGAGAGTTGTTTGCAGCAGCAACAGTAGCAGAATTAGCACCCCGCACCCTGCAATT
>NZ_WJFC01000246.1 GCF_009725235.1 Scytonema sp. UIC 10036
ATATTTATTAATTAATAATTTATTCATAATTCAGGAATATTTAATTACGAATTACGAATTACGAATTACGAATTATTCGGCCACCCGGCAGTCCATCTGGCACTCACCGCCCCAAAAACCAGACAGCAATTAGCTCAAAACCTATCTGTCCTCCATGCGTCTCCACTCTCCCCACAAGAAACAGCTCATTGGCAGGAATACGGGGATTTGATTTACGGGACTGGACAAGATGCATTTGATACCCAATGGGATTGAGAGGTGCAACGGTTCCGCGAACAACAAGCTTTCATGCTTGTCTCTCTGCTCTAATCTGTTTATCCGCTTGTGGTCTTAAACTCGTGACACCTGCTTGGCTTAACATCATTGCAGTAATATTGCCTGCGTCATCCTTTTCAAAAGAAAGACTCGTATTTACAGCAAGAGCGAAGAACTCTAGCTCTGATGTGGGGAAGAACTGTAAAGGTGGTTGCTGCCCACATTGTAGGAACAAATTCCCATCCCGACTCACGACATTGAACTGTAACCCTGATTTTGTTAAGTATAACCCTGAGTAAAGGTCAGCTCGCGGCAAGGTAACGATCGCTTTTTCTTTCTCAAACACATCAGGCCATTCATACTCAAGCGCGAGCGATCGCATAACTTCTGGCATCAGATCGACTTCATTTGAGTTAAGCATAACAATAGCACCTTTTCCAATATGCGCGTAAACACGCATCAGTGATACAAATCCTTCATTTTTCCCACCATGAAAAAAGTAGAAACCATCGCCAATTCCACCACCCGCGAAGAATCCCAATCCCACAAATAATCCATTCCCCAATCCCACAAACGATTCAGAGGCTCCTTGTGTTTGCTCTGCTTGTTGAGGACGCAACATTTCTTCTATCGTCTCCCGACTCCATACAGTAGCAGACTTGTTATGCAAGACTCGCAAGAGTTCGACGACCACTAGGGCTAAATCTGATGCCGTTGTCCACAAACCAGCCGCTGCCATCTCAGGATAAACGTGGTGCTTGCCTTCAAGTGGGATACCAGAGAACGGGTGAGCCGTTGCTGCCCTTGCTGACCAATCCTTCGGGAGCGGCTGTTGGTAGGTGCTATTTGTCATGCCCAACGGGTCGAGCACCAATTCGCGCATAATTTCTGGAAAAGGCTGCTTGAGCAAATCAACCAAAACCTGTTGAGCAATTGTCGTGCCGCCACCAGAATAGCGGTAATGCAAACCAGGAATGATATTGACCTCTACTTTTTCGGTATTAGCTGGAGGTTCGCCATTGAGAACTTGAATCGTTGTTGGCAATGGAGCCGAGGTTGGATAGCCAGGAAAGCCATGCACGCTCAAGCCTGCCGTATGGCTCAACAACTGGCGCAGCGTAATGCGAGGTTGCCAATCCCCGCTCGCAGGCACGCGCCATGAGGTAAGATAGGTGTTGACATCCTCATCAAGATTAAGACGTCCTTCTTGTACAAGACGCATAACCGCTAAAGCGAAAACAGGTTTGCCGATCGAAGCTGCTTGAAACAATGTGTCTGGTGTGACTTCACGGTTTGAGAGGGCCTCGCACACACCAAATCCACGTGCCCATTCAATTTCAAAATCATTAATAACAGCAATACTGATACCTGGTGTATGGTAATGCGCCAATCGCTCGTACAGATTTTTCGGTGAACCAAACTTTCCTGACAGTGCTGTCGCTGGTAAAAGATTATTGATGACACCTTCAATGCGTTGCTCAACAGATTGCTGCATCAGTAACCCCGCTTTCTCATTCTGGGTCTATAGCGTGCTCCTCAATTCTACTCAATTTACCTAGTTCGATTTATTTTAGGCAAAGTATAGTAGAAGTAGATATGTCAAATCGCTGCGCTCTAATTCGTAGTTGTACTTTTCATTACGAATTATTCGTCAAGTGCTGCCACACACTCGCCCGCATTGGATAAGAAGGAAGATTCTTTAGCGGCGGCAAAGATGATACCCTTGGACAAGATTGTCATGCCAAGCAGTCAACCCCGGCGTTATTTTGACTCCAGAGCTATGCAATCGCTCTTTGAATCTATCAAGCGGGATGGCATCTTAACACCCCTCTTGGTAAGGTCTGTGGGCGAGCGGTATGAGTTGGTTGCAGGCGAGAGACGATATAGAGCAGCACAGGAGGTCGGTTTAACCGAAGTTCCCGCGACCATCCGGGAGATGTCTGATTCTCAGGCAATACAGTATGCCTTGGTCGAAAACTTGCAAAGAGAAGACTTGAACCCGTTAGAAGAAACGGAAAGCATCTTGCAACTTTTGGCATTACGATTGGGATGTGACGATTCCGAAGTGTCCCCTTTACTTTACAAAATGGAGAATGAAGCCAAGGGGAAAATTACCCGAAACGTTTCGGGTAACGACTCAGCGTCAACAGTAGAACAAGTCTGTACTGACTTGGGGCGCATGAACTGGCAATCGTTCGTCCGCACTCGACTTCCGCTCTTGAAATTGCCTCTTAATGTTTTAGAAGCCCTGCGTGCTGGACGTATTGAGTATACTAAAGCCCTGGCGATAGCTTCGCTACTGTGCGGAGCGCAGATCGCTAAGATTTCATCAGATTCTGACCGCACGGAAATTTTGTCAGCGGCGATAGATTATTCTCTTTCATTAAATGAAATTCGACAGAAGGTCAAAGCTTTACAACCCCCTGCTGAAAGCGGAGAACTACAAAAGCTCTTGGAAAATACCTACAAAAAAGTCAAGAAATCCAAGGTTTGGGAAAATCCAGACAAACAGGAGAAGTTAAAATCTTTGTTATCCGAGTTGTCAGCGCTCCTTGCTGAGTCAGCACCCAAATAGCTTGAATCAATCCATTGTTATCCAGTCCATATGCAAGTTAAAATTACAATTCCTCACAAATTTTTGCTAGAACATATGCTCTAGATAGCAATCAAATTATGACCTCCAAACGTAAGCAACCCACTGCTTGGTTTTAAAACTGCTACTTTTTGCTTTAAGTTACAGATGTGTCCAACTTCTTCTTCTAAAACCTGGCCAGAATCTTCTTCAAGTCACAAATTCAACCAGTAGTCGAGTTTTTTGAAACCATATTTTCCCCCTCAACGGATTTAAATTCCTATGCAACAGCATTTGTTGAGAACTCAGTTTGGTATTGTTCTCTTAACTATCAAACTATAGAGACTTGGAGCCGTAGTCGTCGTGTTGTCGCTAAAGTTGAATATAGCTATGAAGAAGTTGATACTCGTTTTGTAGTAACATCACTAGCTACTAATAAAATTCCACCCGGACAACTTTATACTCAAAAATATTGTCCGCGAGGCAACATGGAGAATTGTTTAAAAGAGCAAAAATTAGGATTACATAGTGATAGAACTAGTAGTCACACATTTGAAGGAAATCAATTGCGTCTGTGGTTCGCATCAATAGCATATATTTTGATGAATGCTCTGCGAAAACAATGTTTAGCCAAGACAGAATTCCAAAATGCAACTGTTGAAACTATCCGCACAAAACTCTTGAAGCTAGGGGCGGTAATTAGTATCAATAAGCGACGAGTTTTAATCGCAATTAGTCATGCTTGCCCTTATCAAGAGATTTTTGCAATGGTTTACCAGCGTCTATCCCACTTACCTTGCCCTCATTGGTGACAAGTTAAGGAAAAGGGGAGATTGTCAAGGGTAGTATTTGCTCGCGGTCAAAAAGGTGGGAAACTCAATCAAGACAAGTAATTGAGCAATTGAAGCCAGCCATGACCACCATTGGTAACAAGTTAAAAACAAGTAAATTTTGTCAATACGTCTAAATATAGAAATAAATTGGCTAAGGAATGATAACAAAAAAGAAGGAAAAAGGGTTAGAAGCAGCCAATAGATGCCTCTGATCCCTCATCCGATTATCATTACTAATTTATTTAACTAGTGTACTTGACCCTACGAGCTTTGCGTGATGTACCTCACTTTTGTCGTTCAATGCGGTTGAGGAGCGTCTCGCATTGCCCTCGGTAACACTCGTTCTACTCACCTGTGCAAGTTGTACAGTAATTGTCAAATTTTCATGACTGGAATTGATAACACTTATCTGGAATAATAGGTTGTACATTTGTAGATTTGGATAAGTACTATTTCTATATCGTCACGTAAGGTGCATAAGTTGATTCTGATTGCACCTATGAGAATATAGGTTTGTACATTTGTCATTTTGCGTAAATAATATTTATATTCATTATCATGTAGCGCTTATGCACATTAGTATTCCAAATGACATTAAGAAACAATTCCATGCAGCCTGTGTGTTACGGGGGCTGAAGATGAGTCAAGTTGTAACAGAGTTAATCGAGCAATGGCTAAAAACTAACAATGTGCCTGCATCTAGTGGTGAATCTATGACAACAGACAAAGCCACTCAATAATTCATAATTCGTAATTCGTAATTAAAAGTACAACTATGAATTATTGGACTTTGGACAAAAAAATATAAGGGATTCATAAATATGAGTTTATCCGGTCAACAACGTAGAGAACTACACGATGCATTGATTGATGCTTTTCCCAATACAGCATCCTTAGAGCAAATGTTGTCATTTGAATTAGATAAAAACCTTAGAGCCATTGCAGGCGAAGGGAGTTTACAAGACATTGTCTTTAAATTAATACAAGCAGCAGATTCTCAGGGCTGGGTTGAAGGGCTCATTAAGGCTGCAAGGAATTTCAACTCTGGGAACCTACTATTACAAGCGATCGCTACTAAATTGTTAACAAATAATCTAACCAAAACACTGCAGAACAGCAATAAGGAAGATGCTATTACCGAATATCGCCTGAAGGTCGAAGAATTTCTTGCGGATGATGGCAAAATTTCTTTTGTAGAATCAGAAATATTAAAGGGTTTACAGTCAAAACTAAGATTAACAGAAGAAGAAGCTCGTGCAGTTCGAGATGAAGTATTAGAACCTTTTGGAATCGATAAAGAAAATCTAGATAATTATAGACAAGTCTTTACTAACTTGGTAGACAAAGAAGGATATCCACTCTCGGAAATAAATAAAGCTGAATTAAAGAAATTACAAGAATTTCTACAACTTAAAGATGAGGATGTAGCTCTTCTGTTTGAGGAAGCCGAACAAAAAAAAGCTGAAAAATTTCGACAACGACAACTAAACGAAAAGTCAGGGATAGCTCCAACTGAAGAATTACATGACACTATTTCCTCGCCAATTTCCTGTGTTAGTAAACTCGGGCAGTTGACCGGAAGAGAGCTTCATCTTTCTAGTCTTCAGACAAATAGCTTAGCGTCAAATGAAAAAATGATTGAATTATATGGGGCAAAAGCTAAAATTTGTTGGCATAAGAGTTCGGGCGATTTAAACTACAAAGAACGCATAATAGATGCTAATAATTCTACAAAAAATATAAAGTTGCTTAATTTTATTGTAGAAGCCAAATTCTCTAATCCCTATAATGGTGCCAAGCATTGCTGGAAATATGGTTTTTCATTCCGAGAAACTACTGAAGATCTAAGAGATCCCCAACGCCTAGTTTACACGTTACTTATTTCTTCAACAGACAAAATATTAATATTAGAGGGTCCAGAATATAGGGTAGAAGAACAGATATCAAATCTTGATATTTTAGAAAATGGTTCCAATACTTTACATACAATCGTTTATGAAGATATAGCAATAGTATTTGTTAATAATATTTACATTCAAACATTTGACATTTCTGGATTATTGGCATCTGGGAAAGTTTTTTTAGTTAGTACGGGGATCGGTGATCGATCGGCAAAATATGAAAATTTTCAAGTATGGAAATTACTTGGAAGCGGAGAACTGCTGACAAATCCTGCAATAACAGCAACACCTGCTCCCTCACCCAAACCTCCGACACAACCAACTCTGCCACAAAAAATATTAATCCTAGCAGCCAATCCTAAAGACACAACACCGCTACGTTTGGATGAGGAGGTGCGTGAAATTGATGCTGGGCTGCGACGAGCATTGCACCGCGATCGCTTTGTCTTAGAACAGAAGTGGGCAGTGCAACCTAGGGACATTCAACGAGCAATGCTTGACATAAGGCCTTCTATTGTTCATTTTTCTGGGCATGGAATGGGGGATGGGGGTCTAGTTTTTGAAGATGAAACTGGGCAATCAAAACTCGTTGATGGAGAAGCCCTAGCTGGATTGTTTGAACTGTTTGCAGATGAAGTAGAGTGTGTTGTTCTTAACGGCTGTTATTCAGAAGTGCAAGCAAGTGCGATCGCTCAACATATTAATTATGTTATAGGCATGAAAAAGGCATTTGGAGACAAAGCGGCAATTGAATTTGCTGTGGGTTTTTATGATGCTTTAGGCTCTGGAAAGCCTGTTGAATTTGCTTATAAATTTGGTTGTGCTGCAATTCAGTTGGCAGGTGTTTCAGAGCAACTAACCCCGATTTTTAAGAAGAAGCGAAAGATTGATGAAATGCTTGTAGACCCTGATTACCATAACTTAAAGGAACTTTTGAAAGCAAAAAACTGGGGAGAGGCTGACAACGTAACATCTACAATTATGCGGACAAAATTTGGAAGATATAAAAATGACGCACTCTATAAAAGTGATATTAAAACTTTTCCTTGCTCCCATCTAAATATTATAGAAGAACTATGGCTAAAATATAGTGAAAACCGCTTTGGCTTTAGCAAGCAAGAGCAAATTATGAACACCATAGATGCAACAGCAACTGAACAACAAAGGAAAGAAGACTATCCCTGGAAAGAATTTTTAAACCAAGTTGGTTGGAATGGGAAAGTGATTTCGGAGCAGAATGCCCCCGACGGACATTTTCCAGCAATAGGAACTTGGTGGAGAGCTTATCAACCAGGATGGCTGGAGGAGCTTTTTAGCCGTGTTCGTACTTGTCAAGCAGGGAAATAATTACGGTGCTTATTCTTATAAAAGAAAGCGAGAGACATAGCGATAGCGAACGCTAACGGCTTAAGCCGTATCGCTGCTGCGTTTCTACAATCTAAACTCAGTGACCTTCGCATGACATCACTTGCTACAGTTGCTCTCATTATAAAGCAATACGGGTCACTTTAACAAGCGGTTGACCGTTGCGATCGCTGCCATAAACTCTGATTACTCTGTGATAATTCCAATCCATGATTATTTACGATACTTGGAGAATAAAAATTACTCGCTAAATACCATAAAAGCCTATGCAAGAAACCTTAAGCTTTACTGGGAGTTTTTACAAGAAATAGGAATTGATTGGACTCAGATAACAATTCTGAATCTCTCAGAATTTATACATTGGTTAAAAACTGACTTTTCACGGGAAGTCCTCAAACCGCGAAACAACATGACTTTTTCCATAGGCTAATTCTCAATAGCGCTAAGTTAATGAAAAAGACCAACGTAAAAATCAGGATTTGAGAAAAGCTCAAAATGGCGTTTTCCAGATGCCGTGAAAAGTCAGATTCCAGGGAAGATATAATGGCATGGTGAGCCAGTGCGGTCTTGGGGTCTCCCCAAGTAGAGCAACTGGCGAACCCGTAAGGGTGTGAATCTCAAAGAGAAATTGATTATGTATTTGGACTCGCTCCAAATAGTCGGCTAATTCAGCTAACACAATCAATTCAGTATCGTGCATCCCAAGAATACTCAAGAAAAATTCAGCCCATAGTCGAGTTTTTTAAAACCGTATTTCCGCCATCACAAGATTTAATTTCATATGCAGCAGCATTTATTGACAACTCAGTTTGGTATTGTTCTCTTGACTATCAAACTCTCGATACTTGGAGTCGTAATCGTCGTGTTGTTGCCAAAGTTGAGTATGGTTATGAAGAAGGTGATACTCGGTTTGTAGTGACATCGTTAACTACTAATAAAATTCCACCCGGACGACTTTATACTCAAAAATATTGTCCGCGAGGCAACATGGAAAATTGTTTAAAAGAGCAAAAATTAGGGTTGCATAGTGATAGAACTAGTACTCACACATTTGAAGGAAATCAATTGCGTCTGTGGTTTGCATCTGTTGCGTATATTTTGATGAATGCTCTGCGGAAGCAATGTTTATCAAAGACAGAATTCAAAAATGCAACTGTTGAAACCATCCGTACAAAACTCTTGAAGCTAGGGGCTGTTATTACTATCAGTAAGCGACGGATTATAATCGCAATTAGTCATGCTTGCCCTTATCAGGCGATTTTTGCAATGATTTATCAGCTGTCTAAACCATAAAGTGACTGGGCATATTTTAATGCCAATACGTCAGCTTGGAAGTTTAGTGCATCGCCTTGCTCAACTGTAATCTTTATCTCCATAGAGATGTACCCAGATTTTTTCTATAGATTCTACTAAAAAAACCAGAGTTTTGAAGTGAAATACAAAACTTAAGAATATGTAACCAGGAATTATTAGGGTTTGCACTTGGAGTGCGATCGCGTCCTCAGCTTACCGATAATGACTATCATCCAAGCACTTCATCAATTCATCAGTCTCGTCCTCATCCAATCCTTCAGAAAATGCCTTGCTTTCCCACTCCTGACTTGTATGAGTTTCGCCCTCATGTTTGGATAAAAAATTTTGAACAACCTCGCTCTTATTTCCAACAGTTATTTCCTTCTCAACTTCCTTAACCGCTACTTCTGCCATGGTTAACCGCTGTAGGAATGCAAACAGTTCGTCGTCGAGGTAGGCGTAGTCTATAGCTTGCCCGATTGTGCTGATGGTCCTTACCTTAGCACCAGACGACAGCAGTGCTTCAAACCCAGGCTTGGCTTTGAAATACCAAAACTTATCACCACGCAAGTGGAAGAACGGCAGTTCGATATCGGCGTTATGATTGGCATATCCCAAAACCTGCCACAGCTTGAGAAATGCTGCGATTAACTCAGGAGATAGAGAAATTTGATTGCGCCTTATCTCCCCTTGCTCGATGAGTTCCATAACAGAAAGGAAACATAATATAGTAACAAGTATTAACCCAAGTTGCGGATTATAAAATACCAACTTACTACTGAGTACGAATAGGCACTATAAAGTGAGGGTTAGGTCACGCATAACCGGCTCAATACCTCATTCGCGCAAGTAAGGATTTTGTCAGCAGTATCAGCCAAAAATTTTACTTCATTTAACTCGACAAGGAGAATATCAATACATGAACATTTCACCATTTCTCAATAAAAAGCTCGCTCGACGTTTTAAAGGATACGACTTTGATGGCAATGGCTACGCCGAGAAAACAGATTTCGAGCAGGCTGTTGCCAGGATGTGCGAGGCATTTGGTCATGGACCTGATTCCGCAGCGCGACAGCGATTATATGACCTCACCATGCAACTTTGGCAGCGTCTTGTCACCACTGCTGATGCCAATGCAGATGGTCGTATCAGCGAAGCCGAATACTTGAATGCATTTGCCAACAGTATGCTTGTAACCCCGGAAAACTTTGAGCAAGGCTATCGTCCGTTTTGCTCGGCGGTCATGGACATCGTCGATGTCGATGGCGATGGTCGTCAAAGTTTAGAGGAATATGAACTTTGGATGCATACGTTGATCAACGTGCCAAAGGCCGATACACGTGTGGCTTTCCGCCTGCTCGATAAGGATGGCATCGGCTATATCACCACCGATGAAATGGTGGAGGCTATCCGCGAATACTACTTCAACGAAGACCCGCAATCGATTGGAAGCTGGTTGCTAGGTCCGCTTGATTCCTAACCGGCACAAGATAGACTAGTACACAACGGCAGAAGTAACGCCAAAACCGCCAATATGACCGAAGAGGCAGGGGAGCTTAAGAGCGCTCTTGCTGAGAGAAAGATTCTGGAATTCCCCTTCCTCATTGCCACCACGCGTATGTAAAACCCAGACATAATCCCAATACACCTCTTCATCTTCTTCACTACAAGCAAGTTGAATTATTTGTTTTGAGCCACTCCGCGAGAAGACAGCTGCGCGGATTTTGCTATCGAATTGGGGTTAACTTTTTGCTCGGACTCCGGAGAGACAGCTATCTGCGTCAGGTAAGGAAGCCCACGTCGCCGTGTCTTCCTCCCCTAAGAACCGGACTTGATACTTACGCATCATCCGGCTCAAGCCTTAGTGACTTCCTAGTGTGTACAGTTTTGTGGCACGTTTTATGGAGGTGTATGAGGTTGTTAACATCGTCTTTTCCTCTATTCTTGACGGCAATTTTATGCAGGGCTAGCGCGTCTCAAACCCTATTGACAAGCGGATTTGCTGGAGCGACAATAGAGTCTGGAAGAAAGTGGCACGCTTCTGAGGTAAGGTAAGGTTTAATTCATCTAGCTGTAACCCTCTCGTCATGGCAACAGGATTTGAGAAGAAAAGTCAAACTGAAACATCTTTTACACCTAGCGTAGATAGCGTTGACATTATCAGTAAGTTTAAAGAATACTTCACACAAGTAAAAGATCCAAGGGTGGAAAGAACGAGATGGCATTTACTGACCGATATCATTACCATTTCAATTCTGGCTGTCATCGCTGGTGCTCAAGGATGGGAGGATATTGAAGAGTATGGAGTTAATAAAAAAGAATGGTTGTCAACATTTTTAGAACTCCCGTTTGGAATTCCCAGCCCCGATACTTTTAGGAGAGTGTTTGAGAGAATTAATCCCAAAGAATTTGAGCAATGTTTTCGGGTGTGGATACAATCATTAGTTCAGGGTAATCGCATCTAAATTCGTATAAATTATACTTGACAGATGGCAGAAATTATAAATCAAAAACCTTTTTGCTATCAAAGATGTCTTGGAGAATCTCAAGCGGTTAATCTGAGAATGAGTAAAGGTTTGTATTCCCTGGGAAGTTACAATGGCAAAAGGCTTTGGTAAGCTCGCTTTAAAACCGAATCAGGAGAAAGAGGCACAGATCTTGAGAAAGAGCGTTCTCAAGCATTTTCAGCACCTGCAAGACCCCAGAGTAGATCGAACGAAAGACCATAGCCTACAAGCGATCGTCACGATGGCAATTTTGGCAGTACTTTCAGGAGCGGATGGGTTTGTAGCCATCGAAACCTACGGTAAAGCAAAGCAGGCGTGGCTAGAGACGTTTTTAGACTTACCCCACGGAATTCCGTCACATGATACCTTTGGGCGAGTGTTTGCTATGCTTGATCCTGAAGAGTTACAAAACAGCTTTCTGAGTTGGGTGAGCAGCATTACAGATAAATTAGGACTCGACGTGATTCATGTCGATGGAAAAACAGCCAAAGGTTCCTATGACCGAGAGGGCTTGCCTCAAATCGCTGCATAGTGTCAGTGCCTGGAGTAGTGAGCATGGGTTGGTATTAGCTCAACAAAAAGTTGACGACAAGTCGAATGAAATTACGGCGGTGCCCTTGCTGCTGAAGTTGCTCAACCTGAAAGGGGCTGTAGTAACCCTTGATGCCATGGGAACCCAAATAGAGATTGCCACCCAGATTAAGCAAGCCGAAGGGGAGTATGTACTAGCTCTCAAAGGCAACCAAGGAAAGCTCAGTCAGCAAGTAGAAGCTTGGTTTAGGCAGGCTCAAGTGATGAACTGGCAAGGAATTGAGTACAGCTACCACGAGACTGTGGAGGCGGGACATCATCGCATCGAAACTCGTCAGGTTTGGGCGGTGCCGGTAAGTCAATTAGGGTCGTTGCATCGGCAAAGCCAATGGGTAGGTTTAACCAGTGTCGTCATGGTTTGTAGTACCCGTCAATTATGGAACAAAACGACCACGGAAGTTCGCTTCTATATTAGTAGTTTGGCAGCCGATGCCTTACGGCACAATCAGGTGATTCGGTCTCACTGGAGCATTGAAAATAGTTTGCATTGGGTGCTTGATGTCACCTTTAATGAAGATGCTAGTCGCATTCGTCAGGGATATGCCGCAGAAAATCTCGGACTATTGCGTCGATTGAGTGTGAGCTTGCTCAAACGCGAACCATCCAGGCTGAGTTTGAAGATGAAGCGTTATCACGCTGGAATGAACAATGATTTCTTGATGAAAATCCTGGCAGCCAGCGCGAAGAAGTGAAGTTTTTCACAACTGGATACGAGAGTGATGACAGTTATAGGATTCCTGTTTGATTTTTGAACACCAGCTCATCCGCTTAGGACTAGCATAAGAACACATCTTAATTTTGGAGATTTGTTCAGTTTAGAGCTTGAATTGTGTGGTTAAATTTTAGAGGCATTTACAGTAATTTGAGAACTCGATTAAGATGCGATTACCCTGCAACAAGCGCTTTCCTATCCCCCAAGCACCCGTACAAGCTGGTAATGCACCTTTACCTGTTGATGCGTACAAGAGCTTTTTTTAAAAGAACTCAGGAGTCAGGAGACAGAATTCAGTACTATGAAGAAGAATTCAGAATCTAGAAGTCAGAATCAAGTTCGTTGAGGATTCATGCGCTCATTCTGACTCCTGATTTCTGAATTCTTTGTGAATTGCCACAGCAGCAAATGCTCATTGAGGGAGATTGGTAAAATAGACGCACAAACCTACCTGTAAACCTAAGAATTCCAATTATGAGCAACACTAACAGTGACAACAAGATTTCTCAAAAAGATTATTTCGAGCTAACTCCTACTGAACATGAAGCATTAGCTCAACAAGCAGTGAGAGATGCAATCGCACGAATGCACAAAGGAGGAATACCTACAGTCGAAGTTGACAATGATGGTCAACTACATCACCGTCATCCAGATGGAACGCTAACACCAATTACAATCAACCAGAAAGATGAGACAACCGAACAATCAACCTAAACTAGTCGTCTTTGCTGGTCCTAATGGCAGTGGAAAATCTACTATCACGAACATCCTTCGAGAAACAACAAATTTCCCTGCCAACTATATTAACCCAGATGAAATCGCACTTACTCTAACCGAAAACAATCCCAATCGCAAAGCATACCAAGCTGCTCAAATTGCGGAGGAGCTACGCCAAAGTTATATCAACCAAAGGGAATCCTTCGCCTTTGAGACAGTAATGTCTCACCCCAGCAAGTTAAAACTCATGAAACAAGCTCTCATGTCTGGCTACCAGGTAGAATTAGTGTTTGTTGCTACCTCAAACCCAGAAATCAATATCAATAGGGTGAGACAGCGCGTAGCAGAGGGTGGACACGACGTTCCTGCTGATAAAATTCGAGAAAGGTACAATCGTACCATTGAATTATTACCAGCAGCAGTTGAAATAGCAAACCGGGTTCGTATATATGACAACAGCACCATTCCCCAACAAGCTGTCGTTATCGAAAATGGTCAAATTACCTACCAGTCAGAAGAAATACCCAACTGGGTACAAACCACACTTACTAAACTAGAAGAAAGAGCAAGCGATCGCTCTCAAATAGCAACCAACTTTCCTACCACATCAGCCAATATTGACAGTGGGAAGTACGTGGGGACAGTTAGCCAAACGACCAACAATTATATAGTGCAGCAAACAGGGGATAGCCGAATACTTCACGATCGCAGTATTGTTAAGGGTGAGTTTGAAACGGGGGACAATATCAGGATTGCCTATCGAGATGGTAACGTGGCAGCTACGGTACAACCCACCCAGGAAAATCAACAATGGGCTGAAAGTATATTGCCGATCGCCACTAATATCCTCCAGGTTAGACGGCAAGAAAACCGAGTAGAAAACCCAAGTAGGGGAATCGAACTTGTACGAGAAAATAACTATCAGTTGCAGCTAAACCGCAACAACGAAACTCTTACCATTTCATCAGTTGGTGACAATCGGACAGTTGCATCTTACGACTTAGCAGAAAGTACCGTCATTGCCGCCAATCCTAGCGTACAAGATAAACAATACTGGCTCTCAAGAAGCCAATAATCCCAAGTTGAACACGCTAAGAAATCAAGCACCTATAATGAAATAAGAGTGAGTCTCATGGTAACGGGTTTCAAATCTCCTAAAAATCCTCCGGTAAGAAGCTCAAAGATTGTGTCCGTGAAATTCTTGTCTCCATTACTTCCTTTAAGGATAATCTCACTGCCAACTTCCCAAGTTGATATCACTTCTTTTAGAGGATAATATTGGACAATTTTGTCTGAAGTCGTTAACGCATCAAATAATATATGCGGCGGTACATCGATTGACAAATCTTTTTCTATTGAAAACGTTGTCATAATTCCTCTCCTTTGATGCTGAATGTCATACCATAAATTTTAGAGTAACGTACTGATGAGATAAAAATTCATCTGAGTAGGAATCTGGTATGACTGTGAGTATTTTTACTACTCCTCTAGTTTAGATTGTCAAACTATAGTGTTCCCAAGATATTTGAATTTGGAACTCAATATTTTCCATCCAGAATTTCTATCGCGTCCGGCTGGAATTGGTAACTTTTCACTCCCCCCCCCTTAAGGATACAGCTGGTCAATGGGGAATCAGACGCCCTAATGTTGAATCAGAATGGGTCATCGGACTCAACCGCATCCGATAGACAGGCTCGCGAACTCAACCGCATCCGATAGACAGGCTCGCGAACTCAACCGCATCCGATATAACCTTTCACTCCCTCCATAGGCGTAGCATGAAAATTAGCCAATGAGAATCTATAGTAAAGACGTTTGGCTCAAAAGATGGTAATGTAAGGAGACAGAAGCATAAAAGACTTGATGAATCGACTGAGTAGAGATGACCTATCACAGATGAACCAGGAGTACTTCCAATCTCTGAACAAGGAGAGATTAGTGGAAGTGGCAGGAAATCTACATGCGCTTGCAGTCGAACAATTAGAACAATTAGAGCAGAATTCAACCAATAGTTCAAAGCCGCCGTCATCAGACAGTCCCTTTCATCAAAAAGCAGTAGAGTTGGACTGTGGGAAAACACGCTCCAGAGAATCAACAGAAAAATTTAACATCCGCTCAAGAGGATGAGACACAAAAAGTTGAAGAGAACCCTCAGAGTTCGTCAAAAGTGCAAGGGTTTGGAAAGCGAGGGCCGGGAAAGCAGCCAGGAACTAAGGGGATGTGGCGGATGACACCTTTAGTTCCAACTCGGACGATTCCGCATTACCCAGAAAATTGTGCCGCGTGCAATGCTCCTGTTGTTTTGGGAGCAGAGAGTAAGCCATATATGGGGTACTACGTTCTGGAGCTAGAAAAACACGAATCTGGTGTTGAGGTGAAGTGCCAACTGCACCATTACTATGAAGCAACTTGTGAGTGTGGACACCATACCAAAGCGCTTCCTGGTTGTGGGTATGTATCTGTAGTTGAGGGAAGGCGCAAAGATTTGCAGTTGCAGGAGTATGGGCTAGTCGGACCGATGAAAAGCCACCTTCATCGCTAGCCTTGCAGTGCGCTACCGGATGTCGAGACCAAAGATTCAAGAGTTCTTGGCAGACTGGGTGGGTGTGGAACTGAGTATTGGGACTCTAGACAAGTGCATTCGAGAAGTCGGTATTGCCTGCGTTCCGGTAGTGGAAAAGTTAATTGAAGAATTCTTGCGGCAGAGGTGATTCATCTTGATGAAACCCCTTGGTATGAAAAAGGAAAATTTTGTTGGTTATGGGTGGCAATTACGAGCACCATAGCGGTGTACCACATCGGCAGTCGCAAAAAGGAAGAACTGTTGCACTTAATTACTGAGGCTTTCATCGGCTGGTTAGTCACCGATGGCTATGGCGCTTACAGCAGTTATGAGAAACGCCAACACTGTTTAGCACACTTAATTCGTAAAGCGATTGCCTTAACTCAAGTTGTAGACAAAGAAGCTGCCGATTTAGGACAGTGGTTGCTAGAAGAGTTGAGGGAATTAATCCGAACCCTCGACTCTGGCGACTCTGACAACAACCACTCCCCAGTCCCCGCTCGCCTCAGCCCTTGTTTGCCTCCTCGCGAGCGCTGCAAAACATCCTAAATTGAAAGCTCACCGCACAAGAGATTTTACGAGATTGGGATGCTGTGGTTGCGTTTGTCTCTCATCCTGGCTTGCCACCCACTAATAACGAGGCCGAACGTGCGCTTCGACATGCAGTCATTGCACGACGTATCACCTACGGTACTCGCACAACCGAAGGTAGTTTGGCTTATTGCTCTGTCTTAAGCGTCATTGAAACCTGTCGTTTGCGAAAAATCGATCCTTGGTCTTACATTGCCACCGTGATTGCTCAAGCTCGCAAGGGAATATTTCCCCCTCCCTTTCCCATTGTTTTTCCATCTGCCACTTAAGGATACAGCTAGTCAATGGGGGGTCTGACCCCTGAATGTTAAATCAGAATGGGCGCTCGGATGCGGTTGAGTCCGATCTCCTATCTATCGGATGCAGTTGAGTTTGATCGCCTATCTATCGGATGCGGTTGAGTTCGCGAGCCTGTCTATCGGATGCGGTTGAGTTCGCGAGCCTGTCTATCGGATGCGGTTGAGTCCGATGACCCATTCTGATTCAACATTAGGGCGTCTGATTCCCCATTGACCAGCTGTATCCTTAAGGGGGGGGAGTGAAAAGTTACATATCACAAACGTCTTCGTAGTGGAAAATACCATTGATGAACTCAAAGTCCATCTGTTGGGTCGCAAAACTCCAATTCGTTCTCTAAATCCCCGCGAAGTTGTTCTACGAAATTTATGGTTGGCTTCTTGGGCATTGGGCTGTACGTTCACTTATGTTTCAAGTTGCCGAGCGTGCTCACATCTCCCCTTTACGATTGAGCTTTACCGGAACGCTGAATGTAGTGCGTCGATCTGTTCCCAAATTTCAACGTCTTGAGCCTGAAGAAATACCTTTTTTTTAGCTTGGCTTGTGACAGAAATTCGCAGATGTTCAGATACCAGAGCGTGAAGGAAGAAGTAACCCCCGAGTAGTTAAAAAAACTAGAGCTAAATTTCCTTCCAAGAAGCCGATACACAAAGGAGCGGGAGCAAAAATTAACACAATCACTTTCTCTGTACACAATACGGCTTAAAGCTTAACCAAACCGTATTGTTATCACTCTGGCTTGAGTCTAATAAGTAACAAAGCCTGAGATTCTAAAGTGCATTTGTAACCCAATTCAATCAAGATGAATAATAAATCAATTCTTGAATTAGATGAAGACTGAAATGGCCATGATAAACAAGTAATGGTTTTCAAGCCTGAACTTTTTGTAAAGCCGTTGTTAAATCACTATCTCTTTACCACTACCGACTGAAATTATGAAATACAGACAGGATAGAGAATTTGCAGAACAGATGGATGCGCTAGATCCGTTGGCATCTTATAGAAATAAGTTTTACATCCCTCAGACAACATCCGGTCAAGAAAGCATTTATTTTTGCGGGCAATCGTTGGGATTGCAACCCGTAACCGTACAGGATTATATTGAACAGGTGTTGCATGGCTGGAGAACTCTGGGATTTCAAGGACATTTTCGTGGCAATTCTCCTTGGATTTTTTACAGTGATTCGTTAAAGCCAAAAATGGCGCGGATTGTAGGCGCACGCGAGTCAGAAGTCGTCATCATGAATACTCTAACTGTAAATTTGCATTTGATGATGGTTTCGTTTTACCAGCCTACACCGCATAAATACAAAATACTTATCGAATCCCCGGTTTTCCCTTCGGATCGGTACGCCGTTACATCACAAATTCAATTTCATGGTTACGATCCTGCCATAGCGTTACTGGAAATACAACCACGTGAAGGTGAGACTTGCATCCGGACGGAAGATATTGAAAGCTTGCTGGATAAAGAAGGCGCTTCCATCGCTCTAGTGCTTCTAGGTGCAGTCAATTACTTAACCGGCCAGTTTTTTGAAATACAGAAAATTGTCGATCGCGCTCATTTTCATGATTGTATAGTAGGACTCGATCTCGCCCATGCAGCTGGGAATGTTCCTCTTGCGTTGCATGACTGGAACGTAGATTTTGCCGTATGGTGTAATTATAAATACATAAATGCTGGACCTGGTGCCATTGCCGGATGTTTTGTGCATGAGAAATATGCCGAGAGTTTTGATTTACCGCGTTTAACTGGCTGGTGGGGTGGCGATGTAAAAACAAGATTTCTGATGGGGTCAGATTTTCAACCAACACCCGCAGCATCAGGCTGGCAAATGAGCAATCCGGATATATTATCGCTAGCTGCACTCGCCGCTTCTTTGGATATTTTTGAAACTGTAGGAATGGAAAGATTGCGTGCAAAAAGCCAACAACTAAATAGTTATCTAGAGTTCTTGCTAGATAGGGCAAGTGATGAACGTATATCGCACATCACACCTCGCGATCCAGAACAAAGAGGATGTCAGTTATCCCTCTCGATTAAAGATAGTGACACAACGGTACTTGAGAAACTTAATGAATGCGGTGTGTTTTGTGACTGGCGCGAACCAAATGTAATTCGAGTAGCGCCAATGCCTCTTTTCAATCGATACACAGAAGTCTTTGATTTTGTTGAAATTCTCAAAGATATCCTGTCATCATCAACAGGACTTACGCAACTGGCATAAAGTGAGGGCGAGCAGGCAGAGCAAATACCTCTCTCACATGAGTTGCATGCGGGTAGTATAGGGGATTTGCGCTTCAAGGTCTGCTGACAGACAGGCGATGCCCTTTTAAAAGGGCTGCCCACTTAAGTGGGCATCGCCATGCGGCCATTTGATTAGACCAAACACATATGAACGTCTGGACGTTTTAATTGTTGAATTAAATAGTTAGAGAGTAGGTTGTGTTTGATTTGATAAACAGTTTGAAGAGTTTGATAAGCTAAATGTATCAATAGACGCCAAACCAACATAGCACAAGCAATATGATTTCTCGCCTATACGAGCTTTACGACATTGCACTGAGTAAATGCCAGTCAATTGCTTGATTTCTCTGTGAAACTCACGCCAGTCGCCTCAACGGGGGGAACCCCCGCACGGCGCTGGCTCCTCAATTTTCCAACGAACTTTACACGCCTTTTGTGCAACTTCCGTAGAACTTTGAGATAAATCATTGGTGGCGATATAATCCGTTCTATCGTTCGATTTGTTTCCGTCGCCAAGTGGGAGGTACGACAGCTAGGCTTGAATGTAGATGCACAAACATTTTGGCGCAAGGTTATCAACCGATACACCAATAACCAATTCTATGAGATTTCTTGAAATGATGAGCGTTCAAGTGGTGTGGCTCAATTGTTTAACAACACCATTAAAACCCCCACGCAACTCGTGAGGGTTTAGATATTATCCCTAATGGCTCAGCATTTTGACGAACTCGGGGAAAAATGTCCGCAAGTTGCGATTAGTATTGTCTAGTTTAATGGTCTTTAAACATTTATCAATCAAAGCTTGGTAAATTATGCTCTTTAAAAAGAGCGATCGCATTTCTGGGGTGCGAGTAGCAATGGACTTTGTTGGCGAATTTAAAAAAGCTATGCTTTCAAAGCCATTAGGTAAAAGCACAGTAGGATCTTTGGCGAATTCATAGCTGGAAATGTCACTAGACCCAAAATTTGTCTGGGTCTGGAAGCATAACTGAGTCTTTAAATGTCTAAAACCCTTATCATTACGT
>NZ_WJFC01000247.1 GCF_009725235.1 Scytonema sp. UIC 10036
CCCCCCCCCCCCCCCCCCCCCCCAACCCATACCACCCCCCACAACCATTTTTTTTTTCAAGCATAAGACGGCATACGCCATTCGCCTTATTCTCGTTGGCTCGGATATGTTTATAAGAGACATGTTAATCGCCACCCAATTCTACAAGTTTACCGATATTAAAATCTATTCTCGTCCAGCCTCGAAGTTGCCATAGGTTATTCAGCAATAACAAAGGGATTTGCCAGTGATGTACCATTAAAAAAGGCAATGGATCGTGCAACTTGTAGATAGCATCAGTTCCTCTAAAGATGTTCCTTACCCAGTTTTGGAGTTGAGAAAAAGAACGAATCCCAGTGAGCCGCCAAACTTCATGATACAACCAATATGTAGGCTTGCTATTATGTAATGGTTGTAAAGGTTCAGTCAGAGGCTCTGTTCCTAAATAAGCATCGCTCACTTGAGGATAATTGTAAAACATAGTAATCGCCGAATGGGTTCGGGGGTTGCACTCAATTGCATAAACTTTCCCGTCATCGGCTTGGATAAAGTCAAAGGAAACTTGTCCGGTAAATCCCATACCCTTGACAAAAGTCGTCACCCATGCCTGAATTTCAGGATTCTCAACATTCTCGTAATTAACCTGAAAAGCCGAAGATTCCGAACAGCAGTGCAGTCTTAACTCTCCATTTCGGACTGTGCTGTGAGTGCAGAATTCTTTGCCAGGAATAAACTCTTGCATAATCCAAGGTTTCTCCGGGCTGATTGGCAAACTCTTAACAAATGCTGCTGTTTCTTCAGGTGTATCGCAGGGTAGTTTAGTAAGATCTAAGCGACGTACAGAGTCGTAGGGAATGCTTTTGAGAATATACTTGCGAGTTTCTTGGGAAAAATCGAAATTCAAGACTTGCTCTGGGTTGGTAATCTTGAATGATTTGGGAACTGATAAACTCAGTTCTCGTGCTTTCTCGCTAAAGGCAAATTTATCATCCAGCATTTTCGTCACATCAGCATCAAAGTGGATGACTTCGCAGTAAGGCGATAGTGCTGGCTTGGCTAGAGAGTCGTAGTAACTAGCAACTGGGCTGGTAACAGGAACATAAACATCGATATTTTCTCGCTTAACGATGTCTACTAAGGTTTTAATATATGCCTCTGGATCGTATTGTGGAGTGGGAGTGGTGTAAAAACGAGAAACGGCATTAGAAAATCGGTGTCCTGATAACCAGTACTTATGGGTTTCTATGAGAACAACTCTGTGTCCTGCAGCACTAAAGGAACGTGCAAGTTGCAAGGCTTTTGTCATTTTGCCACCGCTAATCAGGATATTTTTAGGGTGTGCAACTGTCGTTTGTTGGGTACTGAAAAGACGGCTTAAGGAATTCCAAGCTAAGGAAACCAGAACAATAACTGCGTTAATCGGTAGCGCTAACAACAGCAATGTTAAAGTTCCTAAGTTCTGGAACAGGGTAATGAAACGTGCTTTTACAGAAATGGGTGGTGTTGCTGGTACTGGTGAAGACAAAGAAATGGATTGTGTCATAAAAGGTTGTTGGTTAGTAGAGAGTTGTTAGTGGTTAGTTGTTAGTTGTTAGTTGCTAATTGTTTTAACCACTAACCACTAACCACTAACCGCTAACCACTAACTAGATCCGTCTGATGATAGTTAATCCATCTCTTAATGGTAATAAGACTTGTTCCACACGAGGATCGTCAGCAACAGTACGGTTAAACTGAGCGATCGCTTCACCATTTGGAGTCCGGTTATCGGGCGAGAGATATACTTGACCTTGTAGTAAGGTATTATCCACGCATATAAATCCCCCTGGAACTAGCAAATCTTTTTCCAACAGGGTGTGGAAGTACTTTACATACTCCTTCTTGTCAGCGTCTATAAACACAAAGTCAAATGTCTCGCCTGCTGCTGCGAGTTTTTGCAAAATTTCTAATGCACTACCCACTTCTACACGAATTTTCTCTCCGTGGGGGGATGCCTGAAAAGCCACTTGGGCAAATTCTGCGGTGTATGGGTCAATTTCACAAGCAACTAGTTCGCCATCGGGTGGTAGTGCTTCTGCCATTGCCAATGCAGAATAGCCAGTGAACATACCAATTTCCAGTATCTTCTTGGCTTTGGTCATGTACACAAACATTTTGAGTGTTTGTCCTTCTACATGACCGGAGAGCATTTCCTGTTCTAGTTCCCGTACCGTAGCCCCTTCGTGAAAACGCTGACCCCAAGCTTCATAAGCAGTTTTCTTTGCTAACGCTGCTAAAGCAGGAGATTCATTGGTGGTGCATTCTTCTATGTAAGGGTCTAAACCTGCTGCTAAGCGCCATGCTAAGTTAAGCTCTGTGGCTACCTGAGCAGATGTTTTCCCATTTAGGGTTTGCAAAATAGTTTCTAGCTGTTTTGCTAAAATTCCCAATGGTGTGACGGGTCGAGCAATTGGTTTTTCAGCAACGTCAGATTGAGACATCAAGCTTCACTCCCAACGAGTTCTGGCTTATAGGTATCTGGATACATTTCTACACCCTCACCGCCACGAGGATAGTTTTGGCACAGATGTTTGTGTTCCGAGATACCAGCTGCTAGTTCCTCGCGAGTTAAATCGTTCATAAAGAAGCAATTGCCAATCGGTCTTGGCATTGCGGCTCTTAACAAACCGTCTCTTGTCAGGATAATTGATTGAGTTGCACGCCACATGAGTTCTTCATCCATCAGGGGATGATCTAGGGCGAGACCGAGACGACTCATCAAACTTAGAATGCGATCGCGTTCTTCGGTAGTAATATAACCTCGTTGTGCAGCTATTGTTGCTGATAAAGCCATGTCAATGTTCACTGCATGACCGTGGAATATGGGAATGTGAGGAGCCAATTCCAAAGTCGGACTCCAAGTGTGTCCGTAAGCAATAACGCGATCGAGATCTAACTCATGGAGGTTGGGAATTTCTAATTCTAACATAGTTTTGATAGCTTCATAAGTCGCTTTATGAGCTACATCCCTAATTTCTGGTTCAGCATCAACGTAACCAAAATGAGTGCGGAGTAATTCCTCACCATACTCATCCAACAAATCGAAAACCTCTTTGTTCGCAACCACAGCAATTTTCACAAGTTCCGCCATACCATTGCGGACTTGCGCTGTGGGAAGAGTTTGTAGAAACGAAAAATCCAAGAAAACTTTTTTAGAAGCATGATAAGCACCCAAGCGATTTTTCAGCTTTTTGTGATTAACAGCTACCTTAATAGCCACACTCGCATCAATTAACCCGATAAGAGTTGTAGGAATGCGAATGTAGTTGGAACTCCGGCGATAAGCAGAACAAGCAAAACCCGCTACATCTGTAATCAATCCTCCACCAATCACTAGTACGGGTTCCTTCCGAACCAATCTAAAATCAGCAAAAGCATCTACAATCTTCTCAAACGATTCAACAGTCTTGTTTGGCTCAGCGATTGTGATAGGGAAAACTGTGAGGTCAATGCCATAATACTCGAAATACTCCTGCATTCGGCTGCCATATAGCCTGTTTACATTAGTATCCACAACAGCTAGACAACGTCCAAAATCTCTATAGACTTCTGCCAACTCAGTATTTTTGATTGAGAAAGCCCCATCAACATAAACCAGGCTATACTCAATCTTTTCGTAAGCTTCTACGTGAAAAGCGCTTTCAGTAGCTTCAAACTTTGTTTGTACGGTACTCATTCTTGTTGACCCTAAGTTGACAATATCCCCTAATAAAATTAGGGGACTATTCGCAAGACAATTAAAATCTGCACACTATCAAACCCCAGATGTACCTCTGAATGAATCACCCAAAAGATACATCCAGTGCAACAGAAACACATTTATCAACTCTTATTTCTTCCCCAAATACGGTTTCGAGCATACTTTTGTCAATTGGTAATGAATCTGCTGAGCCTTTTTGAGAGCCAATTTTGCTTACATCAGGTTACTTGCTGGCATTTTGCAGAAATCCTGATACAAGAACAGGGTTGAGAGTTGTCGCTCGGTTGTTTTGACCAACCTAATTAACAAAATATCATGTTTTACAATAAATATTTAAGATTTAATTTGTTTTTCTCAGAAATCGAAAAATTCCGTATATGGCATATTAAAAGTGATAGTTATTACAACTTTGGCAGCATCATATTGCGATCGCTTTGATGACGAACGGAGGAGCTATAGGTATTTTGGCTCATCCGGTTTCTTCATCAAGATATCAGAAGACATCGACTCTTGCGTACATCACTACCTGTAGAAGGTGGCGATTATACTGGCTAGCCGCCAAGACTGAGATGATGTTGCTGTGAAAATTACCCAGTGTAAATGAGAAATGGTTCTAATATCTTAATAATCTGTTAACCATTAGGATATATAGAAGGGACGAGGAATTCAAGGAGGTTTTTCGTGCCATCACACAAAAACCATCCACCTTGGTGAAACCCTCAATGCTAGTAGTAGCCTCAATCAATTTGACTCGAAAGAGCTTTAACATTCGGTACATTAAGTACGAGATTTCTATGAAACCACAGACAGCATCTTTACATCAAGCTTGAAAATAGAACATTTTAGCTTCAAGCACGGACTAAGAATCACTTTCGTTACCAACATTGTGAACCACTGCCGCTGGGCATTTGGCTTGAAATTACGAGCGGGAATAGGAGATGTGGGACTTTCAAACTTTGCTACATGTAAGCGTTCGGGATAGACTAACTGGGCAGAAACCTCATTACAGAGTGGGATTAAGAAATATTCTTGAAGTAAGCATGATAATAAATGTCTTTACCATTTTTTACCTCTATCCAGAGATAGAATTATAATCCACGCCTGATTGCGAACACTCCACATCCAGTTGCGCTCGCCAATCGCCAATCAAGTTTTTCCGCAACACTTACCACAGATTGATGAGAGAACGGCTAATTCTAGATATAAAGTTGGATAAAGTTTTTTACAGCCATATAATATGTTGAACTCAACTTTACCAAAAACTATTCAAAATATTCTAGAAAAACATAATGAACCAAACGCTGTCTTCAATGCTCTACTACCAGTACTTGGAGAAGAGTTGCAATGCGATCGCTGTTTTCTCTATCTAAGAAACCCAGAACTCAAACTAGGAAAGATTACTCATTGCTGGCGGCGAAGCCCAGAAATTCCAAATCCCATGAAGCCTGAGTGGGAATTAGAACCAGAATCTTTGCCAGAAGAAGATCCTCAATTTGCAGCTGCTTTACGAACAGACCCCTCTATTTACGTAGAAGATGTAGAAACAGCCAATCCAGAAGTTGTTAACCGAGAGTTTGAGCAAAAACATTTTGGACATCGGGCACTGATACACTCTCACTTAGTCTGGAACAATCAACTATGGGGAATCTTACAGCCCTGCGTATTTGGGAACAAAAGAGAATGGTCAGCTTTTGACCGTGCTATTATCAGCGCACTCGAACAGGAGTTACCACCTCTAGCAGCTGCTTGCGTTCAAGCCGCTTTTAACCAAGATTGAAACCCGCATTTCTCTGGACGGTTTTCCCCCAATGTTATTGCCGTTATCTCACCTGGAATTTGGTCACAATTTAAATATGCTCTTATTTAAAAAGGCGAACTATGTTTCCATTTTCTTTTTGGTATAACAACTCTTGCTACGGTGGGGAAACAGTTTCTCGCAAAACCCGCCTTGAACGCAAGCTGAAATTTCTGAAGACTATGCGAGATGATTTAGAAACTAAAATTGCTGGTCTCAATGCTGCTATTAGTAACGTAGAGCAGCAGTTAACTCAGGAAGATGTAACTCAAGTATAAAGATAGTTAGTGGTTAGTTGATAGTTGATAGTTGTTAATGGTACAACCAACAACTATCAACTATCAACTAACCATTCAAAATTCAACACGCTGTGCAGTACCAAATACACTGACCGTTTGATAAGTTTGTAATTGTCCTGTGCGAGTAGGAACTACAAAACCCGGTTTCTTACTAAAAATGACCTCAGTTTGAATTGTGCTTGTCCTTGATTCTTCAGAAAGAAAAACCACTGGTAGCAGCAAGGTTAAACTTTCAAAACCTTCATCTACCAAATTGTTTTTCAGCATCACTGTGACAATTCGACTCAGTTTAGTGTCTTCTACTTGGATTTCTGAACCACTAAAATTGAGGTGTTCGTTCTGACTGGTGAAAGTAAAGATGGGTTCTCCAGTAAAACTGCTAGTTGAATAAGTAATCTGTATATCGTAACCTTGTAACTCAAATAGATTCGGTTCTAAAGTTGATTGAGTTGTTTCTTTTATACTTGTCATCATTCTCACACCTTATCACTGTTTTACCGCTTATATTGTTCCTTTAGTATGGTGAACTTCATGAAAAATTCGTAGTACCCGCTCAGGTACTTTCTTCTGAGCAAAGCAAGCTGGAAAGTCTATCTTTTTATTTGTAATTGAAGAATAATAAATAACTCTTAAATCGTTCATCAAAAATTTAGCATTGCTGAATAACAGTATGAATTGCCCATCACCCCAACCCTTCTCCCTGACAGGAGTTGGGAGCGGTGAATTCTTTTTCCCTCTCCCAAAGGGAGAGGGCTAGGGTGAGGGCTAATCTTGCTCTTTTAACTAGAATTCATACATTGATTCAGCAACGCCAAAAATTTTAAGTAGAGTGGGCATTGCCCACCATATCCGGCTAACAACCCTTAAGATTCAACACTCAATACATTGGATCTGTTGTCTTTTTGTAAGCAATGTTGTTGCGATCGCGAAGCATCAGCAAATAAGCACGTAAGGCACAGTATAAGGTTATTAACTCACTAACTAATCTGAGTTTGCCTAGTGTCGCACTAAGTTGTTGTGTTGATTGCAACCAACTGATATCATCTGACAACGGTCCGAAATAAAGCTTCAAATTGATTTGAGTGACGATGTATACAGTCAAAAGTCCAGTGACAAGAGCAAAGGAAGCAGCACCCATAAGCCATTTTCGCTGTTTAGAATGACTGCGCCAGCTGATAGCTAATGCAGCAAAGGTGACTAAAATAGCAATAGGGTTGAGTGGAAGAAAGTAGTAGCGCGGATCGGAAAACTGGAAAAACTGCCGCCAGAGTTGAAGTCCCTCTACTCCCAAGCCTAGTAGATTAGGGGCGAGTACAATCTGTTCGTAAAGGTTGCCAAAGAACCAATGAGTAAATCCAAGAATGGAAATTACGAGTAAGTATCGAAGAACGCGATCGCGAGATGCAACAGCATATTTCATACAAATCCTCAAACATATTTAAGCTGAAGTAGTATTGACGCAAACTACTTCTAGTGCAGGAACACGTTGAGTGTAGCCCTCACTCTTTATCAAAAGCTTGACGAGTTTTGCTCAACCTGTGCAGATCTTGCTGTAATATTTAACTTGATACCCTAAAAGCTTTTGGTGTCAAGCCTACATACTGGCGAAAGAGCCGAGTAAAAGAACTGTGATTAGTTATGCCCACTTCAAAGGCGATTTCAGTAATTGTCAATTCAGTTTTTAACAACAACTGCTTTGCTCTATCGATACGGCATTGAGTTAGATATTGATGTGGAGTAACCCCTGTTGATTGCTTGAACAAACGGCAAAAATGATATTGGCTGAGGTGTAGGACTCCTGCCATCTCTGATAACGGGATATCTTGAGCGAGATGAGCATGAATGTAATCCAATACTTTTCGCAATTGAGATTCTGGTAAACGACCAGTTCGATTGAAAGGTAGTTGTGGTCGCCAGACTGAATAATGCTTGAGGAGATGAAGAATTAATCCAGTAGCTAAAGATTCTCCAAACATTCGACCCGCGGGATACTCTGCCTCTACATCAGCCTTAAGAGCAAGTCCAACCTGCTGAACAAATGGATCGATAAGACCTAACTGAGGAATCAGTTCAATATGCTTCACCTGAACTGATTCATTGACTATCTGTTCAAAAAACTTAGGAGAAAAGCCAACAAGGGAAAATTCACCTGCTTGCTGCCAATTAGATGAATACCTTAGCTGAGCAGGGAGCAAAAGCACCTCACCGGGCTGGCAGTAACAAGTTTGAACCCGACCATCTAACCGATGCTCTGACTGAACTGGATGTCCACTTCCTGTGATGCCAATGATGTGCTGCATCCATTGATGTTCTGGGCTTTCATGAGCAGGATGTTGATAGTGATTGAAAAAAACGCCTCTCCATCCGGATTGGTCACTTGAAAAGACAGGACGATCCGATAACGCGGGATGAGTGCGTTTAGTCAAATCAACTCGTAGTAGCCCATTTATAGAAGTCATGCTACGCCGGCAATTGTCACTAGTTTTTACAAGTTAGCATAAAGAGCTACATACTAACAGTTTGAGCCAATACCAATTTTCTATCCGGCAGCACGAAATGAGAGAAAAAGACACGCAATAGGGCGGTGATGGGTTTGACCCTCCACACTGTAACAGAGCTAATCAGTGTAGACTCTATTGTAATCTTGCTACGGATATAGCTCTGGAGAACAAGAATGATTCTTCTCAATGCACCTCAAGTTTTAGCGATCGCTGGAGAGAATGCGGTTCCTATCTCTCAATTACCAAAGGTGTGGCAAGACATTGCTACAGGAGAGACTAGCTTTGGACTGACAAGCCGCCAGAGCTATGTTGAGATGGCGCAGTTGTTCCAGTACAAGTTAGAACAGGGTGATGTTGACTTGTTTAACGAACGTCCGGAACTTGCTCGTCTCAAGTCAGCATTTACTGAGATATTTGGACAATTGGCAAAAGAAACGCTGGAATTTTACGGAGAAGACTTTAAAATTGAGAAATATCCCGATTTTGCAGAAATAGTTCGTGAATTTGAGTCAAAAGGCTCGGAGTGGGCAAACGAACTCAAGGTTGCTCGGATCGCACAGGAACTGTTTCAAGAGTTTGGTTACGAACTTCCTGCAAGCTTTTACCAAGTTCACCTTGCGCCTGTTTATAGAGATACTGTATTTGAAGAACGTGCTCTGAGATTCGATCCTCGCGATCGCGAACACAAACGCGGGTGGGATGCAGTGCTGCACGCAGGAAAAGTCTTTGCAGTGCAAATGAAAATACAAAGCATCGCTTCCAAATACGGTTTTACCTACCAGCACGGTTGTGGGTGCGAGTCTCACCTATCTTCCATTGACCAAGCGCGGGGTGCATTTGAGTACGAATTGAATCCTGAAAAACGCCAACGGTGGATTCGCAGTTTTATCTGGACAGCATGGTACGAATATGCCTTTTTCCCCATAGTACCCAACACCAGATACTTGGTTTAATTTGGCTAGACTGAGGAGCAAATGACACCTTAAGCCAGTGTTCCCTATATTTTAAGGTGGTCTAGATCTACAGCCCTCTCCCAAATCGGAGAGGGTTTTTCTATTCAATTTGAGGGCAAAAAACCCGGTGACCAAATTATTTTGTGGTTGAGGAGGTGTCAAAAACCTGCTAATAACCTAGCCTTTCTCAAAATAAATGTGAGCACCGTCTCTTGTTGGAAAATAATATCTGCTGTAACTTCCATACCTGGTTGAATGGGATATTGCTGATTTCCTTTCTCTAAATAAAGTTTCTCTGGCTCGATAGTTACTTCATAGAAGGGAGGTACTGAGATATTACTATTTCGTTGAGGTGTAATAGTATCGGCAGTGATTGCCCTGACAGCTCCTTTGAGGGTACCGTAATCAGGGTAAGGATAAGTAGAAACCCGCATTTGAACGTTCCCCTGTTTGCAATCTGCAACTTGTGAGGCTTTACAAAGTAGGACTTTACTAATATCGTCAGCAGCAACACGGGCTTTAATCGCTAGAGGGGTGTTGCTGGGTGCAATTTGAGTGATTGCTTGTCCGGGGCGTACAACTTGACCGGAATTCCGCAGTTCTAGTTTAAGAATAGTGCCTCTCTCTGTTGAGCGAATGATAGTTTTTTCCAAGTCTTTGAGAATTTGTTGAAGTTCTTGATATTCACGACTAATTTGATTTTCAATTTCAATCCGACGCTGAAGCAAGCTTTCTTTTTCTTTGTTCAATCCAGCAAGAGTAGACTCACCTCTTGCTCTTTGTTGGGCAATATTTTCTTGTGCGATCGCCACTGTAGATATACTGGGATTAAGTGCAGCTTTGACGCGTTGAAGTTTAGCTTGACTGGCTTTGAAAGATTGTTCTTTCCCCCGGATTTGTAACAGGGAAATCGCCCCTGTTTTCCCTAGCTGTTGATATCGCTTCATTTCTTCTTTTGCTAACTCCAAACTCGCTAAGGCTTCTTGCACTTCCGCTTCAGCGATAAGTTGTTTGTCTCGATATTCCCGTTGACTGCGGCTGAATTCTGCTTCCGCAGCTGCGATCGCCCTTTGCATCGCATTTGACTCAGCCTTAATTTGAGTTTGTAGTGCCTTCATCTGGGCATTGATTTGGGCAAGTTTTAAATGATTTTGCCGAATATTGAGCTTTATACTATTTTTTCGGGTTCGGAGTTGGGAACTGTCGATAGTGGCTATCTCCTGACCTTTGTCAACAATCTGATTTTCTTTCACCAAGATAGTGTTTACGACTCCTGATGTTGCTGCTTCCACAATTCGCAGTTCTCCCGCAGGTCGAACACTGGCGGCGGCTCTCACAGCGATTGGGTATTTAATAATACTGGCAAGTAAGATAGCGACGCCACAACTCCCAATCAAAATCAGTCCTCCGAAGGATACCCAAGGGCTGACTGTTGGTACGAATTCGTCACTTTTAACTGTACGCAGAAACTCTGGTTTTTTTTCTACGAGCATAATTAATTAATGTAAAAAACAATTGCTAAATTTGACTAAAAAGAGTTGGGCTGTAGTTGTAGAGTTTACCCAAACTTTTGCTTTAGTAAAGTTTATCTTAAAAATTCACTATTTTATTTAGAGAATTATAACACTGAAACAACAGTGTTAAATGTAACAGAAAAAGAATCTACTTAACTTTTTAATGAGTAATTTTATTTACACTTAATACTTGGGTGCTCCATTGTAATAACTAACTCCTTTTTTCCACAGAGAGGGTTTAACTATAACTGCTTGGTTACTGTCACACATTTTTTTAAGTATTATTTACTACGCGAACCAAAATATTAAGTATTTTTACAATAAAAGACCTGCAAAAATGGTAACTTTAGCAAAATTTTTCGTGAAAAACGCCAAAATTACCAGAAGAGAGGCAGAAGGCATAACTGCGATAAGGAGAACGTAAAAAATACAACAAGATAAGTCCTCTGAGGCATCTGTCTAGGTGAAGATTTTTACGTATAATTTTTATGTTATCAGTTAATACTAGATTTACTGAACGTTAAACTAACGTTAAAAGTAAGCTACTTTAGAGTACTGTATTCATACTGGAGGCGTAAAATGGGTGCATTAAACCTGTTTTCAGTTGCTGAAAATTTCCTTACAGATTTATCAGCAGAAGACGAATCCACCATAACTGGTGGTGGCAAACGTGGCAAATATAACTCGTCCAAGAGTCGGAGTAAGAGTAAGAGCAAGAGTGGCAGCAAGAGTAAGAGTTAAGAGTAAAAGCAACAGCTATGGTTGTGAGTACCATTGGTAACCTTATTCTGTTGAATTTTTTCTGAATTTGTCCAAATTTGACGAATCATAACAGCTATAGCTAAAAGCTTTTCAAAGCCTTTTTCAAAGGTTCTAACCGTTGTTGATTGATTAAAAGTAGGGTTTTTATCACCATTGATACAATCATCCAATGGTTATAAAAACTCTACTCTTCTTGTATTGCCATCAATCTGGCAGAGCAAAGCTTTAACGCAAAGGTTAAGAAAAATCTGTAAATAAAGTTAATAAGATTGATAACGAACGATCGACCATGACATTTTTCTTAAGTTCTCATAATGTTTTTAATTATTTAATTGAACACGGGCTATGCAATCAAAAAGAGCAAACTATCAGCAAGATTGAATCAAAAAGCTCGAAAAATTTCAATTTATTAGTCACTTTTCCAAATAATCGTCATTTATTAATCAAGCAAGAGCGTTATAACAAAGAAGGAAAGACCAAGAATGAGTTTGTAAAAGAATGGAGATTTCATAAATGGTTGTTAGCTTTTCCAGAAGTAGCAGACATTAAAGAGTTGATATCCGAGGTAATCCATTTCGATCCAAGTCGTTTTATCATAATTTTTAACTACTTGGATAACTATTGCGATTTAGAGGATTTTTACAATCAAGAACAGAATTTGCCGACATCTATTGCCAGTGAAATTGGAAAAGCGATCGCGACAGTTCATAGCAAGACTTTTGAAAGCAATGTTTATAAATTTTTTTTCTTGTCTGACAGTCAAGAACTAGAGAAAACGCCAAATTTTTTACATGGTCTAGAAAAGCTTAAACCAGAAATTTTTGCTCGGGTTACATCTGATAATTTCAAGTTTTTTAAACTATATCAGCGTTATGAAAGTTTTGGGGAAGCGATCGCAAAACTAAAAAACACTTATCAGCGGCGCTGTTTAATCCACAATGACTTAAAACTGAACAATATTTTACTGAACAATCAATGGCAGCGATCGCTTTCCAATACAGATGCATCAGCCAACAGTATCATACGAATCATTGATTGGGAAAGATGTACTTGGGGCGATCCTGCATTTGATTTAGGAAGAATTATTGCCAGCTATCTAAATATATGGCTCAGTAGCTTAATTGTAAGTACAGATATTGATTTAGCAATAGCTTTGCAACTAGCCACCACTCCATTAGAGAAGATCCAACCAAGTATTAATGCACTTATACAAGGTTATTTTCAGAAATTTCCTGAAATCATAGATACTTACCCAAATTTTTTGCTAAAAGTCATGCAATTCACTGGTATGGCATTGTTAGAAAAAATCCAAATCAGGATTCGCTATCACGAACCCTTTGGCAACAGAGGAGTTTGTATGCTTCAGGTTGCCAAGACACTATTGTGCGAACCGGAGCGATCGTTACCGATTATCTTTGGGACGACAGCATCTGAACTAAGCGATCTTCGTCCTATAAGCGCTTAAGCGCGAAATTTGCAAATGTATAATTCAATGCTGTCAAGTATTGTCACGTGGTAGGCAAGTTAAAGCTATAACAGCAAATTTTTAGACAAAATGTAACATCGATCATGCAATTACTAGGTGCTCTGCCAAATCAACTGCTAAGTCCTATTTCTGACATTGTTAGCAAGGTTCAAATTCAGGCGAATTTTTGTATTAGTCATCCAGACTACAACCCATTAGAGTTGTCAGCAGAAGTAGTCGCTTCCCTGCAACAACTACCGTCGGATATCCAAAATAAGTATCTCAACTTACAACTGCGAACTTTTCTCTATGGAATTTATTATAACGGTGACTTAAAAGAGACTCTGGCAATGAGTACCAACTTAGATTCTTTAGAAAGCGAGGAAAATCTAGAGAACAATACTATCAGGGGACTAAACCGGGATTTTTACGAAGGTTTGCAAAAAAGTAATTGTGGAAAAGGCTACTTCGATCTTGGATGGCGCGTGTTGCGGCAAGAAAGCGACGATGTGCTGGCTGTACAAAAAGATAACTTGACATTATATGTTGAGGGCGTTAGCGTTGCTTCCCCCCAGGAAACTTGCTATCCGCAATTCACCCAACAGCCTGCCACTGTAGGTGACACCGTTGCCGTAAAGATGCCATCCAACCTGCTAGAACAGGAATTTTATGTGGCAGTTGGCGACGCAGGGTTGATGGACAGTTATGAAGAAGAAGCGACTCAAACTGTAAATATCTATTTTAATTTTAGTTCCGAAGGTGCTCTTGCTGTCATGAAAAGTTTAACGCAGCAACTTAACGAAATTAGTATCCCCTTCACCTTTAAGGTTTTATACGATACCGATAAATACTATCGCTACGACTGTGGGGTTCTCCAATTTAAGCGCCACAACTACCAAGTAGTTCACCAAGTCCTTCAGAGTATTTATATAGAAAACAAATCCCATTTTCGCGATCGATTGCCCCTATTCACCAAACCTTTGACATTAGGACTGAGTTTGGCAGAAGAACCCAATTGCAAATTTGCTACCCAAGAAGATTTTGGCATGAATCGCTGCCGAATCATTGCTGATGCATTACTAGAAGCTTGGCACAAAGGTGACAACTCGGAACAAGGGCGGACGCTGTGTATACACAAACACTTCTCAAAGTCGGGTATTGAGTTGCAACATCCTTATCTAAATGCCAACTCTGAGGACATTTATTTCCCTTTATAAAAAATCAATACCACCCTTTCTTTGTATTCTTTTCTCCCTAAAGAAAGATATAGAGCTAATTTGTCATGAAGAAATACCAGGTTGTTCGACAGTATAGTGAAGAAGATTGCGGAGCTGCTTGTGTCGCTTCCATTGCCAGATATTATGGGCGTGCCTTTACCCTCAACCGCATTCGTGAGGCAATAGGTACCGGGCAACTTGGAACTACTTTGCTAGGTTTAAGGCGCGGGACAGAAGCTATGGGCTTTAGGGCGCGTTCTGCTAAAGCGTCCTCTGAGTTTCTCAGCAAGCTTAAAGAGATGCCACTTCCAGCAATTATCCACTGGAAGGGCTATCACTGGGTAGTTTTGTATGGTCAGCATGGTAAAAAGTATGTTGTTGGCGATCCATCTGTAGGTATTCGTTATCTTTCCAAACAGGAGTTGAGCGAGGGTTGGAAAGATTGGGTGTTGCTATTACTACAGCCAGATCCAAATCGCTTTTTTGCACTACCTGAAGATAAAATTAACAACTTTGGGAAATTTCTTCAAGGTATCTTGCCTTACCAAGCTATTATCGTTGAGGCTTTATTGTGTGCCCTGTTCATAGGGTTTCTTTCTTTATCCTCTCCTTTCCTCATCCAAATTCTCACCGATGATGTTTTAGTTCGAGGTGACGCTCAGCTTCTGACTGGTGTTGTGCTGGCAGTCGTAACGATGTACACTATCAGAAGTAGCCTTACCCTAGTAGAAAATATCCTGATTGCTAATTTTGCCCAGCGCTTTAAGTTAACGCTTATCTTAGAGTTTGGTCAACAAATTTTGCGCTTACCTTTGGATTACTATGAATCTCGCCGAAGTGGTGAAATTGTTAGTCGATTAAGAGATATTCAACAAATTAACAGGTTAATTTCACAAGCAGTTGTTAGTTTTCCCAGTAAATTTTTTATTGCGGTTATTTGTTTTGGTATAATGCTATTTTATAGCTGGAAGTTAACGCTTGTAGCTTTTGTCATAGCTTGTATGATGACTTTATCTACGATTGTTTTTCTTCCAACACTACAACAAAAAACTCGCAATCTTATAGTTTTAGAAGCCGAAAATCAAGGTGTTTTGGTAGAAACATTTAAGGGTGCATTGACACTAAAAACAACTACCGCTGCTCCTCAATTTTGGGAAGAGTTGCAAATTAGATTTGGTCGCTTAGCTAATCTAGCATTTACCACAATTAAAATCGAGATTATTAATAAACAATTCTCAAGGTGGGTTTATGAGATTGGCGGTGCAGTTTTACTCTGGCTTGGTAGTATCCTGGTTATTAGTAAAGAATTAAGTATCGGTCAACTGCTGGCGTTCATAAGTCTGAATCGGAATCTGGTTTCTTTATTTGATTTTGTGATTGATTTTGTTGACGATTTTACTCACGTACAAACAGCCACTTCCAGACTAGCAGAAGTGATCGACTCTACACCAGAAACCTTAGGTGATGAGGAAAAAGCTTGGGTTAACATTCCCGATAATGCAGATATAGTTTGCAAGCAACTGAACTTTCATTATCCTGGTAGAGTTGAATTACTAAAAGATTTTTCCCTGACAATTCCTGGTGGTAAGGTTATTGCCCTCATTGGCGAATCAGGGTGTGGTAAAAGTAGCTTAGCAAAAGTGATTGCTGGTTTATATCAAACTCAATCTGGAAATATCCGCTTTGGTATATATAACCAACAAGATGTTTCTTTAGAATGTTTGAGAAGACAAGTTGTGCTTGTTCCCCAAGACGCTCACTTTTGGAGTCGATCTATTGTTGAAAACTTCCGGTTAGGATCTCCTAGTGTTAGTTTTGAAGAAATTGTTAAAGCTTGCCAAATTGCTGAAGCAGACGACTTTATCAGCAAGCTACCGGAAAAATATCAAACCGTTTTAGGAGAGTTTGGAGTTAATCTTTCTGGTGGACAAAGGCAACGTTTAGCTATAGCACGCGCCATTGCCAACAATCCACCCGTGTTGATTTTAGATGAATCAACTGGCGGACTTGATCCTGCAAATGAAGCACAAGTCTTAGACAAGCTGTTATTTGATAGGCAAGGGAAAACCACAATTCTAGTCAGCCATCGTCCAAGAGTTATTGAGCGTGCAGATTGGATTGTGCTGTTGGATCGGGGCGAAGTCAAAATGCAAGGTTCTTTAGAAGAATTGCGTTCCCAAAGAGGTAAGCATTTAGACTTCTTGAATCCTTGATTGAGCAAGGTTATATGTAGCGCTTTTTACTTGCGTCCAATACAGTTATTAACTCAGAAACATTGGTGTACTGAGATAACGTTCGCCAAAAGAGGGTTGTATCATCACGATTAAACGCCCTGCATTTTCCGGACGTTGAGCAACCTGTATTGCAGCAGACAAAGCCGCACCAGAAGAAATACCAGACAACAAACCCTCCTCTCTGGCTAGTCTTCGCCCAAAAGCCATTGCTTGCTCATCACTCACTTTAATCACTTCATCTATCAAATCTCTGCGGAGAACCTCTGGGATAAATCCCGCACCAATACCCTGGATTTTATGCGCTCCTGGTTCACCTCCAGATAAAACTGGGCTGTTCGCTGGTTCTACTGCGATCGCTTTAAAACTTGGTTTGCGTTCTTTAATAACTTCAGCAATTCCAGTAATTGTTCCGCCCGTACCAACACCTGCAATAATAAAATCCACTTCCCCATCTGTATCTGCCCAAATTTCAAGAGCCGTGGTTTGTTTGTGAATTTTGGGGTTAGCGGGGTTGCAAAATTGTTGCAATATAAAAGCACCAGGAGTGTTGGCAACAATTTCTTCTGCTTTACGAATTGCTCCTCGCATCCCCTCAGTTCCCGGAGTCAATTCCAAAGAAGCACCATAAGCTTGTAACATAGCACGTCGTTCTAAACTCATAGTTTCAGGCATAGTCAGAATCAAACGATAACCACGTGCTGCTGCTACCATAGCCAGCCCAATCCCCGTATTACCAGATGTAGGCTCAACTAAAATACTTTTTCCCGGTGCAATCAACCCTCCTTCCTCTGCTGCTTTTACCATACTTGCAGCAATGCGATCTTTTACGGAAGCAGCGGGATTCATCCCCTCCAATTTCACCACAATTCGAGCCACACATCCTTCAGACTGAGGTATTTTGTTTAACTGAACTAAAGGAGTTCTCCCAATAACTTCTGTCACATCACGAGCAATTCGCATTCATCCGCTCCTAAAAATAAACTGGGGATTGGGGACTGGGGACAAGGAACAAAGGGGACAAGGAGGACAAGGGGGACAAGGGGGACAAGGGGACAAGGGGACAAGGAGGACAAGGGGACAAGGGGAACAAGGAAGAACAACTAATCCAAAATCCAAAATCCAAAATCCAAAATTCCAATGCCCAATCCCTATTTGGCTATTGATTAAGGTTTTAGCTGTAGCGAATGAGTACATAGCAAAAAAAACTTGAGTACACAAATGCTAGAACCTCTTTTTAGAAAAACTAGTACCCACCAACCAAAACACTAGCACCCATTACTCGTAATAATTTTAAAACTCTTATTTAGTAAAGATTCCAAAGCTTGAGTACAACTCTAATTTATTTAATTAACTTGATCCGGTTGAGTGAAACTGTTCTAAAATAGCCCTCCTGATATAAACGCTATAGGATTTACGCAGAGATTCCCCTCTACCCCCCTATATTCTAAAGCGAAAGCTAAGGAGATAGGGGGGGCTTCTTCAAAGAGTTAACCAGTTAACAGATAAGTAAGTGGAATACAAGAAAACTACATTACAAAATGCCAGCACATCTAAAACTTTTACCAATGACAAATAACAAATGACAAATGACGAGCTACTTATATGAAATCTAAATTTGTTCAATTCTTCACAGTTTGTTTTGTAACCTTTGTCGTACTTTCTCCTGCGCTAGTTGTGTTTAGCATAATTTGGGAACGACACACAGAGCTAGTGCAAATACGAGCATTAGGCTGTGAAATCGCTCGGAGTCGTGAAGACTCAGTTCAATTAGCACCCACGCAAAAAAGTAAAAACTCTTATGCTGACAAATCACAAACGCAATTATTTGATACTAAATTTACCAACCAATCCCTAACTTCTTTAGAAAAACCTCAAATTGTTAAAATCTTACAATTTCTTTTTTTATTCTTTCCTATCTTTATAGGAGTGTTCGTTATCTTATACGACAGGTATCTTATTTATCGAACAGTTACCTTTCAGCAAAAAGTAGAAATGCTGGAAAGAATTTGGCAACAAAATATTGAGCAATAAAAGCTTATGTCAGAACAAATTTCGGAACCAATTTCAGAGCAATCTTTAGAAGAACGTCATAGATTGTATTGCGAACTTATTGAGAAATTACTCCGTTGTCCTAACGGTGAAGAGCCAGAAGTTTTAGAAGCTCATTTAGATTTAATTGACCCTGGTTTAATACAAACAATGTTACAGGTAGCCACTGGATTTGCACATCAAGGCAATCAAGATGGTGCGAAATTTCTCATCCATGTAACAAAAGAACTTTCCAAACAACTCGGACTCTATCCTGAAATTCCAAATTCTACAGAAGTGGGAAAGGGAGCGATCGATAACAATGCTGTTGACTGAAACTGATGCAGGGCTTATCGCGTTAGAATTTCTCATGGCTGAGTGGAACGTCTCAGATGAGGACAGACAGTGGTTTGTCATTGTTAATTCTCGTCTTATTGGTCAGTCTTGGTATGTTGTGGAACTGTCTGTCGCAGGGTTACCAGATCGCTGGTACATTCAAGTCTACGACACTGGCGCATGCGATCCAGACTATACATTTGTTTCTCCTATTCGTGGTTTGGAAGGCTATACAGATCTGAAAGATTTGCCGTATCTTGTCGCTGAGGTTTTGCTGTCTGAACGCAACACTCGATAATCATAACTGGTAGGTTGGGTTGAGGAACGAAACCCAACATTTTATCGAATTATTAGGTGTTATATCGTTCTATCCAATCCCCACAATAGATTTGGTGATTTAAGATTTTGTTTTACCCCACCCTAACC
>NZ_WJFC01000248.1 GCF_009725235.1 Scytonema sp. UIC 10036
ATTAAATATTTTTTACCCCACCCTAACCCTCCCCGATGGATTGGGGAGGGAACTGGAACTTCAATTTCTCCCCAATCCATCGGGGAGGGAAATGGAATTTCAATTTCCCCCTTTTCCAAGGGGGGATTAAGGGGGGTAACAATGCGATAAAAATCACAGTCAAAATTTAATTATACATATGTAAAATTCTTAATTCGTTCGTAGTTGCGCTTAAGCGCATGCATTGTAACTACAAACATAGTATAACTGTTTAAGCGAGCATGATATCGCATAGTTTTTTGAAATGACTTATTTATGAAAAAAAGGGAAAAAATCAAAAGAAAAATTAAGTCTGCTGTACGTAGTATTCTGGGCATAGGAACAGAAGAAAAGCAAGCCAGAAAAAGAAAAAAAGTTGTTAAGTTTGTTGCGCGTAAAGTTATTGGTATAGAAACAGAGGAAACTCGACTAACGGATTCATACAAGAATCGCACGGATACAGAAACAAGTTATTCCTTATATTTACAATTGCTCAAACAGATGGAGTTAAAAAGAACAAAGCACGAGGAGACAGAGTAGGGTGAGCAACCCTAGCCTCTAACCTCTCACCCCTAACGCTGCCGAGCCAAAGACGAAACACGCTTTGACCTTGGGGTTAGCAGTGAAAGCAGGGGCAATTTTGTGAGCCAATGAAATCCGCCATACGCTATGTTCAGTCATTTTGAGAATTGTAGTTCTTCTACCGAAACAATGTAGCGCACAGCAGGCTAACTATGCTCTAGTGATGCATGCGAAGACAGCGCAACTACAAACCAGAAAAGATAACTATCTATGATTTAAAGCAAAAATCAGAGGAAGTCTAACGCTTGTGCGTCTAAGTTCTTTATATCTGAGAAATTCTGCTGAATTTTCTTCATAGGAATTAGCGATCGCCTTAAATATCTTGCGCCCTGGTTGAGAATTGGCTTCTAAAACGATAGGTCCTTTATCTAAAGTTAATAAAATATCAAAACCGACTTCTGCAAAGTCACCAAATTTTTCATGAATTTTGTAGGAACATTTCAGACAAATATCTGTTATCCTAACAATTTCTGAATCTATACTCTTCCCATAGTTTTTTTGATAAAATTCTCTTAATTCATAAATAGATATAGCTTTGCCATCACCGTTTATATTTGTTATCCAAGAATTTTTGCTACCAATTCTTACTCCCATGCCTGTCACTTGATAATTTGCATTTCCGGAGTTTTGAACAATCGCTCTTACGTCAAAATGTGAATTATTTACTTCAACCACTTTTGCTTTTGGCTGAAGTAAATAAGAGCTTGGCTTGAATTCTGTTTTCAGGGTTTCTAATAAGTATTTGCGTTTAACTGGCGTACAGCTTTCTGTTATCAAGTATAAGGATTCTCGATTGTATTGGCTCTGCTTAACGATAGCAATATTCTTTCCTCCATGACCCCTAATCGGCTTTATATATATACAGTTACTGTAGTTTAAAAAACTATCTACCACTTCTTCTGAAGCATCTTTTATAAGAACAGACTGAATGTGGAATATTTTTCAATTAAAAAATTATAAAAGAACATTTTGTTTGTAATAAAATAACTATCTCAAAGGATTTAATAAATAAAATATTTGTCTTAAAAGCACTGAAATTAACGGATAATTTTTTGTGACGGTTTGGTTCTAAAGAGAACATGCCATGTTCTCTGTTAGCACTCATACTACAAGAAAAATTATCGTGAGTTTTCAGTGCTTTTTAAGACAAATATTTTTATTTATTAATCCTTTTGAGATAGTTATTTTATTACAAACAAAATGTTCTTTTATAATTTTTTAATTGAAAATAATATTCCTACAATTCAGTCTGTTCTTATAAAAGATGCTTCAGAAGAAGTGGTAGATAGTTTTTTAAACTACAGTAAATGTATATATATAAGCCGATTAGGGGTCATGGAGGAAGAATATTGTATCGTTAGCAGAGCCAATACAATCGAGAATCCTTATACTTGATAACAGAAAGCTGTACGCCAGTTAACCAAATACTTTTAGAAACCCTGAAAACAGAATTCAAGCAAGCTCTTATTTACTTCAGCAAAAGCAAAAGTGGTGAAGTAATAATTCACATTTTGACGTAAGAGCGATGTTCAAAACTCCGGAAATGCAAATTATCAAGTGACAGGCATGGAGTAAGATTGGTAGCAAAATTTGGATAACAAATATAAACGGTGATGGCAAAGTATATCTATTTATGAATTAAGAGAATTTATCAAAAAACTATGGAAGAGTATAGATTCAGAAATTGTTAGATAACAGATATTTGTCTGAAATGTCCTACAAAATTCATGAAAAATTTGGTACTTTGCAGAAGTCGGTTTTGATATTTTATTAACTTTAGATAAAGGACCTATCGTTTTAGAAGCCAATTCTCACCAGGGCGCAAATATTAAGGCGATCGCTAATTCCTATGAAGAAAATTCAGCAGAATTTCTCAATATAAGAACTAGACGCACAGCGTTAGACTTCCTCTGATTTTGCTTAAATCATAGATAGTTATCTTTTCTGGTTTGTAGTTGCGCGTCTTCGCATGCATCACTGAGCATAGTTAGCCTGCTGTGCGCTACATTGTTCGTAGAAAACTACAATTCTCAAAATGACTGAACATAGCGTATGGCGGATTTCATTGGCTCACAAAATTGCCCCTGCTTTACTGCTAACCCAAGGTCAAAGCGTGTTTCGTCTTTGGCTCGGCAGCGTTAGGGGTGAGAGGTTAGAGCTAGGGTTGCTCACCCTACTCTGTCTCCTCGTGCTTGTTCTTTTACTCCATCTGTTTGAGCAATTGTAATATAAGGAATAACTTGTTTCTGTATCCGTGCGATTTTGTATGAATCGTTAGTCAGTTTCTCTGTTTCTATACAATAACTTTACGCGCAACAAACTAACAACTTTTTTTTTTTTCTGGCTCTTTTCTTCTGTTCCTATCCCAGAATACTAGTACAGCAGACTTAATTTTTCTTTTGATTTTTTCCCTTTTTTTCATAAATAAGCATTTCAAAAAACTATGCGATATCATGCTCGCTTAAACATTTACTATGTTGTGTTACAATGCATGCGCTTAAGCGCAACTACGAACGAATTAAGATTTACATATGTATAATTAATTTTGACTGTGATTTTATCGCTTGTTACCCCCTTAATCCCCCTTGGAAAAGGGGGAATTGAAATTCCATTTCCCTCCCGATGGATTGGGAGAAATTGAAGTTCAGTTCCCTCCCCAATCCATCGGGAGGGTTAGGTGGGGTAAAAATATTTAATACATCAATCATGTTTTTTCAAAAATCATCTAATGTTGATATTAAGAATCAAGTATAAAAATATTTTTTATCGTTCATACTTCATCCTTTAATAATACTAAGTTTCGTAAATTTCCAAGGGTAAATCATCTGGATCTTTGAAAAAAGTAAATTTTTTGCCTGTTATTTCATCAATTCTGATATCTTCTACTTCTATTCCTTGGGAGTTTAAATCGCTAACAGTTTTTTCAATATTATCTACTTGAAAGGCTAAATGTCTTAAACCACAAGCTTCAGGTGTGCTGGCTCTTTTTGGAGGAGATGGAAAAGAAAATAGCTCTATTTGGTGGTTTTGCCCGACTCGTAAATCTAATTTATAAGAATTTCGATGCGCGCGAAAGGTTTCTTTAATAATGGAAAAACCTAAAACTTCTACATAAAACTTTTTCGATCGCTCGTAATCCGAACAGATAATCGCTACATGATGAATTCCAGTTGTTTTCATAATGTTTTGGGTTGGGTTTAGGGAAGAGGGATTTTCTGGAGGCGGAGCCTCCTCTTAAGGCATTCCCAGGCGGAGCCTGGGAACGAGGTTACGACAAGTTTCAAGGATTTTAAGCGGCAAATTCCCCCACCTACAAACTAAGAATCTTGCAATACAGTCTTAGAAACAATCCGGGTTTTCTTACGATCGCTCTCGGATAACTCTTCTCCTGCTTGCAGGCGAGTGGCAGAGGTTTGCAAGACAGTCGCCGCGCCAGTATCTCCCATTTGCAGAGCAGTTTTAGCGGCGGTTTGCAACATTGTAGCAGCACCAGCGCGATCGCCCTGTTGCAATTTTGCCTCTGCAAGTTGTGTTTGTCGATACTTCGCGAGTGCCAAAATATGTTGCTGCACCTGAGTATCTGCAACAGGTTGGTAGGAACGAACAACATTTGCCTCAACAGGAATTGTTTCTGAGAGTAATCCTGTCTTGTCTTGGGCTGGATCGTCGTAGCGAACCTGTACTTTGGCGATGGTTTGCCTACCTTCTGGTAATTGTCCCAAATAAATATTTGCTAGCACAACACGTTCTGCATCTTTCATTAAATCGCCCAAACGAACGGAGAAGCGTCCATCAACTTCCAGTTGTACTGGCAATTCAATTGTGTCTGGGGCGACTTGGGCGACAGGTTTGAGTTCTGCTAGACGCACATTGGGTATAAGTGAGAAAAGCAAGTAAGCATTGGTCAATCCCACAGTTTGAATGCGGGTAAACAAACGACCAAACTCATCTACTACCTGTTCTGGTTGCTGAACATAAGATAAAGTTCCACCACCAGCATCAGCAATTTTTTCCAGAACATCTTGGTTCCAATTGTCACCGAATCCTAAGGTATTTAAAGTTAAACTATAGCCTGCAGCCAATTGGGCAAATTTTAAACAACGGTTGTTATCACCGTGTTCGTTTTCACCGTCAGTCAACAAGAAGGCTTGGGAAATAGTTTCTTTTTTTCCTTTTGCCAGTTCCTCTATACCCAAACGCAATCCCTCATCAATTGCAGTTCCGCCATCAGCTGCAAGACGGTTAATTTGTTGCTTAATGCGTTCTGGATTTTCCAGCAATTGATTGGGAACCAGGACTTTGGCGCGGTGATCGAAAACAACAACACTGAGGCGATCGCCTGGGCTAAGTCTGTCAACCAAGCGGATTGCTGCTTTTTTGACAATTTCCAGTGGTCGTCCACTCATAGAACCGCTATGGTCAAGAATAAGGCACAGATTGAGAGGGACGTTACGATCCATCATTTCCGGCTTTGCAGAAATGGAAATTGCCAACTGACGTTGACTGTTAGATTGATTTGCATCTAAATTGCCATCATTGAGAGCTGGCTGCAAGCTAACCTTCATAATCCCCCAAAGTATTCACACGGGCTATACTTATTTATAGATAACTTCAAACCGCCATTTCTGTTCTTCGGAAAATCTTTGTGACAAGAAGTTTAATGAGCGCTTTTATTGCTCACTGGTCACTGGTCACTGGTCAGGTGGTTATTGTAGAGAGAAATCCACACCCCCAATAGAGCTTGCATCGCGTTAGGATGTAGTACAGTTAACGGAATTAATTGAGCAACAGTTGCTATGGAAACCTCCCCCATCAAGGCTGTTCAAGCCCCATATTATGGCGATAGCTTCTACCGATCTCCGCCACCCGATTTGCCTTCTCTGATGCTGAAGGAACGAATCATTTACTTGGGACTGCCTTTGGTTTCACCGGATGAGTATAAACAGCAACTGGGAGTAGACGTAACGGAACTGATCATTGCTCAGCTTCTCTACCTACAGTACGACGATCCGGAAAAGCCAATCTACATTTACATCAACTCTACGGGTACTTCTTGGTACACTGGGGATGCCATTGGCGCTGAAACAGAAGCATTTGCTATTTGCGATACCCTGAACTACATTAAGCCACCAGTCCACACCATTTGTATTGGTCAGGCAATGGGTACGGCAGCTATGATCCTATCTGCAGGAACGAAAGGTTACCGTGCAAGTCTCCCCAATGCGTCAATTGTGTTGCACCAGGCAAAACGCCGCACGGGTTACGGTCAAGCAACAGACATTCAAATTCAAGCACAAGAGGTGCTTACTAACAAGCAAATGATCCTGTCAATTCTCTCTCGGAATACGGGACAACCTCCAGAGAAAATTTCTAAAGATATGGATCGTATGTACTATATGACACCTCAAGAAGCTAAAGAATATGGCTTGATTGACCGGGTATTAGAAAGTACAAAAGAACTGCCTCTAGTTGTGGCGGCTGCCCTTCCTGCTCAATCTTAACAGGTAAGTAAGTCGCGATACGGCTTAGCCGTTAAGCCCTTGGCTTAACGCAGTGTTTTCTCAAGCTTAAACTTTGAATACAAGAATTTTGAACTATTATGCCGATTGGTGTTCCTAGAGTCCCTTACCGTTTTCCTGGGGAACCTTATACCCAGTGGATTAATATTTACGAACGCCTTGCTTTGGAACGAATCATTTTCCTAAGTGGAGAAGTCACCGATGGTATGGCTAATGCCATCATTGCCAGACTGCTTTACATGGATTCTGACGATCCAACTAAGGATATCAGTATTTACATCAACTCCCCTGGTGGTTCAGTGACAGCAGGGCTTGCTATCTATGACACAATGCAGCATATCAAAGCAAATGTTGTCACTATTTGCGTAGGGATGGCGGCTTCCATGGGATCGTTCCTCCTTGCAGCAGGAACAAAGGGCAAACGTTTGGCTTTGCCCAATACTCGAATTCTCATTCACCAACCTCTTGGTGGTGCTCAGGGTCAAGCTACTGATATTGAAATTGAAGCTAAGCAAATTTTAAGAATGCGGCAGCAACTCAATGAAATGTTAGCAGCTCGCACGGGTCAACCTATAGAGAAAATTCAAAAAGATACTGACCGTGACTACTGGATGTCAGCTCAAGAGGCGAAGGAGTACGGTTTGATTGACCGCGTGATTGAAGAAAGGTAGAAAAGGGAATAGGGGGTAGGGGGTAGGGACAAGGGAGACAAGGGAGACAAGGGAGACAAGGGGGACAAGGGGGACAAGGGAGAATAGCTGATATCCAATCCCTACTCCCTACTCCCTACTCCCTACCCCCTACTCCCTACCCCCTAAAAAAATGTAAATTATGGACTTTAAACCACAAATTAAGTCATTATCATCATAAAAACTTCACGCTTAGGCTTTAAGCTAATAGCTGATATTCGTCTCACGCTGATAGCTCAGATGGATCTAGGAGATTGCTACCGTTTATTAGGTCTCAGGTCGGGAGCCTCGTTTTCCGACATTAAATTGTCATATCGTCGTCTGGCGCAACAGTATCATCCTGATATCAACCCAGATGACAAAAAAGCAAAAGAAAAGTTTATTGCCGTAACCGAGGCGTACAAACTACTGTTGCAGGTGGTTCCCCAAGAAAACACATTTCGACAAGGAACTCAGTCACAAACAGTTGAACGTCAGGAAACTTCTCCGCGCCCGGAATCTCCAAAGAAGGAAAAACCAAAACCAAAACCGCCTAATGTTGTGGACATAGAAAGGCGGTTGAAGTGGCGTACTTACGAGCAATTGCAACAGTTCTTAAAGCAAAAGCGCTTCCCGCAAGCAACTGCCTTGGCAGAAGCATTGGCACAGCGTCTCCCAGATGATGCGGAAGTGCGTCAATGGCAGGCTATTTCATATCAACTTTGGGGGCGATCGCTCATTGCAGACAACCAGCCCTTGAAAGCGAGGATTTATCTTAAAAAAGCTCTAAAGACCGATCCCAATAACAAAACTTTGTGGATTGAGGTGCAGCGAGATTTTGAACGTTTGGAGCAGAAGATTTTTTAGGATTGCGATTGGATCTACTGTTAACTGTCTCAACAGCGCACCAAGCGAAAGTGCGTCTATAACTGTATGCCTATTTGAACTGGTGGACGTTGCTTTTCTATTCTTCGGACTCGACCAACTAATTCGGGTGGATACGCTTCATAAGAATTGGGGTTACGCTCTACAGCTTGCACGTGGTACTTTGAGGTGTGAGTAAAGGCGTTTTTCCCAACCACTGGTCTGAGTTCGTCTGGTTGGTAGCCGGTTACTAGTTGTACGGCGCAGGCTAATTTAGGAATTTGTTCTAGGGGAAAGCGGTTTTCTCCTCTCTTTTGATGAAGAATAACGGCTAGTTGAAGTAAATCTGTGATACCCGTTCTTTCCCCAATTCCTAAAATAGATGTATCTACAACGGAGGCTCCAGCATCAATAGCTACAAGTGCATTCGCGACTGCTAAACCAAAGTCATTGTGTAAATGCATTTCAAGTTCGCAACTAAAAGTGTTGACAAATTTCGATACAAGTGCATCACAAGTCGAAGGTTCTAAAATACCAACTGTATCAGCTAAACTTATACGTTTTGCCCCTGCTATCAGGGCTATCTCGGTTATCCACTTAATATCATCCCAAACTGTTCGAGAGGCATCTTCAATTGTAAAACGTACTTTTAAATCTAATTTTTTTGCTTCTGCGATCGCAACTTGTATTTTCTGGCTAATATATTCTTTGTTGCGGTTAACAAATTTCGTTTCAGTTGCTAAATGATTCACTGAAGCCCAAATTCCCACCCAATCAGCTTTGGCTCGTTTAGCTGCTTGTATTTCTTCAACGTTTGCTCTAGCGTGCATTAAGATTTGTGTAGAACGCGCTGCTTGAGCGACTTCCAAACAAATCTGTTCATCTTCTGCTGAAATTCCTGGATGACCTACTTCCACACAGTCAATGTGAAATTCTTCTAAAAGATGAAGAATTTTAATTTTATCTTGACTGCTAAAACGAACTCCTGCTTGTTGTTCGCCTTCGCGCAAAGTTGCATCCAAAATTTTGGTGCTAGACTTATTACTGCAATCAGTTTTATTTAACATTAGTTGCTTTGTTACACTTTTACATACATAGCAAAAACATTCTTTGTAAAGGTTAACAAATGTGTGCTAAGCAAAACTATCACTCAATTCATTTTCTAGATAAAATTTTTCTTAAGATTCTACATTCACATCGGATACAATGATGCTATTTCTGTAGAAATATCGTGGAGGAGCGAGGCTAAAGGAAAAATATGTCATCTATAATTATTCTGGTTGCTGCATTAGTTGTAGCTTCGTTAGTTTTCAGGGCGTTATTCAGTGTATTTAAAACAGTTATTAGTACTGCGATCGCTCTCTTTATCATTGTTGTTATCTTGGCGGTTTTTGGGTTTAGTCCTGAAGACCTGTTACAAGAAGTTACCAAATTACCAGAAACTTTACAGAAACTGTTGAAGGGAGGATCGTAAAAATTTTACACTGAACAAAGTTTATACCAATTTGAACGAAGCATGGGAGAGATAGTTAGACATAGCTTTCTCAATCCAAAATCTAAAATCTAAAATCCACGCATGGTATTACTTGAGAGGCACAAATTGTAATTGTCCCGTACTGGGATGAGGTTTGACTGTGACTAATTGTTGAATGTTGAGTTGTTTGCGATCGCCATTATCGAGAAAAGAAATTTCTCCCGTAGCACCTTTTACTGCAAAGTTCGGATCTGCCATTGTCTGTTCCAAATTCTCGCGACTCACAAAGGAAAGCTTTTGAGTAGCAGCTACAAACACGCGAGTTGCATCATAAGATAATGCTGTACGCCAATTAACTGTTTCCCCCCATAGTTTAATGGCGGCTTGTGTATATTCTCGGTTGGGGCTGCTCAAGTGATGCCAAGGTATCCCCACCACCATTCCCTCTACATTATTACCAGCACCTTCTAGAATATTCGGCATGAAAAGACTATCTCCACCCACAATAGGGTAGCGTAGCCGATTGGCACGAATCAAGCGAAACACAGTCTCAGAAATAAGACCATCATTATTGGGGAGTATAACAAGTACATCAGCATTTGTTGCTTGGACTTCACTGATAGCTTGACTTGGATTAAAGTTTGGTGCTGATAAATCCAACTCTTTAACAACTGTCCCACCACCTGCAGTAAAGCTTATTGCCAATGTGTCTCGCATAGAAAGACTGTAGTTGCTTGTTGCATTAAAAAAAACGACGGCTTTTCGTTTCTGAGCGTATGTGAGCATATAGCTTGCTAAATTTTGCGCGATATCCCTGTCACTGTATGCAATTCGGCGAAAATAACAGTGGGATTGGCGACACACAGTGGATAAATCTTTTGATGTAGCAGTGGAAGAGATCAATGGTAAATTGTGCTGTTGGTAGATACCGACAGCACTAATAGTAGTATCGCTCGTAAAATGACCTACAACACCCAGAACATCTCGTTTTTTTACTAAAGCTTCTGCTATTTTCTTAGCTTGGTAAGGGTTATTGTTGTCAGTGGCGATGAGAATCTTAATTTTGTGATTGGTTTTGGGATTTTTATTAAATTCATCTTGAGCTTGAGCAACTCCCCGCAACATTTCTTTACTAACATTGATACTATCGTTATTGTTCGTCATGGGAACCACAACAGCAAACGTATAGCTTTTTGAGGCTTGTTGAAAAATCCGAGCATTATTTAAGTAGATTAAGGTTTCAGGATCGGAGTTCTTTTTCCATGATTTTTCTAGAAACCCGATAGCAACTTCATATCTTCCTGCTGCAAATGCTTTGACGCCTTCTTCTTTCTCTGTATTTATGCTTTGAGTAATAATAATTTGTTCTCCACAACTTATATTGTCATCAGTTGCGAATTTGCTAAAAGTACTCTTGGAACATCCATCCACTCGATTGACAAAAGATAAAGTCACTCCTCCAACCAAAATAGCAGCAAATACGGCTGTACCCGTTAACAACTTTTTAATTAGTATTTTTTTTTGAGTTTCATGAATAGCTGCATGATGATTTTCTCTCAGTTGGGAGTTTACTGAAGTATCAACACTATTCAAATTAAGACTGCGATCGGCTGGAGGCTTAACAGATGAAGCCGTATCGTGACCATTATTTTCATAATACGTAGATTGAACGTGGGTTGGTTCAGATAAGACATTTTTAAAATTTTCTGTTGTCCGATATCCAATGTGGATTTCGCCTCGTTCTTCCAACTGAAGCCCATAACTTTTTTGAAGTTCTATTAATCTTTGCAAAAGTATTTTTGTATTTTGTGGGCGGTTTTTAGGCAATGGTTCCATCAAATCATCAAGAAAATTTCCTAGAGCCTCAGAAATTTGTACTTGATTTCGCCAAATTTTTCTTTCTCTATCTTTAGGATCGGGAGGAAGATCGTAAGGTTCTTTACCTGTAAGCAGATAAACAAATGTACGACCTAAAGCAAAAAAATCTGATTGAGGAACAGCTTGACCTTGACATTGTTCTGGTGCAGTATATCCTTGCGAAGAAATTGTTGTTACCTCTTCTTTAGCTAAAGCTTCAGAGTAAGTATCTGTCATTTCTCTAACTGCACCAAAGTCTATTAGCACAAGTTCTCCATCAGATTTCAACATAATGTTGGATGGTTTAATATCTCTATGAAACAGTCTTTGAGCGTGAACCGTGTCTAAGATATTTACTAACTTAAACAACCACTCAACTGCTAATTCTTCCTGAATAGGACGGCTTTCTCGCTGTTGTAGATAATCTTGTAGATTTAATCCCTCGATTTTCTCCATCACAAAGCAAGGGAATAAACTTGTGCTGTCTTTGACTTTGAATTGAAAGTAGCTATATCCTTTAGGAATGCCAGGATGATTGATAGACTGCAAAACTTTTGCTTCTTTCTCAAATAACTCCACCAATTTGTTATGTGGCTGTTCTAGAACTTTGAGGATTTTAATTCTTCCCTTCTCTAAAACTTCATAAACTGCCGTATATGGTCGTTTTTCTAGAACTTCAACGACTCGGTAGCGACCTTCTAAAAGCAATTCCGAACCACAGGTACAGCAAAACAGCCTACCATCAGGGTTATAAGGATTTCTACATCTGGGATTGATACAGTAAGTCATACAATTGTGAAGATGGACGCCCCACCTCGTCTACCTCGTTCCCAGCCTCCGGCTGGGAATGCCTATAGTGGAGGCTCCGCCTCCATTACTTTACCACAGAATGCGAGGCGGAGCCTCGCTACCTGCATTCCCAGCCTCAGGCTGGGAACGAGAGTCGGGGATCTACCTATCAAATTCAATGTGGCTAACCACTAGTAATTTGAGCACCCAGTTTCTATAGGCAGTGAGAAATCGCGAGACCACTCGTTCCAAGAGCTAAAATAGTTCCTGACATCTCTGATGCCTGCTTCTTTAAGGGCAATGAGGGTATTGGCAGCTCTAGATCCTTTAAAGCAGTAAACGTATACCGTTGACTCTGGCGTAATACCTACAGACTTACAAATTTCTAGGATTTCTTCAACAGGACGGAACATCGGAATTTCAGAATTAGGTATCATCATTCGATACCACTCAATCCAAATTGCGCCGGGAATCCTACCTTTACGGGGACAAAAATCGACTCCATAGGGAGAGGAACTTTTTCCGATCCACTCATCATAATCTCTGACATCCAGCTTAACAATTTCTGGTTTGTCGAGAGCTTGCAACATTTGCTCTGTGGTTACCAAGATTGAGGAATTTATGTTGATGGAGAAAATTTTGCGTTCGCGATTGAGAACTTCTGTGGTGGTTGGCATTTGAGCAGCTAACCAAGCCTTATAGCCACCGTGTAGAATATAAACGTTAGAACAACCAAGGTACTTAAGCAAAAAGTAACCCCGGCAAGACTGCCCGTAGCCAGAGTTCATGGCATCTTCATAAATGATAATTTGTTCCGTACCTGAAATTCCAGCTGCACCTAATAAATCTGCAAAATTTGACTGCAAGCTAGATAAACCGAATGGTGTGGAAGAAGCTAAATAGGTAAAAATTTCGCGAATATTGACTGCACCGGGAATGTGAGAAACTGCATACTCTTCTGAAGTGCGGGTATCAATAACAACGGTTGATTTGTGAAGTAAAATCTCAGCCAGTTGTATCGGTGTGAGTAGCGGTTTTACTTCCATCTTTGCCTTTCCTTTCTCCTTTATCATGAATGCCCAAGTAGAAGCGAAACGTGAAGACTTTTTCTTTTTCTCAGGCAAAGCAATTACCTTGGGGTTTTTCAGAAAAAAATTATCCCCAATTGTGGTGCTTTGTATCTTGCCTGCTATTTATATAAGGCGGGAGAGGAGTGCCCGCACCACAAGAAATTTTGGGACATTTTTTCTCTAGAAGTCCCTTAGTAAGCTACGAAACAATCTTAGAATTTAAGGTAGAGAATAGATGTTAAGCGCAATGCTTTTTTCCAAACTTTCCGCTCCGTACTGATTTTTTTGTGAAAGTGCGATTGCCAGTTAGAACTCTGGCTTCTTTAAGAAGTCGCCGATCTGGTGATTGAAAAACTACCCTCACAAAAAATTCAAATTTTTTGCTTATAATTGTTTCGGCTCAAAGATGTATAATAAGCTACATAATATCTGGATGTTTTTAAAATGGGTAAAAATTTATAACTTCTCAGTTCAATTTGATTTAATATATGTAGCAATTCGTGTAAGAGTTGTAAAAAATGCATTCCCCTGCTAACGCCCTCTTACTAAGGGGGGACTACAGAGGGGTCACAACAATTTCAAATTCTCACAAATGATTTAGGACTGCTATAGAAGTTTTGCTAATTCATGTAAATACAAGATTTTTGATGAAATTAACTATTAAATGAACAAATCAATTGAAATAGCTGAAATATGTAAAAAATCAAATGATAACTTCTATTCATAATTTCTCTTAAACAACTTTTCTACGGGTATTGACAGCGATGCAACGACCTCAAGAAGAAACAGTGACTTTAGACGACGTTGTGATTACGGCGGAGCTATCTCGCCGATTGCCTCGTCTCCCAAACTTGTTCTTAGAAAATCAGGCGATGCATACGTTGGCACGGCTGATGGTGAATCAGCCAGAAACAATGCTCAAAAACCTGGTTGAAATAGCGCTCTCCTTATGTCAAGCAGGGACAGCAGGAGTCAGCTTGCTTGACGTAACGCCCAGTGGTGAAGAAGTTTTTCGCTGGGATATGTTAGCTGGCATCTTGGAACAGTACGTCGGAGGCACCACTCCCCGCAACTTTAGCCCCTGTGGCACCTGCCTCGATCGCGGCGCACCCCAGCTTTATTCCTATCCCGAACGGTATTTTACTTATTTCCAGGCAACAAAAACTCCTTTCGTTGAAGGCTTAGTGTTACCGCTCATTGCCGATCGCCATCCCCTCGGCACTATCTGGATCGTCTCGCATGATGAGGAGCGACGCTTCAATTTAGAAGATGTACGAGTGATGACAAGCTTGGCAGACTTTACTGCTGCTGCCCTATTACTCAATCAACGACAGACTAAGGAATTGGTGGTAAAGAATGCCCAATTAGAGGCTGAGGTTGTCGAGCGCCAAAGGGCAGAAACGCAATTGCTCCATCTTGCTTTTCATGACGCATTAACAGGGCTGCCGAACCGAACTTTGTTTATGGACAGATTGGGACAGACACTCGAGCGTGCTAAAGAGCGTGGGGATTTATTTGCCGTCTTTTTTCTAGATTTAGATCGCTTTAAGGTTGTTAATGATAGTCTGGGGCACACGATTGGAGATAGATTGCTAGTTGCGATCGCCGAGCGACTTCAAACCTGTCTGAGGTCTGGAGATCTATTAGCGCGTCTTGGAGGAGATGAGTTTGCTATACTTCTAAAAGATATGAAGTCTATTAACGATGCCATCAACCTTGCCGAGCGACTCCAACAGGAATTGAGACTGCCTTTCCATATCCATGGATACGAAGTGTTTACCACTTTAAGCATTGGCATTGCTCTCAGTACAACAGGATACCAGCAGCCAGAGAATCTTTTGCGCGATGCTGATATTGCAATGTATCGTGCCAAGGCTATGGGTACGGCACGTTACAAAATATTTGACACAGCCATGTACACCGAAAGTAAAAAGCTGTTGCAGATAGAAACCGATTTGCGGCGTGCTATTGAACGTCAGGAATTTCGGATTCATTACCAACCAATTGTTTCGTTATCAACTAACAAAATTATTGGCTTTGAGGCTCTCCTGCGCTGGCAGCACCCGGAGCGAGGATTGGTGTTGCCAACGGAGTTTATTTCAGTCGCAGAAGAAACTGGGATGCTGATACCTATTGGCTACTGGGTACTTCGAGAAGCTTGTCGCCAACTGCACTTATGGCAGCAGCAATTCTCGGACAACAGTTTGACAATTAACGTTAATCTTTCTTGCAAACAATTTTCACAACCCCATCTCAATGAAGAGATCTACGAAATTTTACAATCAACTCACTTAGAGCCACGAAGTTTGAAGCTGGAGATTACCGAAAGTGTGATGATGGAAAACACTATTGGCGCAACAGCAATGCTTTGGCAACTGAAAGATAATGGTATTGAATTACACATGGACGACTTTGGGACTGGCTATTCATCCCTGAGTTATTTGCACCGCTTTCCTGTGAGTGTTTTAAAAATTGACCGCTCCTTTATTAACAGTAGCGAGAAGTCAGAAATTGTGCGGGCGATCGTTACACTAGCTCATAGTTTAGGCATGGACGTTATAGCAGAAGGGATAGAAACTTTAGAGCAACAGGAAAAACTTAAAGCACTCGAATGCAAATACGGGCAGGGGTACTTTTTCTCCAAACCACAAGAAGCATCAGCAGTAGAAGCTTTGATTGTCAAAGGGGCTTGCGCTTCGCGATCGCAATCTCATGCCAAATAGCAAGTTTTTTAATAAAATTTAACAAAATAACTTCCTTAAGATAGATGTCCTAGCCCTGACTGGATTGATTGTGCCAATAGCGATATGCTGCTTTAGCATCAACTTGATGATCGAGATGCCGCATGGCAAGCACCACGTACTATCATCAGTTCTTTGAACTAACAACAACTGACCCTGTTCGTTTAATATTGCTGCTGACACTCCCACTTTTGGTGTAATGTAACCCAGTTCTGCTCGAAATCGGTTCTCTATTTCTAAACTAGGAAGGGAACATAGTGCCGAATACTTTGCCGAAGCAATACTAAGAAGTCGCTCGTAGCGCTCGCGATCGTAAATGTCTTTTGAATAATTTAATCCAAGTTGTGCAATTGCTCGCAGTTCTTCTAGCAATTCGATAATGCTTAAGGTGTCATCGGTTCCCACAACAGCTCATCCTAAACAAGACCAAAATTTGCTTACAACAAACTCACGCGAATTAGCAAGGTTTTCAACAAAACTTTACAAAAAAAAACTTCCTTAAGATAGATGTCCTCATCTAAATTCAGATTTAGCATAGATTTAAGTAAATCTACAACACTCATGTGGAGATGAGTTTTTGGGTTCGATGCGCCAAAGCTGGGTACTTAATTCCCAGTTGGGTGACTGTTGGTTGCAGATGCCGATAGAAAGTTAGAAAATTTTCTATCTTTGTTTGGAAAAAGACCCAAATTGCAGGGTCTGTAACTGGTGAACCATAAACATTATGAAAATTGCACAAATCGCCCCCTTGTGGGAACAAGTTCCGCCTACTACCTATGGAGGCACCGAGCTAGTAGTGAGTCGTTTGACTGATGAGTTGGTACGTAGAGGTCACGATGTCACGTTATTTGCATCAGGCGACTCCAAAACTCTAGCTCGTTTAGAAGCGGGTAGCCCCCATGCATTGCGCTTGGATACAAGCATCACAGAACCCGTAATGTATGATATTTTACACGCAAGCCAAGCTTACGAACGCGCTGCTGAATTCGATATTATCCACTCCCATATAGGAGTTTGGTCATTGCCTTGGGCTAGTACGGTGTCAACACCAACAGTACATACCCTGCATGGTATCTTTACTCGTGACAACAGCAAAGTATTTAGGCGTTACCACACGCAACCATACATTAGCATTAGTGATGCCCAACGTCTGTTAAATATAAATTACGTTGGCACAGTTTACAACGGTATCGAAGTCTCTGCGTTTCCTTTTTTTGCCCAACCCCAAGAACCATCCTATCTGGCATTTTTAGGACGCTTCTCGCCAGAAAAAGGACCGCAACACGCCATTAATATTGCCAAGCAAACAGGCTGGCACTTGAAAATGGCTGGAAAAGTGGATGTTGTAGACAAGAAGTTTTTTGAAGAAGAAATTGCTCCCCACATTGATGGTCAGCAAATCGAATTTTTAGGTGAGGTTAATCACGCACAAAAAGCTGAACTTTTGGGAAATGCAGCGGTGACTCTGTTCCCCATCACCTGGTGTGAACCTTTTGGGTTGGTGATGGCCGAATCTATGGCAACAGGTACACCAGTCATTGCGATGAACATGGGTTCTGTGCCGGAAGTTATTGTGAATGGAAAGACAGGTTTTGTCTGCCAAAGCTATGAAGAGATGGCGGCGATGATACCAAAAGCATTGGAGATCGATCGCCAGAAATGTCGAGAACACGTAGAGAGTAAATTTAGCGTTACTCAAATGGTTGATGGGTATGAGGCGATTTATGAAAAAATCGTTGGGGAACGCAACTTTAGGAGTTGGTTCAATTCTGCCTTGAGAACTTCGTTGGAATCAATTACAGCATTTAGGCGTTAACGACTTTTTGTTTGATTAATGATAATGCTCCCTGGATATGGGAGCATTTGCTTTTTTGTTTCATGCAAAGATACGCGATCGTACTTACACAATGCCGCAGGCTATGTCTGCAAGGGCTACTACTTAAAGGTATGGAAGCGTCAATCTAACAGGCAGGGCGTACCACTGTACACTAATGGGAATTTTGAATCCACCGGCGAGGCTCTAGATTATTTTGATTGTCATTATGCTCGCAAATCTTGTTAAGTAGGTCATTGGTTATTTGTTAAGTGTCTTTGTATTTTCAATAACCAATGACTATTTTTATTAAATTATGTAATAAAAAATTATTAAACATCTCCGAAAATAAATAACTCGTTACCTGAATCCTTGTGAAGACTAGCCATGGCTCGTCTCTACATAGATGTCTATTCAATAGAAAAAACTTGATTTTTCAATATTTTTGTTAACGTTTTGTGACAAAAAAACTTGTTAATACGTATGGGCGATCGTAAATTAAATATAGGTCAACATACAAAAATTCAACACACAAAAACCCTGTTTCCGAACGCAAGCATCTTACATTCATAAAACTTAGGCAATCTTAGGGATACTTTGGGTATCTCACACTTTGTAGATTTCCCTACCTCTCTTCTAAAGAGCGGCTATACGTAAGTTCTAACTCAATTGAAATGCTCTATTTATTCCATTATTTCTCAAAAAACGGTAAATTAACATACAATTTAAAAATACACTTTACTGTAAGGGTGAGAGGCAATTATGAGCCGTCCTATAATACTTGGTATTGTTGGCGATAGTGCTGCTGGTAAGACCACATTGACTAAGGGGATTGCTCAAGTTCTCGGTCCTGAGAATGTCACGGTTATCTGTACGGATGATTATCATAAATACGATCGCAAACAGCGTGCTGAGATTGGTATTACTGCATTGCACCCTGATTGCAACTATCTAGATATTATGCAGCAGCACTTGTCGCAATTACGGATCGGGCAGCCAATTCTCAAGCCTGTTTACAGTCACAAAACGGGAACTTTTGAACCCCCTGTATATATTAAGCCAAACAAGTTTGTCATCATTGAAGGGTTGTTAGGTTATTCCACTCGTATTGCCCGTGACAGTTATGATGTAAAAGTTTACCTTGCACCTCCCGAACCTGTGCGTGCTGCATGGAAAGTGAAGCGAGACACTCAGAAGCGAGGATATACGGAAGAACAAGTTCTTGAAGAACTCAGAAAACGCGAACCAGATTCGGAAGATTTTATTCGTCCGCAGAGGCAATGGTCTGATATCGTGGTGAGTTTCTACCCGCCCAATGATGATTTGGACCCAGGGAATGGGCATTTGAATGTCCGTCTGGTACTCCGTCCTACTATTCCGCACCCTGATTTTACCCAAATTATCAACTACGGTAATGGCACGGAATCTGCAATCCGCCTGGGATTGGATAGGGATATGGGTAAACCTGTGGATGTTTTGGAAGTTGATGGTCATGCGACTTTAGAGCAGGTGAATAAGCTCGAACAGATTCTTTGCTTTGATATGCCGCATCTGAAGAATATATGCGATCGCGAAGGTAATCCGGAATTGGGCAAAGTCGCAGGTACGACAGGAGAAACTATTCAAAGTAACCCGCTTGCTATCACTCAGTTACTAATTACCTATCATATGCTGAAAGCTACGCAAATCCACTCTTGACATAGGGAGTAGGGGGTAGGGAGTAGGGGATAGGGG
>NZ_WJFC01000249.1 GCF_009725235.1 Scytonema sp. UIC 10036
AAACAGTGAAGTGTGTCATTGGTCAATTGTCATTGGTCATTTGTCATTAGCCATTAGCAATTAGCCATTAGCCATTATCAATTAGCCATTAGCAATTAGCCATTATCCATTAGCAATTAGCCATTAGCCATTAGCAATTAACCATTGCTTTAACTCCTCTACTAGTTGTATGTCATTTGAAGCCGTTCTTGCTCCTGCCCGTGCTGCCCATTGCTTTAAGCCTTCAATTTGTTCGCGAGCTATGGATGCTAAAGGAACTGTTTGCTCGATCGCACGTAAAATATCCTCTGTTGTAAAGTCTCGTCTGTGTCCGCTTTCTTTACCTGAAAATGCTATGTGCATGGCGTCTACAATTACCTGTTCAATCTCTGCACCACTGAAATTATTTGTCTGTTTGGCTAATAAAGACAAATTAAATTCTCTCAGACGGTTTGGACGCAGCCGTTGCAAATGAACTTTAAAAATATCTTGGCGTTCTACTTCTGTTGGTAAATTCAAAAAGAAAATTTCATCAAATCGCCCTTTTCGCAGTAACTCTGCAGGTAAAATTTGCACGTTGTTAGCTGTTGCCACAATGAACACGGGGCAAGTCTTTTCCTGCATCCAAGTGATCAAATTGCCGAATACGCGCCGAGAAGTTCCGGAATCTCCATCAATTCCACTCGTAATGTTGCCAAATGCTTTATCAATTTCATCAATCCATAGCACGCAAGGAGCCATTGCTTCTGTTACCTGAATCATTTGCCGCACTCGGCTTTCACTTTCCCCCACAATTCCGCCAAATAAACGTCCAGAATCCAAACGTAAGAGGGGTAATCGCCATTCATGGGCAATGGTTTTGGCTGATAAGGACTTACCCGTCCCTTGAATTCCTACAAGTAAAATACCTTTAGGGTTCGGTATTCCATAGCGTCTTGCTTCTTCCGTAAAAGTATCTTGTCGTAACTGCACCCACTGCTTGAGTTGATCCAATCCACCTACTCGCTTGAGAGATTCTTGTGGTGTGAAAAACTCCAAAATTCCTGTCTGGCGGATCGTTCGCTTTTTTTCTTCCAAAACACCACCAATATCAGACTCATTCACCTGCTGTTTTGCTGCTAGAGCTTTTGCTAAAACTCTCTGAATCCGCGTGCGACTTAAACCTTGACAGGCTTTGACTAGTTGTTCTCTCGCCAAACCAGTCACCTTGAGTTTTTCTGGTACGACTAACTTCTGGATGAGATAATCAATTTCTGAGGTGTCAGGTAAGGGAAAATCAACCACTGTCACTTCTTCTTGTAACTCAGTGGGAAGTTCTAGAGTGTTGCTAAGTAATATTAAAGTGTTGCGCGATCGCTTTAACTCCCGTGCCAAGTTTCGTAACTCGCGCATAATAGGGGCATTTCTTTCACTAGTAGGGCTTTTGATAAACGGGTGCAAATCGCGCAGTACAAAGATGACAGATTGCTTATCGTCAGTTTTGGCGATTCGTGAAAGTGCTGCCATCACTGAACCTTTATCTGTAGCATTGTCCCCCCAACCACGTACAACGTCCCAAAACAACAGTTGACGAGCGGGTTGAGAACGTGAAGCGACTTGTAACAAAGCTTCCTCAACAGGTTCCTCTTCCACTGCAATAATGTACAGTAGGGGATAGCGGGCGCGAAGCATCAAATCCAGTTGCTCTACAAGAGCGATATGTAATTTTTTTTCACCGTCACTGATGGCATTGTCAGCTCCATTTTGCCGAGAATTCGTCATCGATCGCGCCCTACCCTAGTTATTGATTTCCATAGTATGCAGTCAGAGTCGTTAGACAAGACATGAGTTGTGCCTCACTCATGCCCCCAGTGTTTTAGAACATTTGTACTTATTAAAATACTCTAGTTAATCGGTTTTGTCTAGATGTTGTGCGTAGCGTATGGCAATACTACTCGGTTAAGCCTAAAAACACGAAAATGTGTAGGTTGGGTTGAGGAACGAAACCCAACATTTACGAGCATTTGTTGGGTTTCACACACGGGTTTACCCAACCTACAAAAATTTTTATCCGAGCAGTATTGGTTCGTATGGTGGCAAAACATCTTTCTTACAAGCTAGTTAAAATCAATCAGTCAGTTGATAAGCTCTAATTGCTCTAACTAATGTGTAAATCATTTCTACAAAGATAGCAATCGTTAGCACTACTTTGTAAGCTTAAAGATATCAATAAGTCCCTCTAGCTATCTCAGTAATAACTACATGAAGGATGGTTCCAGACCTTTTGCTCGTTAGGAAGATCGGCATTGAAACTTTTTAAACCTCTAAAAATTCTTTCTGTCTCTAAATGCATTTTTACCCTCAATTAAGAATCTGCTTCTACTGCTAAACTAATCTATGGCATTAAAGCAAGCAGTAATAAGAAAGTGTAGATGGTAAAAAGTAATAGCTACCCAGTAGCTCAAACAAATTAACTGTAAGATACTTTTAGGCTCGTGGTTGCACTATGACTAACGCCGCGCTATGCCTCCTGCATTGGCATATTACGCGTTGCCGCAGGATTGTTATACGCGAACAGCGAAGATAGGGCAACTACAAACATTTTAGGTTTTTTTAAGTTGAAATATTTATAACGGTTGCAAAAAGATATACATTATGAGTTCTTTTCAAAATCTTACTATTGAAGGATATCGGCGCTTAAATTATTACAGAAGACGCAAACACAGCATCAAAATTTTCGGCCAGGACAAGAGACGACACAACTACTGTTATGTTGTATTCATCTGCATTTTTGAAATAAATACTTATGGCTTCCATTGCACTAGTATAATTTTACCAACCAAAAACTCTATCCACTTTGCCAACTAGTGATGCCCAAGTCAAACCTGTAGATATGGAGCATTGTTAGCAATAACCGTTGAGTTTAATATTTTTGGTTGGCAATGCCCACCCTACTAGCCACTGGTTACTGGTCACTGGTCACTGAACAATTACATACTTTGCCTGTATTCATCTAACAATTGTGGAATGTAATCGTAACCATCTACTCCAATGACAGAAATAATTTTAGAACGATTTTGCTGTAGTATCTGACTGAATGCTTCTGCCCCTACCTGTCCTTGCAAAATTGTGAGTAAACCTGCTGTTTTTCGCCACTCATTTGAGGCAATTTGATTTAACAAATACATTCCCAGAACACCAGTATAAACTGCTTTTTCTTGATTTTGCAGTTGATAGTAAGCTTCTGCTAAATTAGCTAAATTTAAACCTTGAAGGTATAAATCACCAGAGATTTGTGCTGTTTGCAAGCCGTCTTCTAAATGTTTAATTGCTGCTTGTGGTTGTCCAATGACTAAGTAAGCAATACCTAAACTGCTGAAACACAAAGCTTTACTTTGTAAATCGCCCAATCTCTCTGATAATGCTAAGCCTTGTTGCAAATAGTTAATCGCCATTTCATAGGTTTCTGGTTCTGTTTGTTCTGTCTGCTGTGCTTGCATGACTTCGCTATAACCTAAATTCACCAGAGCATTTGCTTCCCCTGTACGATCGCCTGTCTGACGGCTCAGTATTAATGCCCGTTGGCTGTAATTAATTGCCTCTGCATACATTTTTTCTGCAACACAAGTGCGGCTGAGGTGATTGAAATTGGCGATTTCACAAGCGCGATCGCCTGCATTGCGAGCTATTTCCAGTGCAGCAGTGTGAAACTCTGAGGAACGCCGATACTGCCCCATTGCACGCTGAGAATAACCTAAAAGTGTCAAAATTCTGGCTTTTTCTTGAGTTCCTTCTGTTTGTTGCAGTGGTTCATTCAAATAATCTAAGGCATCCCGTAAATAGCTACCAGAGAAGGAAGCAAAAATTCCTCCATATAGGGGAAAATACGGGCGTTGTGCAAAGGTTCGTAAAATCTGGAGCATAACTTGATGACAAGCCGCGCTATACAAGGGCGCAGTATTACTAAAACCGTTTGCGAGTAAACTCCAAATGACCGCAAAAGTTAAGTAAGTTGAAATTGACAAATTCGATCCAGCTTTTACATTGTAGGGTTGTTGGTCAAACCAATTTACTAACCCTCTTTGTAGGGATTGCAAAATCACTGCAATTTCTACCCAATCACTGAGGCTCATACCACTTCTTTGTTGGGCAAAATCAATAGCAGATTGTTCCATAGCTAAGGTACGAAACAGTGCTTGGGGTATTTGACTGTTTACCTGCTTTGCCCAAGTTGCCCAAGGACCTTTTTCTCCGGGTACACCTCCAAATCCCAGTGTTCCTCGGCTTTGTTCGTACATCCAGCTAATCAAATGATCCTGTAGCCGTTGCCAAGATGTAACACCACGGGTAATGCCTTCTGAAATTTGCTGAAAATCAGGATTGGCTTGAGCAAATTGCTGTAGGGATTTTGAGACTTGTTGGATTTGCTGTAAGGTGAGGGGATTTTTCCGATTGGGATCGCTTGCTCTTAAGAATGCGGCTAAACGCTCACTTGAATCAGCCAAAGTAATTTCTCTGACTGCAGAAGTAATAGCCTCTGCGACTTTGTTTTGCTGCTCGGCGCGTTGCCATTGACTCTGAATAGTCTTCATTGCCCTGAGACTGCGGGTTGCCTTAGCTTGCTTGAGTTCGTCCTTTTCCGTATCCACTTGTTGCTGGGTGGAGTTGAGGCGATCGCTCAAAACCAACTCAAAAACTTCTCCTGTTCCCGCAGTCACACCCTTGAGCAACATTTGATACACTTGCTCTTGAGAGCTAATCTTGCCCTTAAGGGTGCTTTGGACAATTTCGTCGATTAAAGCGAAGTAGCGATCGCGCAATGGCAAAGAGTCAGACACTGTAGCAACCTGAAAGCATTAAAACAATTATGAACTAATTCTCCATAATCGTGCTATTCATCATCAGGTTCTCCTCAACTTGCTAATTGTAGCAAATACAACAAGACTAGCATGGCTAGTCTCTACAGGGAAGGGGGATAAATTATCGCTCGGCAATGTTTGTGCCTAAACATTTTGATAGTTGGGATGCCATTGCAACCAATATCTTTCTAACGATCTAGCAACCACATCTGCTAACTTACCAAAGAGGGCGTATAACAAGATACTGAGTACTACCACGTCTGTTTGCATAAATTCTCTGGCATTCATTGCCATGTAACCAATCCCAGAATCAGCTGCAATTGTCTCAGCTACAATCAGAGTCAGCCACATGATTCCGAGTGAAAAGCGTACACCAACTAGGATTGAAGACATTGCCCCAGGAAGAATAATTCGCCAGAACAAAGCCCAAGGATTTAGACCGTACACTCTACCCATTTCAATTAAACCTGGGTCAACGCTACGAATCCCGTGAAATGTGTTCAAGTAAATGGGAAACATGACACCCAAAGATACGAGAAATAGTCTGGCTTCATCCCCAATCCCAAACCATAAAATCACCAAGGGAATTAAAGCCAAATTGGGAATGTTGCGGAGCATCTGAAGCGAAGTGTCTAATAACTTTTCTGCAATAGGGGAGATACCATTAAGCAAGCCCAAAGAAAACCCAATACCTCCACCAACTATGAAGCCTGATATAGCTCGAAGTGCGCTAATACTAATATTTCTGAACAGTTCGCCACTTTTAGCAAGTTGAATAGCAGCACCGACTACACCTAAAGGAGCGGGTAAAATTCTAGCAGGGATGACTCCTATTGTGGATAAAAATTGCCAAACGACTAGTATGAGTATAGGTACGCCCCAAGGAATGATGGATTGAATGTGTCGGTTTTTCCAAAAATCGGATTTTAATCTGAGTGCGAGTGTCATGGTTACCTCTAGGAAGCTGTTGGTTGTGGTTGCAATAAATTAGATGCGGAGGCGAATTCGTTGTCAGGATCGAATTCAGATTGCGATATGACAGTGGGAAGAGAGCTTAAAGGTAGGCGTGGAAATACTAATTCAGCAACTCGATAAGCTTCTTCTAAAGAAGGATACCCGGATAACACAAAGGTATCAATTCCTAAGTCAGTGTATTCCAGCATTCGTGCAGCAACTGTGTCAGGATTTCCTACTAAAGCAGTCCCTGCACCCCCACGTACTAAGCCAATACCCGACCATAAATTGGGGCTAATTTCCAGTTGCTCGCGATTGCCTTTGTGGAGTTCTACCATGCGGCGTTGACCTTCGGATTGCGATCGCACAAACTTTTCTTGGGCTGTAGTTATAGTTTTGCCATCCAAATATTTAATTAAATCGTTAGCAGCATCCCAAGCTTGTTGGGTTGTTTCTCTAACAATAACGTGTAAACGAATACCGAACCTTACAGTTCTGCCATTTCCTGCTGCTAATCGCCGCACCTTAGCTATTTTTTCAGCAACTTGTTGTGGTGGTTCACCCCAAGTTAAATACACGTCAATATGTTTTGCTGCTACTTCAATTGCTGCATCTGAAGAACCACCAAAATATAAAGTTGGATGAGGTTTTTGTACGGGAGGAAATTGAAGTTTTGCTCCTTCAATCTTCAAATGACGACCACTAAAGTGTACCGTTTCTCCATGCATGAGCGATCGCCAAACAGTCAAAAATTCATCAGTCAATTCATAACGCTCATCATGAGATAAAAACACCCCATCCTTAGCCAATTCTTCTGCATTACCACCAGTCACCACATTCAGGATAATTCTCCCCTGAGAAATTTGGTCAAAAGTAGCCGCCATCCTTGCAGATAAGGAGGGTGACATAATAGATGGACGAAAAGCTACGAGAAACCGCAAACGTTGCGTAACAGGAATTAAAGAAGCAGCAACAATCCAAGTATCTTGTTTTTGTCCCGTTCCAATCAACATCCCTCCATAACCGAGTTGATCGACAGCTTGAGCGATTTGAGACATATAAGGATACGTCGCGTCCCTTCTACCAATTTTTGTACCTAAGTAGCGTTCATCCCCTTGAGTTGGTAAGTACCAAAAAACATCTACCATTATGTTATCCTTCCCCTGTTTACTTCTAGATTTAGAGATTGGGGATTGGGGAGACAAGGGAGAGGGGGTAGACAAGGTAGAACTTGCTGGAAATGGTGCCCAGTCTACAGCAACTCCTAAAGCTTGAAGACGTGGTTCTAAAACTCCTTTGAGCCTAACAATATCCCCAGAAGTTTGATAGCCCATTCGGACTACATTTGTTTTAAATCCAGAAGGTTTTGTTTGGGCTTGCGCTTTCTCTAGAAAATCCCCAATAAGGGTAACTGAAAAACTAGATAATCCTAATAAAGAGTATTGTGTGAAGTTTTTTAAAAATTTGCGTCGTTGTTGTAAAAACTGCTCATCCATAATTTTTGCCGATCTCCTCACTTTCGTTTAGTTTTGTTAGGGGTTACACATAGCTCTCTTATTGAAGGCTATGGTGTACACACAAGTTTGAAATAGTTAATAGATCGAAGTTCTAGTGTTAGTTTTACCCCACCCTAGCCCTCCCCTTGTAAAGGGGAGGGAACTGGAAATTCAATTTCCCCCCTTTATAAGGGGGGATTAAGGGGGGTAAGTCCAACTTGTACTGAACAAATTTGGCAATCATTGTATTCCTACCTTAAAAAGGACGACTACCAGCAAGACTGACTCGCTTCATGACACGTCGATAGCTTGGATCGAATGCTTGACGGTAATGTAACGTAGCTTGGTTATCCCAATAAACAATGTCGCCTACAGACCATTTATGTTTGTAGTAAAACTGGGGCTGATTGAGATGTTGTCTCAATTGTTCAATCAGTTCTGACCCTTCTTGTGGATCTAAGCCCACAATTTCAACCTCTGTGGTATAGCCTAGGTAAAGGATTTTTCTTCCAGATTCAGGGTGAGTTCTAACTAAAGGATGGGGAAAAACAGGGCTAATGAGGGGGATACTCTTATCAAAACGGTACTTTGATTTTGGTCGATCGCGGTCTCTTAAGAACGGGTTGTATGTAATCAACTGTAACTTAGCAATTCGTTGCTTTGTTGCTTCATCTAACTCTTCATAAGCCAAATTGAGATTTAACCAGTAAGTATCTCCACCTTCAGGAGGGACTTCAAGAGCGTGGAGCAATGACCCACTTGAAGGATAAGGAGTCCAATGATGATCTGAATGGAAAGCAAGTTCGCCAGTACCAGTGTATCCACCATCTACATTAGAAATGGGAATGACAACTGGAGTAACCCCAGGCTCAGAAGCCAGTACTGGAATGTCGTCTGGTGGGATGAACAGAGAACCAAAATAAAAAGCAAAATTTAAGAGTTCGTCATCAGTAAGGTTCTGATTTTTAAAAATCAGAATATGGCGATCGCGCAACGCTTGTTTGAGTTGTAATATCACCTCTGGTACAACAGGTTTACTAGCATCTAATCCAGTGACTACAGCACCTAAAGGAGCATCTAGGGGAGTGATTTTAAATTCTGTTAATGTCAATGCAGGCATGATATATTTCCCTATTTTGACGATCTGTCAACTCATAACTCTTTACTGTCTTGCTAAAACTTCTTGAGGAGTGATTTTAGCGTATTCGTCAGGACTGAGAAAGCCATCTCTTACATTGACTTTTTTAGGTATCAAGCCCTGACTGTACCACATATCTGCAACCTCTTGTTGCTTGTTGATAACTTGTTCGGTAATTGGTTTTAACCCCCATTCATATTTTCCGTGCATTTTCTCTAGTGTCGGAACATCTAGTTGAGTCACTGGAGCAAGAAGTTGTGCCATTTCTTTACGATTGCTTTTAGACCAGACTTCTGCTTTTTGCAGTTCTTCAAAAAATATTTTGATAAGTTCTGGGTTTTCTTGGTAAAACTTACGTGATGTGGAGTAGAAGTTACCCGTATCCCTTAACTCACCACCGTGTAATAACTCGCGACCTATTTTCTTCTGTTCAGTTCTTGTGACAAATGGTTCCCAAATAAACCAACCATCTACTTTTCCCTGACTAAATGCCACATTAGCATCAGGTGGTGGCAAATAGGTAGATACGACATCGCTCAGTTTTAAACCGTCTTTTTCCAGTGCTTTTACTAAGAGATAGTGACCAATGGATGCTTTTTGAAAGGCTATTTTTTTTCCCTTTAAATCGGCAATTTTTTTCGCAGGAGAATTAGTAGGAACTAGTAGCGAAACTGTTCTACCATTAAAAGGAGTTGTCGCGAGATAGACAAGCGGTGTTCCTGCTGCTTGAGCAAAAACTGGAGGTGATTCAGCAGTCGAAGCAATATCAAGAGAACCTGCGTTGAGGGCTTCTAGTTGTTGCGGTCCTGCTGCAAACTCTGACCATACGACTTTGACGCCTTCAGGTTCCAATCTTTTTTCTAAACTACCTTGCTTTTCTAAAACTGCTAAAGGCGTAAGTTGTTTTGAACGAACAATACGTATGACTTTACTGCTGCTACTCTCAGTAACTTTCTGAGCGCTGGTATTGGTTGCTGATACTTGTTGTTGAGTTGTTGTTGGTGGTTGCGAGCTACAACCTAACAAAGTTGTAGAGAGTAATAGGCTATAACCAAATCCAAAAAGTAGGGAACGACGGGTGACTCGCGAAGTGCGCCGGGAGCTAAACTTTTTTTTCAAATTTTGCATACTGAACTCAATCTCAATATAAGGGCTTCAAAACAATCGGGCAAAATTACTGGGTCATTAATAATTCCTAACTTTGACATTCATAAGTACGTAGCTTTTCACTCGATTACTTCATTTTTTTTTCTATAAATAATTTTAAATACATAAAAATCGAGTTAATGACTAATGACTATATCTGACTTTCTTAAGGATTGACTTTGTTCGCTCAATCCTGGTATTGCAAGAGGTGCAATGAAACAGCCTAGCATCACTAAAAGTGAGATGCTAAAGATGAAATTCATTCCACAATCTTCCTTCTTATCGATAGAAAAGCTCGCTAACTCTTTTGACAATTTGTTTTGTAAAGACTTGGGATTATTGTCAAACAAGAAAAGAGTGAGATTACCTAACCCTACCTGGTACATTGAGTTTGTATTATCAATGCGAGCGTAGGAAGAAGTGTCTTCTATTTCTTCTATTTCTGTCTTTTCGGACAGATCGTCTATTGGGCTAAGTACAACTTGGTTCTTAGTCAATTGTGACTTTTTGTTAGAAAGTTTTTGCAATTCTAAAAAACTAGAGGAGGCTACCATGATTCAGTTAAAGAAAATTAAAATGTAGGAAAAAGGGTGGTTTTAAGCCACCCTTTGTTGGAAGAGCAAAGGAAAAAGTTATGGCTTGGTCACTGCTCACTGATTACTGGTCACTGTTAACTGTATTGAGTAATGACTGGTAACTCATTATTTAGTACCCAATTTCCTATATCGCGAAACTTGTAATCTACTGGATCGTGAAGGGTAAAGGTACGCAAATCCCGCCAATAACGGTCAAAGCCGTATTGATTGGCAGTAGACCGAGTACCCGTAACGTTAAAGATATTAGTTACTATCTCTAGCCCTACTGTAGTCGCAAAGGCTTTGGCAGAAAAAACTGCGATCGCAACTTCCCCCCGTTCCTGATTCGTTAACTCAACTCCTTTATCCCAGGCTTGCTGGACTTGTAAAGCAACGCGATCGGCTAAGGTAGTGGCAGCTTGAAGTTTTGTCCAAAATTCACCGTAGTTGTGCAAAATATAAGGATCTAATGTCGCACTCTCTACCCCTGAAGTAATCCAAGGCTTTGTCTGAGTTGATGTATAGTGTTTTGCTGCTGTAAAAGCTCCTTCAGTTATACCAAGATATACATAGGTTTTTGTTAATTGAGCGATGATTCCCAAAAATGTAGCAAAAGCATTGTCAGGAGGAGTAGGATATCCCAAAACTTCATTGTTGTAGACCAAAACATTATGAAATGTAAAAGTAGCGCTATCTGTTCGCCTCTGTCCAAAGTTATCCCAATCTTGAAGAGACTCTAAGCCTTCTCTATCTTTAGGAATCACAAAAGTGAGGGGCACTTCAACACCATCTTGAACAGCAGCAAACACTCGCAAATCAGAGATCCCAACTCCAGTGCCAAAACTTTTCACACCATCAACACGAAAATGCTCGCCATCCGGACTAATTTTTAGCCGAGTGTCACGCGTGTTGATAGCATTAGCCCAAAATAAATTCTTTTGTACAGTTTCCCGATAATACCTGTCTTTTTGTTCGGGCGTACCAGCAACATGACTTAAAGCTGTGAGATTTAGATGGTTACCATACAGCTGTCCAATAGATCCATCAGCCTTAGAAAGTTCTTGGACTATTTTCAAAGCTTCTACCCAAGTAGCCCCAATACCACCATATTCTTTTGGAACTATCAGGGGCAATAAACCAGTTTCACGCAGTCGCTGCACTTCTATATCTGGAGTTCCCGCTCGGGTATCTCGCTCAACTGCTGTTTTAGCAAGTTCCTGAGATAAAGAAGAAGCAATTGCAATCCAATCTTGGGCTTTTTGAAGCTCTTTAGTGTCTAGGAGTTGAACCATTCACCAATTCCTCTCTTATTATAATGACTGGTTATTAGGCATCGGGTATCACTCTTTCTCTCTCGGTCTTGTGAAGCTAATGAATCACTTCTACTAGCTCGCGATCGCTTTTCTGTTCCTGCTTGTTCATGACACGTTGCAGAATGTGTTCTACAGTCTGAGCAAAAACTGGGTTTCCTCTTGCTCTGGGACGAGGAAGGGCAATTCTTTGATCCATTGCGATCGCCCCATCTTCAATTAACACCACTCGATCTGCCAAAACTACTGCTTCTTCGACATCGTGGGTAATCAAGATGGTAGTAAATTTCTGTTCTTGCCACAAATCCTCTAGCAATTGCTGCATTTCGATACGAGTTAGAGCATCTAAGGCTCCAAGAGGTTCATCTAGAAGCAATAACGAGGGCTTTCCAGCTAACGCTCTTGCCAAAGCTACCCGTTGGCGCTGTCCCCCGGAAAGTACCGCAGGCCATTCATGAGCGCGATCTTCAAGTCCTACACATCGAAGAACGTGCAAGGCGGTCTGCTTTGCATACACTTTAGATTTAGAATTAAACAAACCCACTTCCACATTTGCCAGCACCCGTTGCCAAGGCAAAAGACGCGCATCCTGAAACATCATTCGCACTTTTGAATTGAGGCGACCGTGCGATTGATTCCCATCTAAATACACTCTCCCTGTAGTTGGAGCATCTAGCCCTGCAATTAGGCGTAGCATTGTACTCTTTCCACACCCACTGCGACCTACAATGGCTACAAACTCTCCTGGCATGATATCCAAATCCAAGCCTCTTAAGACTGTTTTGGTTCCAAAGGACTTCTTTAGTCTTTCCAGTTTTAAATGCATTCCACGGGTTTCAAAATCCATTTCAACAAAGACCTCCAATAATTAGACCGTGTATACTCTATGTCAGTTGCTATGTTATTAAGCTTGCAATCTACGGTTATTTGATAAGGTTACCGTAATTTGTTTCTAATAATTTTGCATAGTTTTATAGCAAAAGCAAGTGTAGTTTGTAAAAAATTACAAACAGTCTCTCAAAAAGCCATGAAGTAACCAGCAACTAAACGCATTTGACTGCCTTTGCCACCTGCAATATCGCCTTTCAAACCAAGAGCCAGTACACTGTTAACCAGACATCCTAAGAGGATGTTTGAAAAGTTATGGAGGGTAAGATTTTATGCTAATCGCCTCACCATGATGCGAATCATGGCAATGTAAACAAACGTCTCTGCGGTTTCAGGCAGTAGCTCGTAGTCTTTGTTCAACCTTCGACACCAAGTCAGCCAGCCCAAGGTTCGCTCGACGAGCTTTATACTCCATTTGTCTGCGAAACTCATAAAAGCCAACATCACTAACTGCTGCCGACAGTTTAGAGTTAGCAATCATTCCACTCACATTCAAATCTTCAATTTTAGTGTGAGCGTACTTTTGACAAATGCCCGTAGTTGTTTTGTGCAAAAAATCAATGCGTTTGTCAGCTATGCGTTTGTGATACTTTGCTAGCTTTGCATAATACTTCTTTGCATTATTTGAAGCTTTTTCTCCAAACCATCAGACAGATATATTATTAACTTTTTGTGTTAGCAATAATACAGTGTTTAGTATATTAAACAGAGAAAAAAACCCTGCAACAAGACTTACGGGGCAATCATAGCAGGTGCAGGGTAGACAACAATTTAGATTACAAACCTTAATCTCTAATTTTTACTTATTGGCAGGAAATGTTATATGACCAATAGGAAGATATAATTATTAAGCTTTTACGTGATTATTAATACACTATTTTAGACTTTAAAGAAAAAATATTCGGGAGTAATTACTGTACGTTCGCTCATTTTTAAAGAGCAAGCTTTATTTAAGCTTTACAGGGCTTATAATCGGTGGCGATGCAATCGATTCAGGGATTTTTGTCTCCCACTGAGCTTTTGGCCATTTTTATGATTGATGCTATCCCTATGCCCAATTGACCGCCTCTGGAAGCCTTCTGTGATGGTCATAAATTTGACTGACAAATAACGGCTTACTTAAAAATCTCCTTTTTCCTTTTGCATCAAGGCTTTAATTCCCCTCTGGCTCTCGAAATAAGCGAACGTACAGTAATTAAGTTTAAGTGTGACAAGCAAATCATGGGTTACGGTGTATTTTTCAATATACGTAATCCAGATATTGCTGCTGGGTTTGGTAGCTATCAAGAGCTTGGTGTTGAGATGGATTTGCGCTATTACAAAACAGCATTAACAACAGCGCAACTTTTCACGATCCAAACCCACGATAGCTGTTTTATTTGTTGTTTAATAAGTGTTTTGCATTCTCAATTGGATTGGAACGAGCAAGCGATCGCAAGTTCAGAGTGTTGTAAAAGTGTATTGCGATCGAGACAATAGGGTTTGTATTGTGGAGTTGCAGCTAGTAGTTTCTCAATTCTCACTCGAGATGCTTCAACTACCGATTCAGACAGACTACCACTCTCAAGAGAGTCTGAAAAATCTCCAGCAATCTTGTGGATTCGTTCTGAGGATGAGGAAGGAAGGTTGCGAGATACAATAAATAGATCGCAGCCAGCATGAAAAGTTTGTGCCACCGTTCCATTTTGAGTATACATATCTGAAACAGCTTTCATGTCCAAATCGTCAGACACAACTACCCCCTCAAAACCCAGTTCTTCTCGAAGAATGCTGTGCAAGATAGGTTTTGATAGCGTAGCAGGGACATTTGGATCTATTTTGGAAAACAAGATATGAGCAGTCATCATGATGGGAACTTGCTTTTCAATCAGTGCTTTAAAGGTGATAAGTTCGCGATTTCGCAGTTCCTCTACAGATAAATCAAGGGTGGGTAACTCTAAGTGAGAATCAGTGCTGGTGTCTCCATGACCTGGGAAATGTTTGGCACATCCAATGATTCCTGAGTCTTTCAAACCAAGGTAGTAGTCAATAACACCTTGTGCGGCAATTTGCGGAGTTTCTCCAAAAGCGCGAGGTCCAATAATTGGGTTGTTAGGATTGGAGAAAATATCAGCGACAGGAGACCAAGAGACATTAATACCCAAAGATTTCAGTTCTATTCCTGTGGCTGCTGCGATTTCACGAGATTTAGATTTGTAAAGTAAGGCATGAGGAAATCGGGTTAGAGGTGGTGGCGTGCGATGGACTCGACCACCTTCATGATCTAGAGTGAGGAACATCGAATCGCGATCGCTGTACAGCTTTATTTGGTCTATCAACTCACTAAAGCTTTGCAACCAAACTTCATAGGGAGCATCGTAACGGAAGTTTTTTTGAAAGAAAATAACTCCAATCGGTTTTAACTCATTCAGTATACGTTTATCGTCATCATTGAGTGTAGTTCCGGAAATACCAACAATCAGATGATTTCCAAAACATTGTGGTGTTTGTGTTCCTAGCATTTTCCCTCCTAACAACTTTATATGTGAGGATGGGTCAGAACGCCCATCCTACAAAGACGCGATTTAATTAAGGTATGTAAATTTAATTTTTAGCTGGTAAAAGATAACAAATAGGTGATGTATCTGACACTACAATCATTAATAGTTCAACTTCCCTTCTTGTCGTAGTTGCTCATGAGTTTGGCGATCGCGCCTGTAATCAGATTCATCATATTGTAAATCAACAAGTTTTGCTTTGAGAAATGCGTCAACTTCCAAGCGGGTAGACATTCCGAGTAACTCTCGCACCTTCCCCACACTAATGGAACCGTCTATATAAGCTTCTATCACAAGTATTTCCAGCAACTTCCGTTCTAGGTTACCCCATTTGCTTTCTAGGGAATGAGCGATATCATCTGGTAAAGCAATCTGAATCTGCGTCATCTTCTTACACTATTAAAATTATCATCATTGAGCGTAGTTCCGGAAATACCAACAATCAGATGGTTTCCAAAACGTTGTGGTTTTTGTGTTACTGTCATTTTCCATCCTAACAACTATACAAGTCTAGCTCTAACTCAATTCTCAGCCCCATGGACAACTTTTACACCTTCAAATTTAACCACTCAGAAGCGATGAGCGCCCTAAAAGAGGGGCAAATTTACTCTAATGACTATTATTTTGCCCGTTTGGACTTGTTTAACTTGTCCGTAATGGCAGATTATGACCAGCTTGTCTCGCTACCGACTCTCACAGCTATTGACAAGCATTGGTATCAAATTGAAACAGCGAGAAAAGTCCTCAGACAGATGGGGGGGCGGGCTTTGCTTGCGGACGAAGTTCTGATTTTGTTATCAAATCTGTACCCAGTTACAGTCAAGCAATTGAAATAGCAAAAAAAATTCTCAAATCTAAAAAATCAGCACGAATATCAATCGCCGAAATAATTTCAAAAATCTACAAACAAACCTTGTCTCCTGATGATTTAAAATTGTAGTTTTTAATTCGAGTTAAATTAAAGGTAATAAAATCGTAAAAGTGCTGCCTTTACCCAACTCGCTTTGCACGCTCAAGCTACCTTTGTGTGCTTGCACGATCGCACGGGCGATCGCTAACCCCAATCCAGAGCCACCCGTGCTGCGGGAGCGATCGCTATTCACTCGATAGAAACGGTCAAAAATTCTTTTTTGTTCGTGAGGTGCAATACCTATTCCACTATCTTGAACTTGAATTATGGCATGATAGCGATCGCTATCCAAAATAACCTTAACCTGACCGCCAATTGGCGTGTACTGAATGCCATTCACAATCAAATTAGAAATCAAACGATAAATTTGGTCTTCATGACCGAGTGCATATAAAGGTTGCTTTTTTCGGACTTCTGACTTCAAATCGACTTTATATGCGATCGCCAATGCTGCCAACTCCTCAACTAAATCGTTCACAATATCATTCAGACAACAACGCTCTTGTTTTACCGACACAACTTGTCTATCCATACGAGCTAGCAGAAGCAGATCGGTCACCAAAGTCGTTAAACGCTGGTTCTGACGCTGTATAGTTGTTAATATATCCCGTGCTTCTTTGTCATCCAAATAACTCATCAAAAGAGCAGACTCTACCGTTGCTTGTGCCGCAGCCAAAGGTGTTCGCAACTCGTGAGCTGCATCTGCCGTAAATTGTTCTACTTGCCTGTAAGATTTGTATATTGGTAGCATTGCCAATCCAGATAACCACCAGCTTGCACCACCTACCAAAATCATCGCCACTGGCAATCCCAAGAATAAAGCTAACCTTACATTAGCCAAGTAGCGATCCACATCTTGAAGACTGCGCCCCATTTGCATATGTCCCCAAATCTGATGATCCCTGGTGTGCAGCTCTAGAGAAATCTGATGATAGCGATTTCCGCTTGCATCTTTGAGATTTTGCCAAGCGATCTCACCAGGCGTTACGGGTAACCCTTTAGGCTCAAAACCAGCTGTAGCAACAACCCGTCCGGCACGATCTAACAACCGGACATAGTAATTCCCGTGGTGAACCGCACCTAGAATGTGGCGTTTCGCTTCTCGTTCTGGCAAAAGCTGTCGGGCGGATGGTTCGAGACGTTCTGGTTGCTTCAACTCATTTTCAATACTATCGTGCAAAGTTCCAGCAACAGCTTCCAATTCCCTATCTAAAGTTTGCCAGTGAGCGTGAACGATCGCTTCGTATACCCCCAAACCGCACAAACTCAGTATAAAGCCCATGACTACAGCATACCACCCAGCCAGCCGCAAACGAGTTTGAGTAAAAAGCTTATGTTGATTCATCAGTTGTATTGAGACGGTAACCCTTACCATGAACCGTTTCAATGATATGGGTACTATCGACTTGTGCTAATTGTCGTCTCAGCAGACGCATTTGTGCTGCAACAACATTACTTATAGTATCTGCATTCACCTCCCAAAGCTGATTGCGAATTTGGTCAGTCGTTACGATTTGGTTGGGATGCTTCATAAAATATTCTAAGAGTTGAAATTCTTTATTTGTTAAAAGAATTTCTTTTTTGTTGCCATCTGATGTCAAACGGTAAACAGTGTGATTTCCATAATCTAAAGTTAGATTGGCAACTTGTAATTTTTGGGGTTGAAACTGAGGAGAACGCCGCTGCAAAGCCCGCAATCTTGCTAACAATTCTGCCATACCAAAGGGCTTTACTAAATAATCATCTGCACCTGCATCCAGCCCGGTAACCTTGTCTTCCATACTGTCTTTAGCAGTTAGCATCAAAACAGGTAAAGAATTCTTTTTAGCCCGCAACCGCTTGCACAAGTCAACGCCCGACAATCCAGGAAGCAACCAGTCAAAGATAGCGAGAGTATATTGCGTCCAACCGCGTTCGAGATAATCCCATGCTTCAGAACCATCCATAACCCAGTCTACAACATACTTTTCCTGGTTGAGAACTCGCTTCATCGCCGCACCTAAATCTGGTTCATCTTCTACTAGTAAAAGTCTCATGTTATTTGGTTAGTTGTTGGTTGTTGGTTGTTAGTTGTTGGTTGTTGGTTGTTAGTTGTTAGTTGTTGGTTGTTAGTTGTTAGTTGTTGGTTGTTTGTTGTTGGTTGTTAGTTGTTAGTTGTTGGTTGTTAGTTGTTGGTTGTTAATATCTACTAACAACTGTACGGGCGCGGCGCAAGAGCGCCCCTACCAACCACTAACAACTAACCACTATCTACTTACAGTGATACAGTTTGTATTCATAGCCATTGATTGCTGGTAAAGAGGGACTATGGAAAGCACAATTTTTGACTTCTTCTGGTAGAGGTGCATAAAAATTCACTACCCATAAATCAAAGGGACGCGATAGTACCTTTAAAGTATTTTGTAAAGCATTGGTAGAGCTTTTTGGATCTTCATCTTGATGTGCTAGCAAAAACTGTGGATTAGTTAATTCTAAACTTTGAATCTTAAACTCCCTTGCTACCCCCATCATTTCTCCAATGTGTACGTGAGTTTTTTGAGTAGTCGCAATTAAGACGGGTACGCGAGAGGTTTGTTGGATAATTTGTACAAATAAATCTGGGCGATAGTACTTTTGGTAACCGAGATTGCAAGTGACAGTCATAGCGCTTACCAATCCCATCACTAAAACGATCGCTACGGCTTGTTTCCCACTGACTCCCCATCTCACTTTTTCTTGGGTACGCCAACACACTGCAAGACTTGCTCCAAGTAAAATTATCACCGCCGGAAAGTAGACAAAGTTATAACGAGCACCTCGTGTTAAATCAATACCAAAAAAATAGGTAATTATGAAAAATAAAGCGATCGCACCCACAACGAACACTGTAAAAACCTGCGTCATCAGAGAGGTTTGTCGTTGTTTGAGTTGAACCTTATAACCATCAAGCAAGATTGGTACAACCCAAACAAAGAAAATCAGCATGAGCAGCCCGGAGATAATTATTACGACGACATTTGCTGCTTCCACAGGTAACAAGCAAATCATCGTAATCCATGCAGCCAGAGATTGAAATATGGGATTTATCCAAGCCATTCCATGCTGAGGGCTTTGAATCCACTCTGTTAATTTATTACCATAGCTATTCTGTAAAAATACTGGTAACCAAACCAAGCCCGAAACAAACGTACCAATTGCAACAGCATAAATTCGGAACCAAGTTTTAAGAGGATGGGGAAAGGAGGGAGACAAGGAAGACAAGGAAGACAAGGAAGAGGGGGTAGACAAGGAAGAAGATTCCCCCTTGTCTACCTTGTCCCCCCTGTCCCCCTT
>NZ_WJFC01000250.1 GCF_009725235.1 Scytonema sp. UIC 10036
TAAAGAAGTAACAAGTAATAAAAAACAACCAACAACCAACAACCAACAACCAACAACCAACAACCAACAACTAACAACTAACAACCAACAACTAACAACTAACAACCAACCATTAAAAAATGAATTTACGACATAATTTGCCCAATTTATCTGTGATTGGTAGCTTAAGTCTTCTTGGAATAGTTACCCAACAACATCCAACTCGTGCTGAAACAGAAATACCTGAAAATATTCCTTTTGAGAAAATTTTAGCTGTCGAGACAAATTTACCTTCTAAGGTATTACCTCCTCCTAGAGCAGTTATATATTCTCGTGAAAAAGCCCAACAGAATAAGCTTCAGACAGCAGAAGCATTCATACCTTGTGGCTTTTCAAACACAAATTTATTATGCTTTAATAAAGAATCCGAGCGACTTGATTCTACCGCTCTAGAGTTTGTAAAAAGCCAGGAAAAATATATCCAAGAAACCAAATCTAAAAGTCTGGCACAATTAATGATTGAAAAAACAAAGGTTTTAGGAAGTAAGAATCGGAAATGGAAAGCTACGCAAAAGAACCAAAAGCCAGCATATTCTTCGTCTCCCTACTCACTACGTCCATATAGAAGCAAGAACTCAAAACAAAAACCATCACGTTCGTACAATCTTACTGATTCTGTAGAACTCTTCTCAGAAACTGCCACGACGCCCAAGTCTCTACAAGCATCATCCAAAATGAATGATTCTACACAAAACTCTTCATCTCAATCTTCTTCTCCTTACTCTTTACGTGCATACGATGTTTCTGATTCTACACAATTACCTACACAGATATCTTCAAAAAAAACTTTCCAGGAGCCTTATTCTTTACGTCCATACAGCACTGATTCTACAGAAGAAGAAGTTTCTGAAAAAATACCTACTGTTTTAGAATTGGTTGAATTTTGGGAACCAGAAGATAATATAACTTCTTCTGCTGCTCCTACTACCACAGCCCAAATAGAAAGAGATAATACCATATTGAAGCCAAAAAAAAACTCAAAGGAACCAGCCGTTTCAACTTCAGCTAAAGATTTATCATTAGAACTGACAGCAAAAGAAGCTCCCAATACAAGTGTTCTTTCCAGCGAACAAACTATTCCCAAACCAATAGATACAGTCAAACGTGAAAATTTGGATAATCAACAAATCGCAGAAGTTGAGATAACTCCTGTGAGTCAACTAGAAGAGCGGCAAAGAGCGCCCGTTGATATCACCACCCCCGTTAGCCAACTGGATGATATTCAACCATCTGACTGGGCTTTTCAAGCACTTCATTCTTTGAGCGATCGCTATGGTATTAATAAAGCCAATCCAAATGGTGGGTTTCCGGGTAACCGAGCATTAACTCGTTATGAATTTGCGAATGCACTGCAAACAACAATTGAGCAAATCAACGAGCTTGTAGCACAAGGAAACACCCCCGTTATTTCCCGTGATGATATAGCTATCTTAGAACGGCTTCAGGAAGAGTTCGCGGCTGAGTTAACGAGGTTACAAGGACGTGTAGACACACTAGAAGTTCGTACTTCGCAATTGCAAGCAAACCAGTTTTCCACAACAACTAAGTTAACAGGTCAAGTCATCTTTGGTGTGACGGGAGGTAGTTTTAGTGGCGATCGCATCGTTGACGTGACAGGTAGAGAGATTACCACAAAACAACCCAATCCAACCTTCGTTTATCGAGCGGCTTTAGACTTTAACACGAGTTTCAGTGGTTCCGATTTGTTGAAAATTCGATTAGATGCAGGAAGCGATGGTGCAGATGACAACGCTGCAGGATTTCTTGAACCCAGTCTTGGTAGCGTCTTAGATTTTGCTGCAAAACCGCCAGTAGAACAATTTGGTATTTCCCGCCTCTTTTATACCTTCTCTCCCCTCCGAAATGTAACTCTTTCCCTCGGTCCTAAGATAGTTCTTAGCGACTATATAGACACAAATCGCTACGCCAACCTCAGCTTTTTAGATTTTTCCACTCAAGCATTTGTTAACAACTATCTTCTGTTTCCAGTTCAAGGCTTAGGTGCAGGTGCTGTGATTAGTTGGAACCCTGGCGACGGTCCATTTACAGCACGAGCAGGTTATGTAGCAGCTGCTGCTAATGAACCAACTTCAAGAGATTCGACTTCCTTTGTTCCCGGCATTTTTCCAATAGGATACACTCTTTACCCCAATGGAGGTAGTACTGGAGGACTGTTTGGCGATCCCCATCAAGGGATAGCTGAACTCGAATATGCACCCTCTAAAAACTTTGCATTTCGTTTCCAGTATGCTTTTGGTAATATTTTAGGTGGAGAATTTAATGTCTTTGGAGCCAATTTTGAATTAGCTTTTTCAGATCGATTTGGTGTCTTTGGACGCTACGGTCATGCTAGTTATAAAGACACAACCTTTGGCGACATCAACCCCAGTTATTGGATGCTAGGTCTTGCTTTTCCTGACCTATTTGTGCGGGGTGCGAAAGCAGGTATTGCTGTTGGTCAGCCTTTCATGTCTCGTGATGTTGGCAATGCCACTCAGACTAATTTTGAAGCTTTTTACAACTATCCTATTAGCAACAATATTCAAATTACCCCAGTCGTACAGGTTATTACAAACCCAGGCAATCAGGAAAGTAATGGTACTGTTTTTACAGGTACACTCCGCACAGTGTTTTCTTTCTAAGGTTAGTAGTTAGTGGTTGGTGGTTAGTTGTTAGTTGTTAGTGGTTGGTGGTTGGTGAATGAAAATGACAAATGACAAATTATGCTTGAACACAATCTTGAAGAAATTGACAAAAACTTGATTGAGTTATTAGGTCAAAGAATGAATATTTTGGCTCAATTAGAGTCGATTCCTTTAGAAGAGCAGTCTTCTAATTTAACATCCTTGCTCAAACAAGCTCATGTTCCAGAAGCTATTTGGAAAAACTTGATTATAAATTGTGCTGCAGCAAACAAAACGTCTTATCCTCAAGACAAAATCGAGCCACGACGGGTAACTCTTGTTGGTGGACGGGGTAAGATGGGTCGCTTTTTTATGCAGAGATTATCTGCTGCAGGTCATTACACAACTGTTCTCGAACAAAGTGATTGGGAACAAGCAAACCAACTTCTTAAGGATGCAGATTTAGTGTTAATTTGCGTTCCTCTGGAGTTTACACTAGACATAGTCGGTAAAGTTGCTCAATACCTTCCTCCAACAACTGCTTTAGCTGATATTGCTAGTGTGAAAGCTCCAATCGTACAAGCAATGCTCGAGCACCACAAGGGACCTGTTATGGGTTTGCATCCTATGTTTGGTCCGGGTGTGCTATCGTTTTTATCTCAAAATGTTGTGTTTTGTCCGGGTCGTAAAAATGAAGCGTTTCAATGGCTATTGGATATGATTGAAAACGATGGTGGTAACCTCATCGCCTGTGAACCGCAGGAACACGACAAAATCATGGTCGCTATTCAGGCAATCCGCAACTTTACAACCTTGAGTCTCGGTGTTTTCTTAACTGAAGAAAAGATTGATATCCGCCGCAGTCTTGATTTCTCTAGTCCGACTTTCCGTTTAGAAATTGGTTTAGTTAGCCGCTTGTTGACTCAATCTGCATCTATGATAGTAGATATTATCCTTGCAACATCAGAACGACAGCAAGCCATTGAGAGATTGTCAGCAACTTACAGTGAGTTAGCGCAGTTGGTAGTTCGTGGCGATCGCGATGCTTTAATTCATAAGTTTCAAACCGCCTGCGATTATTTTGCCGGAGAAATTGACAGAAGTGTAGAAGAAAGTCAACATGCTCTCGAAGCACTCAGTGTACTAGTAGCTGCCAAGGAAGCCCATTCTCCAAAGCAAGCACGCAAGCTAAAAAAAGTATTTACCAGCCAATCCGCGTTCTAAAAATTAAGTATTATATGAAACACAATTCACTCAAAATTTATTTAACTGTTGCAAGCAGTAGTATAATTTTAATCACAACCCCAGTGTATGCTGCAAATCCCGCACATATCCAGCAACTACTGACAACAAAAAACTGTATTAAATGCGATTTATCGCATGCTAAACTACGAGGGATCGATCTGGAATATGCCAATGTTTCGGATGCAAATTTATCAGGAGCTATTCTGTCAGGAGCTAACCTTCAGTATGGCAACTTTCAAAACGCTAACTTGTCAGGAGCCGATCTGACACAAGCTAACTTGTCAGAAGCTAATTTGTCATCTGCAAATCTTCAGAAAGCTAACCTTTCTCAAGTGAACTTGTCATCTGCAAATCTTCAACGAACGAATCTATCGCAAACCAAACTTTTGCAAGCTAATTTATCGCGAGCTATCTTCTGGCAAGCAAACTTACGACAAGCTAACTTATTCAAAGCTAACTTGTGGCAAGCAAATTTATCAGTTGTAGGTAGCCTCCAGCAAGCCAATTTGACAGGAGCTAAGCTATGGCAAGCCAATTTAAGACAAGCAAATCTACAGGAAGCCAACTTTACACAAGCCGATCTCTCACAAGCGGATTTAACATCAGCACGTATTCAGAAAAGCAAGCTATGGTATGCTAACTTGTCGCAATCCATTCTTGAGGGAGTTGACCTTCAAAATGCAGACCTTGAAAAAACTAACCTCCAGGGAGCAAAGATGCCCAATGGTGAAATGTATGTTTCTTCATCTTCCAGTATACCTATTCTTCACATTCTTCTCAGCACTTTCAGCATTTTTGGGGCTGCGATCTCATTTTGGCGATTGGCAAAAAGTTAGCAAAAGGTTAACCCCCCTTAATCCCCCCTTATAAAGGGGGGAAATTGAATTTCCAGTTTCCTCCCCTTTCTTATAAAGGGGGGAAATTGAATTTCCAGTTTCCTCCCCTTTCTTATAAAGGGGGGAAATTGAATTTCCAGTTTCCTCCCCTTTCCAAGGGGAGGTTAGGAGGGGTAAAAATTTGGTATTGGTTGTTGGTTGTTATTAACTACGAACTATGTACGGGCGCAATGCAAGAGCGCCCCTACGAACCCCTATCCTCTCACCCCTTTTCCTAAAACCTGTGGTACCACAGATTCAAGTTTGTATTCCCACCTGCTACCTAAAAATGAAGTGAGAATTACGCTGGTATTTGTATTGGTTACGATCGCTCCATTGAACATGGGAATTCGTTCTCTCAATTCCTGAGTTCTAGTTTCAGGCGCATAAGCTAAAGCAGTTGTTCCATATCGGTGATTCAAACCACTGATGTGGGAGTACTTTGGCTGTTGTGATTCAGTGGGGAGCGATTGTAATATTTTGTGTTCCAAACGCAATTGAGTCCCGCCTTCCTGTGGTTCTAAAATCCACGTGACAATGGAAGGACGGGACATAAATTTGTCTTGCCAAGTGTAGGAAAGACGGTTTGGCTCATCTAATTCAATCACTTCACAATGAATACTTTCACTGAGACCGGGCAATGTATAGTCTTGAAATTGAAATTTATGCCCCACTCGTGGCTCAAAATCGTTTTCCATTAACCATGCAGCCAAGGTGCTGCGGTTGGTAAGCACTTGCCAAACCTTTTCGGGTGGGTATGGATAGAAAATTTCCTTTTTTAAGTCTCGGAGCATATATTTTCCTCTAGGTAATTGCCAAGGGCGTCTAGTTTTTGTTGCCAGAACTGTTCGTAATCGGCAATCCAGTCAAAAACTTGCCGAAGAGGTTCGGGGTTGAGTCGATACAGACGCTGTCGCCCTGCTTTTCTCATTTGTACTAAGCCAGCATCACAAAGCACTTGCAAGTGTTGAGAAATAGCTGGTAAGCTCATGGCAAAAGGCTCAGCTAATTGTTTCACTGGTTGCTCACCAGTTAGTAACCGATCTAGTATTGCCCGTCGCGTTGGATCTGCGATCGCCGCAAAGACATCGGCACTAGCAGCAGGTCTACTCATGCATTACCCTGTTGCAGTCAAACTCGAAACTACGAGCGTAAAAATATTACTTACTTATTTAAGTAAATTCTTAACTATTTCATGATATATAAGTCTTGACTTAAATGTCAACTCAACCTGTTAGCAGTCAGCAAGATTCACAACACGTTTGGAATACAGCTTATGGTATAAATTTCTTTCTAAACGGTAGTTGAAAAATTTAATGTTTTGATTATCATTTAACCAGTACGGGGTGCGGTAGTATTAATAAGCGTATCAAGCGTGGAATGTCCGTGTAAATAAAACCTAAGGTCAATAGAAGAGCGCTTTACCATGGTTTCAATCTAGAGTTATTTCTGGTATACCATGAGAGCTTGCTCTTATTTATTTTTACATTTAGTAGTATCTACCATTAAAAAACTGAATGCTTCCCTATTTGTCAATCATACCCCAGGAGAGCGATGATGACAGCAGTTGTACGGAAAACAATTTTGCTAGTTGATAGCTATTTTAACAACAGAAGAATTTACCGTCATTACTTACTGCAGGACAATCGACAAATTTACACCATTGCAGAGGCAGAGTTCGGAGAACAAGTTTTAGAGATCTGTCAGCAACAATGCCCTGACTTGATATTAATCAGCTATTTACTAACAGATATGAATGGGCTGGAAGTTTTAGGCCAACTGAAGGCTATCAAGGAGGCAAATAGCCTGCCGATATTGATATTGGTAGATCGGGTAAATGAGAATGTCGCCAGACAGGCAGTTGAAAGTGGCGCGTTTGACTGTTTAATTAAGGAAAATATTACACCGGTGAGCCTTCAGTTAGCTGTGCAAAAAGCGATCGCGCAAACTCACAAACTTCAGCAATTAGAGAAATTACTGCAGCAAACTCAAAACGAGTTAGAAAGACGTAAAACAGCGCGAACTACGGAACTCGAACGAGCAAATCGCCAATTACAAACCGTGTACGAAGAATTACAGGTAGCTGATGAGGAACTGCGTTTGCAGAATGAAGAACTGACTTACAACCGTCAAGTGATTGTAGAGGAACGCCAACGCTACCAGGATTTGTTCGAGTTTGCACCAGATGGGTACTTAGTTACTGATACTCTAGGCATTATTCTGGAGACCAACCAAGCAGCTAGTATACTATTCTCAATCAACAAACAGTATTTAATTGGCAAACCATTAGCTGCCTTTATTGCTCGGGAAGAACGTGAGAGTTTTCGGGAGCGATTGACAAGGATGCAAAACTTGTCTGATTGGGAAGTTAGCATACAGCCACGCAACCGGGCTTCTCTTTCCACAGCAGTTGCTGTAACGAGTATATATAACCTCCAAGGTCAGCCAATTGGTTTTCGATGGCTGTTTCGCGATATGAGTCTTCGCAAGCAGACAGAACAAAAATTGCAGATGGCTCGTGAAGAATTAGAAAAACGTGTAGCAGAACGAACTGTAGAGCTTTCTCAAGCCAATATGTTGCTCCAACAGCAAATTTCCGCTCATCAACTAACAGAAATGGCACTGCGAGAGCGAGAACAGCTACTTCAAGCAATCATTAATAATTCTACAGCAGTGATTTACCTCAAAGATATTCAAGGACGATACTTGCTAGTCAATCGTCAGTACGAAAACCTGTTTCACATCACAAATGACAGAGTGCAAGGAAAAACTGATTTTGAGATTTTACCTGAAGCCATAGCAGAGATTTTTTGGACAAACGACCAACAAGTCCTGACAGCAAATACCCCTTTGACCTTTGATGAGTCAGTTCCCCTGGATGACGGTATCCACACTTACATTTCCAGCAAATTTCCGCTTTTCAAAGAGACTGGAATTTCTTACGCTGTCTGTAGTATGGCAACAGACATTACCGAAAAGAAACGACTTGAAGCGCAGTTTTTGCAAGCTCAGAGGCTGGAAAGCCTTGGTACATTAGCAAGTGGTATTGCCCATGATTTCAACAACATTTTGACCCCCATTCTGACAATTACTCAACTCCTCTCATTTATACTTCCCAATCTTGATGAAGAAAATCGAAAACTGTTGTGTACTGTGGAAGAGAGTACCAAACGAGGTGTCGATTTAGTCAAGCAAATTTTATCGTTTACAAGAGGTTTAGAAGGACAACGCGCTCCTATAGAAATCAACCAAGCATTTGAGGAAATTGAGCAGATTCTCAAAAATACATTTCCAAAATCTATTGAAATTTCTATCGCTCGACCAACACAAAGTCTTTCAATATTGGCAGATGCAACTCAATTCAACCAGGTGTTGCTAAACTTGTGTGTTAACGCTCGTGATGCCATGCCTGATGGTGGAATTCTCAGTTTGGAAGCAAAACACTTATTTGTTGATGAAGAATATGCACGGCAGAATCTGGACACAAAAGTAGGTTTTTATGCCGTCATCTCCGTATCGGATACAGGATGTGGTATTCCAAAAGAGAATTTGGAACGTATTTTTGAACCTTTTTTCACAACTAAAGAAACAGGCAAAGGTACGGGATTGGGACTTTCCACAGTACTTGGCATTATCACAAACCACGATGGTATTCTTCAGGTACACAGTGAGGTGGGAAAAGGTACCAAATTTAAGATTTATTTACCTGCTGTTGACATCCACGTAACACAAGAAACATCTGCCGCCGAAATCCCTACAGGCAACGGCGAATTAATTTTGGTCGTAGATGATGAAATACGCATTTTGGAGATGGTAAAAACCGTACTAGAAAGCTACAACTATAAAGTTTTAAGCGCAAGTAACGGTGTTGAAGCGCTTTCTCTCTACACCACATATCAAGATGAAGTTAGTGTAGTGTTGATGGATGTACAAATGCCATCAATGGGTGGATTGGATACTATTTATAGCTTACAACAAGTCAATCCTTTTATCAAAATTATTGTCAACAGTGGTCTGTTTTCTCAGTCTGAGCTTACAAAAGTTAGTTCTACAGTAAAAGCTTTTTTATCTAAGCCCTACACTGTAGAAGCATTACTCAGCACTATCAAGAATGTCTTAGAGAGTGCTGATAGTTGAAGCAGGCGGCTCTGCCCTTAACGATACCAAATTGTATTCAGGCAGGTGGAGTGCTGCCATTACCACCTTGCCTGAGTAGATATTCCCAAATACGCTGAATCTCAGATTGGAAGGATTGACGGTCAATTGCGGCAAGCTGTCTGTCTTGTGCTGCTTGCGCTCGGTCTTGCTCTGCTTGTATGGCTAAGATATCTACTCGGTTGGTTACAGCGTTGACGTTCTCGGTTAACTGCTGGATGTTGGCAACCAGAACATCAATGGTGTTGCTTTGAGCGTTGATGTTAGCACTTATAGCAGCAATGGTGTCATTTTGGGCTAACACTGTTTCGCCAACGTTGGCAAACAGAGTTTCTAGGCGGCTAAGTCGTTCCTCAATGCTTGGCGGTTGTCCTGCGTTGGTCATTTGTTCTTACCTTTTTCATATTCTGTTATCCATTCAGCTAGCGCCACAGAAACAAGATTGCTAACAGAGCGTTGCTGTTCTAGGGCGATCGCTTGCAGTTTGTCTAATATCTCCTGTGATGCCAAATAAATTGTCAAACGTGGTTTTTTTGTACCCATGAGTGTATCAGTGAGATAGGATCTGGATTAAATTTTCAGCGAAAAAAATTCTTAGGCTTAATAGAACGAGTTTTATTAAAGCAAGTCTCCTTAATCGTTGTAGCAACAACCATAGACTAGTTAGATTTGGCTTTGATTTTTTTGAATGGCTGTGCAATCTTCATGATTGTGAAATTGTAGTACTTAGCAAGGTAAAACTAAGTCCTCATGATGAATTGATGCAAGACTTCATGTCCATAATGCATTGTTTTAGCAGCCAATTATATTTTCTGCGGCGCTATGAAAAAAAAGTAGAGCAGGATTATCAAAATAGTCTTGCCAAACTAGACAAATAGTAATATATTGGACAGACGAGCTTTGGAGGTCGAGCAAAGTTATGGCATTAAAAAAACAGAAAGGGAAACGTATAGAGACAAAAACTCTACGAGCTAAGTTAATTCGGGATGGCATTGATTTAAACGAAACAGTTCAAGTTTACAGAGATGGTGTGGCTTTTTACATTCAAGTGATTAACCAACATCCTGAATATGTGGATCTTGCTCAAGCCCAGATGCGACAGGCTTATGAAGAATTAACTTTAGGTGAAAATGCCAAATATCCCTTTCTGTATCAGGATATGCCACGAGACTTGCGATGGGATGTAATTAGTACGGCTTGCGGTCATTATAAGTCGTGGCGTTCTAACTACAAAAACTGGGAGGTAAGTGAGGCGAAACGGTTAGCTCGTTCTCTCAAAAAGAATAAGAAACACAGTCCTCACAAACCACCACTACTACCCACAGAAGTGTTTGATAGTCCAACCTATTACAAATACAGTATGTTTAAGGATGACACTGGCAACTCTGTCATTCTGAAAATTAGAAAGAATAACAATTGGGCATGGGTAAGATTTAATTATTCAGCTTATTTGTTTGATGCTGCATGGGGAAAAGGTTGTCCAACCATTATTGTTAAAAAAGATGGTTCTTGTTGGATAAATTGGACTTTAGAAAGATATCATGACGCAACTGGAGGATTAAAAGCATTACAAAACGAGCGAGTCTGCTCGGTTGATATTGATTTAGATGGCGACACAATTTGCATTCTTTCAATTTTAGAACCCGACGTTAACTCAGAAGTACAAGAGGTAGCGAGACACTTCATAAAAGGACACGCTTCTCATGTCAGACGTAGGAAGAGGGCGATAGGGAAGATTGCAAAAAAGATGAATCAAACAGGTATTGTTGGGAAAGGGTTTGGTTGTACTATTTGGTCAAAAATTACTAACCGAGAAAAAAGTGAGGGTTATAGGATTGCATCCCAGATTGCAGAGTTTGCCAACAAGCATCATTGCCGAGTGATAGTGTTTGAACACTTAGGCAATCTACGCCCTCAAAGAGGTAAATATTCTGCTAGGTCAAACCAAAAACGTGCATACTGGTTGAAGTCTAAAATAGTTGATAATACTAGTCATATTGCTAGAACAAAATTCAATATTTTAACTTCCAAAGTTTCACCAAAAAATACTTCAAAGTTTTCTGCTGTTGATAATAGTGCATTAATTAGGACATCAGAGCATCAATTAGCAGACTTGCTAGCCAATAATGAGAGAATATGGCTATCAAGATACAATAACGAGAAGTATACCCCAGGATTGCACGCTATTGCCCAGAACGGATACTGGATTCATTCGGGATTGAACGCCGCTAGAAATATAGGAATGAGGTTCTATCAGCGATCTAAACCCGACGCCAAGTTTGTTATTTCAAAAAGCTTAAGCAGTCATGTTTAAGTTGGCGTACTAGCTATACGCTTTTACGTCAGTCCCATGTGTAGAGGGATGACAATCACCTACCCTTTAAGTAGCTGCTACCATTGCGGTATGCCAATTTTAATAGACGAGTGGTTTTCTAGTAAAACAATGCTCTGGCTACCTGTATAGAGGTGATGCAAAAATGTAAAGAAATGTGGGTTGTCCAATTAATCCCAACTTTCTACTACACATACAAAGTATGTTCTATGTAGCTATTAAATACCACTTTTAAGCTAATTAGCAATTTATGTATGAAAAGTGTTGTCACTTCTCATACACCCTGTCTATATTAGCAAGTGTAGAGAGACAGCGACAACGAACGTAAAACGTCAAGACGGATGCCTTAAACGGTTGCTTGTTCACCTGTTTGGATACGAGGTTTTTTTCGCTCTCCATTTACCCAATTGCGGTTGCCTACAAGAGTGCTTGTTGTCGAGACTGTGAAATAGCTTCCAATAGCTTCTCGATACTCCTCAGTTCTACACATACAGTTTTACATACTATAGTTGTAGATCTTAATGTATGATTTGTGGGTAGAAAAGTTATCTACATGGGTTTTGTCAGAAGATACGAGCAGACTTTAAAGAGGTAAATATCATGCAAAAAGAATATATGGATATTTTAGAAACATTAATTGATAAATTGACATTATCCGCAATCTTAGAAATGTTAGAACGAATATGTCACAAAAAAGCAGAAAATCTGAGAACTCATTGGCACGATGAGACTTCAGCGAAGCTTTGGGAGAAAGCCGCAAAACAGATAGAACAGATAAATGTTGATGTTTGATTAAACAATAAAGCCTGGTCAATAAAAGGTATTGAGTTTTGGGAAGATTCGCAGTACTTACAACGTGCGAATTGTTTGCCTCATCTTTCTTCTTTAGACGAAGGTCGAAACGCCGCCCATTATCATAGCTTGAAGAAAATTATTTTCTACTTAAACTAGACTAACGTCAGTTTGAGGCGTAGAGGTCAGAAGTGGGTTCTCCTTCTTTGACACTCTTGAGATAAAAACCAGTTTGGGCTCGGTTTTTCAGGTCGAATGTATTGCCACTGTGAACTTTCCAAATCTTATAGTTGGAGAACGTCAGGGGAACTTCGGGTTCACAAACTTCAGGATCGTGCTCAGCCAATATAAACTTAGCCGAACCGTCGCCCATAACCCGCTCAACACCAATTTTGTTCACAACCACTGAGGTGTCTTCATCAATGCCTATGCCTAAAGCAATAGAAGAGACTCCATCCCTAATCTGTCGCGCCACAAAGGTCATCAAGCGACCCATCCTGTTACGTTGGTCAAAGTGCGTGTCAACAATGCCCCCGCGATATTTTAAAATTTGTCGCAGTTGAGCGTCTGAAAGATTACCCATACCTTCCCCTGTCACAACTCGCACCCGCTCTTTGACTAAACCAATATTGCGTGCGATCGCTTCAGCAGTTAATCCGTAATCTCCCGTAACCATCGTCACTTTGATTCCGGCTTTATGGCAACAAGCGATGGCAGTGATAATACGCACAATCCGAGCAACTTGTATTTCCAAAGTGCTGGGTTCTCGCTTCACCATTGTAGTCAGGTGTGCTACCTGCCCAAACTCTGTCTGAGCACCAGTTGCATAAACTACAGCTATTGCTCGCCCCGAAGAGACAGTGGAGCCTGCCAAGACTAAATTAGCAATTTCAGCAGGATTCACCCGTTCCTGCAACGGTTGTTCTCCAGGATGAAGAAGTGTTTTGCCTCCTCGCAGGGGTACGACTTGACGGGGACGCACCGGGTGGGGATTGCGAGAAACGGGAAGAGATTCCCCCGTAAGTACCGAAACATCCACGTAAAGACTCTCGGCAGAGATGAGGCGAGCATCAGCAGAAATGCGATCGCCCTCTTCTAATTGCATGACATCGCCGCGTACTAACTCTCGCGCTGGGATCTGCTTTAATTCTCCATCTCGATCAACTCGAACTTTAACAGGCAGCACTTTTTTTAAGGCTGCTAGAGCTCGTTCTGCCTGGTATTCTTGTGAAAAGCTAAAAACCGCATTAATCCAAATAACCGCCCAAATTGCCCAACCCAGTTCTGGAGTATGGGACACAAACGCTAAAATTCCCGCAATCCATAACAACAGCGCCATAAAGTGAGTCAGTTGATCTGTAAAACGGAGCCAAATTGGACGATGAGCAGTTTCCGGGAGTTCGTTCGCACCATAACGCTCGAACCTTTGTGCTGCTTCGTATTCGGTTAAACCGTTAGCAGTGGTTTCTAGCGACTCACAAACACTTTCTATGGATAATGCCCAAACTGGTTGATGCAACGTCATTCTATTCCCTTGCTCTTTGCTTTTTTGTGGTTCATTTGAATAAGTAATCTTTGGACGGAAAGGGAGTATGCCATCAAGCGATCGCACTTTAGTTGGATTAACTTGGTATGTATTAATTCTCTAAAGTTTTAACCCACCTTGACAGGGCTAGTAGGGCTAAAACCCACCCTACAGTAATTCCAAATATTTCTTGTATCCTCTAATACTTAAAAAATGTTTGAGTTAAGCTTAATTATTTTGCTCATAGTACCATACATCACAAACTCTCTGATTTTCAGATTACTGACATAATGTGAGGATTTTGTGAGGTCAGATTTGTCTATTAATTTAAGTTATTTTTGAAAAAAATTAATAATATTTCTTACCACTTATTTGACTTTTTTTGCTACAGTTAACTTGAATTAGTAGTAGGTATCCTATTACTAGTGGTAGATACCCTTTTAGAAGCCCGATTCCGGGCTTTTTTATTATTCAAAATAGTATTGATGCACAGTATTATCGCTAGATATTTTTGTTGCAGATGGCTTAGATAGTCATAATACCAACTAAACTGAGTTTTGAATAATTCTAACCGTAAAGATTGAATGAAATATTTGACACATAAAGATTCAGGACTTATTCCTAAATATATTGCACTATCATGACGTAAAGGATGTAACTTCAGTCTCGTGGTTGTGTAGCGACAGAGGTTTCTCAACCAGAATCTGCCCAACCTGTTGATTTCCTCACAACTTTTCCATGTTTTTTGCTCGGAGCAAAATAACTATGATTGTTAATTTTTCATCACAAAATTCTGAGATATTGACTTAATGAGAACGCTTGCTTTTGCACCAAAATCTATCGCTATCGAGTAGATAGCAATTCCCTCTTTCATGAGGTACGCCAAAAAAATCATTAACCGCAACCTGTCACAGATGGAAGTAGATAAATTTGTAACTCAGCAGACTAGGAAACGCTATAGCCACGAACTGCCATAGTATCTGTTTATCAGCAATCGTCACCAACTTCCTACACCAGAACGGATAAAAAGTTTTTTCTTCCCTTCTCTATCTACCCTCTGCTACTTGTATTTTCCAAGCTAGCAAACATGAAGTTATGACAACTAAAAAAGCAAGGAACCTTCTGCCTTCTGCCTTTGTGCCTCTGCCTTCTTTAACGCAATCAATTACGGGTAATGAAAGGGAGATACCAGCGAATATATTGTCCATAGTCCTACACCCTATTTCAGACACAGCTTGAATAGGTTCTCGAGAGCACAAAACCCACATTTTAAGATTAGCTGACAAATTTGGGGAAATTGTGAGGTCACCCAAAATAACTGACTGCTCTATAAAAAACTTAAAAAAGCTTGAGCCATCTACGTTATATTATGTAATGATATTTCTCTCAAACTATTTTACTCGCCTCTCTGGCCCTTCCTCTTCTCCTCTCTGACCTCTGCCTTTTTGCTTGGAACATTCCAGGCATCTATTTAGCTTGGCTGACTTAAGTGTTAAGCTTAGATTTTCACAAATTTCTTAACTAATTCGCTAAATAATGAACCCAGTGATATTGGCAAGGTTGCAAAACTTATGTCGAGATGAAGCGGCATTTCAAATGCTCAAGCCGATTCTGGCAGAAGAACTTCAATCACAAACCTATCTATGGAGTTAGTTAAAATGACTTCTGACCTACGTGTTCTCATTGTTGAGGATTCAGAAGATGATACTTTCTTGGTCTTAAGAGAACTGCGTCGGGGTGGCTATAACCCGAACTATGTTCGCGTAGATACTCCGGATGCAATGCACGCAGCTCTCGATCGCCAATCGTGGGACATCGCGATCGCTGATTATAGTATGCCTGCTTTTAGTGCTCCAGAAGCTCTTAAACTTCTCCAGAGGCGGAAGCTAGATTTACCATTTATTATTGTCTCCGATACAAATGGAGAGGATATTGCCGTTGCTGCAATGAAAGCAGGAGCGCACGACTACTTAATGAAAGGTAATCTGACTCGCTTAGTACCCGCAGTAGAGCGAGAGTTACGGGAGGCTCTTGACCGACACAAACGGCAGAGCGCAGAACGTGCTTTACAGGAAAGTGAACAGCGATTTCGTCAATTAGCAGATAACATCAGTGAGATGGTCTTTTGGATGTCAGATCCCACAGAGAGAAAGCTGCTCTACGTAAGTCGATCTTACGAAAATATTTGGGGACGCTCTTGCGATCGCTTGTATGCTAACTTTATGGAATGGATAGAGGCGATTCATCCAATGGATCGGCAACGCGTGCAGGCAGTCTTTTTCGAGCAGTCGCTATTGGGTACTTATGATGAGGAGTATCGTATCATCCGTCCCGATGGGTCATTGCGATGGATAAGAGACAGGGGTTTTCCCATTAGAGACAAATCCGATGAACCTTATCGAGTTGTTGGCATTGCAGAGGATATTAGCGATCGCAAGCAAGCAGAACAACAGATCCGCGAACAAGCTGCATTATTAAATGTTACCACTGATGCAATTTTTGTTCAAGATTTGGAGTACCACTTCTTATTTTGGAATAAAGGTGCTGAACGTTTGTATGGATGGGAAGCATCAGAAGCCCTCGGTAAGAGCGCTGCCGAACTTCTATACGAATCTGAGGAAACTTTGCCACAATTTGAAGCAATACGGACAACACTAGTTAAAGAGGGACAGTGGCAAGGTGAATTGCAGCAAGTCACAAAAGACCGCAAAAATATTGTCGTCGAAAGTCGTTGGACACTAGTACTTGATGAAGTTGACAGCCCCAAATGTATTCTAACTGTCAGTACTGATATCACTGAGAAAAAACAACTTGAAGCACAGTTTTTACGAACTCAAAGGTTAGAAAGCTTGGGTACTCTCGCCAGCGGGATTGCTCATGACTTCAATAATGTCCTTACTCCCATTTTGGCAGTTGCTCAATTACTGTCTCTCAAATTTACCCACGTTGATGAGAACACTCAGCAATTATTGAGAATGTTAGAAGACAGTAGTAAGCGTGGTGCGGATCTAGTCAAGCAAATTTTATCGTTTAGTCGTGGGGCAGAAGGGAATTACACCGTTGTGCAGATGCGGCACTTACTTTTAGATGTCACCCAGGTTGCTCAAAGAACTTTCCCAAAATCTATAGAAACTCAAACTCATATAGCTTCAGATCTTTGGACTGTTTTTGCCGATGCGACTCAACTGCATCAGGTGTTGATAAACCTTTGTGTCAATGCTCGTGATGCTATGCCTAACGGCGGTACCCTCAATATTAGCGCTGAAAACCTTTGGATTGACGAAAACTATGCTCGAATGTATGTAGATGCGAAAGAAGGTTCTTACGTTGTTATTACTATTGCTGATACCGGAACGGGTATTCGACCCGAAATTATAAACCGCATTTTCGATCCTTTTTTTACTACCAAAGAGTTGGGCGAAGGAACTGGACTAGGACTTTCCACTGCCATGGGTATTATTAAAAGACACGGTGGTTTTGCTTTTGTGTACAGCCAGGTAGGAAAGGGAAGCCGTTTTAAGGTTTATTTGCCAAGTAGCCAAGTGACTGAAACTCCAGCAGCAATGGATGCAGAGTTACCTCACGGTGATGGCGAATTGATTTTAGTAGTGGATGACGAAGCCACAATTTGCGAGATTGCTAAAACGACTTTAGAGAGCCATAATTACAGTGTTTTAACCGCCCGTGATGGAATTGAGACACTTGCACTCTACGCTCAGCACAAGAGTAAAATTAGTGCGGTGTTAATAGACCTGATGATGCCCGGTATGGACGGTTATACCACAATTCTGACACTGCAACGGATGAATCCACAGGTACGGATTATTGCAACAAGCGGGTTGATGAGCAATTGGACGACAGCTCAAAAGAAAAGTCTTGGCATCCACGATTTCTTGCCAAAACCTTTCACAGCCAGGACATTGCTCAATACTTTGCGAAATGTCATACAGCTTACACCATTTTACGAAAAAAATGATACAAATTGATAGTGTAGAGACGCCCCATGGAGCGTCTCTACAGAATTTAATCGTTGTGTTGTTTGCAGTTTTTAACTATCAATGCACTTGATAGTAGCAGTTCTTTTTAGTTGAAAAGCGATATTCCGTTACAAACAGGGTGCGGCTAGCATTGAATTTTTTTGAGAGGACTGATTTGAAAATAGAAATCTGGAACTAGGAATTGGGAATGCGGTAGCCAATCACCAATCGCCAATCGCTTTTGCATAAGTTTTGATGTCCGTAGTTTATGACGAATAATGACCCTCATTGAGGAAACTTTCTTATGACATTGGTTCAACCAGATGGTTGTTTAATTTTGATTGTTGATGATGTGAGACAAAATTTGGAAAGCCTGGGAGCAATGTTAAAGCAAGTTGGTTACACAACGACTTTTGCTTCTAGTGGAAAGCAAGCTTTAGAACGCGTTCACAAAATCATACCCGATCTCATTTTGTTAGACTTAATGATGGCAGAAATGAGTGGATTATCAGTGTGCGAACAACTTAAAGCCGATCCCAAATTAGCAGAAATTCCAGTTATTTTCCTAACAGCAAATCAAGAAAAAGAAAAATTACTTGATGCTTTTGCGAAAGGTGCGGTTGATTACCTCACAAAACCTTTTAATATGTTTGAACTCCTAGCTCGTATCCGGACTCATTTAGAATTGAAATCCAAGCAAGAAGAATTGAAAAAATCTCTTATAGAGCAAGGAAAGTTAGTCAAGCAATTAGAAGAATTAGCCATTACCGATCCGTTAACTGGAATTTGGAATCGACGTTATCTATACAAGCAAGCTGAAATGGAATTTCAACGCGCTCAAAGATATCATCAGGCTTTTTCTATATTAATGATCGATATCGATCGCTTCAAACGAATTAACGACAGTTACGGGCATAATGTGGGAGATGCCGCACTTAAGGCTTTGGTGCCAACGGTTAAAAGTTCTCTGCGAAAAACAGATTCTTTTGGACGATTTGGAGGAGAAGAATTTTTATTATTATTACCAGAAACTTATTTTGATACAGCGCTTGCGATCGCGGAACGAATTAGAAAAAGTGTTGAAAAGTTAATCATTACCGCACAGGAAAAAATGATATCAATTACAGTAAGTATTGGAGTAAGTAGTTATAAATTAGGGGATCCAACTGTTGAGACAATTATTCAACGAGCAGACGCAGCGCTCTATCAAGCTAAAAATCAAGGACGTAATTTAGTGATAGGTGATAGTAAGGTCAATATGAAAATCGGCTAAGAGGATGTTTGAAAAGTTATGATTGATGTATCAAATATTTTTTACCCCACCCTAACCC
>NZ_WJFC01000251.1 GCF_009725235.1 Scytonema sp. UIC 10036
AGCCGTGTGAGGTGAAAATCTCACGCACGGTTTTGTAGGCGAGGCAGAGGGGCGACTCTCTGACCTTAGCCAGCGGGATTGCCAAGAGCAAACTTGGTGACGTAAGCGTTGAATAGCCCTGGAACATATTAGAGTGCTCAATCTTGGTAAACCACATCCGAATGCTTCTCCAGTTCGGAACGGCACTTCCTTCAACTCTGGAAACCAGAGCAACGGAGTGCCTCAACACTGTAAGCCCTTTTGTTCGGGGCGTTGCGTAACGGCAAGACATCTGAGGTTGAGTGGGCGAGGAGACTGACAACTTTCATAGGATTATCTCTTATGCAACGAGTACCAGTATTAAGTAAAGATGGGGCAAGGTTAATGCCCACAAAAGCGAGCAGAGCAAGGCGTTGGTTAGAGCAAGGCAAAGCCAAAGTCGTACACAACGACCTTGGGATATTTCAAATCCAATTGCTGTTTGATGCGTCAGGTAACGAAGTACAAAAAATTGTAATTGGTGTAGACCCAGGCAAATATTACTCGGGCATAGCCGTACAGTCCGTTAAATTTACCTTGTGGATGGCACATTTACAGTTACCATTTGAGACGGTGACTGAGCGCATGGAGCAACGTGCCATAATGCGACGTGGTAGAAGAGGTAGAAGGATTAACCGCAAGCTACCCTTTGAATACCGTGCTCATCGCCAAAAACGTTTCGACAATCGACGCAACAGCAAGATTCCACCAAGTATCCGTGCTAACCGCGACTTAGAGAAGCGCATTATTGACGAACTTTGGCAAATCTTTCCATTTACCAAAGTGGTGTACGAAAAAGTGCAGGCTCGTGGTGACAAAGGATTTAGCCCGGTCATGGTCGCTCAAAAGTGGAACTTGGCACGTTTGGCAGAACAAGGGTACGAAGTATCAACCATTGAAGGTTGGCAAACTGCTAATCTCCGTACACATCTTGGATTGCACAAACAAAAACATTCCAAGGGTGATGCAATACCCGCAACTCATGCTGTAGATGGTGTAGCCATAGCGTGTAGTGCTTTCATTCGATATGGCATCACTAGTTACAACTCTCAAGGATGGATTGGCAAAGTTGTTGTCACTTCTGCACCATTCACCATAATTCGTCGTCCACCAATATCACGTCGTCAATTGCACTTACAAAAACCCTCAAAGGGTGGAGAACGGCGTAAATATGGCGGCACCACAACCCGTCACGGTTTCCGCAAAGGAGACTACGTGGAAGCAGTAAAAGCAGGCAAAACCTACCGTGGATGGGTGAGTGGCGATACCGAAAAACAAGTTTCAGTCAGTGACGTGGACTGGAAGCGTTTAGGACAATTCACTGCTAGCAAAGTCCGATTGATACAGCGAAGCACGGGTTTAATCGTGCTGTCAACTCGGAAGTTGTCAAATTTAACCCCATTGAGGGGTCAAATTTGACCCACATTCCTCCCCACCGTGCTTCGCTGACGGATGGGGTATCCTGTGGAGAAAAGATGAAAAATAATAATTTTTGTGAAATTTTGAGATACACTGCGACTTAAAGGATATAGAATCCACAATGGGGATGTTGTCCCTCAGGTGATGTTTTCTCGTCCTCTCGTTCCGGTGCCAGGGCTGGCGAATGCAGCACAGCAGGCTTTGTTTCGCCATACTGGAGGCAGAGCCTCAGTGAAGGCATTCCCAGGCTCCGCCTGGGAACGAGGTGAAGCGTGGGGAACGAGGTGAAGCGTGGGGAACATAGCTGCCCTCTGCCTTCTTTAAGACGCTTTCACTTGACGCTGTCGCACCCGTTCGGGACTACCTGTAGGAATTGATGCAATGAGTTTCTGAGTATATTCTTCTTTGGGTTCTCGATAAATTGTCTCTGCTGTACCCTGCTCCACAATTTGACCGCGATTCATGACTAAAATGCGATCGCTCATAAATTTCACGACACTTAAATCGTGGGAAATAAAGATATAGGTCAATCCAAATTCATCTTGCAATTCTTTAAGCAAATTCAATACCTGCGCCTGCACCGATACATCAAGGGCAGAAACGGATTCATCACAAATGATAAACTTGGGATTCAAAGCTAAAGAACGGGCAATACAAATCCTTTGGCGTTGTCCTCCAGAAAATTGGTGAGGATAGCGGTTGATAGCATCTGCACTCAAACCCACTCTTTCTAAAAGATAAGCTACGCGATCGCGACGTTGCTGCTTTGTATTATTAATCGAATGAATCACCAAAGGCTCCATAATTGCATCCCCAACCTTCATGCGGGGATCGAGAGCGCTAAAAGGATTTTGAAACACAATTTGCATTTCCCTTCGCAGATCTTGCAAAGCTTTGCCTTGAAAATGTGTAACATCTCGTCCCTCAAACAAGATTTCACCGCTCATTGGTTGAATTAATCGCAGCAAAGTTTTCCCAACAGTAGTTTTGCCACAACCAGATTCTCCTACCAATCCCAAAGTTTCCCCTTTTTTCACCTCAAAGGAAACTCCATTCACTGCCATATGGTAGCGTTTTGTACCGCCAAACAAACCCTTTACGGGAAAACCCACTTTCAGGTTGCGGACTTGCAATAAAGGCGGCTGTTGTTCCAAAGTGACTAATCTTTGAGAAAGCTCCTCAGTAGTAACTTCTGTTGGTTGAGCGGGTTGTTTGGGCTGTATCACCACTTCTCCTGTGGGCGTTTCTTCTACCTGCATATAATCGGAAACTGTCAGGAGTTTTTGAGGGCGGCTGTTGAGGGTGGGGCGACAAGCAACTAAGCCTTTAGTATAAGGATGTTGGGGATTGGCAAAAATGTCTACAGCAGCACCTTGCTCTACAATTTTGCCCCTGTACATCACTGCGACTTTATCAGCTGTTTCTGCAATCAGCCCTAAATCGTGAGTGATAAAAATCATCCCCATATCACGGCGTTGCTGTAATTCTCGCATCAGCTCAAGAATTGTTGCTTGAACCGTCACATCTAACGCTGTCGTTGGTTCGTCAGCAATCAATAACAATGGGTTGCACGAAATTGCCATGGCTATCATGACCCTTTGCAATTGACCACCAGAAAGTTGGTGCGGGTAACGGTCTAAAATTGATTCTTTATGCTGTTTGACCAACTGTGCGAGTTTGTGCTCATCTAGGGTTGATGAACCAACAGAAGTTTTCCAAGTCTCTATATATTGTTCCTTCAATGCTTCATCACTGGGAAGCAACTTCACTTCTTGCAGGCGTGCGATCGCTTGTCGTTTTGCTTCTTCAGATGAGATATTTTGATGTCGCAAAATCGCTTCCGTTAACTGAAACCCAATGGTGTAAACTGGATTGAGTGAACTCATTGGTTCTTGAAATATCATAGCGATATTGCCACCTCTGTGAAGTTGCATTTCCTCCGGAGGTAACTTCCGCAAATCGATAGGCGTGCTATTTTCTTGGGGACTAAACAAAATCTCACCCCCACTTATCCTGCCCGGATTTTGTATCAAACCCATCACAGCCAGAGATGTCACTGATTTTCCGCTTCCCGACTCCCCTACTATTCCCAGCGTTTCTCCTCGGCGCAACTCAAAAGAGATACCATCCACAGCTTTAACAGCTTTGGTATCACCAACAAATTCAACTTGCAGATTGCGAACGTCCAGAATAGTGTCTCTCATAACAGTCAGGTTTAAAGCGTTGCTTATAAATATTTGGATTTTAACACCTTCTTAAAACCTATTAGAACGTGTAGTTTTGTTAGAGAGATAGTAGATTCAGGTTGACAATTCCTCGTCGCTCGATGCTCCGAGTCTTGCCGTAAGTTGATCGAGGCGCTCAGCCCGAAAAAACCATTCTCTATATCCTCTTTCACTCCACATTTTCTAATCGCTTGCCCGCTGCGGCGACTCAGGCTTTGATAGTACCTTGCTCAACGTCTCTACTTGCAAAGAAGTAACCTCCTGGTTTTCCCGAATTGAGGGAACTTTTAAGACCTCTAGGACTTTCGTTGAGTTGAACAACTGGTGACGGCGTTTCACCTTGCTCCTAATTAGATTAGAAATAGTTTTCCACCTTCCACCAAATCCATCTAGTTCTGAATCCACAGGTTCATCACTAAAAGATAAAGAATTTAGCCATATGCGCGGAATACGCTCTTTGAAACCTAACGCTCTCCTAGCAATTACCATCGCAGCTGCTGTACCGGAAGATAATGCATATTTGGGCATATACTTTATCATTCCGATCGCACTGCTAAAGTAAGGAGAGACAAATATCACTTGTACTCCATATTTCTCGGCTCTCGCTACTAGGCTTGAACGGAAAGTATCATAGATAAATCCCGAAAGCATCCTGTTGTATGCTTTACTTCCAGAGTGGCGTAATGATGCTTTTTTCTTATTAAAGTCAAGATTCTCACAAGCAATTGGACATTGAAATGCTGACGCTAACCTCCTTGATTTCAAAAGGTATAACAATAACATTTCTATAGTCTGATTGAAGAAAAGGGGGAACTTTGATTGTCATGGTAAATTGATCTTCTCCAATCCAATGAATAGGAGTCATTGTATTGTTACCATCAACCGATCCTTTCCCCACAGAGTAAAAGTTTCCACCGCGCTTTTTTTGCCAATCTTCCAACCACTCTTCATGATTAGTGTATCCATTGGCTTCTAGGTGGTGCTGAGCATTGAACAGTTTAGCTGAACCAAAGCAGATGTGTAGCCTAGTGGTTGAAGATAATTTATCTAGTTGTCTCTGCTTGCGCTTTAATCTATCTAACTTAGAATGAATACCTAAGAGTTTTTTATCAAATTCCTTCAGAGATCTTTTGGTAGGGTTGGCTAAAATATCCGTCAACTTTTCAATAGTTTGAGAAACTTTTTCGTAACCTTTCTTGATATCCTCTGCTAGTTCCTCTAGTTGATTCTCATGGGCTGTTGTAAGTTGATTAAAGGTAGACTGAACTTGGTTGGCAATGCTATCATCCCATGCCCATTGGATATTGAAACGTTTTTGATAAGTCCGCTCAATATCATCTTCAGATTTACCATTTTGCATATCGTTTAAGCCAGTTCTTAAAATTGATTGGTAATAATTGTCCCAATCTTCTAGGAATACACGATCTGGCAATTTAGCTTCAATGCCACGACGAAGATGATACAAAGGAGTATCTGTGTTTACTTTCTTTACTTTACTTCTACTACGAGTTGTTAGCTGACTAATCAGCGATTTCTTTTTCTTTCCGTTTTTACTCACTGGTATTTATCCTTTCGACCTAACAGGATATAAATATCCTAACAAGTTCTCATAGGTTTGACAATTGTTATTTATGCAGACTCACGATTTTTTTTCAATTTCAGATTTGTACTTACGCAATCCATACAATCCACAAGAAAAAGAATGGATAACAGCCATTAAGTCTTCTATCAGTTCTTGTTGAGGAGAAGCCGATTCCTGATTAACTACAATAATTTCACATCCATGAACTGAACAAAAGTGTTCAAAAAACTCGAAGCCAAATCGACACCAACGATCTTTGTGAGCAATTACTAAAGTATTGACTAAGCAGTTAATTGCAAATTGCTAATGGCTAATAGCTAATGGCTAATCGTGAGTTTGTCCTCGTTCCCATGCAGAGCATGGGAATGCCTAAAAGGAGGCTCCGCCTCCTGTACGTTACAGAACGCGAGGCGGAGCCTCACAGTTTGCATTCCCAGGCTCCGCCTGGGAACGAGTTCAAGGAATAACGAGTTCAACTACTAGACTTACAATTAGCAATTAGCCATTCGCCATTAGCCATTCGCCATTAGCAATTAGCCATTCGCCATTAGCCATTAGCCATTAGCTAAAAAGGAATATCATCATCAATTGGAGCTTGTTCATCTGCGGGCGCTGGATAAGTGTTGCGCTCGAAATTTTTACTTTGGGGTATGGGTTCTTCGTCGAAGTTATTTTGAGGAAGGACGCCAGATCCGTTGGTTACGGGCTTCGATGTGGATACTGGAGAATTGTAACTCGGAGTAGATTGTACAGACGCCACAGGTGCGGGCGATGTTCTGGTAACAGATGGTCTGGGACTCGTGTCAAACCCTGTTCCTAGGGAATGAATCTTTTGTATTGTCAATTCTGCTCGCTTTTCTTTATACCCTTCCTGATGTGGTACCGTATTCATATTAAGGCGTCCTTCTAAAAGAACGCGATCGCCTTGATGATAATTTTGATGAATATGTTCAGCTAAAGTACCCCACCCCACTGCTTTTATGGTTGCAGGTGGATCTTCTGCTCGCAGTCCTGGAAACTGTACCACCATTTCGGTCAGTTCCAATCCATCTTGTGTGTGACGCAGTTGTGGTTCTTGAATAATTTCTACCATCAAAAAACAAAGGTTCATGTAATTCCTCCTGAATTAAAACTCTTTCATAAGATTAACGAATAGCAAGTAGCACAACAGTTGGGATGGAAAAATTGGCATGAGATTTTGGCGAGAATTTTTTAAATTAAAAAAGGCTCTGTTGGTTGTTGTGCATCACTTCTAGCACAAAAGGCAAGCAATTGTCGCAAACAACTATAAAACTGCTTGCTACCTTCGCCTGACCAGCATAGCATTTGACACTTTAGTAGTATAATTGTACCATATTGTGCGGCAGTTATGGCACTAGCATATTATGACAATCGCGAACATACATTCTCCAATCCAAACAACCTGTTGAACTGGAAAATCTCCCCACCGTTGAAAATTCGGTGTATCATTGGCGCTGTCACTGGTCAATAGTTCAAATTACATTGACCATTGACTGTTGACCGTTGACTATTATTTAAAACTCGTGGCGCAAGTTATTCTAGAAAACGTTTATAAAAGTTTTCCTCCTCGTAAAGGGGAAAGTATTACATCACCGACTCAACCCCTATCGAAATCAGATAAAAACAGTGCTGCTGTTCACCGTTCGGACAATGCTGGCGTTCTACGGCGAATCAATCTGACAGTGACAGATGGTGAATTTATGGTTCTTGTAGGACCTTCTGGTTGTGGTAAAAGCACTCTTTTACGGTTAATTGCTGGATTGGAAGTTCTCACAGGTGGGAATATCTGGGTGGGCGATCGCTTGGTGAACGATCTCCCTCCAAAAGAGCGAGACATTGCAATGGTGTTTCAAAATTATGCTCTCTACCCTCACATGACGGTATATGACAACATTGCTTTTGGATTGAGGCGGAGGGAATTGGGCAATGGAGAATGGGGAATGGAGACAAGGGAGACAAGGGAGATAAGGTAGACAAGGGAGACAAGGGAGACAAGGGAGACAAGGGAGAATAGTTTACAACTAATCGCCAATCGCCAATCGCCAATCGCCGATTTCCTAGTGGCAATGACTAAGAAATTACCGAAGGGGCTAAGATATATTTCTGACAAAGAACGGGCAGTAGATGAACGGGTGCGTTATGTTGCTCAGTTACTGCAAATGGAAGCTTTGCTGAATCGTTTACCCAAGCAACTTTCTGGAGGACAAAGGCAGAGAGTCGCTTTAGGACGGGCAATTGCACGGAATCCTCAAGTGTTTTTGATGGATGAACCTCTTTCTAACTTAGACGCAAAACTCCGCACGGAAACTCGCGCTCAAATTGTCAAATTACAACGTCAATTGGGTGTAACAACAATTTACGTAACCCACGACCAAACAGAAGCAATGACGATGGGCGATCGCATAGCTGTTCTCAATCAAGGACAGCTACAGCAAGTTGCATCGCCATTAGAACTTTACAATTATCCTGCTAACCGCTTTGTTGCAGAATTTATTGGTTCGCCACCAATGAATTTTATTCGTGTAGAGTTTCATGCTCCCCTGCTGATTACCAATGGAGATTTCCGCCTCACCCTACCAGAGGTTTGGGAAAATGCGTTAAAAAAATATGATGGTCGAACACTGATATTAGGTATTCGTCCAGAACATTTGATTTTAAGCGTACCTGCAACCAAAAATTTACCTGTAAAAGTAGAGTTAGTAGAGAATTTAGGCAATGATACATATCTTGCCACAACACTGCTTGACCCCAAGTTTCAAAAATCTGCTTTTTCAACCAATGAGTTACAAGTACGAGTTCCATCAGACCGAATTATAAGTTTTGGCGAACAGCTTTGGTTATCTTTAACAACAGAAAAAATTCACTTTTTTGACCCAGAAACAGAGCAGGCGATATTTTTGTGATTGGTTGATGGTTAGTGGTTAGTGGTTAGTGGTTAGTGGTTAGTGGTTAGTGGTTAGTGGTTAGTGGTTAGTGGTTAGTGGTTAGTGGTTAGTGGTTAGTGGTTAGTGGTTAACAACTAACAACTATCCACTATCCACTATCCACCAACAACCAACAACCAACAACCAACAACCAACAACCAACAACCAACAACCAACAACCAACAACTAACCACCAACATTCTTACACTTGAGCAGCGACAGTTTCTTGCTCTCTTTCTACAAAGGCTTGTACGCGAGAGCGGTATTGTCTTAGAGAATCATCCACCCAATCGCGATCGTTGCTGTTTGCATACAGATGTACTATTGGTTCGCTGGCATCGGGTAGGACTAACACCCAACTATCATCGTAAGGTTGACAGATTTTCACTCCATCAATCAATTCTAGATTTTGGGCTGGGTGGGTTTCTACTAGGTGGCGCATTAATGCTCCTTTTGCTGTCCACGGACAACGCACTGTGTAGGTTCTGTGAACGACACGGGGTAATTCAGCCCGGACGGTGGTTAAAGAACGCTCTTGTATGGTCAGCATTTCAATGAGTTTGGCAATGCAGAACATGGCGTCAAAACCGGGATGCAGGTGGGGGAATATAAATCCCGTGTCGCCACTCCCTCCCAAGACAACATTGGAATTTTTCTGACATGCTTCCATTAATGCTGTGGGGTTTGCTTTTGTGCGAATGACTCTACCATCATGACGGCGGGCAATTTGCTCGACAGCGCTGGAAGCATGAACCGGTACAACGACTGTTCCCCTCGGTTGAGCGGTTAATATCATGTCTACCATGAGGGCTGTCAGCATTTCACCACGAATGGGCATACCTGCTTCATCAACTAAAATCAGTTGCTCTCCGTTGGCTGAAACTTGGACGCCAAAGTTTGCTTTTAATGCTTCTACAACATGACCTAACTGTGTTAGGAGGGTTTCGCGATCGGTGGCTGACATGGCGTTTTTATTGAGACTGGCATTGAGCACGACTGCATCAGCCCCAAAGTTGTCTAGCATTTGCGGCAATACGGCTCCTGAAACGGAGTAAACGTAGTCGATGACGACTTTTGCTCGACTGTTACGAATTGTGTCAACGTGTAGCAATTTTTCAAAAGCCGTGCAGTAGCGATCCATGACTTGGCTGGGGTAGGCGACATCACCAATTTCATGAATCTGCGATCGCCGCATATCTTCCTTGAAATAAGCCCCTTCAATTTTCTTTTCTAAGGCTTTGGAGATGTTAATTCCCTTTGCATCCATGAATTCAATCAAGATGTAGTCGGGGCGATCTGGATGTACCCGCACGTGAATACCGCCTGCGACTGACATAGTAGGTATGACCGTGCGAGCGATGGGAATAGCTGTTGCATCTAGGTTTTGAATATCAACACCCACTGACATCAAACCCGCAATTAATGACCGGGTGACCATGCGAGAAATATTGCGTTGGTCGCGAGAAACTGTCACGCGAGAGCCCGGTTTTAAGATAGAACCGTAAGCTGCTCCTAACTTAACGGCAAATTCTGGGGTGATGTCGATATTTGCCAACCCTTGGACGCCGCGTTGTCCAAATAAATTGCGTTGGGCTGTATTTCCCCAAATCAAGTTTATGTTGAGGATTGCGCCTGAGTCTATCTTTTTGCTAGGCCAAACTCTGACAAAGGGGCTAATTTGGGCTTCTTCTCCCACCGTTGAAAGCGAACCAACTATAGCGCCTTCCAGGACATGGGCGCGACGATCTACACGCGCACCACGGCAAATGACACTTGCTGATAAGTGTACTTCTTCACCGATAATGCCTCCATTCCAGATAATCGGGCGCTTGAGATTGGCATCAGCGCCAACGGTAACGTTATCGCCAAGGACAGTTCCCGATTCAATGACAACTCTTGCTCCAATTCGGCAATTGTCTCCGATAACTGCGGGAGCTTCAATCTTTGCTGTGTGGTCAATATAAGTATTCTGACCGATCCAAATTCCAGGAGAAGTTTCCTGGTAAGCAACGTCTAATTTAACTTTGCCGTATAGTGCATCGTACTGAGCCTCACGATAAGCATCAAGGTGCCCAACATCACACCAGTACCCTTGAGCAACGTAACCGTACATCGGCTCATTCTTCTCAAGTAGTAAGGGGAACAACTCTTTTGAGAAGTCACTTTCCTGATTGGCTGGTAAGTAGTCTAAAACATCTGGTTCTAAAATATACGTACCAGTGTTGACAGTGTCGGAAAAAATTTCACTGGTGGAAGGTTTTTCTAAAAATCGTTTAATTCGTCCTTCCTCATCGGTAATGACTACCCCAAACTCAATGGGATTGGGAACGCGGGTCAAAATCAAAGTAGCTTTTGATTTTTTTTGTTTGTGAAATTCAATTGCGCCTGTTAAGTCAAAATCTGTTATACTATCTCCACTAATGACTAAAAAAGTTTCATCAAGCAGTTCGGCAATGTTTTTTACGCAGCCCGCAGTCCCTAAAGGCTGGTCTTCTTCTACGGCATAGGTCATTTGTACGCCAAAGTCGCTGCCGTCTTGGAAGTAGTCTCGCAGAACATCGGGTAAATAATGGAGTGTGGCAACAACTTCTGTGATTTGATGCCGTTTTAAAAGATTAATGATGTGTTCGGCAATGGGTCGATTGAGTATGGGAACCATTGGTTTGGGTAGGTCACAGGTAAGCGGACGAAGCCGTGTTCCAGAACCCCCCGCCATCAGAACTGCACGCATAAATCCTCCTTAGCTGTTTGCACGACTTGCTACCTCAACACCCACAAACTATTTTCTTTATTTATCTTATGTATCTCTTAGTTTAAGGAACTTTCGCGCTTATGCATCAAATCGCTTTCTAGTCTTGGTATAAAATGCCAGTATACTATTAAGAATGATGGTGTAGTAAATCACATAACTGGAGTTGTAGATTTGTTAGACCTATACTTAATTAGATAGGGTTTTTTTAAGATAGAGTACAGTGGAGTTCTATAAATGGAATTAGTCAGTTTGATATTGGTAGTCGGTTACGGGCTTGGTGTTTGGAAGTTTTGGAATGGCTTTGAACGCACGAATTTTCAGCGCTCTTTCCCCAATCGTCTCAGTTTAGCTTTAATGTGGCCTGTTTTATTCAGTACAAGTAAGTCCTATCGTCAAAACTTTAGAAAGGCGTTAAAGGGTTAAGTGTCTCTGTGGGACGTGTCTGGTTAATTGGTGGAACTCAAGAGAGTGCTTCTTTAGCGCTTCTGCTCTCCCGTTCCCAGATTCCTTGTACTGTTACTGTGACAACAGAATCAGCGCGATCGCTCTACCCAGATAGCTCTACAATCCGGGTTTGGGTGGGGCGATTGAGTGCAGATAGTTTAAATGAGTTTTTACAAGAACAGCAAATTGCTGCTGTTGTTGATGCGTCGCACCCTTTTGCTGTGGAGATTTCTCAGGTAGCGATCGCAACTTGTGAAAAATGGCAAATTCCCTACTTGCGGTATGAGCGTCCTGTTTTGGAAGAAGGGGAGAGGGGGGGAGTTGTTTGTGTAGATAGTTTTGATACTATTATTAAAGGGAATTATTTAGAAAATCAACGGGTGCTATTGATTGTGGGGTATAAACCGTTGCACCTGTTTTTACCTTGGCAAAAGCGGGCTACTTTGTTGGCTCGGTTGCTTCCATCTGTTGTGGCTTTGGAAGCTGCTTTTCAAGCTGGGTTTACGAGCGATCGCTTGATTTGTTTGCGTCCTCCGATAACTGCAGATTTGGAAATGGCTTTGTGGCGACAATGGGGCGTTTCTTTGGTTGTGAGTAAGGCTTCGGGTTCTGCTGGGGGGGAGGATGTGAAGCGTCAAGTTGCGGCGGAGTTGGGTGTAGGGTTGGTTTTGGTTTCTAGACCTGAGGTTGTTTATCCACAGCAAACAAGTGATTTTTTGGAGGTTTTGGGGTTTTGTGAAAGATATGTTTTTAACCGCAGCCTGTAGCAGATGGTATTTGGTTCGTAGGTTGGGTTGAGGAACGAAACCCAACAATTCGAGTCGAGGATGTTTGTGAAGTTTCAGTGGATCGTAGCCTTGGAGATTTCTATTCGCCCAAAATTTTTTAAAAATTCTCCGAGTTCCTCCTGTTTTGTCCGAGAGTTACTAATTTGAATGAACCGCAAAGACGCAAAGGACACGAAGAAAGACGAGAGGAAGATTAATAATCTGAGTAGACAGGAAGCCATTTTAGAGAAATCAACGAGAATTTAAATTATAACCAATGAAAAAGGAACTATCTGGAGAAGATTGGTGGTTAATTATTTTGACGACTTACAGCTATTTTCAGGTACATGAACCACATCTTTTTTATCTCACGCAAAGGCGCAAAGGCGCAAAAGAATTAAGAGTGTGGTCTAAATAAGTGAAAACCACTGTGTAGTTGTTGCGATCTTTACGACTTTTTGCTTGACGCTCGCAATAAATAATTTCCGATAGCCTTGATGCGACTATTAGCTCAAGACTCTGACTACTCAGGGTTTGGGTTAGCGTTATTCCAGCTTTATCAAGATAAGGCTGAATGATAGCAATACTGCAAGGGCTGAGAGTTTTTGTAGTAGGGGTAAACCCGTGTGTGAAACCCAACAAATGCTTGTAAATGTTGGGTTGAGGAACGAAACCCAACCTACGTATTTTCGGATTTTTAAGCAAAACCTACGCAGTATTGTGAATGATAGGACGTGTATCAACAGCCTAGTTGCTTCGCTCATGACACATTTTTCTGATAGGGTGAGCATCCTAGAGCGATCGCCATACTGGTTATTAAGCTTTCCCATGTCACAACCATTTTTGTGTCCTTAGTTCCAACCAAATACAACAATTCTTCTTGCGTAAATAAATTAGCATTGGATTGGAAATTAATTATGCATTGCGTAAAACTTTTGTAAAGACGGTTGAAACAGATCGTCTATACATTATTTTCAGATATATCTCATTCATCTGCCTGCGCTGCGTTAAGGGTGCGGTTATTGTACATAGAACTACCCCGCAAGTGCATAAAGGGATTTTGCTGGCACCTATTTAGTAAGAGCAATGAAATTATTGGGAGATTTACTATGATAACAATGGATATGCCGTTACAGGCTAATATTTTGGGTTTTTTGGCATTAACTTGCTATATTCTCACGCTGCTTCCCACACTTTTGAGGATAGTATTTCCTCTGACAAAAGAAACTGGAATTCCTCAATTGCTTCTTAAGCATCGGCGTTCCATAGGTATTTTAGCTTTCGTTTTTACCGTGTTGCATAGTTTCCCATTAATCAAACAAAGAAATATTGATTTGTTTGATTTGAAAACATTTTGGATTTATATTCAGGGCATAGCAACTTTCATAATTTTTGCGTTGTTAACAATTACCTCGAACAACTGGAGTGTCAAGAAACTTAAGAAAAACTGGAAGAAATTACACCAACTTACCTATTTCGCCATGTTTCTACTGACATGGCATATTTGGGACAAGATGTCAGGTCATTGGACGTATTTAACGCCTATTGGGCTGACGGCAATATCGGGAGTTACAGTTTTATTTCTTTATAAGCATTATTGGATTCAACACTTCTCTGCAAAACAAAAACAACAGAAAAAAATTACAGTGCCTATGTTAATAAGCAGTGACCAGTGACCAATGACCAGTTATTAATTTTTTGGTTACATCAATAAAGATGTAAGAAATATATATATTTTTAGTGACAATTTTATAACTTGAAGTACGGGAGAATATTTCTATGGTAATAAAATCTCTTCCTAAGAAAGTGTCGATCGCACTGGCAATAAGTACTATAGTAGGTGTTGTTGCATTGAGTTGGTCTAAATCGCTTTCTCAATCAAAGTCCGAAATGTGTGTACCAGCTTCTCAAGATTATAGGACTCTTAAAGGGCATTCACATTGGATCTATGCGATCGCAATGAGTCCAGATGGCAAAACTTTAGCTTCTGGTAGTTATGACGGTACTATTAAGATTTGGAATCAACAAGATGGCAAATTACTTCACACGATTGAAGGTAAAACGATTGATGGACATGGTGATGCAGTAAAATCCCTTGCCATTAGCTCCGTTCGCGAAGTTTCGCCGCAGGGGTTTAGACGTATTCTCGCCAGTGGTAGTTGGGATAATCGAATTAAATTGTGGAATCTCGAAAATGGCAAATTAATTCGTACATTGTCTGGACATTCAGACAATGTTGATGCAGTGGCTATTAGCTCGGACATGACAACCTTAGCTTCTGCAAGTTGGGATAGAACTGTTAAATTGTGGAACTTAAAAACAGGGAAATTAATTCGCACGTTAAACCACAAACACTCAGTACAAACTGTGGCGATTAATACAAATAGGCAACTCGTCGCTAGTGGTACTGAAGACGGAAAACTTCTGATTTGGAATCTTAATAATGGTCAGTTAAAAATTCCCTTGGATGCACATGAAACAGCTATTTCGTCAGTTAGTTTTAGTCCTGATGGAAGAATTCTTGCTAGTGGCGATCGCGAAGGGAAAATTAAGCTATGGAATTTGGTCAACGGACAGTTGTTTAAAATTCTTGACGGACACAGACACGCAGTTTGGTCAGTTGCTTTTAGCCCCGATGGAAAATTTATTGCTAGTGGCAGTTATGACAAGACAATTAAGTTATGGAATTCGCAAAACGGGCAATTATTAAAAACTCTCTCAGGACATGATAAAGCAGTTTGGAGTGTAGCTTTCAATCCAAACGGCGATCGCACTCTTGCCAGTGGTAGTGCAGATGAAACGATTAAGATTTGGAACTTGTCTGAAAACTTTTAAGAAGGTATGGGTTGCAGTTTTATATACTGTGAACGCCTAACAACTGTTCTTTTTCAAAATGGGTTCACAGCATTTGTAGGGGCGCAATGCCTTGCGCCCCTACGACTGTTGGTAATTGTTGGAAAGTCTCGTTCTAAACCGTTTTCAGTATAGCTTGTTAATGATACAAATTCTCTCTTGATTTACGTCCCTTTTGAACACCTTTCGAGTCTGTTGCTATTTTTGTAGGGTGGGTAAGACACCCGCCCTCAGCTACCAGGGCAAACGCATTTAAAATCAAGGCAGGGGAGGAAAAGAAATATGCTACTCCCTTCTCGCTATAAGATTACCGATCTACTTTTCCTCTTTCTTAGCGCTCTTTGCGACGGCAGGCGCTACAACGGGGGAAACCCCCGCAACGCGCTGCCTCGTCTTTGTGGTTCATTTAAATAAGTAATCTTCGGGCGGAAAGGGAGTAGTCTACAACCTATCTTCTGCATCCTAAAGTGTGACACTAGCATAGTATTCAGAAACGCCTCAATCAATTTTTCCACGGGCGATCCGGCTTGAGCCGTCCAGTTTTACTTACGCTCAACTTTGCATGCATTGGACTCCCGTGGTAATGTAATTACGTATCGTATGGTAAACAAAAGGAAAAAGCATTGTTAAGTCAATATCATCGAAAAAAATTATTACATCACTTTTCCTGTCTGGATGTTGATAATTCAGGCTTCATTGGGAAAGAAGATGCTGAGATTTTTGCCGCTAGGTTCACCAACATCCGTAACGCAGAGCTTGGTTCAGAGATTCACAAAGATTTGTTGATTAAGTGGCTTCAAGTTTGGGAGAATTTTTGGTCTAAAGCGGATTTGGATAAAGATGGTAAGGTAAGTCCCGAAGAATTTTGTCAGGGCATAGAGCAAGCGGTTTCAAATCCAGATTACAATGACCCTTTAATAGAGACTGTGTTTGACATTGTTGATTTAGATAGTGATGGTCACATATCACAACAAGAGCATCGACTCTTTTTCAGTGTGTTTGACCTAGATGCTGAACAATCAGATTTTGTATTCTCCAAGCTTGATACCGATAAGGACGGTATCCTCTCTAAAAAAGAGTTTGTTTCTGCTAAAAGAGAATTTCTAACTGAAAAGGAACCCGGTGCTGTAGGAAACTGGTTTTGGGGTTCTATGGAGTAATGTACGCCATACTTGTGGTGAATTACCTTGATTTTGCGTGCATTGGGATACTCCCCTCAAGTGCCATAAGAATTTTTAGATAGATAATATTATGTTCGGTGAATCACTAAAAAATGTTGTGGTTCATTGAGTGAGATCTGAGAACTTGACATCAATGCTCGATTTAGGTGTGGAATAGGAACACCAAATATATCTGATATCATGTCCGCTTATATAAGCTAAATAAAGCTCACGCTAAGACGCAAAGGCGCTAAGAAATTAAGAAACTTTTATTATAGTTATGCTACCGGACATGATATGAGAGAGCATATTAATAAAATGTCAAAACAAAATATTCGCTTTTGTCTATATTCATTCCTATATATGGTATATCTAAGCTACAAATCTATAATCAATCTCACATGAGACCTCAAACAGCAAAGTCTGAAAATGGTTTCTTGAGGAAATTGTCTGCTTTTAAAGCACGATTTCTCTTTCTGATATTTGTTTTTTGTGTGAGCTTTTTTGGGATTTTGCTATCACATTGGTTAACAGCAGACCAAATAGCTTTCGCTAAAATGGACATCATGCAGCCTGCACCAACTCAGCCAATAGGTTATTATGACTATTTTGGCAAACTGCTGAGTCCTCAACAAGCAGCAGAACTGGTTGCACAGCAGGGACTCAATCCTAATCATCCAACTTCTTATCAACAAGTAGGAGCGGTTGAAATCACTCAGGACTTAATCGCCAAAGGTGAAGAGATATTTTTCAAGCGAAAAATAGGCGATACATTTGGTTTACAAGGAGTGTTTGGTTTTGGACAAGGGTTGGCTATTATTAGGCCAGAAATAAATGCAGCGATCGCTAATTTACATGGTCAGCCAACAACAAACTTACAAATTACCCTTCAGAAGGATATAACCTTAGGGAGTCGAACTTTCCTCAAAGGAACTCTCATTAATACGGGTTTACAAGTAGAAAAGGGAGCCACTAATTCCTTTGGAGCTACACCTGATGGTAACTTGACTTGTGCAGTGTGTCATGCAACCCTGAACAATAAAGGCGATCGCCTTGTGGGAGTCCCTAATGGCGTACTGGCGCTTCCCCTATTCATTGCTTTATCACCAAATACAGCCGCAGGGTTTGCGCGGTTAAACTTCAACCCCCTAGACCCACAATATCAAGGTAACGGCAAAACTATTATTGACAGCCAAGGTCAATTAGTACAACTACCAGATCCTCAGAAGTTTGAACAAGCTTTCGACGACGCCGTGTTGGATGTACCTTTTGGTCATTTTGAGAGTTCACCAGATAGCATTAACAACACGACCCAAATTCCCAGTATCTTCACATTTAAAACAAATCCTTATGGATTTGATGGGCAGTTTGCAGTCGGTCCGTTTGCTGGACTCAGTGCTATCAACAATGGAGTTCACTCTTCGGAAATTAACTTGTTAGCAGCTTTCCAACTGAGCGAAAAAGCTCTCAACATTGATTCAGAAGTTTATCTTGGTACAGTTCTTCAGAATGCTGCCGATCCCAGGCTCCGTTTACCACCAGGAGAACCTGTACAACCCTCACAATGGCTCCGCAAGGTTGCGCCAGAAGCGACACAAGCAGAATTAGAAGATCAAGTCAGTGCTCCAGGTACAGATGCTTATCCAAACCTGCAACCTAGTTTGTTTACATACAACGGTTTGATTTTCAGCCCAAAGAGTGAAAATCCAGATGATATTGCCAGTGGTACTTTCCTATTCGCCAACAACGCCATGTCTGCTTTCCAAAATAGTTTAGTTCCACCAGCCAACCGCACTCCTGAAAACTTGCGAGCCTTGAAAAGCGGTTCTGTTAGACGAGGAGCAAAAGTCTTTCAGCAAGCAAACTGTGCAACTTGCCACATTCCACCCTTCTTCACTGATAACAAAATTCATTCTGTTGAAGAAATTGGTACCAATCCAGCCCGTGCTCGAGCTCGCTTGGGGCTGAATCAGTTATTAGTCCCACCAAAGCTCTACACCTTTGATACTCCTGTTCCCATACCTGCTAACGCCCAAGTCCTGGATGTTCCAACAGAGGGGATTTCTGATACTCCCACAACCCTGCCCCAAGGCATACTACCAAATGGCGGTTACAAAACCACTTCTTTACGAGGTCTTGATTTAAGTGCGCCCTATTTACATGATGGTGGTGTAGCAGTGCGTGAGGGAAGTTTAGATTTTGCTAAGGATGGTAGTTTTACCGTTGTTGACAACAGTGGGTTGGGACTGACTGGCACCCTCAGCCAAACCAAACCTGCTGATGCTGCCAGCAGCTTGCGTGCTTTAGTCGATAGGGAACTTCGCGCTTTAGTTATCACCGCTAACAAGGCTAACCCTGCTTTAGTCAGGAATAACCTTGATGGTACAGGTCATGACTTTTACGTAGATGAACAAGCTGGGTTTAGTCCACAGCAGCAAGCAGATCTAGTGAATTTCATGCTCGCACTTGATGACGATCCCGGTCGCTTTTAATACAGATTGAGAGTTCACAATACCCCTAACCTTTAAACCTCAAGCAACCCCATACCCAGTCAGCGATCGCACCTCAGGTGGCTTAAACCCTAAAACAATATGCTCCTGCTTTGATACCGTTTTCAGATGAAGATGCATAGAAAAAACTCCACCATCTGTGGCATCTCTCCTTACCCCCCTTAATCCCCCC
>NZ_WJFC01000252.1 GCF_009725235.1 Scytonema sp. UIC 10036
CCCCAGTACCTACGCCCCACTCCCCCTCTCTTCCGCTTACAGGTAAAACCGTTCTTGTGACACGCGCCGCCGGACAGTCCAGCAAATTTTCACAAGCCCTCGCCTCACTGGGTGCAACTGCGATCGAAATGCCAACCATAGAAATTGTTCCCCCCTCAAGTTGGGAAGGTTTGGATAATGCTATTTCACAGATATCTAGTTTTCATTGGTTGATTCTCACCTCTACCAATGGTGTAGACTATTTTTTTGAACGGTTGTTTGCCCAAAATAAAGATGCTCGGATTTTATCTAACCTCAAAATTGCCGTTGTTGGAGAAAAGACAGCCCAAAGCCTCAAACAACGGTGTCTCCAAGCTGATTTTATCCCTCCCAACTTTGTTGCAGATTCTTTAGTAGAAAACTTTCCTGAAGAACTCACGGGGAAAAAAGTTTTATTTCCCAGAGTAGAAAGTGGCGGAAGGGAAATTTTGGTGCAGGAATTAACTGCAAAAGGAGCAGAAGTGATAGAGGTGGCGGCTTATCAATCTCGCTGTCCGGACGATGTACCGCCTTCAGCAGAGTTAGCACTTCAAAATGGAAGTGTAGATGTTATTACCTTTACCAGTTCTAAAACAGTACAATTTTTTTATCAACTCATACAAAAGGTGTTTTCTAAGAATTCTCAAGAAGATTCTTCAGTTGCAATTGCAAAATCCTTAGAGAAAGTTTGTATTGCTTCCATTGGTCCCCAAACCTCTAAAACTTGTCGTTCTTTATTTGGACGAGTGGATGTAGAAGCGGAAGAATATACCTTGGATGGATTAACTCTAGCACTTATTAAATGGGTGACGACTTCCGTTTGCTAAAATCGTTCTTGCAGAACAGCAAACAGCTTAATTCCAAACATGAATGTTGACAAAACAGCGACTAGAATTTAACTGGTGTGCTCCCGTATCTGGTGATGGATTTTATTTGGGTTTACCCGTTTGGGAACGCCCACCGAGTCTAGAATATACGGTTGAGATTTTCAAAACAGCAGAACGCTTTGGGTTCCGACAGTTGCTAATTGGTATGGGCTTCACACATCATGTCCTGGAAGCTTGGACTTTAGCAACAGCAACTTTAGCGCTTACAAATAACACAGGAGCGATGGTAGCTGTACGTCCGGGTTTTTATTCAGCTCCCGTGTTAGCAAAGATGGCTGTTACCCTAGATCGTATCAGTAAAGGTCGCCTTTCATTCAATATTGTCACGGGTGGACGACCAACAGAACAGGCGATGTATGGTGATTACTTAGACCATGATAGCCGATATCGCCGCACCCGTGAATTTATGCAAATCTGTCGTCAGTTATGGTCAACGACCAATCCCTTCGATTATAAAGGAGAATTTTACCAACTCCATCAAACTCGTTTAGAAACCTTACCCTTGCAACCATCAGGACCACTATTTTATTTTGGCGGTGCGAGCGAAATGGCTCGACAAGTGGGTGCAGAATTTGCAGATGTTTATCTAATGTGGGGCGAAACACGACAACAAATTGCTGACCGAATGAACCAAATGCAGCAATTAGTGGCTAACTACGGACGGGAGAAAAAAGTGCGCTATGGATTGAGGATGAACATTGTCGCTCGATCTACTGAAGCCGAAGCAAAGGAAACAGCAAGGGAAATGTTGGCAAAAGTGAGTCCGGAAATATTAGCTAAAGCACGAGCCAGTGAATTTCCCAATACCAAGCGGGAAAGTGTCGGTCAAAGCCGACAGTGGGAATTGCGTGGAAATGCTGATGGGAATTGGTATGTTGAGCCACTACTTTGGGCTGGTATTTCCGTAGTGCGGAGTGGTGCGGGAATGGCAATTGTTGGTAGCTATCAACAAGTCGCGGAGCGTCTTTTGCAATACATAGACTTGGGAATCACAGTTTTCATCTTGTCTGGATATCCTCATTTAGAAGAGTGCGAAAATGTGGGGCGATATGTTTTACCTTTAGTTAGAGAGGGCTATCTGCATAGAAAATAAATAAATTTATTGGATTTTAGATTTTAGATAAGCAATTTGGAAAGCTAACGCAATTCTTAAAATCAAAGCTTCAGCATAGGAATTACCTACGATTTGCAGTCCTATAGGTAAACCTTGATTGCAAAAGCCACAAGGGAGAGATATTGCAGGTACACCCATAAAGCTGAAAGGGACCATAAATCGCCGATTTAGTTGATAAATTTCCGGTTTAGCATTCATGAGAGGTGCAACCATCGGTGTTGTAGGTGTTAGTATAGCATCCACTTGCTGAAACAGTTTTTGCGATGGCAAGAATTTTGCTTTTTTCTGCAATGCTTGTTTGTAACTGTGGTGAGAAATTTTTCCTCCTTTCAACAAGTCATTTTGCACTTTTTTGCTCAAAATCTTGGTGTTTGTAACGGATTTATCTAGCAAAATTTGACGGAATTCATAAAGAGCAATGGTAGAATAAGCTACCTCATCAAATTCTTCTATGAAAAATGGAGAGTTGATGGTGACAATTTGTGCTCCCAATTGTTTGAAAATCGATATGGCATGAGAAATTGCTAAAGCCACTTCTGCATCAATTCCTCTCCATGTATAATTAGCTATTACACCCAACTTTAAACCGTTGATGTCAGTTGGTAGAGGATACAATTGTTTTAAACTTGTGAAGCTAGGAAAGAGTACAGCATCCAGTAAAATGGCAACATCCTCTACACAATTCGCCATCAACCCAACTGTATCAAAACTGAAAGCACGCGGAAAAATACCCTCATTGCTGACTAATCCGTAAGTCGGTCTTAGCCCCACTACTCCCGACCAACTGGCGGGAACTCGAATAGAACCACCCGTATCCGTACCAATTCCACTCAAACAAAAACCAGCCGCAATAGCTGTTGCGCTTCCACTGGAAGAACCTCCTGATGAGCGATCGGAGTTCCAAAAGTTACAGGTATTGCCATAAAAAGAATTGTTTCCAGAAAGGTCAGCTGCAAATTCGCTTAAATTTGTCTTACCTAAAATGACTGCACCTGCTGACTTTAACTTTTGGATAATTTTAGCATCAGATGATGGTATGCGATCGCTAAAAAGTTGTGCGCCAACGGTCGTCTTAATTCCGGCTGTATCAATATTATCTTTGAGCACAATCGGAATACCGTGCAATAATCCTCGTATTTGACCGCAGTGGCGTTCAAAGTCTAGTTGAGCAGCAGTTTCTAGAGCTTGTTGCTCCATAACGGTAATCAAAGCATTCAATATTGGATTCAGCTTTTTAATACGTTCGAGATAATGCTTAACTAACGTCGAAGAACTCAGCAACCCACTTTGCATCAGCTGACTTGCTTGCGCGATCGTTTTCGGAATAAAAGTTTCTGGTAGCATTTTCAATGTTGGATGAAAATTTTAGGAAATCAATCGCCTCTCACCTCTTACCTCTGTGTACTCTGCGCCTGGTGCGGTTAAATAAATGACTTTTGAACCGCTGAGGACGCAGAGAGCGCAGAGGAGAAACTAGGAAATACTGATGTCAAGTACAAAAATTACCCCCCTCTGTCCCCCCTTGGAAAGGGGGGATGAAAGGGGGGTGCTACAAAGCGGTGTATTTCAGCTTTGTTTTCCCCTTATCACAGCTACATTATATTTAAGCTAAATTATAAATTCTGCAAAAATCTCATGATATTTAATGCCTTTAAAAGCCGTAAATTGAATAAAATCGAAGCGATTGAAAGTAAGCCTAGCTGGCGTGTAGCTTGGGGAGCAGTTGATATAAATGAAGAAGATATAGCTTGGCGAGAAGATAAAATCGCGATAATTCTACCGCGTACAGCATCTGGATTTGTGACAGAGAAACTAGCAATCAGTTCTTTACAACAATTTGTGGTTGTTGGTGATGTGTGGTTAACCAACCAGACACAACTACTGCAAAGTTTAGGAATTGAACCAAATAGTTATGGGGGAACTTCTGTACAACTAGTTGCTCATCTTTGGGAAAAATGGGGTGTGGAATCTCTCAACCTACTTGTGGGAATGTTTGCACTCGTAGTTTGGGATAGAGAAAAACAGGAGTTGTGGCTGGTACGCGATCGCATTGGTGCTCGTACTCTCTACTACACGACCACTGGTTCTACTCGTTGGATTGCGTCTAATTTAAGAACCTTAGCACCCTATCATTCATCAGATTTAGATTTGGTAGCGTTGCGTGATTATCTGTGTTGCGCCTTTGTACCTGGAGAACGGACACTTTGGCAACAAGTGCGGGAACTACGACCTGGAACTATCTTACAATTTCCAGACCAGAAAGTTCAAGCTTATTGGCATCTTCAAGAGCAGATTACAGCAATAGATCGACCTCTAGCATGGCATGCTGAACGTTTGCGAGAACTGCTAGACCAAGTTGTGAAAGAATATTTACCACCACAAACCGAACCCGTAGGAGTTTTTCTCTCTGGTGGTTTAGACTCCAGCTGTATCACCGCAATAGCCGCAAAATTCCACAATTCCCCAGTCCACACCTTCTCGATTCATTTTGGTGATGAATGTCCTAATGAGTTAGAATTTTCCAGTCTGGTGGCTTCCCATTGTCAGACGCAACACCACATTTTGGAAATTACTTTTAAGGATATGTGGGAACGCCTACCAGAAACAATGGCGTATTTAGATGACCCCATTGGCGATCCCTTGACTGTTCCCAACTTGTTAGTGGGACGACTAGCGAGAGAAAGCGTGGAAGTCGTATTGAATGGTGAGGGTGGAGACCCCTGTTTTGGTGGACCAAAAAATCAACCCATGCTCATTAATAGTTTATACAACTCCGTCACCAATCAGAATTCATTACAAGCTTATTTAATTTCCTTTCAAAAGTGTGCATCTGATTTGCCACAACTTTTAAAACCAGAAGTTTGGTCAGCAGTTCAGACAACACCTTGGGTTTTTGAAGAAGATTTATATTCTTCAGCCAGCTATTTGAATCGTTTGATGACAATGAACATCAAATTTAAAGGCGCTGACCAAATTCTCACGAAAGTGAGTAACTTGACTCAAGCCGCACTTTTGCAAGGTCGTTCTCCACTTTTTGACCAACGAGTTGTAGAGTTAAGCATGGAAATTACTCCAGAGTATAAGCTTTCTGGAGTAGAAGAAAAAGCCGTATTAAAACAAGCGGTATCAGATATTTTACCAGAGAGAATTATTTCTCGTCCCAAAAGTGGGATGATGGTTCCAGTACAGTTAGGATTTCGTAAATATTGGCAGAGAGAAGCCAGAGATTTATTGCTCAATCGTCATGCGGCTATTAGTCCTTATTTAGAGCGATCGCCAATCCGCAACTGGTTAAATTATCAAGGAGACACTTGGAGTCGTTATGGGGTGAAGTTATGGTTGCTTGTGAGTCTAGAAATTTGGTTACAGGTGAATAAAAAATAAGCGTTTAACCAAAACTTTCATCCCCATAAAAATATTCAAATTGACCGACAGTAAAATATAGAGTGTTGTTAGCAGAAATCTGAGCGATCGCATGAGCGAAAAGTAGGTCTGTTAACTTAGAACTTCCATCTCGACTGGGTTCAAAGACAAATCGATGACTACATTTTTTACACTTTCCATAATATTGATTCCAGTCTCTCCGGTTATTATCAGTTCCACATTGAATACATTTCATGGTAGTGTTTTAACCTTTCATTTGGCTTGTAGTAGCGCTTTAGCGCATGCATAGCAAATACAAACTAGTAATGATTATTCATTCCCACTGACTTATTAACCAAAACTTTGAACAATATATATATCATTGCCTTGTTCTTCTTCTAAAGTGTAGCTACCAGCGATACTTCTTTGCAGAATTTTAATAAGTCGTTGGGGGGAGAAAGATTCCAATTTCACGAACTTTCCCGATTCTAACCATGCTAATTCTTCAGCTGATAAACTCTGGCGAATTTCTCCAGCTAATTGTTTGGCGACTTGCGCTGAACCTGAAGAAGTTTGAATAAATATTTTCTGCTTTGTAGCAATAATCTGACGGGGTAACAATCCCACATCAATAATTGCAATGTTGCTGTCCCTAAACCAATTAGCACTAGTACCGAGATGATGAACTAAACCAACACCTTGGGGAGTACAATCATGCAATGCATAGACTTTCAATTCAGAATTGCGGCGTAACATTTGCATTGTAGTATCAAAAATGCTTTCAGGGTATCCTGTAATGCTGAGAATTGCACAGTTATTTTCAAAGTGAAAATGATTGGCAATTAATAGTTGAGCAATAGCTGCACTATCACAAACAACTAACCTATCAAAACTGTAAGCCGTCACATCAGGATTAATTGATGCAGGTGTAATTTGCTCGCGTGGAGAATTCAATATTTTGAGAATTGGACCATTAATGTTTTGCCAATGATTTAACCAATCTTGAAATTGAGATTGAGAAAATAAAGATTCCTCTTCTACTAATTCAACTCGACCTAACTGTCGAGTTCCTAAATATATAGATAACATTCCCAGAATAACGACAATAACAAATAGAGGAAATGAACTAAACACAAACCAACTTACCAAGATTCCTACGACTAGAATCAAAATTCCCAGTCTTTGTAAAGCTTTAGCACTTGCTTGACGACTCGCATGGTTGAGCTTGTTAGAATTAGTGTTAGTAAATAAGTAATAAATTACACATACTTGATAGATTAAATTGACAATTAAGAAGGAATTATCACCAATTATAAAGCCAGAAAATACGCCAAAAAAAACTGTAACCCAAATATTAAAAAAAAGATAGACGCACCCCCAACCTATTGTAGAAAATAACTTCTTTTTGAGACGATTGTCTAATAAGTAAAAAAGTTGGTTGGGAGTAAAAAACAAAGTGTTATTCGCAGAAATGTCAGCAATAGCCTTGGCAAACAAGGGGTCGGTCATTTTAATATTACCCATGCTCGTTGGTTCAAACACAAACGGATGCTGACATTTAACACAACGCCCTTGATTACCCGTTCTATCTTTCAGATTATTATCAGTTCCGCAGTTAATACATTTCATAGCAGTTATTTACTCCTTGTTTTGAACTCTCTAATTCTGTGTTCTGATGCAAAAAATCTTTCTTAAAAAGAACCAAACCATAGCAATCCTATTTGATTTTTGAACTACCCGTAGCCCTATAAAAATGTATAACAACTTCAAGAAATTAATAGATCTCTCTTTTCTTCCCTCTGCGTCCTCTGCGCCTCTGTGGTTCAAAAATAATTTATTTAACCGCAGAGACGCAGAGAAAAGAGATGAGGAATTACTACCTGAATTAAAATTTTACGAATTACCTTGATAGGGATAGCATTGTCCACCCTACAGGACTTGAAGTTTTTCATAAATCATTTAGGTTTCTAATAATTAAATACCTGATTTGCTAATAAAACACTGTAATCTTCCCTCTGGCGAATCAAGCGATGTGTACCATTTTCTAATAACACCTCCGCAGGTTTAGGACGATGTAAAAAATGCGAAGACATAGCATAGCCATAAGCACCCACATCTAAAATGGCAATGATGTCACCAATTTCTAATGCTGGTAATTGGTAATTTTTACCTAGATAATCTCGTGAATATGTAGTATTTCCACAAATATCAGTTGTATGTTTTTTGGATTTATCAATACCATTCCAAGTCACCATTTCCCGATAACCGCCGTGTACTGAGGGGACTGAAAGATTAGCAACGGTGGTATCCACTCCTACAATCTGTTTCTCTGCTTGCCATTTTACTGAAACTACTTGAGCTAGCAAAGTCGCACAACCTGCGATCGCAGCTCGTCCTGGTTCAATGACTAACTCAATATCTCTTTCCAAACGACTGATTCTGTCACTTAACTCTGCTGCAAACACTTCCCATTCAAAAGCTGCTTTACCATGATGATAGGGATAGCCAAAGCCACCACCAAAATCCAAATATTGCCAATCTGGTAACTGTTGTGCTGTTGATAGCACAGTATCAATCACCTCAGTAAAGGCTTCTGTCGCATTGGTTCCCGTACCTCGGTAAAAATGCAAACCGCTCAATGGCAATTTTGCCTCATGAGTCACGGCGATCGCATTTTTGAATTCCTCCGGACGCACACCAATACGGCTATCTCCTGTAATTTCGGGTAAGTTGAGACGTAAACCCAGACGGGGTGAAGAAACTTGATGAGAGAGGGAGCGATAAACTTCGCAGCACAGTTGCAATTGAGACACGCTGTCTAAATTGAGGGTTTTTACTCCCCAATTCAAAACTTGTTCCATTTCTGCACGATTCAAGTTACTTCCACTGTAAACAATTTGTTCTGGTGCAAAACCCGCCTGCAATCCCAGATAAATATCTCCTGGTGTATTGGCGTGTAGTCCCCAACCCGAATTCCGAAAAATTTGTAATAGAGAAATATTTCCATTCGTGACACTTGCAAAGCGAAATTGGGTATGGGGATAAGCAAAAGCCTGGGTAATACGCTGAATCGTTTGATGTAAGATGTCAGCTTGGTAAATGTAGAGTGGGGAATCGTAAGCCTTGAGTAATTCTCGAGCAAGTTCTTCAGAAAAAGGAAGATAAACCTCCTCACTCTTGACTCTGAAATCATCACTTGTTTCTAGTTTTGCCATTTTTTCTGCAATCTCCATAACTGTTTAGGTAGCCAAAATGGATGGTCAAAAGATTGTTTTCCCGCTCCTTCGCCGAAAACATATATTCGCCAAAATTGCCAAACAATTAACAACCACAAAATCTCTCCAATCCGACGCCCTTGAATTCCCGCACCCAATTCACCTGCTGCAATTTGTGCTGCTAGATAGGGAGAAAAGCGATTTTCAATACGAAGTCTACCTGGATTTAACCACTGACCAATTTCATACCAAAACTCGTTTAAACACCAGGAGGTTAAAGGTACTCCCATACCACGCTTTTGTCGCCAAACAATTTCTGGGGGTAACAAATTTTCACAGGCTCGTTTGAGGATGTATTTCTCACAGGCTCCCTGCAAATAAAGTTCTCCAGAAACCTGGAACGTCCACTCAGTAAGTGGTAGATCGCAGAAAAGCGATCGCACATACAACCCATGAGCAAACCCTAAAGCCGTCGCTCGCGGTTGAATATTTTGTGCTCCTTTTAACATCAAGCTAGCACGGCGCAGCCGATGGAGGACGCCTTGGCAATACTCTGGATCGAGGGCTTCTGCAATCCAGTCTTGGGGATCTAATTTTTGTACCTGCTCGTAAATATCTGGCTGGTAAATCGCTTCGTAACCCCACAGACGGTGAAATGTCCGGAGATATTGTTGTATGGGTGTTTCTTGTCCTGAAGGATTTTCTGTTTGGTAAACCCCTGCTGCTATTAACGGCTTATTCGTCCAACCTGCAAATAACTGGTCGCCTCCCTCGCCGTTAAAAATGACCTGAGTATCCTGACTGGCTCTTTCTCCTAAAAGATACAAAGGAACGGTTACCCCATCGCCAAAAGGCAAATCGAGAGCTTGTACGGTAGAAATCATCGCTTTTTTTATTTGACGCGGGCTTGCATCAACTTTTACCAAAGGAATTTGCAGATGTTGGGCGACAATTTCTGCATAGGGGGATTCGGGAATACCCGCACCTCCAAAATCTAAAGTATAGGCAATCACTTTTACTCCAGCCCGTACCAGTAATGCAGCGACTACAGAGGAATCCAATCCCCCGGAGAGAAAAACTCCCACAGGCTCATCTGTACAGTCGGAAATTTGACGCTCAAGGGCTTGTTGCAAAAGAGTTTGCAATTGTTGGACAGCCGTTGTTTCATCTTTTACTTGTTCCTGAGCTTCGCACCATTTCCACAAGCGTTGATAATTCGGTGTTGATAGCTGTTGTGACTCAGATTGACTTTGCCAGACTAACTCTGTTCCCGCTGGAACGGCAAATATTTGACTAACGGGTGTTAAAGGATTGGGGGTATAAGAAAAACAAGTATAACCGTATAAACCAGGAATACTGACTTCTGGATTGTCCAGAACTTTCAGCAAGAGTTGCAGATGGGATGCAAACCAAATCACTTGTGCTTGTTGCATCCAGTACAGAGGGACTCGTCCAAAAGGTTCCCGTCCTAAAATGAGGCGATCGCTTCCGTGTAATTTTACCCAAGCATCTGGTAAAAAAGAGTCATTAGCTCTCCCTGATGCTGATATACTAGCTAGCAAATAAACAGGCAGGCTTGGCTTTTGTGAAAAACTAGTATAAGCAACATTCCAAATAGGGTAGTTATTTTCATCTGGGGAATCGAAATCGCATAATTGGTAGGAATTGGTTAGAGATGTTTTTACAACATTGAGCCGCGCTTCTAATTCCGGGCGAAAACCATAACCCCAATATCCCAGAAATTGCTTTTTGGGAATTTTCTCCATGCTATTTCACTTCAAAGTTAGTTTCGCTAAGTTGACGCCCTTGAAGAAACATACGCACCTTCCATTGACCTGGAGAAGATGCAGAACTTATGATGTGACGGCAGTGAGTATCCCAGATGGCTTTGTCAATTTCACGAGTTTGATAGCGATTTTCCTTGACAATTTGACCGCTAGGGTCTACCCAATTGCACGACAAATTTAGTTTTTCACCTAGAGGCGCATCTTTTAACGTGACACGATAAAACACTTCTGAGTTGTTTTGGCGGGAGATATTTTTTAAATCGCCGCCATCATCTTGTGTAAGAGTGATGCGGTTTCTTTGGGTAGAAACGCGAGCTAAAACAGAGTTATGTTGTTGGATAGAAAATACAGTACTGGCAATGACTACCACTACCGTGGCAAACACTCCGATGGCAATTGTACGATTGCGCTTTTGCTGCACTTCTAATGCTTGACGCCGGTGGATTTGCACAAGGGCTTCATCAAGCAGTTCCGGCGCTAAACCTAATTCCTGTAAAATTTGCTGAACTTGTTCGGGTGCAATTTCTGCTTCCCGACGTGCTTGGAGTCTTCCTACTTCAGCGACGATCTGCTTTAATTGTTCAGTGGTAAGTTGCTGAGCCATAATCTTGACCTATTTTGGGTAAGTCGTTTAAGTAACCGTGAGAAATCCGGAGTAGAGCATTCCTGAGTGTTTTCGTGCGTTTGAACAACTATACTGAAGTCATGGGCGATCGTTGTAGACATCTAGCTGTTATTCAACCCCATGAACCAATAATTATGTATTTGGTTACGAAAATTAATATTTAGTTCTACATGGAGCTTTGCGAAGTGGATTTGGATGGATGAGTAAACACATTATTGGATTGACTGGTGGTATAGCCACAGGTAAAACCACTGTAGCTAATCATTTGGCTGGTGCCTACAATGTACCTATTTTAGATGCAGATATTTATGCTAGAGATGCAGTATCTATAGGTTCGCCAATTCTTCAGGCGATCGCTGAGCGTTACGGAGAACAAATTTTACTCGCACATGGTAGCCTTAACCGTCAGCGACTCGGTGAGATAATTTTTAACAATCGAGAGGAACGCAACTGGGTAGAAGGATTGATTCATCCTTATGTGCGCGATCGCTTTCTGCAAGATATAAGTATATCAACTGCACAAATATTAGTCTTAGTTGTGCCTTTGCTGTTTGAAGCAAGAATGACAGATTTAGTGACAGAAATTTGGGTTGTTATTTGTTCCGAAGAACAGCAATTAGAAAGATTGATGCAACGGAACAATTTAACCTTAGAACAAGCACAAGCTAGGATTCATAGCCAAATGTCAATTGCGGAGAAAGCTGCTAAGGCAAATGTGGTTTTAGATAACTCTTCCTCTTTGGAAAGGCTTCTCCAGCAAGTAGAGCGAGCTTTTCTGTTATTGTAGTGGTTTTTAATTAAGTGTAATACATAAAAAATTTATGGAACCGCAGCCTGTAGCTTAAATTTAGCATGACGCTGTTCTCTCCTTGCCCATACAAGAATTATCGATTTTTCAACTTCGGGACTTCTAATTTTTCTTCGCGATCGCCCCTTGGGCGTCTCCCTCCGGGAGCATCGCATCCCTTGAGCGCTGCTGAAACTCATCTGACATCTGTTGTGTCCATTGTGACTGGGGAATTGACTGCTTGTTGCAAAGTAGCAAGCTTAGCAAGCAGACAATCGTGGCGCAATTTGAGGTACTTAAGGTACGATTTTTGGTTCTTGCGTACTAAGCTCAAGTTACATAAACAAAAAAATGGTACAAATTCCAGAAGAACGCGAACTAATGGCTACTGTTTACCTGAAAGATGGAACTAAAGTCGAGGTTCCAATCTGCGAACTGGGAGAGTATCTAGAAGCCAATCGAGACTCAATCCAAGTACAGAAACTTAAAAGCCGTCGCGGTCCGATTCGCTCAAAGATTGCAGCAGAACATAATCCCGCTGCTTAACTGTACAAAATTACGGTTACGTTATATAGTTCACCGTCGTAGTTTAGAGCTTCTAGCTTTTCTTGGCTCTCTGCAAAAAACGCATTACATGCATCTACTCCAGGTAAATCGAAGGTGCAAATCGTTCTCCACGATCGCCAACTTAGCGAAGCCGAATTTCAAGTGAAATAGTTATGGGCAAATATAGAGTTGCTATGTTTTCGGAAAGGTTCTTGACAAAACCTAAAAAATCTGGATTTGTCATGAATCGCTTATGCGTGCTTATCTAATAACTTTTGCAACAGACTATCGGATGCCCAGAAGGATGTGTTGCGTAGCTTGTCAATAGCCGTGGGCAAATCGATAAGCTTCATTGTTGCTGCTTGATCCAGAATCCCAAGAATGCCTGTGATGGTAAAGCCTTTATTTATTGCAGCGCGTCGTGCCTTCATATCATCTAGCAAAAGTAAATCTGCATCGATCTCTTGGGCTAAAAGAATAGCTGCGCGTTCCCCAGGATCGAGTACATCAACAATTGCATCTCCAGATTGGCTGACGGGTTGAATTTTAAGCCAGTCAGGTGGAGTGGATATCCAAGCTTGAACCGCTTGAGGAGCAGCTATATCCGATAACTCACTGTGAACAGCTTGAGGAATGATGATTTGCTCAAACAGTTCGGGCAGTAAATTAATCTGCCCAATCAAAACGAGGTAGTTGATGGGCGATGTATTGGAAACAATAATCATTCTGAGACTAAGACAGTGCGAATAGCTTGGACATCTTGCTCTAAGTCTTCTTCTGTGTACGGTAGGTAAGCTTTTTCACGCTTAAGGAATTCGTAGGTTTCCCATCGAGAGACAAAGTTAAGCATTCGGCGGACTTCAGCAGCTCCAATACGACTTTGGCGATAGTGGTCAGCTGCTATCAGTTCTAACACTCGGCGTGATATCACTTCTGGTTGAAGATTCAGTTGATTGGCAATGTCGTCGGGAAGGACGATGGTAATTTGCATTGGCATTACCTCCTTGGACTTACTACTCATTATATAGTAATTCACTCTAAAGCCAGATTGATAAATAGCAATTGTGAAACTACTTTATGACTTACGCAATCTCAACGGTATTTTAAGAGTTTCACACGTTGTCGATCCCCCAAATCTCCTTAAAAAGGGGGACTTTGTGTAAGTCCTGTACTTAATTTCACAGTTGATTGAGTTGAAACTCAACAAAAGGAGTATCCACACGTCCCGACCAAACCTTGCGCGATCGCATTTGTTCAATTGATTCCCGGACGTATTCAATCCACTGTCTTGTTTCACATAATTCTTGATAGCTAAAACGAATTTGATAGGTAGCTAGTTTTAGTTGGTCGAACCACCAATAGCCTCCATCTCTCCTAACAATCAGAAGTTTGAATCGGTCTAACTTCTGCCACAAAAGGCTAGCTTCAAGAAAGAATTCGATACATTCTCCCGGCATAGCTAGGGGGAAATCAGATTCTTTTGGGACTTTAACAACATCACTCCCGCCACCTCTGTGTTGTATTTGACCTTGGGCTCCCACCAGTTCAGGAGTTAATGTGTTAAAAAAGCTGAAATGAAGGGATTCTTGGGTGTTATTGGTAATTCTTAACCCTATCTGCATAGAAAAAATGGTATTTTTTTTTCTTGGTAATGTCAATACTCTTTCCGGCATTACGGTTTCAAAACAGATACCATTAACTTCCACGGCGTTACCGTTAGGCTCTATAGGTTGAATTCAGTGAAAATTAACTCTAGGTGTTGCCGGATCAATTGAGTTAGTTGGTGATTGATTGGTAACTCCTATCTCGACAGATTTATTGTTGTAATTACTATTAATTTTATTGATATAAATGAACCGAAGCTGATAATTTCCTGGTTGGAGTGCATGAAAAGAGTAATAAGTTCTTGTTCTAAAGTATTCAAAGTCGAAAGAAAAGTCTTTATTAGGTAATTCCAGGATAAGTAAGTTATTCTGCCAAAACAGCCTTCCATCTAACCAAACACAAGTGTCTTTTCCAGGTTGAACTAGCCAAGAATTGATAATTTTCGTATCTTCTTGCCTATTAAAGTTAGCTAATTTTGAGAACAAGCATTTTAATTGAAAAATCCAACTTAGCTGTTGAGGTTGTTTTTGATTTATGGATTCTTGCTCATTGACTACGAAAACCCCCTGTGAGGTTTGACCATCCGAGTTCACAAGTTCTGGAATAAAGGTGTCATCAAAGCTGACAGGAAATGGCTCTGATGTGTTGTTAGTTATCTGAACAACTAGATGCACGGGAGCAATAGCACCCCTCTTATTATGCCCGCGTAAAGTATAGGTAATCTCCCTTGCAGGATAGAAGTAAATACATCCAATCTTTGATAAATTAGCGAAATTTTGCTACCCAAGCATCAATTACACTGAAAGAAGTTGAATCAAAACAGGACTTACGTAACTTTAACGGTATTTTGAGTGTTGGATGCATTGGAGATCCCCCCAACCCCCCTTAAAAAGGGGGGCTTTGTGTGAGACCTAGATATACCTTCAATCACGCAACTTCACCACCAACGACCACATCACGAATTCGCAAACTGGGTCCCCCACAACCCACTGCTAAACCATTTTGCCCGCCTTTGCCACAACCACCGGATTCATCCCAGTAAAAATCATCCCCGATCGCTTCTATATCTGCCAGTGTTTGGAACACGTTCCCTGAAAGCGTCACATCTTTCACAGGTTCGGCAATTTTACCGTTTCTAATCATCCATGCTTCCCCCGCACTAAAGGTAAACATCTCCCCATTGGTCATTCCACCCAACCAATTACGAGCATAAACCCCTTCTTTAATATCACTAAATAAATCCCCTACAGGCGTCTTACCTCGTTCAATCCAAGTATTGGTCATCCGTACAAGGGGAGGAAAGTGATAGTTGAGACACCGGGCATTCCCCGTAGGCTCTTCATCTAATTTGCCTGCTGTTTCGCGGGAATGCAAGCGCCCCACCAATACGCCATCTTGAATCAGCTGTGTTGTCGTTGCTGGGGTACCTTCATCGTCGTAAAAATAGCTACCGCGATGTCCGCTGGGCGCAGCACCATCAAAAATTTGTAACTCTTTTGAACCGAACCGCCGCCCAATGGTCATCACTTCTAATAAATCTGGATTTTCATAAGCCATGTCTGCTTCGGAAAGATGCCCAAAGGCTTCATGGACAAACAACCCGGTGAGAATGGGGTCAATCACTACAGTGTAAGTATTTCCCTTCACTGATGGCAAAGATAATGCTGCAACTGCCCTTTGTGCTGCTAGTTTTACTTGCTCGTCTAAATTCATGAAATCTTCAAAAGCTTTGCGCGAACCAGAAGTTTCCCTTCCCGTTTGCACTGTCTCGCCATTTCTTGCCGTTGCAGCAAAACGGATTTCCATATCTACCCAGGATTGCTCGATATAGGTTTTTTCACTGGTGGCAATAATGACTCTTTGAGTGCTGTCAGCATAACGCACTGAGGTAGTGGTAATTCGTCGGTCAACACTTTTGAGTAAATCCGTGTAGCGATCGCACAATTCTTTTTTCTGTTTAAGCGGAATTTGCCGGGGATCGGTTCCTGCTAGGGGCACATTGCATATATCTTGAACTATGTCAATAGGAGCTAATACAGTTTCCTCATCACCAACGATTCTAGCTGCAGCAATGGCTTCTTCTATGCGATCGCGAATTGTCGAAAGCTGGTTAAAGCTACTAAACCCCCATCCCCCTTTATAACAAGCACGAATTTGTCCGCCAATAGAAATGCCTTCGCTAAGAGTTTCTACTTTGTCTCCGCGCAACATGATGTCAGTTCCTTCAGCTTCTTCAAGGCGAATCATCAAATAATCTACGCTGGATGAGTAGCGGGCGATGAGGTCAGTCAGCAGATTTTGAGCGTCAGCGAGTAAGGTCTGCATTTGTAATTAGGAGAACAATAACCAACTCTATTTATTGTCCCTTTAAAAAGGGAACTTTGAGGATTTCCTTGCTTAATAAGCTACGGTGTACACAAGTTGGATTTACCCCCTTAATCCCCCCTTATCAAGGGGGGAAATCAGAAATCGCGTTCCCTCCCCTTGACAAGGGGAGGGCTAGGGTGGGGTACACCAGTTGGATTTACCCCCTTAATCCCCCTTATCAAGGGGAAATCAGAAATCGCGTTCCCTCCCTTGACAAGGGGAGGGCTAGGTGGGGTACACCAGTTGGATTTACCCCCTAATCCCCCCTTGTAAAGGGGGAAATCAGAAATCGCGTTCCCTCCCTTGACAAGGGGAGGCTAGGGTGGGGTACACCAGTTGGATTTACCCCCTTAATCCCCCTTGTAAAGGGGGGAAATGGGAAATCGCGTTCCCTCCTTTATAAGGGGAGGGCTAGGGTGGGGAAAACCAAGACTGAGAAACATATCTTGGTTGAAATGCATCATGGGAAAAAATCAGCGCTTTTGTTGTTAGTATTTCAGCACGATCGCGCTCTACAATAATTGATTGCCCCGTTTCTTACAGTCAGGGTAAATGAGTGATGCTCTCAAGATTGCGAAAAAAGCTACAAATAGCCTCAGAATTGAAGCAAGAAGTACCAACTGATGTTAAAACAATACTTCCATTGGTAGGAATCTTCTTTGTCCTGTGTCTCTTAGTTACCCTAAATCGTTACTACAGTTTTTACGCCTCTTTTGACCAAGGTATTTTTAACCAAGTTTTCTGGAATAACCTCCACGGACGCTTCTTTCAAAGTTCTCTTTCCTCAAGTCTTTCAACTAATGTTGTTCACGCTGGAGAAGTAGCCACTGTTTATTATCATCGGCTGGGTCAACATTTTACCCCTGCGCTGTTACTTTGGCTACCAATATATGCTTTATTTCCCTCTGCAGCAACTTTAGTCGTTTTTCAGGTAATATTTATTACGGCTGCTGGTTTGGTGTTGTACTTGTTGGCGCGACATTATCTAGAACCACCTTTGGCAGCAATGATAACTGCTAGTTTCTACGGAGCCAACGCTGTTATCGGTCCCACTTTAAGCAACTTTCACGATATCAGTCAAATTCCGTTGTTTGTCTTCGGATTGCTTCTAGCAATGGAAAAGCGCTGGTGGCGTCTATTTTGGGTACTTGCTGTTTTGATTTTGGCGGTTCGTGAAGATGCTGGTATCGGTTTATTTGGCGTTGGCGTTTACATGATTTTGAGCAAACGCTTTCCCCGTGCTGGGCTTGCTGTCTGTACTCTCAGTTTCAGTTATATCTTAGTTCTCACTAATGCAATCATGCCCCTGTTTTCCAAGGATATTTCCCAGCGTTTTATGTTGGAACGGTTTGGGCAATATGCGGATGGTGATGAAGCTTTTACTTTAGAAATTATCTGGGGAATGATTAGTAATCCTTGGCGATTGTTAGTAGAATTAGTTACACCTATAGACCGTACTATCAAGTATCTCTTGGGTCACTGGTTGCCTTTAGCATTTATCCCTGCTGTTGCTCCTGCGGCTTGGACGATCGCAGGTTTTCCCCTGCTGAAACTGTTTTTAGGTCAAGGTGATACAGTTCTGGCAATTAACGTTCGCTATGCTTTAACTGTGGTCCCAGGGCTATTTTACGGGACGATTCTTTGGTGGTCTGAGTATCCAAAAGCGTTTAAACCATCATTTCGCCGTTTTTGGATTGGCTGTATTTGTCTTTCTCTACTCTTTTCTTTCACTTCCAGTAGTTCTGCTTTAAACAGAGCTTTTTATTTTTTACTACCAGATTCCTTTCAACCTTGGGTGTATGTATCCTTACCTCAACAATGGCACCATGTAGCGCAGATACATCCATTGTTGGCACAAATTCCACCATCTGCAAGCGTGTCTGCTACTACCTACCTTGTCCCTCATCTTTCCAGTCGCCGTGAAATTATTCGCTTGCCTGCTTTAGAATTGCGAAATGATGAGCGTCAGGTGATACAAGTAGATTATGCGATCGCAGATCTGTGGCAGTTGCAACAGTATCAAGCAGCATTTAAGGGCGAGCGCAGTTCCCTGCAAGAACTTGTCACCCTGATTGACCAACTCACTGGGGATCGAGAATATGGGATTATCGGCTTTAGAGATGGCGTCATTTTACTTAAGAAAGCCACTGCATCTGACGCACAAGCAACAGATGCTTGGCTATCTTTCCGTCAGAAATTAGGGG
>NZ_WJFC01000253.1 GCF_009725235.1 Scytonema sp. UIC 10036
CAAGTCCATAGATACCTTACTCAGTATCCTTGTTCTCATGAGAACAAGGATACTGAGTAAGGTATCTATGGACTTGTGCATATGTGCATTTATTCATGCTTGCGTTACTTAACCGTCTTGTCTATGCATATATGCCTTGATATGTCCCCTTGTCTATAGATAATATCTCTGTTTTAGTCCTCTAGTATATCCATATACGAGCTTGTCACGAGCTTGTCAAGGCATAGGTGCATGGCTTAACCTTCTAGTGCATGGATATGTATGCATATACAAGCTTGTGTTTAGCCTAGTCCAGGCATACGTGCATGGCTTAACCTTCTAGTCTACACATCAAAACTCATAAAAAAGACGATTTTGGTCACGTCTTTACTGAATCTCTATTCCCTAACCCTCTTGTACACTCATTATCTATTAACTTGACCCTTGGTATACAGATAATGGCGTTCCAACTCCCACTATTAGGTTTAACCCTCTAGTACAGGCATAGCGGCATTCACAGTTCCCATAGATTTTTACCCCACTATTACCTCTTACCCATTGGCAATTCCAATGATTGTGGCTTGCGATCGCATGGCGCAAGCGTAGCTATCGCATTCAGCCCCAATACCCAATCCCCAGTCCCAATCTGCCCTACTCCGAGCGCAGCGCGTCACTGGCTACCGCGTCCACTCCCAGTCCACCGCGCTACTGGCTACCGCCTTATTAACGAAACTTGTGCTTTTCGTTAATAAACACCGCGCTACTGGCTACCGCGTTCACCGCGTCCACTCCCAGTCCACCGCGTCCACTTCTCCGGCTGCTCGTTCACCGCGCCCACAAAAACTCGCAGTTGTGATTTGGGTTCCTGTTTTGTACCTCTTGTCAATTACGACTATTGTAAAATCAAGCTTTTCTCAATAACTTTGGTTCTCTACAAGGTACATCCACCGCGTCCACCATTACCCATTACCAAATCCCAATTAAGAGTCCACCTCAAATACTTCGTATGCGTATATTACGAACCCGTTAGTAGTCACGCTCGATAAATATATAGATTGAACAATTTGCATGACTACGACTACCAATTAAAGATTTCTCCATGACTACTAGTATTGAGCGCTGTATCCCAATCCGCCTTGAAATCGCTTATAAGACACTTTAGCCCTATAAGTAGGGATTACATCGTTTTAGGGAATCAATCACCATTACAGGCGATTCTGAAGTGAGTATTGATGTAAAGCCTTGTTATTACGACGGTGTGTGATAAGTCTTTTAGGAGATTCAGCTTATTTCAGAAACCACGATTCTTGTGAAATCAGTCAGTTTTTTAAGAGTATAGACAGCACAAAACAGCGTCTTAACTGTCACGATTTTTTAGACAAAACAATACTGCGTCTTAATTATCGTCTTTAGACACTGAGATAAAAGTATATTTTTCTACTTGTTATCGACAGAACTTAGCCGCAAGTAGATTTTTGACGACGCATGCTGTTTTCAGCAATCGCCTTGGCATTACTTGACCGTTCGACGCTTTCCAATCGCCTTTACCACTGGGGAGTTACAGAAACCTACTTTCACAAGTAGCTTGGTCGGTCTTTCTCGCTGTACGCATTGTTGAGCATACAAACGCCGGATACACTTCGCATCTAGCAGTACCCAGCATTGCCGCTCATAATTTTACCAGAATTGCTCAGTTGAGAGTGAGAAAAGATTTTTTGAAAAAAGCTCTAAACCGCTATAAACCTCTGCCATATGGGCATCCTAGAGATTAGAACTGGAGAAGAGAACTGGGAAAAAGATGAAAGGAAAAGAGATTTCGCCGGAAGTATGGATCGAGATTAGATCTGCCTATATCGAAGGTCAAGCGACCTTAGCTGAATTAGCGTTACGGTATGGAGTAGGTAAAAGTACTCTAATGAATCGAGCGAGTGCGGAAAAGTGGACAACGCTAAAAAAAGCTGGTGTTACTGAAAGTGAGAGCAGTAAAACTGATGATACCGATGATAGTTACGACGTTGAAATATTACAACCGAAAATCAAGCCCAAACTGAGAGTAATAACCCCTGGCTCATACTTTCAGCAAACAGAAGAAATTTTGGACGACGCGATCTTAAGTCTGCATGAAACACTACCTCAAGCCCGTGTGAAATCGCTAGAGGCAGCAGCGATCGCACTGGCTCGACTGCTTGAATTGAGACAAAAGATGACACCTCCGACCGCCGTCGATCTGGCTGAGAGAGCGATTGAATTGGGCATCGATCCTCATATGTTCATGCGAGAGCTAAAAGAGAAATGGGCTTTGCGTCAGGCATCCAATCCGTAAATGTTCTGTAGTTTTTGGGCAAAATGACTTAGGAGTGAGGATAAATAAATGCAGAGCAGAGCGAGCAGAATTGAGCTTTTAACGACATGCCGAGAGATTCAGGCGTTGGCAAAGCGTCATGAGCGAGAGGGATTCGATTTTTCAAAGATTGAAGTTGACTGGTACCGCTCGCGGCAACCGGATTTCGTAAAGCTTCTAGACAAATACCATCGGTTGAAGTACGGGCAACCAGCTCCAAATGACACGGGCTGGATTGAAGGTGAAGGAGTAGAAATCACTACTTCAGCCCGGTGGCGGGAAGCAGAGGAAAAACGTAAGGCGCAACCTCAAAGAAAATCTTGGAAGTAAAGCGATGAACAAGCACGCAGCCAAACAGCATTTGCTGAACCTCCAGAGGTACGCTATGAACTCAAGCCGTAAGGATTGGCAGAAAAGCTGGCAACAGTATTCCGCCGTCTTGCTTTCTAGCTATCGTTCGCTGTTCGGACGCGAGCCAACAGAGCCGGGATGGAACGATTTCGAGCTTTGGTAGCTACGGCTTTTCAAAGTGGTCAACGTCCACTTTGAAATCACGTACTGTAAGCAGGTAAGAAAAGTTACAACCAAAAAATTTGGAAGTAACTGTATGCGATAGGGATTGCAAAGCAAAATTGTTGCTCAATTGTTGCGTAATGATTCAGCAAAACCCTGCCAAATGGCTATTTCAAGGTAGCTCCTATGTTGCGCGATCGCGCAACACGACCAGAAAGGAATTCATGAGAATTCTGGCTGATTCTGCCAACAAACCCATTGCCTGATTCGCTCCTTCACTTCATCTGAAAGGAATTTCACAGCTGCTTTGAGCGCTTGAGCGGGAATAAACTTTCTCAAGTCAAATAACTTTTGTGAGTCGTCACACGCTTCGAGCAACTCAGCTGTGTATTGAATTGCTTCTGGCTGTAGCCACTCCTCAACCTGAGTGCTGTGCTGATTGCTAACTTCCTCAGTTGCGATCGCAGTTGGCTCATGTTTTACCGCCGCTATTACCGCCGCTGCTTTTTCAGCTGCCACCGCGTCACGCTCCAGCCAAGCTTTGAAAACCTCATCCCGATGATCGCTGATTGGGATTGCTTTTCCATTGGCATCCAGAATTATCCTTCCTGAAATTGGGCATCTTTCAAACTCAGCCGCCGCTTTACCCCATACTCGGATTTGTTTTCCCCTGCCTCCTTCACGACGGAGGAACGGGAACCGATACCCGATTAATCCCATTAGCGATTGCAGAACCGTGATAGGTGATTTAGCTTTACTAAAATCAATTCCCAGTACCAGCTTTAAGCTGTAAAGATTTTTGGGGTCTTTGCACTTTTTAAAAACTTCTACGGCTAATGGGTGAAAATTAGTAATCTCATCAACAGCTAACAACTCCTCAAACTTGAGCCAGTCTAGCGCGTCAATTTCTTTGCTAATTAACTTGCGATTGGTGTCTACCTTGAAGTAATCCCCATTTCCATTAACGAGAGCGGTACGGAAAACGTTTTTATCCCTGTCCCCTAAAAACTGTCTGCCTTCACCAAAGTAGTAATGCGTTCGCAGTTGAGCGTACCATCCATCCTCATCCTTCTCCACTAAATCGGGGGTAACGGGGACGTTGTACCGCCGCTCCAATTCTGCTTTCCTAAATTCCAATTGCTCACTTTGAGTTTTGCACTGCTGGCGACTCAATCGCTCGTACTTGGAATCATCCACACTGTCCGCCGCCGATACCGCTTCTCGGTACTCCAGATACTCCTCATCACAAGTTTGGTTAATGTCCTCCTTTAAAGCTTCCGATTCGTTCTCCTTGGGCATATCATCCAAATCGCGGGCATCTAAAATGTGATGACCTTCACTCGCTAGATCTTCCAAGATTTGCTGCAAGTAGTGGCTCATGCCCAAGTTAATCAGCACTCCCATCTTTGCCCAAGTTTGCAAGCAGCAAGGCTCAAAGTTACCATCAACGCTTTCCTCTAAACCCAGATGTATCAGCTTTTGAATGTTAGCTTTGTCTTTTTTGTGCTCACCCGCTAGCAATCCCTTAACCGTAGTAGCACCATTGCCAACTCGGTTAATCCCTACCGATTTAACCCACAGGTAGCGCGGTACTGGGAGACGATAGCGCGATAAATGCTGACGGACACTATCAGTCGCTTGTACACCCTGAAATATTCCCCAGACTCCATCAAAGTGCTTCTCTTCTATGCTGACACCAGTTTCGATTGTGGGAGTAGCGATTACCAAGTCATAGTCTTTGATGACTTCATTAATGTTCGCGGTACAACCATAAGCGGGATGCTTCGGATCTGCTACAGATTCCGAATCAATTCTTAGAATCCGTAGACTAGGTCTTTTCTTAGCAAAGTAAGCTTCTAAATTGCGGCTACCCCACTTTGATTTTGCTTTCTGTCCGGAGACGCAAAGCAAATGTTTCTCACCAGCTTTTAGCTTTTCTTCTAGCATCTTTACCAGTGGAGCTGGCGAGTCACCACCAAAACGATAAACTTTCCAAGGTTGCTGGAATTGATATTGGTTTTCTACAATCCATGGCTTAATATCAAACCCCAGTAATCCCTTGATAAAGTCGATGCTGATATCATTTAAATCGGCATCAGCGATTAAGATTTTACCCCCGTAGTTGACGATATTAAGCAGAAGTTGCTTGAGAGTTTTGATGATAGATACTCGCTCAGCTTGACAAGTTTTTGAATTTAAAAGATGCCAAATCACTTGCTGAACTTCATCAATTATCAGCCAACATCCCCGCCACTCTTCGGGGTTAAATCTCGCTTGTGATTTTGGGTGTAAGCTATCGATGCACATCCCCATACCAAAAAGTGACCCTTGCTCACTGCTCTCTGTGATGTAGGGAATGCCCAAGCGATTAGCTGTTTGTGTTGAAAGCTGGACGCGGTGAGTTATGAGCAAGACCTTGCGCTCACCACTCCTAATCACCGGGTCTGTGAACCACGCTAACCACTCAGTTTTCCCCGTACCTTTAGGGGCTTTTAAGCCAATGAGTTGTTTGTCATTCGGGGGGATAAACTCTCCTAAATACCGTTGGTTAAGCAGCAAGTCCACTGGGTAAGTTAAGCGCTTTAACTGGTGAGTTTGCCATTGGCTAAAGCTGAGGGTAGCTCGGTAAATTGCATCAAACTGTTCGGGACCATGGGACACAATAACGTCATCAACTCCCTTCCCTAGCAGAGGATGCCAAGACATTACCCCAACTTCACAACCCGCTTTGATGAAAAGCTTGGCAGTTTTAGCAAGCGCATCATTAACGTCACGAATGGTATTCCGTTTTGAGTCGGAGTCAAAGCAAAGATAAATTCTTCGTCCCGATTGAGCAAAAACCTGTAGCTGTGGAATGAGTGAGGGATTACCTATCTTCTCCCCAAACTCGTTTTTTGGTTGCCGATACCCGTTGCGAACTCCCGGTAATGCTACCGCGACATATCCACAGCTGAGAATAGAGGCTGCTTTTTTTGCGCCTTCCACAATTACTACTGGGATTTGTGGATTTTGAATAACCCACTGCCAAAATGCACCGAATGGTAAGCTTTGATAGTCCTCAGGTAACGCGACATCATACCGCCGCGCTATCAACTCCCAGATCCGAGCAGGAACTCTTAGGGCGATGATTTCAGTGGGGACTTTTAGTGGTGATTCGTATTTGACGGTTTTGCCATTACTGTCTTGACGTGGTGTATCCGGCTTGAATTGACCCCATAACCCATCCTCAAAGGTCAACAGGTCAATTCCATCAACCCACCAACCGCCGTTCTCCACATGGCGATATCGCTTGAGCGTACCCTCAGCTACACGCCCATCATTACGACGGTCAATTTTTTCGCTGTAAAACAGGTACTCGTAGGGCGAATGACCAGACAGAGAGTGAAAATTGAGCGAAGCTATCTCTCCATCTACGCGGCTTTGTGCTACGATTTCTTGCCAATGCTTTTGATGTAATCGTGCGTAGTCTTCTTGATTTCCTGCGCTGTCTGTGGAGGGCAATTCTGAGGAATCAAGACAACTTCCCCGGTTTGAGGAATCAGTATCAGTTCTTGCGAGAGGGAGATCGCTTCCTTGGCTTGACTGAAAGTTTGCCCCGATTCCATCAGGTTTTTCAGAGCTTGTCTTTCGATTGTCTTCTGCTTGCTGGTCTTTTTCAATTCCTGAGACTTCTTGCAAAACCCTTGAGCCATATTTCCGTTCTCCCAATCTAATTTGCCTAAAAGTTTTTCGGACTTGCTGCTGTAGCGATTTCTTGGGCGCTACCACCTTTCCAAAACCTTTGGAGGAGCGACCGTTTAGCATGGCTCATTCCCTCCCATCTGCTTGAGGGCAAAGCTAGCTTTCAAAAAACAAGCCGTTTTGATGTTCCGGAACATTAAAACGACTCGTTTTTTAGACGTTCGCCAACGGGCAAAAGGCAGTTTCTTTAAGGGTTTGAGCGCGAACCAACAAGAGTTCCTTTTGATGTTCCGGAACCAAGATTTTGACTTTCGCGAGTGGGTCAACGATCGGCATTGCTCAAGCGAAACTCGAAGCGAAGGAGATGGAGAAGCGAGGGTCAATTTTAGCGGTGAGACGAGCAGAAAAAACCGCGTCAAAAATTGCCACGTCAGAGAATCCCTGAGTGCCAGAATGCTTATCCAATAAAGATTTGACGAGTTGAGCTTGTTGCAAAGGAGCGAACAATACGTTACTCTAAGAGTAAGGTTTAAGTCGTTCGCTTCCTTGGGAAGACAGGGGAGCGGCTTATTTTTTTTTCTCATCTCCGTCAGTTGTTTCGTGTTGAGGTGAACAACAAGCTACAAGGAGACGCATAATAGAAATTAAGTTTAGATTCGTCGCTGATTTGTGGCGAGTTGAACTTTATGCGTCGAGTCGTCTCAGTTACCCTAGATTGACCGGGGTTCCCTTGGCTAACCTTGTTCTCCTTGTGGCTTGCTAACTTGTGTTAGCTGGCTCGCTTGGGCTTGCTGCCAAAGAGAGACAGCTAGACCATGAGTTTACTTGCTACCGAATCAGCTTTTTGTTACACCTATGATGCAACTTGTTCTGATTTGAGTTGCAAGTATCACTTAAAATACTTGCGGCTTTGGCTTTATTAAGATCGCCACGAGTAATTAAGTTCAACTCATTTACACAATAATTTTACGCATATCTTGAGAGAATTGGATCTATAGTCTGGGGCTTTAGTTAATATTTGAAATAAAGCGCAGACCTAAGCATATTTCATAGTGTGAAAGCAAAGAACTTGAGAAATTAGTGTCAATATGCGCCATTTATGGTATGGACAAAAAATCGTCTTTCGAGTAAGAATCAAGCGAAAGCTCACATATTTTTAGTGTCAATTGACCTTCCGTGTGTCCACACGGAAGGTCAGCGACAAAAGTCAATGCTTTGGCAGGGTTATTTGTTGCTCTCATCTTCTTGACCGGGCATATTTGACCATTCATCTGGAGTAATCTTTTCAAGCTTTCCAGTAACACACAACTTCCAGCACTCCTCAAAAGGGATACCGCGTTTTTTTGCCAGGTATTCTACACGCTCTTTGATAAGCTTTTCTCTCTCTTGCAACTTGGCACAGAGCAAGCTGCTACCCTGAAACGCTACTGACCGGGCGTTGACCGTTGCGTCAGCTGCTAACAGATCTTCGTACCATTCCCCAATAGGAGATAAAACTGTTCTATCGTCTTTTCTAGGCATTTTACTCATAGATTTAACTCTCACTCTATTTTGTCCCAAATTTGTCCCATTGACTGAAATACTTACTACGCAAGCGTTATTCCAGACAAAACCAATTTTGACCCATATTTATCCCAATTATATCCCTAAATTTGGGATAAAACTGGTATATTGAATTTAATCGGAATTCCGGAACTGACCGGAAGCACCGCGCCAAACCTTCAAACGCTTGCAATATAAGGATTTTGAATGAATCAACCCCTAGAAGCGGAAATAATGCCGGAATTGCCGCCGGAAGTGGGAGCGGAAGAAGCGGAAATTTCCGCAACATCTTTGACCAGTTACAGCAGTTCCGAACTAGCCCAACACTTCCAGACCACAGATCGCACAATTAGAAACTGGCTGAAGCGGGTACGCGAAATTTTTTACTGGTGTCCGGACCGGTTGACGGCTGGCACTCGTTATAGTCAATTCTGCTTTGACCAACTGCAAACTTATAAGTTGACTGTGGTAGATGGAGGCAAACCATATCAAGCTTACAGAGATGAAATTTGGGCTTCACTTGCACCAAACAAACAGACTCACTCTGGTAGTGCGATAGTGCTTTCAGCCCACCGTGACAACACTCTAGCAGATCGCAAATTGACCCAATCGAGCGAGATTTTAGACACGACCAAACAAACCATCAAGGACGCATACCAACAACAACCAACGCTAGCTAAAGGACTAGCTAAATTGTTCGCGGCACGGTTCAAGCAAGAGTTTGCTTCCGAGTACGCGGCAGAGATTAAACAAGCTGTTCAGGAAGTGCTAGAGACAACCGAGTTTGAGAGGTAAAAAAATGAATCGACGTATGCTTGAAGATGTCACCATACCCGATTTGATAGACCATCTTCGTTGTGACGTTGCTGAACGGTTGATAAGGATTTTGGTTGCTCAAGGGCTAAGCCTCGAAATCTTACTTCGTGGACTAGCAGGATATTGCCACTCACGAGGTTTGGAAGGAGTTTGCCGCCGATTAGAGCAAGCCATTGATGAAGCAAGTATCAACGACAGCTGAGGTTAGAGACTGAATGAATCCTGAAATCAAACCAATCATCTCTCGCACACTGGCACGTAAAAACAACTGTGAATCAATCAGGGAGATTACTTCTACTAATGCCAGTTTGAAACTTAAAGAGAGTGACCGCCACGACTGCCAATCTTACGCGGTCATTCCCAGTTCCCAGTCCATCTAGAAAGAGAACTATGAAATTGTATTCCATCCTGATGACTACCGCGTTAGTGGTCATCACCCTTCATCCTACGCATTCACTCGCTAATTGTAAGCATCGAGGTGAGAGCAAGCGTGAAAAATGCGTAACTCAGTTAATTAACCAATAGGAGATCTACATGAGCTTTGGAGAACATTTTGAGAATGCTGTTACAGCCTTCGTAGATAAGATTGACGACATGATTAAGCAACACAAGCAATGGAACGATGAAAGTGCTGCACTTGGGTTGATTAGTGATGACGAAAAGCTCCGAATGTTGAAGCGCGATCTGTATTGTGAAGTCCGGCTGAGTGACCCGAATCAACAAAAAATCATTAACCTGACTGCTGCTATCCAGACCTTAGAAGAAATCAAACACGCTCACGAGACACGAGAGCTAGAACATCGCAAGCTTAACTTAACTTTCCCAGCGCAAGCGAACGCGATTCTTAACACTTCTGCTTTGTTTGCCCTGTTGCTCGTGATTGGCTCCTACATCACATCATTCACTTGTGGTAATGCCCTTACCCCATTTTGCGGATATGCGCGGTCAGTGGTCTATCCGATTAATCAATTTTTCAAAGACTAGATTGAGGTACGGACAGGTATCTAAAAGCCCGTACCTAAGACCCTCATTAAGCACGTTAAGTAAAACAAAGGTATCTTCTATTATGCCATTGAGAAAATCAAAAACCGGAACCGTTACAGGTGCTTCATTAGAACCTAAAAACCGTGGACGTAAAGGCGGTTTAACTGGTAGCAAGCGTGTTACTGGGGAGACTGAAACTGAAACTACTGCTAGTGAAGGTTTCCCGTTGCCTGATGTACCCAGTCCCTACGGCTTTGATTCATCCCCCGAAGTTGCTGAAGCTGACTCTAACGCTCGTGCTAAGGTTGCCGAAAAGCTTAAGCAAACTGGTCAGGCTGTGGTAGGTGCGATTATCAACACAGCTTCAGCCGCAGTACAAGCAACCAATAACGGTACTATTTCTGCTAACACTGGTGTGGATTTTGCTGGTATTGTTGCCACGGGTAGCGCTGAAGTCCCCCAATACGTTGAGGGAATGAGCAATGCTGAGTCAACTAAGCGCCGTTTGGAAATCCAGCGACAGCGAAACACAATCGCAGTCATGACCGATAACAAGCGATTAGAGCAAGATATTGTGACGCTTGGAATTGAACACCGCAAGCTGGAAGGCAAAGTAATTGACTACCACACCGAAGGCGTTCACAACCAGACTAAAACGGTTCAATTCCACCGTGCTGAGACTGCCCGTGACATTGAAACCTCTAAGCTAGTTCAAGATAAGGAACACTTGGTACAGCAAAACGTAGCGACAGAAGGGACTCAATCACTAACCCCAGGCATCAAGAAAGAGTGGGAACAAAAGCTAGAACTTCAATCTGTTAAGTCTGAGAAGTTGCGACTCGAAATTGAGTCAGCCAAGTACGACAACGAGTATAAGCGTCAAGAGTTAGAAGTTAAATTGCTCTCTGGTTTCTGATTGTTAAGCGCTTAACATTGAGCATTCATTAGGGGAGTAAATCATGCTCCCTTTTCTTGTAAAAACATTTGAGGTCGTTATGTCTAGATTTTTGAACAATGCAGTTCTAGTTGGTTCTTTGTTGATTTGTGGCGGTGGAATTTGGAGTTTTACCCGTACTAACAACAATCCAATACAACATACGCTAGCTCTTTCTATTGCGGTAGCAGGTGGTACCACAGCAGTAGGTTGTATTGCGTTCGGTGCTTTGTACGGTGCTGAAGCTGAAGAAAAAATCAGAAAAGCTAGTCAAAAACACGAAGTTGAAATATCCGGTAATAAATCTGAAATCACTACTGTTAGAAAATCTCTTGAAGATATCCGACTAGAAAAACTCAATCTTGAACGTCAACTCGAAAAGCACTTGTATGAGAGCAATTTTGAGATTGAAAAGCGAGACACAGCAATACAGATTCTCAATCAAAAAGTAAAAACTATCGAGGCTGAGTACCTTGTCAAAGTTCAAGAAATTAACCGCAAGCTCGAAACTGAAGACAAGCGAGTAGAAGAATTTCTAACCAACTTTAAGCAGTCGATGCTAGACGGACTCATTAACAAAGTTGAGTCTTTAGATTATCTCTACTCAGATATCGAACGCAAACTAAATGATGAACATTTCACAGCAGTACATCCAGCATTGGCTAAGCGATTAGAAGAAATTCAGAAAATTTACGATAAATGCAATGGTGTTATTCGTAATTTTGAGGCACTGGATATCACAGCTTATGAAACCATGCTGGAGTATTTCTGGCAAATTACTAGCGATGTTTCGGCTGTAAGGGTGAGGTATCGTAATTCTCTAAACTCAGCAACACAACAACGTAAAGAAGAATTAGAGAATCAAATTATCAACTCTGTAAGTAAAGAACGTGCAAAAGCTACCTTGAAAGAATACTCTGACTTTCAACGCAAGCAACTTGACGATTTAATCTTAAAAGTAGATGAGACTAACGCCGAATGGAAGCAACTTAAGGACGCACTGTTGAAGGATTTAGAGACGGCACACCTAGAAATTGACAAGCTTAACCAACAGATAGCCGAACTACAAAAACCATTGCTGGCAATAGGAGACAGTACATACGCTCGAACTGCCAACCGTATTGCTATGTACTACTTTGACCAGTACAAGTATAAGCTTGATGTAATCCAATGGGATGAGAGCGACACAGGGTACTCTATCTTATTTGCCACTAGACGCAATCCAGGGTTAACCGAAAAAGAGTTATTACCTGAAAACACACTTGAACAGTTAGCAGCGTTTACAAACGCCCTACAGGGTACGTTACCCAAGTTCACTTTTAACTACCAACACTCAACCGTGACGCTCGATGTGACCCTACGCAAACCAGCTAAGAAAGAGCAAGCCAAGGGTGACATAGATAAAATTTGGATTCCCGTAGATCGGTTTGAAAGCTACGTTAAAAACTGGGAACGGGTCAGGATTACTGCAGGTAGCACCGGGGGCAAGTCACCCACTGCTAAAAACTTGGCACTGGCAATCATGAAAGGTCGTAACGGTCAGGGCGAAATTAGATTGTATGACCCCCAGCATGGATCGAAAAAGGACTACTGGGACATGCCCAAGTGTGGAACGTCCCATGAGGACAATGTAACGGGGATGGGTGAACTGTGTGATGAGTTAGATCGGCGTACCAAGTCCCCACAAGCCAATCATCCGTTTATCCTGTACATCTTTGATGAGGTAGACTCGACCATTGCCCAAGAGCGAGCAAACAACGGCTATTACTACTTTAGGGACAAAGTGACTTACTCACTCAAGCAAGCGTCACATCAAAACATAGGCGCTATCTACATCGGTCAAGCGTGTGACGCGTCCACCATACCAGGTATGAGTTGGTCGGACTGGAACAACGCGGTTCAAGTCCACATTGGGGCTAATGCTGGCATTTGGATAAATAAATCAAACTTGACTGCTGAGGATAAAACCCGATTGCTTGAACAGTACCGCAAGATTCAAGAGTACTGTGACCGCAAGAATGAAGAATTGGGACTTGATATTTTTACTGACCCCACAGCTTATAGATTTGCGTTAGCAGTACCTCTCACTGGCTTACCTAAATTCATTCAATTACCCGATTTCGATAGTTATGATTACTATGAGATAATGAAAAAAAACGTGCTAAATAATAGTTCTCCACAGCGAGAGAGTGAATTGGTAGAGTCTGTAATTTCCCAGTTTGAGTCAAAAGAAAAAATAATGTGTCCTCACTGTGGTTCAGAAGAATATCGCTCTAAGGGAGAAAGATGGCTGTGTCTAAATCAAGATTGTGGTAAGACTTGGCTAAAGAAACCTAAAAATTAGTTTAGCTAATAGTAATTGGGCATTAATAGGGGTTCTGACGCTCAATTGCTTAGTGACAAGACTGATGACAGCCGTCCTGACACGCGTCACAACCGCGTCAACACAATAGCTAAAAGTATTGATATTACGTGGTTGACGCGTCCGGGACATTTCCCTATAGGGGGGTGGCTGACATCTGGGACATTTGGGACAATCGCTCAGAATTTACGTTAGTTGAATTTCAAAGTCTAGAAAATCAGCATTTACATAAATAAATTAATTTATATTAAATAAAGTACCAGTTATAGAAAAACGAATTAGGGATTTATGATAGCTCATGACTTGATAAAAACTGAATCAGGATGGAAATGTAAGGTCTGTGATTGGCTGTGGCAAAGCAAGCCTAAAACTGAATGTCCCGGTGTAACTAGATATAACTGGCTTCATCCAGATTGCTTAAAAACTACTATCGACCTCCAGAAAAAGAATCTCAAGCCTAAAGATGAGAATAAGCCAGATGCTTGTATTTATTCACAGAAGAGATGCTTTTGGATCTGGCTATATGATGAGAAGAATTGTGAGATAGACAACCTCGATTTACCACCGATTTACCAGTGGAATAATAGAGGGGAACTGAAAACAGTAGGTGAATTAAGAAAAATAAATTTAACTCCCAGTGAAGATATTAAGCCAGATGGAGTAGCTTGGGTGTGGGATAAAGAGGAAGAGTGTGGGGTGTGGATACCTCTTTATCTGACTGCTAGCTGTAATTGGAAAGCGAGAGATAATTGGATTACCAAATCAGCTTTAAAGCAGAAGTATTTGCTATCAGACGGATGGATTAAAAAACTAGGTCAGCCCGATAAAAAACTGGAGAATCGTAATTATCGCAATGCCGCACCGATTCAGCTTTACTCCAGGCAAAGAGTAGAGGCATTCCTAGCAGAAAATGCCACTGAGTACGCTCACTGGCTAGACAAGCGAGAAAAGCACTTGGCAATCTTTGAGGCTAATAAGGACAAGATTTTTGAGCGTCGGAACTTGATTAAGGAACAAACTGCTAAGTGTTTGAGGTGTGCTTCTGGTTGTTCGTTGCCGGATGGCTTCTTTTGTGCCATCCATCCCACTGGAGTGCAATATATGCCGTGTCCTGACTGGGTAGAACGTTCAAGTGAGTAAGAGAGGGAATATCTCATGACTAACCCTCTTGACGCTCGCTGTCTCCTTGGCTAAACTTAAATGACTGATTCAGGTAAGTAAGGTATGTCTAGACCAGTCAAATTAGCGGATGAATTAGAAAACACTTTTATTGACGATCGAGTTAAGCAACTGCTACCCGTGTTTGAAGCTCTCGCGCCGTACAAGCTGAATCAGCGTAAGAAGGGGGTAGGCGACATCCCAGGATGGGAACGACTAGCGGCACAGGAAGCGCGACTACTCAAGCTCACTTACCCAGACGATAAGCCAGAGGATGAAAAGGAGTATGGAACTTGCTTGAGACAAGTTACGGCACTCAAAAAAGCGCTTAAAGCATCTGCTAAGACTGACTTGAAAGACCCTGCTTTGGTGAATCCAGTCACAACCATCATTTCTCACTTTGGCAACGCTCTTAGCTATTTGTTTAGTGAGTACAAAGAACGTCAAAACGTTAGATACAGGGAAAAAGTTACCGAACGAAGGCAGAAAGAAAACCGCGTTTTGATTGACCTGACCAACTCCCTTAAGTTTGCCCAAAGTGTCTTGACTGAGGTAGCAGAGGGGAAAAATCCTAACTGGAAAGATGTTTCTTGTGCTGTCGCACTTGCCACGGGTAGACGGATGGGAGAAGTACACTGCTCGGCTGAGTTTGAGCAGTCAGATGATTATGAGATTGCTTATAGGGGTCAACTCAAGGGCAAAGACCGCAAGGTAAAGATAGGAGCTAAAAATGTTCCAGTGAGAAAAGCTACTTTTTACATTCCAACCCTGTTATCAGCCGAACTGATTTGTATGGGATTAGATTGGCTTGAGGCTAAGGGTAAACGTTTAGGAAGAAATGAGGATGCAGAAACTGTTAACCGTCGTTGGTCAAAAGTTTTGAATCTGGCTGTAAAAAATTGGGACATCTTCCCAGAAGATGAGCGTACTTACCACAAGTTCCGTGCTGCTTATCTACGGGCTTGTATAGCCAATGACCCAACAGTTGACCCCTACGACTTTACCGACTATGCCAAGGACATCTTAGGGGATGACGACGAAAATACCATCAATGCTTATAAGCGCTACGAAATCAAACCTGGTACTTTAACTAAAATTTAAAATCTCTGTACCAACCCTCTTGACGTTAGTAAAACTAGAGGGTTAGTATAGGTATATTGAGTGGAACAAAACAAGCATATGACCCAAAGTGAATTAGCAGCAAAAATTGGTTCTCAATTAGCTGAAAAACTTCAAGGTGTTACTGATGAAAAGAAAATCAAAGCTTTGACCGTCAAAGCTTGGAAACAGTTAAGGGAAGCAATTAGAAACCCTAGCAGTTTCAGTTCTAGAGGCTTATCCGGAATTCGCAAAGTAGTTAAAGAGGCATTTCCAGACAGCGAAACCCCTAAACGGGGCTACTACCACACAACTCAAGGTAAGGGACAAGTATCGCGTTACGAGCATCTAGCGCTCTGGTATCTAACAGCAAACACTGACCGATGGGAAGTCACTGGGGATGAGGCGAGACAAGCATATTTTAACAACCTTCCAGAATTACCCAAATTTGAACCACAACCCGAAACACATCCCGAAGTACAGCCCGAAGCACAGCCCGAAGCACAAACTATTAAGTTAGAAGATATGACATTGCAACAATTAGAACTAGACACTGAGACTCAAGCGATTGTTGAAAATGCTCTTGCTCACTCTGGAATGAGCCTACCCGACTTTATCAAACAAGCTTGTAGAGTGTATGCCCGAACTGTAGTAGGCAAGGCTGAACAAGCCAATAAAACTGACTTGAGCAGTATACCCACATCAGAACTACTCAATCCCGTTATACCAGAAGGTAAGAAAAAATCCACAATGGCGACATTACCAGGACGGGCTGAGGAATTGGCTAGACGCGCTATAGTCGCTATCACGCATCACAACGATATGGCTACTGAAAAATCACAAAAGTGGTGTCTTACTGGTACTGCTATCAATGCTCTAACGGGGTCAAAGATGACATTAATTAAGAACGTTATGGAACAGTACAAAACGATGATTGATGACCATAACAGCAAACACGGACTCAATCCCTACGACAATAGAGGACGGTCAACGAAGATTGAAGAAGACATCGATTTTGTAAATTTCTCTGAGTCAGTCGCACCAGTGACAGCCGCACCAAAAACGACCACACCAGAGACAACCGCACCATCCGCAAAACGACCAGAGGTAAAAAAAACCAAGTTAAAAATTGAGACTATGCCCGTCAACTCGTCTGCTTTGGAAATTTGGGAATTCTTACAGCAAAACCCCAATACGAAAGCGCGTATCAAAGACGGCAGGAAAGCGCTTCATTACTTGCCAGTCACAGACGACAACGGAAATATGACAGCTATGCAAATTGAAGAAACTGGAGAAGTGATTCAACTTTAGCTAAGCTGAGGTCAAATGTAGCACTTCTGCCAACTCGCTACTTTTAGTAGCGGGTTTTTGTGTGGTGAACGAGTGTACGCTCGTTACGGCGTAGTGGCGGTTATTGTCGGGATTTAGGCGATTAGTTAGGAGTTGTTAAAGGGATGAGAGGGAGAGTGGGTAGGGGATTGGTTGATGTCGGGATAGGAGTATTTCCCGACATCTCCCCCCACAGGTGACAGCATAGCCAAGCTCGAAGCCGCACCCAACACCTGTTCTTCCGTTACCTCAAGATACTTCTGTAACTGCTCTAAGTTTCGATGTCCCGATATCTCCTGAATCACTCTCAACGGTATGCCAGCATTACTCATTTGGGTTAGGGCAGTCCGTCTAAAACTGTGGGTACTCACTCCAGTTATCCCAACACGAAAGCAAGCACTTCTCAAAATTCTTGCGGCTGAGTCCTCACTGATATGCCCGTTACTCCTACCGGGAAATAAATAAACCGATCCTGCCAGTGAGCGGTAGTGGCAAAGCAGCTGTCTCAAGTCCTCAATCACTGGTATAGACCGCGTTGCCAGTTTACCTTTACTGTTGGCTTTCCTGATTATTAGCTTTGGTCTAACCAGCCCTTTGGGCGTGTAAATGTCTGATGTCAACAGGGTACACGCTTCACGAATCCTACAACCGCTAAACAGGCATACACCAAACAAAGTGCGATCGCGGTCATTTTCTAGCCCGTGGTTGAAAATTTGTTGTATCTCTTGTTGAGTAAGGATTTTAGCTCTGCCGTGCCGATTGACTTTCATCGCTCAACTGTAGACCCTATGTTACAGTTTACGGCTGATGTGACACCTAATTTGATTTCAAGGTCGTAGGGTCACGGAAATGTGAAATTTCTGGGTCACAGTAGACGCAGTGGACGCGGTGGAGATTTGCTTTAAAGCACTTTTGGGTTTGAGGACTGGGGATTGGGGATTGGAAGTGGACGTGGTGGAGATTTGCTTTAAAGCACTTTTGGAACTGGGGACTGAGGGTTGGGGATTGGGGATTGGGTGTTGGGTGTTGGGGATTAGGGATTGGGAGTGGACGCGGTGTGGACTCGCGGTGGACGCGGTAGACTGAGTACCGGGCATTAGGTGTTGGGTGTTGGGCATTGGGCATTGGGCATTGGGGGAGAGTTGCGATCGCCTTTGGCGCAAGCTGTACCCAGCTTATCGCCCAAACCACAATCATTGGAATTGCCAATGAATCGGCGGCGGTGATAGGGTAAAAACCTATGGGACTGTGAATGCTGCTATGTCTGTACTAGAGGGTTAAGCCTAAGAGGGGAAAAAGTTGCGGTAGCGGGAACGCCCTTATCTGTATACCAAGGGTCAAGTTAAGACATGATAGGTGTACAAGAGGGTTAGAGAATAGAGACTCAGTAAAGATGTGACAAAAATCGTCTTTTTTGATGAGTAGACTAGAGGTTAAGTCATGCACATATGCCTGTACTAGGGTAAAAACAAGCTTGTACATACATATTTATCTATGCACTAGAAGGTTAAGCCATGCACCTATGCCTGTACAAGGGTAGCCGCAAGCTGATACATGAATGCACTAGAGGGTTAAACCAACGATTCTATGTGTAGACTAGGGGACTAAGCAACGCATACATGAGTAGACCAGGGCATTAATGCAGAGATAAGCGACAATGCGCGACAATTTAGACCAAACGACTGGTGCAGATATAACCTTACTAACATTCCTTGTTCTCATGAGAACAAGGAATGTTAGTAAGGTTATATCTGCACCA
>NZ_WJFC01000254.1 GCF_009725235.1 Scytonema sp. UIC 10036
GTTGGAAGCATAATTTGTCCGAAACATAATTGGAAGCATATAGTGTCCTTTACTGCCAAGTTATGCTCCTAGTTACAACCCAAAATTCGTCAAGGTCTAGAAGCATAAGTGTAGCTTAAAGGATAAGATGGCCGCTTTTAAAGGATAAAATGACCGCCCCAAGGAAGCTAGAATGCTTATTTTTCCGTTGCACATGATTTGCAAGCGATCGCATTAAAATCTCTCAAATACACTTCCACCTTAGGTTTTGGACTGCGGCCACTTTATACTTTAAGAACGGCCACTTTTTCCTTTAAGTTACAATAAGCGAGTTATTGAAGTGCTGAAAGCCCGATAATTACGTTTTGAATTAGTCAAAAATTTCTGAGAAAAGAAGCATAATTTGTCCGCAGACGCAGAATGGAATCATAAAGCTTCCGCAAGTACTAATTTTTTCTGTTGTTCAGTGAAGCTAGTGTGTTTTTTAAAACTTGTAAATACTTCCGCGCAAAGCGAGATATATCAAAGCTGACAGCAACTAAGAATGGAGAATTTTACGTAGTGCCAACTTCCAAAACAATTATAAATAAGTGATGTTGGTAGCGGTCAGGTTAAGAAGAGATTATCGAAAAATCGGGAAACAATTTTCATTTCTAGTGATAGTCTAATTTATGACTGTGGCTTACGAGTTACGGCTGAGGAATTGTGGGGAAACGGTTCTTTCGGACATAGCGTGCTAAATTTTCCGGAAAATTTATAATTATGCTTTATTTGCAAGGCTTACAGACACTTATAGTTTCAATTTTAGAAAAGAATACTGTTATGAAGGGAATAATGGCTGTAATACAATTCAGGTAAGAGTTTTCCGCTAATTTTCTCCTAAAAATAGCACGCTAAGTACGCAAGAGCCATTAATCCTGGTTCATTTGCAGCTAATCCTGGTTTGGTCACTCCCTTAGTTGCAAATAATCCTGGTTGGAAAAAGTCTTGATTGCTGGTTTGAGCATTTATAATTGCAGGTCGCAACACTTACTGCTTGCTATACCCTTAGCTGCCATTGAAGCAAGTTTGCGACCGAGATGGCCTGGTTTCCAAAATCTCTATGACGACTGGGCAAACTTCTGTTTATACCTTTTATACTTTATTTACGGCTACCTCATTCCTTCTGACGCAAGATTTGGATATGCCATAGATAAGCATCTCACAATCGCTCTATCCTTGGCAGTTTCTTCTATGCTAGTTCTTTTTAGTTGTTGGGAAACTGGCATCCTGCCAGAGCAAGGCTACTCTCTGGGATACATCTTGTACCAAGTACTGCGGGGGTTTGACTCCTGGTTTTGGATTGTTGTCGTCGTAGGGTTAGGTCGAAGGTACTTGAATTTCAGCAGCAAGCTACTACAATATGCAAGCGCTGCTGCTTATCCATTCTATTTACTTCACCAGACCGTTCTCGTAACAATTGGTTTCTATGTTGTGCATTGGAATGCAAACGTGATGGAAAAATTTTGGATTATCAGCACTACGTCCCTAATTGCGACTATCGCCCTATCAGTCTACAGCTATCAGATCTGCTTTCGGTCAAGTCATCAGTTCGTATTAACAAAGATTCTAATATTCAAAACCTCAACAAAAGAAATTATTAAGTTTTATGACTTCAGAAAAATCTCTAAAAATTCTCCTTCTAGCAGCTAATCCTCAAAATACTTTACGTTTAGAGGAAGAAGTACAAGCAATTAAAGCTGTACTGAAACGAGGCAAAAACCGAGAGAGATTTGAAATCATTACTAAGTTTATAGTACGTGTAGATGACTTGCACCGCGCCCTTTTAGAATATGAGCCAAAGATTGTTCATTTTTTCGGACATGGATCGGGAGAGCATGGGCTTGCTCTTGAGGATTCCACAGGAATCACAAAGCTAGTCAGTCTTATATCTTTAGCAAAGCTATTTGAATTGTTTGCTAACTTGGTAGAGTGCGTGCTGCTTGATGGTTGTTATTCTGAAATACAAGCGAATGCGATCGCTCAAAATATTTCCTATGTGATTGGCATTAGCCGAGAAAGAGATTTTGCGGCTTTAGATTTTGCAGCTAGTTTTTATGATGCCTTGGCTACCGGGCGTTCAATTGAGGAAGCTTATCAATTTGGTAGTGCGGCGATCTCACTTAGAAGAGGAGATATTTCAGAATGCTTAACCCCAATACTTGTAAAGAGGGGTCAACTGAAATTACAAGAATATGACCGAGCCACAAAGCGCTATGAAGAAGAATTTTCACAAGCGGTACAGCAAGAATGTCCCCTGAGTGAGGAAAGCCGTCTGAGATTAAATCGTTTGCGCTCAATTTTAGGAATTAGGAACGAAGATGCAGAAGCAATTGAAACCAGAGTAAACGATATTCAAGAGATGCGCCTAGCTCTGAAGTACCAATCAATTAGAAATTATCAGCGCTTAGCACAAGCAATTCTACGACGAATAGGGGCTACAGATATAACTCCCATTTCATCTCCACAGTTTCCTGAAGGTAGTCTTTGGGATATGACTCTCCCCTCCACTGGTTTGCAAATCCCAACACAAAGCGCTATTTTTTATTTGAATCAAGAAACTGACTCTATACCCAATGACCAACTTCAACAAATTACTCAACAACGAGAAGGAGCTTTCTTAATTTGTGCCTCAGTAACTAATAATTGTCCTCATCGACTAACGCCATTACCAGTCATTTGGTTGAGTTCCTCATCTTTAATGGAAATGATTGCAACTCCAGATAAAGATCTACTTGTTTGGTTAGCTAGGTTTTTGTTTGGACAAATCAATATAGTCGCCTTACCAGGTATGCTACCGTATAAAACCAGAGGGATTGCTAAACTCTTTTTTGGACGTGAGAATGAATTGGCGCGCATAACCAGTGGCGATCAAAGAGGGGGAATTATTATTGGTGCTCACCGTAGTGGCAAAACCTCTTTTTTGGAGAAGCTGAAGGAAAAATTACAACAACGGTTCTGTAAGGTCATTGGTCCTCTAACATTTTTCGAGTTTCAGTCTTTTTTTAAAGACACATTAGATCCCTTAGGAAAAAGCTATTTCACAGGTATGAGCATACAAGATTGGTCTTCAGCTTTGAAAATATTTAGTATAAATAACCCGGAGTGTCGCCTCATATTTCTGTTAGATGAAGTAGACAAAGTGATTCAAGAGGATATCAAAACTGGCTCGAATTTAGGACAAATGATGCGAGCGTTGCAAAACGGAGGGTTCTGTGAGTTCTTTCTTGCTGGTCATGCAAAATTGCGCGAAGCAATTGCCATAGAAGGTGGACCATTTCGCAACTTTGCAGAAGAAATTACACTGACAGGACTCACACAAGAATCTGCAACAGACTTGATTCAGAGACCTATGAAATTATTGGGATTTGAGGTTTCCGATCTTCAAGCTAATCGTATTTATCAAGGAACTGCAGGTGTAGCAGTCTTAATTCAAGAGTTTTGTCTTCAACTATTAGATGGTCTTCGTCAAAGTGGTGCATCAGAAATCAATGATGCGATGATTGAAGAGGTTGAGGAATGCCCTGGTTTTCTGGATATTGTGTTCGATCATTATAAATATGGTCAAACATGGGATTCTATAGCCATAACTCTCTTTACCGCTATGAATGGAGAGGTACAAAGAAAAGATATTACAGGAGTTTTTCAACAGTATGGAATAGATTTAAAAAGAGAGCAACTTGATAGAGCATTAGATTTTCTCTGCCGATTTGGGGTCTTGGAAAAATTCAGATATAGTTATTACCGCGTGTTATCTGGTTATTTAATTGATGCCATAAAAGCGAATGATCCTGAATCCCTTTTGGAATCAGAATTAGACAAAGGGAGGGTAGCCTAATGCCAATCCTGATTGAGCGTCTACAGTTGAGAAAAGATTTATGCGAAATTTTAAAATCCGATTATGTTGCATTATTAGGTCAACGTGGTAGTGGTAGTAGAACACTGATTCATTTGATGACCACGCATACCTCTCCTTTACCTAGTATGAAATTCCTTGCTGTTGCTCTCCCTCAAGGAGTCCAAGACAGCGAACAATTCATGGAGAGATTCCTCAATAACTTGATTGATGCATCTACCCAAATTCCTCCACAACCAGAATTAACCGACAAAGTTAGGCAAACCCTCAAGCAAGAAGCAGAATTTTCTGTTGTCTTTCGCCTGAGAAGTGTTTTGGATGTTTTGGGCAAAAATTCTGCTACGAATTATTTGGTTATTGTTTTACACGCTTTAGCTGATATCTCAGAGCAACCATTAAAAGACTTGCTCATCTTACTACGTGAATATCACAAGCAGATAGGAATTCCTAACTTAGGTGGGGAAAAATTACGTTTTTTGGTAGTAGGAGGTGTTCGTTTATGGAATCTTTGCTGTCATAAGCCTTCTGATTTTGAATCTCCTTTCAATATTGCCAAACGATATTTTATTGGGGGTCTTTCTTACAAGGAGGTTCAAAGTCAATTTAACGATCTGAAAATTGAGCAAGCCATAAAGTTAACCGATCTGACTGATGGAGTTCCTTCATTGATTGACTTGATTAGTCAGGAAGCAGAAGATTTTGAAGATTTATCTAGTTGTTTTGGTCCTCTAGAAAATAGTTGGAACTCATTGTCAGATGCGGCTCAAGCAGCTTTAATAAACTTAGCAAAAATTGCTCAAATTTTTCCTGGCTGTCAACTGGATTTTGAATGTCCGCAAATTCCCAAGTTTTCCGATCTAACAGTTTGGCAAGAAGCATTTTGGGGAGGTTTTTTAAGGCTAAGACATCGGAAATTAACATGGCGATCGCCCATCCATCAAGCATTTATCATGACTCAAGCAGAGATCCAGGAAGATATTTGTAAATCTACCCTACTCAGAAATAGTTTGCTAGAACGAGTCACGGGCTTAGAAAATGCTTTTAAAAGTTTAATGAATACGAAAGCGTTAGCTGAATGTATCGAAGAATTAGTTTCTCTTTCTTTACATTCAAGTAATGTTGAATTAGTTTCGTTGCTAGAGATGATGCTAGAACGCAAGCCGAGAGACGCTATCTTGATGGAGTTAAAAAACATAGCAGTAAAATCTTTGAACCCATGGATTAAAGATTTAACAAAATTGACAACAGAGCCTCCAGCATCTTTTAACAAACGGCTCATTGAGGCTATGATGCTCGGTTCTACTTGTGACATTAGGATGGGTACTAAACAACAGGTCTTTCTTCCAATTTTTAATGATAGTATTATTCCATATAATTCCGAGCAAGAACTACCAGATTATCAAGAAGAAGAGCAACCTTGGTTTATTCAAGATCTTCCAAAAACTACAGCGATCGCTTCAGAAGAGTCAGAAACTTATCAAGAAAAAATTGAAGTGGTGATTATTACAGCAACAGATGTAGAACTTAAGGCAGTAACTCGCTATCTCAAACCTTTTCCACCTCGAAAGAGAGTACTACTACTATACTCGGGGGCTGAGACATATTATCTAGGAAAATTTGGGGCTTTTCCCACCGTAGTTACCAAGTGTCGCATGGGTGCAATTGGAGAAGGATCGGTTATTCTGGCTACAGAACAAGCTCAACGTCTATGGCATCCAAAGGCAGTTATTATGGTTGGTATTGCATTTGGTAAAGATGTAACCAAGCAAAAAATTGCTGATGTATTAGTAGCTTCTAAAATAATTTCTTACGAACAGCAAAGCATTGGAGAAGAGATAACTCATCGTGGTAGCATTCCCCCTAGTAATACTATATTACTGAATCGATTTGAAAATTCACAAAATTGGAAATTTTTACGTCCTGATGGTTCATATTCCCAGGTGATTTCTGGTTCTATTTTATCGGGTGAAAAATTAGTAGATAACCCGGAATTCAAAGCAAAGCTTTTTCAGACTTTTCCAGACGCAATTGGTGGAGAAATGGAAGGAGCCGGTCTTTGCGCTGCTTCAGGACGTATGGGTACAGCGTGGATTCTAGTTAAATCTATTTGTGACTGGGCAGATGGAAAAAAAGATGATAAGCATCAAGCTTTAGCTGCAGCCGCAGCCGCTTCATTAGTTCATTATGTGCTATCTCAATCAACTGTTTTGAACGGGTTGAACAAAATTGCCTGATGAGAAAAATCTGTATGTCAATGACCCGGAAAAAAGTCACATTCGCGTCTTTGATGTCAAGCCGAATGGGACTCTAGAAAACGGGCAATTTTTCACCCTCTGGGAAACTATTGGGTAAGATTGAGGTGTCAGAGGTTTCCACCAATGTCGCATGGGGCGATCGCGACTATAAGTCACTCTACATTACCGCGACCACCAGTCTTTATCGTATCTGACTCAATATTGCAGGCATAAAACCAGGTCAATAATTTAAGCGTAATTCATTTATAACTTGTTTAAAAAGACACATTACGTAATTTAGGGTTACCGGGATTATCTCTTTTTGCAGCTTCTAAAAGTTCTATGAGTTTTCCCTGAGCTTTTGCATACTCAATTAAACTAAACACAATTTCTTCATAATTGTTTCCACCAGCTATTCGATCTAATTCCCAATCTAACTCATAACTCAGCATCATCTTTAAAGCGTTTTGACTGGGAAAAGCATCCATTAAAGCCTCACAAAATTGTTTTCTTTGAGAACCTGCTAATTTGCCAGAGTGAGAGTTGTTACTTATTGGTCTATTGCCATCTGCCAGTTTTTGAGAGAGAACATTTGCCTGAGGTTCGCCTCCTGACTTTTTAATCGAACTAAGTACAGTTTTTTGGGACAACACATGATGCACTAGTGAAGCCGCCGCCGCCGCCGCCATTGGCTGATGTTTTTTGTGTTTTTTTCCATCTCCCCAATCGCAGATGGACTTGACTAAAATCCATGCTGTACCTACACGCCCTGATGCTGCACAGAGTCCGGCTCCTTCCATTTCTCCTCCTACTGCTTGGGGAAATTGCTGAAATAACTGAGCTTTGAAATCTGGATTATCAACTAACTTTTCCCCAGATAAAATGGAACCGACAATCAGGTTGCAATGTGAACCGTCGGGACGAGTGAACTTCCAGTTTTGAGCGTTTTCAAAACGATTGAGCAATGTTGTGTTACTTGGTGGAATGCTACCGCGATAAACAATTTCTTCTCCAACGCGCTGCTGTTCGTAGGAGATAATCTGGGAAGCAACCAGTACATCGGCTATCTTTTGCTTGTTTGGGTCTTTACCGAAGGCAATCCCAACCATAATCATTGCTCTAGGACTCCACAAACGTTGTGCTTGCTCGGTTGCTAGAATCACTGAACCCTCGCCAATCGACCCCATGCGACATTTGGTAACCACAGTTTTGTACTCACCAAATTTTCCTAAATAGTAAGTTTCGGGTCCAACATATGCCAAGAAAACTTTTTTCTTGCGAGGATAGGGCTTGAGCAACTTCGCCACCGCTTTCAGTTCTACGTCTGTAGCAGTCATGATAACAACATCAATTTCCTGTTTAAGCGACTGACATTGATTTTCATCAATTTCTTGGGTTTCTGGGAGATTGGGTGCATACCAAGATTGCTTCTCAATCTCATAGTTTTGCTCTCCGTGACTCATCATCCTCACTAAGCTGAAAGAATCAAAACTTTTCCATGACTTACACAACTGGCATAAAGTGTGAGTGGGCAAACAGCCATGCAGCAAGAAAAATTAGACCAAACACATATGAATTTTCTAAGTGTTGTGCTAAGTGAGTAAGAGTATAGTTGATTTGACTGCTCAAGTAAATATTGGCAATAATCTAACTTTGTAAAGTTCATCAACACGTTAAGCCTTACGCAAAGAAACCGGATTTCTCGACTCTTACAAATCATTCAAGATTGCTATACTTCCGGAATTATAACTGGCTCAGGGGAGGTAAGTTTGTCGGGAATTGCACAACTCGAAACCCAATGTTATTACCCTTGTCCTTTGGCTCGAGATGGAAGCGAAATGCTGAACGACAAAACCACGGGGTAAAGTCCCATGAACCACCACGCAGTACCACTCTACTATTATCGCTAGAATTTAACCAAGCACTACCATCTGTAGGTGCTCCTTCATAGTTTTCATGCCAGCGATCGCTACACCATTCCCAAAGTAACCCGTGCATATCGTACAATCCAAAAGCGTTCGCAACTCCAAAACTGCCTGCGGGTGTTGTTTGTCCGCGATATTTTCCTTGAGGGCTATCACCATAAGTATAAACACCATTATAGTTAACTATATCGGTAGTTATTGTTTCACCAAAGTGGAATGGAGTTGTCGTACCAGCACGGCATGCGTATTCCCACTCTGACTCACTTGGAAGACGATAGGTACGTCCGGTGTATTTTGATAGTCTGTTACAAAATTCCACGGCTTCATACCATGATATTGTTTCTACCGGGCGATCGCTCGTTTTAAATCTAGATGGATCGGGATCGAGTTCGCAATTGACTCGTTCAAAAGTTGCAACCACTTGCCATTGTTCTTGGGTAATATGATACTTCCCCATGAAAAAAGGTTGAATTGTGACCTGGTGTAAGGGTCTTTCGGAGTCTTCGCTGCTAAATTCTGATTCAGAAGCACCCATCGTGAATGTACCGCCAGGAATAGCAACCATGTCTAGAGTAACGCCATTACCAAGGTCTTCTGTTAAAGACCGAGCTTGACGCTGTTCTTGATTAACGATCTCGCCCCTGGCATTAACGGTAACGACATCAAATGAAAAAGAGGTGACTTGCTTCGACCTTAAATCCATTATTAATCTTTAGGTGAGTTAAGATTTTACTTGAAATGGCTAAATCACAACCAAACACCATCATAATTTAACTAAGAGAATGTTTGAAAAGTCACGATCAATGTATCAAATATTTTTTACCCCACTCTAACCCGGACCGATGGATTGGTTCGGGAACTCAATTTTTCATTTCCCCCCTTTCACTCGTGGGGACTAAGGGGGATAATAATGTGATTAAAATGACATCTAACCAATTTTCCAAATAAAAAAGCTTATTGAGAATTAATGGGCTAGGTATGGATTACTACAATCTATACTCTGCTTGGTTTTCAGTCTTTTTTTACACCGAACTCAGGTTAGTTTGTGGACGACTATCTTCCACAGCACTGAGAATTTGACTAATCATCTGTGCATGAACCCACACAGGAGAAATCTTCTGATTATAGAGAGTTGAAACCAGATTATTGTCTACAAACTCTTCGTCTGTGACACCGATAATCACTATTCTGTTTTTTACCAAATTAGCTAGTTCCGGTGGTGGATTTGAACCGATAAAATTTTCAACGGGTGTATGCTCTGCAATCCCATCTAGTTTACCGGCGAAAGTACGATAATTAAGCAACATCTGATATCCCACTCACTCCAAGGTAACTTTCGCAACGAATAGTCATCTGTTTGCAAGATAATTCTAATTTCTTCGTCAGTGCGATTTTTTTGTAAAAATTTTTCTCTAATATTACTAAATGAATTAGATTTTAACCAATTATTTAGATCGTCGATTAATTCTTGTCCTGCTTCTTTACACTCATCCACAGGGTTGGGGATGCGATCGCTAACATTTGTAACCCCAACTATTTGACAATAGCGCGATCGTGCTTATATACCATTACTTGTCTGCAATCAATTAGGTTATGGATTCGAGCCAGCAGAATTAATTGAGTCATTAATTGTTTGTTACTACTATATCTGGATGGGGTATAGTAAAATCTGCATTTCAAACCAACAAAAAATTGAAAAATGCTAAAAACCCATATCATCACTTGTCGAGCAATTATGCGTAATTTATCGCTCCTTTCAAAGTTTTAATGATTTATAAAATATAATATAGTGGAAATTTGTATAGCAGATAAAATAAACATAAAAATCTTTCAGGACTCGGTACTCGACAAAAAGTTGGCAACATTTGGACGATAGCTATATTTGCCAGTCTTTTCAGACTTGAAGCTTGTTGAACTTTTAGATGCTATTTTATTTTCTTAAGCATCTTTTTTCAAACTAATCTCGAATGCTAACTCAGCACGGTAAAAGCAAACATTGAACTCTAGGAAGAAATTCATATGCTCCAAAATCAATGGAGCATTCCTGTCTCTTGTCCAAGCAAAAGCCAGTTCCACTGGAGGAAACCGCTCAACATTTGCTGTCAACACCAATGCTCGTGCCTCAAATCTAGCCAAATTACCCCCCAGCTGCACCTTCGCTTTGACGATCTTTCTTTTCTCGTGCGATGCTCCACCGTTGCTGATGATATTTAATGCTTCGGGATATAGCCCCAAACTTTGGCAAATACTACCGAGAATACCCAATGCTGTCCCTTCGCTTTCACGATCTTTCCTTTCTTTTATAAATTTTTGTAAATAAATAGAAAACTATGCGTAAATCTGAGCGTGTATACCGAAGAATAAGATAAATTTTCTACGCGAGCAGCTAATGATCAAAAAAATCCTTATCCTATCAGCAAATCCAAAGAACACAAGCAAGCTGCGTTTAGATGAAGAGGTACGGGAAATACAAGCGGGTCTGGAACGTGCCAAAGCTCGAGAACAGTTTGAAATTATTACGAGATGGGCAGTTCGCATTGAAGACTTGTATCGAGCCTTGTTAGATTACCAACCACAGATTGTCCATTTTTCCGGACATGGGGTAGGAAGTGATGGCTTGGCTTTAGAAAATAACTCTGGAGAACTGCAATTAGTTAGCACGCAATCTCTAGCAGGATTATTTGAATTGTTTAAGGAAACTATTGAGTGTGTTTTCTTGAATGCTTGCTATTCTGAAACACAAGCTGAAGCAATTCACCAACATATAAATTATGTAGTTGGTATGAGCCAGACTATTAACGATCGCGCAGCCATTGATTTTGCTAAAGGGTTTTATGATGCACTTGGAGCAGGGAAATCCTATGAGTTTGCTTACAAATTTGGCTGTCATGCGATCGCTCTACAAGGAATTTCGGAGTTAGAAGCCCCAGTCTTAAAAAGCAGGGAAAGTGCAGTTCCTGTTAACAGTGCAACAAATTCTAACCAAGAATCTAATTTAGGGAATACAAAAGAGCGATCGACACAAGAAAATCAGAAAGAATCAGCTTTACCAAATATCAACCAACAGGCTGGAGATAACGCGATTCAATTTGGACACATCGGACAAGTTGGAAATCTGAACTTTCATCGCTAGAATTAAGATTATGCAAGGTACTATTTCACAGTCAGCTGGCGATCGTGCTATTCAGTTTGGATACGTTGGACAGATAAAATCCTTGTCTGTTGACAATAGAAGTCAGCAAGCAACTGGTAATGGTATCCTTCAAGTTCAAATTGGCTCGATTACAGGAAGTACCGTCAATGTCTCCCATGGGGAACAGCAACAATCTCCACAACTTCGTTCTCTTCCTGTCCTTTTAGTTCCCCGTTCTTTTCCCTTATTGTTAGGTCGTCGGGAAGAAGTGAAAGTTGCAGTGAATTCTCTACCCTATGACCAACCAGTAGAATTCTATGGTTCCCCAGGGATAGGAAAAACAGCATTACTGAGACATCTAGCCCATCATCCCTCAATAACTCCTGCTTTCTCCGATGGGATTGTTTACCATCACTCAACTCGTCACCAACCAGTTTCCGATTTGCTCCAAATTCTTTTCAATGCTTTTCATGAAAGTAGCGTTCCTTTTAAACCAACAGATATTCAAATACGTCATGCTTTCCAGGAAAAAAGAATTCTTATTATATTAGAAGTTGCAAAGCTCAATCGAGAAGAAGTAGAAAATCTACTCAATAGCTTACCGAGTTGTACTTTTCTTGTCACTTCACAAGAACGGCAATTGTGGGGAGAAGGACACTCTGTAGGACTCCACGGACTGCACTTAAATGATGCGATGTCTCTTGTTGCAAGAGAACTGGGGCGCACTCTTAGCCCGAAAGAACGCCTTGTTGCAGAAAAACTTTGCACTGCTTTACAGGGACATCCATTGCGAATCCTGCAAACAGTCGCGCTTGTCAGAGAGGATAATCTTTCGCTAGCACTTATGCAAGAGCGAATACAATCTACCACTTCAACTCTAGGCTGGGTTGAACAACTTCTGGCTTCCTTACAAAAACCACAGAAGTTAATTGTTACCGCATTAGCAGCTTTGGGTGGTGTAGCCTTGGGAGTAGAATTGCTAGAAAATTTAACTGAAGTTCCACAAGTCAAGCTTGTGCTAGAAACATTAATACGGCGTAACTTATTGCAAGTTGATGGTTCGCGTTACAGTTTAAGTAACAACTTGATTGAGTACATTCAACAACAGTGGAACTTAACACCTTTTTTGGAGAACGCTACAACATACTTCACCACTTGGATTCAACAACAAACAACTCCACAAAGTTTATTAGAAGAATGCGATACCATTCTCCAAGTTTTAGAGTGGGCTGTCAAAGTTGGTCGTTGGTCTGACGTGATTTGCTTGGGAAGAGGTATAGAAGGTACACTTGCTTTGAGTGGGCAATGGGGTACGTGGCAAATAGTGCTACAGCATCTGCTTCAGGCGGCGCGTGTTATTGGAGACCCAGCAGTTGAAGCTTTTGCCTTACATCAATTAGGAACTCGTTCTCTTTGTCTGAGTGAAGTCACGCAAGCACAAGATTATTTAACACAAGCGCTTCGTATTAGAGAATCTCTGAACGATCAAATTGGAGCGGAAGTCACCCGTCACAATCTGGAATTTCTTTTGGCACCTCCTTTGCCACCTCAGCCCAAATCACAATCTAAATCCGTCGTTAGTCCATCACCTACACGCAATCCACTACTGTTTAAAGGTAGTCTTGCTGTTTTACTCTTAATACTAGGGGGATTACTGTTCCTCATTCTAAGGTTTTTGTATCCAACTCCAACTCCCGTCCCAACTCCAACTGACAGTCCAACAGTAACTCCGCCTGAAACTCCCCTCCCGACTCCAACTGACAGCCCAACAATAACTCCGCCTGAAACTCCCCTCCCAACTCCAACTGACAGCCCAACAATAACTCCGCCTGAAACTCCTCTCCCAACTCCAACTGACCGCTCAACAATACCTCCTACTGAAACTCCAACCCTTGAATCTTTATTTCTCAATCAAAGCAGTGTAATTGGGGGTGCAACTGTGCGGGGAAGAGTTATTCTCAGCTATCCAGCACCAGAGGGTGGTATTATCGTGGAGCTCAATAGTCGCAATTCATCTCTTGCTAGAGTTTCACCGTCATTGTTGAAAGTTGAGGCTGGGAATAAAGAAGCTTCATTTGAAATCTTCACGTCTTCTGATGGCAATAACTCCTCAAATACTGGCAATGTTGAAATTACAGCTACCTATGCAGGAGTCACTAAAACAACATCGCTGATGATTGAATCCGAAAAGCTTCCAAAACCAGAAATCAGATCTATAAGGCTAGAACAACAACGCATAGCTTGGGGTAAAAAGGTGAAGGGAGCAGTCACTCTCGATCGCCCAGCACCAGATGATGGCGTCGTCATTCTTCTTACCACTGATGAGCCATTTCTCGCCCAAATTTTACCGTCACCGCTGAAAATTGAAGCTGAAAAAACAACAGCTGCTTTTGAAGTCTCAACTTCTATGAACGATCGCAATTTCCTAAAAGATAAAATTGTTGAAATTGCAGCATCTTTGGAAGGAGGAGAGTCTCGTCAGACGGAAAGACTGTCTATTTATACAGAGAATACTTCCCCTAGACTTCAATCGTTACACTTAGAGAATGATAATGGAGTGAAAATTGAGAGTCTAACTTGGAGTCGAAGAGTAACGACCGTACAAGGAAAAGTGACTCTCAATCAACCAGAGTCTAATAGAGATATTGCGATCGCACTCACTGGTAGAAATGTGAAAGTGCAGGAAACCGTGACAGTGAAAGCAGGTGAAACCACGGCAATATTTCCAATTACAATCTTAGGATTTGATGAAAATCAGCAACCCATCAACTTTGTAGAAATCAAAGCTTCCTATAAGAAAATGACTGTAACCACAACCTTGAAAGTTGTGAAGATAGTACCGAAAATTCCTTTAATCAAAGTCCCTCTTCGATCACCTTAAAGGATGTTTGAAAAGTCATGATTGATGTATCAAATTTTTTACCCCACCCTAACCCTCCCCGATGTATTGGGGGAGGAACTCAATTTTCCATTTCCCCTTTATAACTCGGCTGGATTCTTATAAATTTTTCTTGTAAAGGGGAGGGAACTCAATTTTCCATTTCCCCCCTTTCCAAGGGGGACTAAGGGGGGTAATAATGTGATTAAAATCTACAATCCTTGTACTTCCGGTGCAGCTGATATCCTATGAACGAGAGTTGCTGACATTTGGGAGTAAGGTTCAAGAGTAAAGTTCCAAGTACAAAAACCGTTGTCATCGGGTTGGACACTGTTGGTGGTTTTGTCTGCGATCGCCTCAACCTTCACTTGTTCCAATTCTGAGACGGGAATGCGTTCTATTGTTTTTATGACTCTTGTTTCTGCTCCTATATTAGACAGAAATAATGTCCTAGTTTCTGTTAGCTGGTTCCACTTCGTGAGATGATCTTGCTCTTTTTTCTCCTTTGTTGTACGCTGTACCCTCATGCCTGCATCAGGACCCCATCCTAGGGCAAACTTTTCACCAGGCGCAATAAACCCTACGGATGTCTTACCCACGAACTCTGTAGAACGTACTAAATCCACAGGTCCTGCAAGAATGGGGAAATTTGCTGTGTTGATTTGTTCGCTCTTGAGAACAACTTGACAGGCAATTTCTGGCATCAATATATACTCTACCAAAGCATCCGAGGAGAAAGAAAAAATTGGCACGCGATAGGGGCGACCATCAGAGGGAATTGTCGCCTTTTTGCGAGAGCGGAGATTGCGAACTTCCCCTCCATCATCAACACCTGGTATCTCAACAGTCGCAGGAGTGGCTGGAGAAGGGGGAGTTGCGCCCGTTCCCAATCCTGTTGTCTGAATCTTCTGATTTCTGGCTTCAATGACAATGCGCTGAGATTTTTCCTGCACTTTTAACTGGTCATCTGTAAGTAGGGGTGGCTCAGTTCCTAAAGAAGCTCGTGCTGTGGAAAACACTAAATCCACATTGTGCCAATCTTCACCCGTGCGCTGCCATACACAGCCATCCATCCGAAAAGAAACACTGGCTTGTTCTTCTAATAATAAATGCGCTTGGTGCCAAGGACGCCACATTGCATTAGGTACTACGTAGTCAAAAGCAATTTCGTATTCACCAGCTTGAGCGATCGCTAAATCTGCCTCTATATAAGCAGAATAGATCATATCTGGACGAGACAACGCATTGACTCTAGCAATTAAATCATCAATCTGCTGGCTCAGATGCTCCTGAGTATGGTAACTGCTTAAAATTTCTGCACGCAGATCCCGTAACTGTTTAAATAGGATGGATAGCTGTTCCCGCCAAGACTTGGGATCGATTTGTCCCCATATGGCGTCCACAGGTAATTCCTGCAAACTCTTAGTCAGAATTGTATTCACCCTTTCAAAACAAGACTCTAGGTGTTGGCGATCTTCGGATGTATTGTTGAAAGCTTGCCAAAGCCTTCTAAATTCTGCGTACAAAGCTTGAAATTCTACAGGTTGTTCTGCTTCTTTAACAAGCATTTGGCGACGGACACGCACATCATCAATACGCGATTCCCGATACTCACCGCAATACTCAGCACGGAGAGATTTATCTGAAAGCACGGGGGCAACTTGCTCGACTTTAACACGCCATAATCCCTGGCTTAAATTAAGTTTACAAACTCGCTGCACTTGCGCTCGGTCTTCTAAGAGAGTGACTGAAGAAACGGGTGCGTCTATTGTTAGTTTCTGTACTTGCATATTTTACCTGTTTAAATAATATATGTTTTTTAACCGCAGATGAACGCAGACGAACGCGGATGTAAGAGAATAATTATCTGCGTGCATCTGCGTGCATCTGCGGTTAATTTTCTTATTCTTCTCGCCGATTTCCGCCAATTAGTTCGCTATCAACGAAAGTCTTGATAGTATACTCAACCGATAAACTTTGTTGTTCTTTTGCTGGAACTTCCACCAACCAACGGTAACCTCCAACTATCGGTGCAGAACGTTCCTCCTGTTTGTACTTCCGCCAAGCAGGCGTAACCTGTTCAACTTGGACATCAACTTTAGCACCTTCCGCTGGAATAGGAAGACGTTCCCGTACTTCTATTTTTGCGCTTCTTGACATCAAGTTGTGAATATCGATTTTAATATGATGGCGAAGTTCGTTGAAAGCAACTATTGTTTCACCCGATCGCACTTCCTGATAAGATGTATTCCGAGCTACCTTAATACTTTGTTCAACCCCAAGTCCTAGTTCCATGTTTCCTTGAGGTGGCACTGTTGCAATATTAGTTGATAAAATATACTCATTATCTACGTAAACATCCGCAGAACCAGCAAGTAGCGGTGCTCGTAAGGGATTGCGAAGTTGGGCAATTCGGAAGACATTGGTATCTTCACGGGGAACGACTATATACCGCAAATCTACATCCGTTGTTCTACCAGTTAATGCCACGGAATGAAATTGCCCATCAGAAGGAACATCTACCCGTCCATCAGCACTGTAGGCATAATCAAAAGATCCAGCTACAGTTCGCACGTTAATACCGCCTGGTGGAAGTGTTACTCCAAGACAACTTTGGGCATCATTCACGGCTTGTTGTACGACTTCCAAGACATCAAAATTCACTACAACCGGGCGGCGTTTGAGGCTTTCTACATAAACTTCCTCTTGTTGCTCAATCGATAATTTACCGCGCTTTACATGGTTATTAGCTTTGCCCAATCGCATCATATTATATGCTAAAAGTGAATCGAAAGCTTCTCCTCCCCTTTTACTTCGAGTGGTTTCGGTGCTAAGCCCCCGACGGCGAGTTAAAAATTCTGGTGATGGTGCGGGCGCACTTCGGGTAACTAAACTACGGACAGATGCAATTTCTTCATTTTTTTCTGATGGTAAGGTGATGCCAAGACGTTGTTGTAAGGCATTCATCAATTCTTGGGCAGACTTTTGGCTCAAATATTGGATTTGTTGTAAATCTTCTTGCGTTAAGTTCAACACATCTGCAACGGTATAAATTTGAGCGCGTTTCAAAGCTTTATAAGCCGCTGTGCTGAGTTGCAATTCTTCAATAGGAATAGAGCTGGTGGGATCTTGAGGCTCTTCGTCTGCGTAAGATGCACCGTATGCAGCACTGGGCGCAGAAAAGCCCCGTTCCAATTCTTCTTCAACACTTCTTAACTGTGGCTTTAAAGAGCGAATTGGTGTCAGATGTGGAACATACACGGATGAGAACTCATCTGCGATCGCACTTTCAGGTATGCTGGCAAGTAATGCAGCCTCCTGTTGTCGGTCGTAATCCTCGAAAAGTAGTTCAACTCCAATTGGGGGTCTGCGCCATCCCGATTTTTTACTTACGGGTTGAGCTTTACCAAGTCGTAGGGACGGTAACTCCGGTAGCGCACACCAAGCTAATGGTTCTGCAGTGGAAAGCTCCAAGCGTACCCCAGACCAATCTTCACCCGTGCGCTGACATAAGAGCGATCGCACTGCAATAGACGCACTAGACTCAACACTATTTAACCGACACACATAAGTTGGTGTCCAACGTGCGCCAGGAACAAAATATTCTACAATTAACTGTCCGACCTCAGCATCAAGGGCTTCACCTTCATAACTCAAGCTTACAATAGCTGTTTTGCGAAGCTCATTTGGTCGAGCATCCTTTGCACTTGAAGCCAAACGCTGCTTTTGTTCCAAGTCAGCCAAGTTTTCTCGAGCCAACCGCAGTTTTTCCTTATTTTCTCTTGCTTCTTGAAGGCGGAGGCGAATTTGCTCATCACTGAAATTTGCCAGTGCAAGGCGGGCGCTGGTTGGAGAAGGAGGAGGGGCTTTCCCTGGTTCTTCTTTAGGACGGTTTGGTACGTGTAACTTATCTAACACCTCAATTTCATTTTCAATGAGAGTGATGAGGTTTTCTAGCTGTTGGACGCAAGCAGTTGCAGCACGTATTTCTTCATCAAGAGGCGGATTGGGGATTTCTGGAGGTGGGGGAACAGCGAGACCAATGCGAACGTCGTTAGCAAGAGGTGCTGTTCCCCGTTCTACTTCCACTTTTACCCTGATACTGCTATCTTCAAGACTGAGAGGTAACTCGGCAATTTCTACCTGTTCTGGCAAATTTTCTGGTGTCAGAGATAACTCAGCAATTCGGGTGACTGTCGCTCCAGCACAGTAGACCTTCACACTTTCAATTCTGGATGTTAGTTGCACTATTGTCATGATGAAAACAATGGCTGAGTCGTGATTCACTCGGTTATAGCACACTCAGTTTTTCTTGACTTGACACTCTTATGGTACAATTATACTATATAAATAAGCCTTTCTACCCCACCCTAACCCT
>NZ_WJFC01000255.1 GCF_009725235.1 Scytonema sp. UIC 10036
GATGTAAACCAAATTTCGCGTCTTGGAGTTGCGTTGTTTGACGCTGCTTGGCGTAAATGCTACACGCTTTTTTGATTCTGGTTTTACTAGTTTTAAATCCTTTTTTCTGATTTTTTAAGAGATTTTCTTGTTTGGCAAAATCTTTAATTTGCTGAGAGCGTTTCTTAATGTCAGATTTTATCGATTTAATCTGACCTTCTAAAAATTTGATGTGATTGGCTCTGTTTTTGTTAGCGTTAGTGACAATTCCTTGCACCTCTGTGTATATAGAATTGCTGTATCGTTTATTTATATTGAATAAGCGTTGTAATTCTTTGTGACAGTCGAGTTGGCTTTTTCCAGCCAAAATCATGGACAAACAATGATGGCGAGCAGAGTTTATTAAATTGGAGATAGTAAATAACTCTCCCCAGTGCCAAAGTTTAATCGCTAATTTCGAGGTAGCCACAGGACAAGTCATTTCACCCTCCCTTGGCGAAACTCGTACAGAAGCCGACTTTTTAGCTCATATTCAGCAAACTGTGGCCACTGACCCCAATGCAGTTTGGATTTTCATTACAGATCAGTTGAATACTCATCAATCTGAATCTTTAGTACAGTGGATAGCTCATTTGTGTGGCGTGAATGAGAACTTATTGGGCATTAAAGGTGAAAGTGGTATTCTCAAGTCAATGGCATCGAGAGCAGAGTTTTTAAGTCACCCAAATCACCGCATCCGTTTTGTTTATACCCCCAAACACGCCTCCTGGTTAAATCAGATTGAGATGTGGTGCGCGTATTCTTGTGCGGCGATTACTTAAACGAGCTAGTTTTACCTCCGTTGATGACCTCAAGCAACGTATATTGTCTTTTATTGATTACTTTAACAAAACTTTAGCTAAACCATTCAAGTGGACTTACAAAGGTCGTCCATTGGTAGCATAAACTGACGGAATACTTCCGCCGCGATGCACTAGGTGAAACGATTTTTTCTCTCTCGTTCTCAGCCAGAGGCTGAGAACGAGGTGGGCGGAGCCAGGGAATTGTACAGTTATCAAAATGAATCTAAAACTCAACTGTCAAAGTTGCACTCACACTAACACAATTTCGACCTCTGCGGATGGCTTGATGAAGTGCGCTTTCAGTCGCTTCAATCAGCATTTGCGGAGAATTTTCTTGACTTGGTATAACACTTGCTACTCCCAAACTGACAGTCAATACACGCGCTGGGAAGCCACCAAATATAGAACGATCGTGTTCAATTGCCAATGCGATGACATTATCTCTAATGTGACTTGCAATACTAAGAGCAAACTCAGTACTCAAAAGAGGCGTAATTATGGCAAACTTTGCACCTTCATAACGTGCTATAAAATGACCGGGGTATTCTTCTACGCCATCACGAATAGCATTTGCAATTAGTTGCAAAGACTCATCCCCGACTTTATATCCATAGGCTGCATTGAAAAACTTAAAGTAGTCCACTTCACACAGCACAAGAGATAGTGGCGAAGTATCCTTTGACCATTCTTTCCAATTGTTCTCTATATACTGATTGAAGTAGTTCCTAGTCGCAAGCTGGGTAAGCTCATCAATATGATTTGCGTATCCTGTTGTCTGTAATTCTGTGGCTAACTCTTCTGTCTGGGCAACATCTGTTGAATTCTCTTGTTGCAACTGCTCTCGAAAATAAAGACGGTATAATTCACAGCTAGGCTTTGCCCAGTTACCATCAAGCTCGATGAGTCCCATGCTTTCTAATTTAAAAGCTGCCATCGCATCCAATTGTACACTTTCATTAGAATTAACCACCTGTTGAAGAGCCGATACCAATTCTGGTGCTTTTGTAAGGATAGCTAGATTGCTCCGTAAGTAATCGCTAAATATTCCGGACGCTGTAGAGGCTGTTTGCAGCAACTCCTTAACAGTTACCTCTTCCCGTCGCAAATAATAGAACGCAAGATTCAAGAGATAGGGATGCCCGGATAACATCTTTATCAGTGAGGCAAGACTTTGTACACCCTGTTCACCACTTGCCCAAGTTAATCCGTATCTCTGTGCTAAATCCTGTGCTTGCTCTGGAGTAAATTTTGGTAGCGTGATTGTTTGCCCAACATTAAAAGGAGACTGATTGAGATTGAGGGGAACGTATATTTCTGTAGCATGAGCTACAACTAATCGCCACTTTTGCCAAATTTTATCTTGCTTCGCTAGTTCGTGCCAAAACCGCAGCATTGGCAAAAAATCTTTAGCAATAGTTGGGTGCTCAAAAACTCTGTTAAGTTCATTTAAAACTATAACGACAGCACTATCAATTTGCTTTAATATATATGATTCAAAATATATCTTACTACTAACTTTACTTCCCATATCCTCATCCCAGAAATCGTCTAACTTAGGATTGAGGTTCAATTGTCTGCTAACATTGGCGCAAAACCATCGTAAAAATTTTTCGAGAGAAATAAAAATAGATTCGTCTGCTTCTTGAAAGTCCAGATAAACAGTTTTGTACTCTAGAGCTTTTGCGTGTGAAACAATACGGTGTAGTAGAGAGCTTTTCCCCATTTTTCTAGGTGCTCTAATTCCTATTACACAACCGGGCTGAGTAATTTCTTGATAAGCGATTTCTTCCACTGGGGGACGGTTAATGTACAGAGGAGAAGTCAGAGCTACAGGACCATTGGGGTATTGAATGTCTGTATTTATACTTACAGATTGTACATCTTTGCTTTCTGGCGCTTTATCTATGATTTCTGGTTCTAATTCAGCTTCTTTTTTTTGCTGCTGTAGAAAATTTGGTGGAATTTGATTCAGCACTAAATGCAGATTTTTCTTCGTGACCCTCTGCCCTATTGTATCTGAAATATCCTGCCATAATTGAGAACCAACTTCTTTAATGTAATCGCTGGCGTAACCCGAACTCTGAGCCATTTCATTGTAAGTGTGTCCCAACCAGGATTGGTGTAAGACAAACTTTTCAATAGAACTAAGTCGTCTCGGCAGTAGAGACTGCTCTATCGCTTCTAAAATTTGATTAACCTCCATTGGATGGTCAAGCTGTAGCAGAGCATTTATATAGCTATACGTGCTTTTGATGTACACCTACGTACCCCTGTATACAATATAAACTCGTTAGATGCGACTACATGAGTAGATGGACGCGGACAGACGTAACAACTAAGTTGTTTCTCATATCAGTATCTCAGCACTTATTTTAGTACTAAAGGCTGACTCATGTTTTGGGTTTTTACGGTGTCTTTATGAAAACTTTAAAAATTGTCTTCATCAAAGGTTCTTTCACAAGAATTCATGCGATTTTCATCTTTACTGTCAGAAGTTTTACTAATCTTTAATATTTGTACAGAATATAGCATATTACGTAAATATTGAATCAGAAGAATTTTGTACCTCACTTTTCTTGCTTTTTAGGCTTTAAAGAACCATCATTTGATTTTTCAAATACACGTAGGTACAGCTAAAGCCGCCGATATGGAGCTTTTGATTCGCAATGCCCACCCTACGATACTTGATTTTTTTATAAATCCTTCAAGGTTTCTACCAGTGTTGTTACGGAGAAGCAACCATCACAGCTAAGATTCTACAAAATTGAAATCTAAGACCGGATATTTAATATCTACTGCTAGGTATAAGAATGAGATCGATAGCTTCACCAACTGCTAAACCACATCCAGCGATCGCAGTCAACAGTAAAAAGGTATCTCTTTTACTAAATCCAGAGAAACGAAGTTCCATCTCTGCTAGAAGTGTAGTCGTCAGAGGCAAAACAAGGAAAGTCACGAAAATTGACCAAGTTGCAATTAGTGCAATAGAGGCGCATAAAAACAAGACTACAGTTAAAGCTCTAGAACCAAATCGAATTAATCGTTCCAACCCAGCAATAGTTCTCCAAGCTATAGCTAACACTAAAGCTGCGACAAAAGCTCCCACCAGCCAAGCAATGTCGTGAGCAGACAGGTACCATCCCAACCAAGCATAAGCTAACCACAGGAACACTAAGGGTTGCCAGGGAATTTTGTGGAGAAACTCATTATTCATAATCTAGTAAGCATCAATTACGAAAGTAATGATAACCGACAGCCCGCTGACTCAGCCTTTAGAAAGTCAGAATTTTAAATCAGCATACTTATGGTTAATATGAAAAAGAATTTCAACTATAGCAATCTTAAATGAGTTGTCAGAAAATTTACCCCCTGCTAACGCCGTCCCCCCTTAGTAAGGGGGGACTACAGGGGGGTTACAACAATTTCAAATTCTCACAAATGATTTAGGACTGCTATAGTACAAGAGAACTTACTTGGAAGAACGTACAATCTATCCTAAGATAGAATCGGATCGTTCGCTCTCTTGATATTTTCTTCTTCATGCCAAACATGAATGGCACTGTAGCTCAATTTATTGGAATACTTGCTTCTTTAGGTGATTTATGCAGGAGATTCTCGTTCATTTTTAGTACAATCTGTGACGCTGCTTGTTACAATGCTATTGCCAGTGTTGCTGCTGAAAAACGAACAACTAACACTAATGCGGCTTTTGCAACTTTTATCAAGAGTTAACCCATCGTTCATATTACCGATAAAGTAGCCATTGATAGAAGTAATGGAGTTATATTTTCCACCGATCGCCAATCCATCTTTGCCATTAGCAGTAGAAGCAATTCTGATTAAGCGTACAGTGTTACTGTTGCCATTAATATCAATGCCATGAGCTGCATTGCGATCGAAGGTGCTATTGCGAGCACTCAAGTGATTCTGATTACCGTTAATTTGTATGCCATCTGCTTTGTTGGCAGTTACAGTCACCCGTGACAAATTGAGGTTATTAGCGTTAGAAACAATGTCAATGCCATCATCCGCATTGTTGCTGACTACTAAATCGTTAAGGATAACGCTGTTGTTATCACCTTTATTAAGATTAAACCCATCCTCACCATTGGTAACGAAACGACTATTGCTAGCACTGATAGTACTACAAGTAGTACCAGCTTCGACCCCATTGTCTCCGTTATCGCTTAAAATAACTTCCGATAAAGTAATAGTGTGACTGTTGCCTTTAACATCAATGCCATCATCCTTATTTTGACTCAAGAGTGAGTGACTCAGATTAATAATATTGCCATCACCATCTACCTTAATTCCATCTTCACCGTTACCGATAAAGCTAGTTTTTGACACGAAAACCCTGTTTCCTTCTCCATCAACATCAAGTCCATCGTTGGCATTATTGCTAAAGACACTGTTCGTTACTGTCAGATGGCTGCCACTTCCAACATTAATACCATCTTGACCCTTGGCAATGGTTAATCCATCGATCGCCACTTTAGCATTCTTAACACAGAAGTTACTAAATTTGTCATCGCCACTGATAGTCAGGTTTTCAGCCCCTAGCCCGGTGATAATAAGATCGTCGGTAATATCGAGTTGCTCAGTTAGTTTAATTTCCGAACCCAATGGCAGCCGAAAAACAATTCTTTCTCGTCCACTTCGACTGTTGGCGGCATAAATTGCTTCACGTAGGGTTGTGACACCATCATTAGGATCGACTACATCTTCAACACTATCAACAATGAAGGTACAACCCATTTCATCATTGTTTGGAGTTTCTGCCGTCTTGGGATCGTAGTTTTCTGACATAATTATTCAGTTTTTTCTCCTTATTGCATGACTTGCACTGTGTATACAGAAGTGTCGAGGGAAGCTTAACAAAGGTAGAATTGGACTTTTCAGTATTCTAAGTGCTAAGGCTTCAATTTTTCGACTGCGATAGTTAATCTGCTAAGATTTTAATATTCTTGCTTACAAAAGTCTTTGAAAAATCTTTTTTTCTTACTTTTATGACTTTTCCTGCCTTTAGGAAAAAGATGGTTGGGCATTGAACATTGGGCATTGAGCTAAAATTGCTAGCAATGTTGCCAGTGATAATTATGAGTTCCCCACCAATTTTGTCTATTCTTTCCAAGCGTGTCTGCTTCCGCCAGGATACTATTCAACCCAAAGCCAAGCAGTTCATCTGGATGAAAATGGGGTTGGGATTTCTAAGTCTTGGGCTACTAGCCCCCCTTCCTTCCTTAGGTGCAGAACGGTTGACTCTCTCTTTTGGTGTTTTGGGACGCTCTATCCCTATTGGTTCTTTGGAAGAATACGCTCATACTGGTAAGGTTGATGAGGAATTGGCTGCATACACCCAGTATGCCGATAAAAAGCAACTCACCCAGTTGCGCGAGGTTTTGCTGACACCCATTCCCCTCACGGCTGTACAAGTGTCTCAATTTCTCTACACGCCAATTGGTGAAACATTACTGAGAAATCTTGGAGAAGTGGTACAGCAGGATTCTGGCATTAGTGGATTTTATGCAATTCGGGCATCCTTAATTCTTGCCGCTGCAGAGCCAAAAGGGTTAACCCTATTAAATGTATTGAAAAGATTTCCCTCTAGAACTATTTCGATTAATTTACCTCGCAGTTTGGAAATAGCAGCAGCATTTGAGAGGTTAGTTAATCAGACTCAAAGAGCGATCGCACTCATTAACCAGCAATCATCTCAACAAGTAGCCAATACTTTTGCACCTGGAGAAGTCTCAGTAAGAGAATTGTTAAAACCGGGTAACTTTAAATGGCAAAGACGCACTATTATACTTAACGACCTATCCCGCACTCGGACTTTCCCCGCTGACATATACTTACCACTGACTTCAAGTTCCCGTCCAGTCATTGTGATATCCCACGGGCTTGGTTCTGACAGAACAAGTTTTGCTTACCTAGCTGAGTACCTTGCTTCTTATGGATTTGTTGTGGCGGTTCCAGAGCATCCTGGTAGTAACGCTGAACAGCTACAAGCCTTATTATTAGGTAGGGCAAATGAAGTGGCTAGCCCTAGAGAGTTTGTGGATCGTCCTTTAGATATAAAGTACTTACTGGATCAACTCAACAGTTTATCCCAATCTAATGGAGATTTTAAAGGTCGCTTAAATTTAGAGCACGTCGGTGTAGTGGGACAGTCTTTTGGCGGTTACACGGCGCTGGTTTTAGCAGGAGCACCTATTAATTTTGACCAACTTAAGAAAAATTGCCCAGCTTCACCAAATGCAGTCAATGTTTCTTTGCTACTTCAATGCTTGGCTATTAATTTACCACCAGTAACTTATAATTTATCAGATTCACGGGTAAAAGCTGCGATCGCAATTAACCAAATTGACAGTACTGTTCTAGGTCAAGCCAGCCTTAGCAAAATTAACATCCCAGTCATGATAGTCTCTGGCGGTTCTGATACTGTTGCTCCCGCGCTCCCAGAACAAATTCAACCCTTTACATGGTTAACAACTCCAAATAAATATTTAGTTCTCGTAAATAATGCCACGCATTTTTCAACTATAGCAGAGTCACCAAATTCTGCTATTCCAGTTCCAGAGCAAGTTGTAGGTCCAAATCCAGCCATAGCCCGCCGCTACATCACGGCGTTAAGTCTTCCCTTTTTCCAAACCTATGTTGCCAATCAGCCAAGTTACCGTCGTTTTCTCAGCGCAGATTATGCTAATGCTATCAGTCAGCAACCATTACCACTCAGTTTGGTACAGTCTTTGAACTTGGATAGTTCTGCTGCAATTAAAGAGCGATCGTTCATCAGTTATCAGTTAATTATGAACTAATAACTGATAATTTTGAGGATATACTACTGTAAGTTATTTTGCAACCAAGTAGCTAAATCCTCTTCACTGCCAAAATCCAACAAAGCTTCAGCTAAATTCTCTAGCTGTTCTACAGATAAGCGATTAATGCGCTTGTGCAGTTTTTGGCTCACTTTACCAATACGCCGTTGAAGCAGACGTTTAATTAACTGTAGCGCTTCTTCTTGCTTAACTTCTTCTTTGACTTCCTGCTTAACTTCTTCTTTGACTTCCTGCTTAACTTCCTCTTTGACTTCCTGCTTAACTTCCTCTTTGACTTCCTGCTTAACTTCCTCTTTGACTTCCTGCTTAATCTCTTTTCTGACTTCCTCGTAGTATCTTGTCTTCTTAATATCGAAATCGCTAAGTCTAAACATTTTGGCTAACTCCTGAGGGCTAATACGTGGTAATTTGTACAATACAATCGTTTCAATCAAATCTAGCACTTGTTTTTGTAGTGCTTTATTTGTGACTTCTGAGAGTGTCTTATCAACCAAGTTTTTCACTAACTCAGGAGTCCGTTTTTTAGTTTCCACAACTAACTTCATCATACCAACTCCCAAAGACTGTTCGGTCACATCTCCCAATTCGTTTAAGTACAAACGAGTAACTTGCTTGCTCTCTATCAAAACTCGATACGGTTCTATTTCCGTAGGTTCCATGCTGCGACTTGCAAAAATAACAACTGCTCGCCAAGTTTTGGTAGGCGCGTAAAGACGCAAGTAGAGAAAAAGTTCTGAGAATAGGCGGGCGTATAGCTCTGGATCTTTTTGAAATTGAACCTCTACAAAGTAAATTGGTTTTGATGCCATTTTTGAATTTGGCAGAAACACACCATCTATCCGAAAAGCTGTTTGTTTTAATTCGACGGAAGCAAAATTATAGTTTCTAGCCTCTGTTGCTTCTCCCCCAAAAATGTCAAAAAAAGCTTCGGGGAATGTTTTAAATAATTGATAAAAAATGGAGTCCGTTTTCATACAGGCTTAGGTAAACATTCATAATATTTTAAACTTGTGTGTTCTCAATTTATTATGCTTAATCAAGAAAAAAATATTTTGTCGGATAAAATTTTTAAAATTTAAGGTCTATAGCAACCTGATTTTTAAAATATACGTAAATAGGGCTAAAGCTCAACCTATACTCTTTAAATTCTTCACAGAGTTCAGATACCCGGCTTCTTTGAGAAGCCGGGTATTTAACTTTTTACGAATAATTTAGAATGGCAATAGATTCTTATAACTTACTATTGTGCCCAGTGTTTGGCACGCTCGACTGCTTTTTGCCCGGTTGCAAAGTTGTCTAAAACCGAATTTTGCTCGATCGCAGGTTCAAAGACTCGCTCAATTTGACGTTGATTGACTAATTCCTCATAAGAATTCCAAAATCCAACAGCAAGCCCTGCGGCAAATGCAATTCCTTGAACAGTCATTTCTCGCATTGTAGGACGTTCAACTGAAATTCTTAATAAATCTGCTTGAAACTGCATGAGAAAATTGTTCTCACAAGCACCACCGTCTACACTCAACCGCCCAATAGGAATACTGTTAGATTTATTAACTGCTTGTACAACTTCTAAAACTTGGTAAGCTATTGCTTCTAAGAGAGCACGCAATACTACTTGGTTAAGGTCTATCAGTTAGAGTATCAGATATGTAGAGACTAGCATGGCTAGTCTTTACACAGACTGATAACTTAAGACCGGGCTTCCTCATCTTTTGCACCGTTTTTCTCCCGTTTCAAGCTTTCTTCTAAGGCTTGAATTTGCTCTCTACGGGCTTCCAACTCTAAAGAACGACGGGCTAGGTCTTGATTTTGTAATGTTAAGTTTTGTCGCCATTGTTCTGCTCGCTCAGTTTCCTGTTGCAAAAATTCTGGCGTAATACCATTGGCAAGGTAGGTCTGTACCAAATTTAGCACCCAATGAGTGGCTTCTTCCAAACTCTCGATATCACCTGTGGGGGAAAGTTCCACTAGAACAAGTAGTTTTTCTGCTAGAACTTTTCCTTTTCCCAAAAGAATAAAAGCTTCTTCTGGGATGGTAACCCACATATGTTCAGCTTCCTGACGTGCCAACAACCGCAACTGAAGCTGGTCTAGAAAGTCATTTTTATGTACCTGAGCTAGATATAGCATGACGGTTGTCTGGGTTGTTTTAGCATTTTACTTGATTGTTATGCTAACCCACGAAGCCGATCGCGTAAAATCTCTGCTTGTTTTTCGGCTTCTGCCAAAGCATCTCTTGCTCCTTGTACTACGTCTTGTGGTGCTTTATCCACAAATTTGGAATTGCTGAGTCTTCCACGTAAAGATTGAGCTTCGCTTTCTGCTTTGCTAAGACTCCTTTCTAGCTTAGCTCGCAACGTGTCAACATCAACAACGCCTTTAAGAGGAATGACCACTTGCACCGTACCTACAACTCCTGCGATCGCTTGTTCTGCTTCTTGGGGTTCGATTTGCGGTGGATTTTCTTTAGCAGTTGGTGGGAAACACTGCTCCCAGAATTTTCGTCTATCTGTTGCAAACAAGATATTCTGAACAAAAAACCAGGCAGAATAAGCAAAACCAACAAGTTCAAAGAAAGTTCCAAAGAAGGGGATATCGTCTACTGCATCAGCAACAGCAAGCCCTATTCTAAACACATAAATAGCTCCAATAATTGCTGCTATTTTTCCCCAATCTATTGACTTTTTCCGAGAAACTGTTGTTGTCTTTTGTTCGCCAGTAATAGTTAAATCCTCCACCTTAGCCAAATCTTTAATATAAGGTTGTCCTGCATGAAGAATTTGCTGTTCCTTTGTGCTTTCGCTTTGTAAAGTAACTGTTATCTTCACACCGGGCTTAATATCTGCTTCAGCCCGCAAGTTACGAATTGTACGAATTGTACCAAACAACAGCTCAAATTGTTCTTCCAAAGCAGAGTCAATTAAATTCGCATCTGCTTCTGGATAACGTTGTAAGGATAAACTTTGCTGGGAATCGGCGGGTTGCTGGGTAAGAGTATGCCAAATTTCCTCAGTAATATGAGGCATGAAGGGATGAAGTAGTTTTAGTATACCTTCTAAAACATAAGCAAGAGTTTGTTGTGCGACACGGCGGGACACTGGATCGGCATCTTTTTGCAAGCGCGATTTCACCAGTTCTATATACCAGTCGCAGAAGTCGCCCCAAATAAATTCATAAAGCCCTTTTGCTGCTTCCCCCAATCCATATTGACTGAAGAAGTCATTTGTTTGTTTGACAACTTGATTGTAGCGAGAAAGAATCCAGCGATCGCTTAATTCCAATTTTAGATTTTGGATTTTGGATTTTGGATTATTGGACTCCAATCCAAAATCTAAAATCGAAAATCCAAAATCGTCTAAATTCATCATCACAAAACGGGCAGCATTCCACAACTTGTTAGCAAAGTTACGAGATGCTTCTACTGATGGGGATTCATCTGTTTTCCGATTGTAATCCAACCGAATGTCTTGACCTGCACCTGCAACTTCCTTAATGAGGGTGTAGCGCAAAGCATCAGTACCGTACTTGTCAATCAGGAGCAACGGATCGACACCATTACCAGCAGATTTAGACATTTTTTTCCCATTTTCATCCAAAACCAAGCCGTGGATGTAAACAGATTTAAACGGCATTTGCCCGGTAAAATGCCCACCCATCATAGTCATTCTGGCAACCCAGAAAAAGATGATGTCAAAGCCCGTTACCAAAGTACTGGTAGGATAGTAAGTTGTTAAGTCTGGAGTTTGTTCGGGCCAACCTAAAGTCGAAAAAGGCCATAAACCAGAAGAAAACCAAGTATCAAGCACATCTGGGTCTTGCTCTATCTTGACATTTTCACCAAATTGTGCATATAGCTTCTCCCTTGCTTCTACTTCTGACTTGGCAACGACAAACGGCGTCGTGTCGCAGATTTCTCCACCAGTTTCGCTGACAGCGTACCAAGCAGGAATTTGGTGACCCCACCACAGTTGACGGGAAATACACCAATCTTTCAGTTTCACCAACCAGTCACGATACACCTTTGTCCAGCGTTGGGGAACAAACTCCGGACAATTTTTCTGGTCAAGAAATTCCAGCGCCCTATCTGCCATTGGGCGAATCTGAACAAACCACTGGGTTGAGAGGAGGGGTTCAACGGGGACTTTACCTCGCTCGCTGTAAGGAACAGAATGTTTGTAATCCTCAACTTTCACCAGAAACCCATCAGTTTCTAAATGAGAAACAACATTTTTTCTGGCAACAAAGCGGTCTTGTCCTTGGAAGGAGCCAGCATTCTCATTAAGAGTGCCGTCCTTATTCATGATGTTAATAAACGGCAGATTGTGCCGCTGACCCATTTCAAAGTCATTAGGATCGTGGGCGGGAGTGACTTTCACGCAACCAGTCCCAAAAGTGGGGTCAACTAACTCATCACCAATAATGGGAATTTCCCGATTCATAATTGGCAGAGTTAGGGTTTTCCCAATCAAATGCTTGTAGCGATCGTCACTTGGATTAACAGCCACAGCAGTATCGCCCAACATTGTTTCCGGACGAGTTGTAGCGACTTCTACGTAGCCAGAACCATCACTCAGGGGATAGCGGAAGTGCCAGAGGTGACCATCAACCTCTTTTAAATCCACTTCCAAATCGGAGACGGCTGATTGTGACTCCGGACACCAGTTGACCAAATATTTACCGCGATAAATTAGCCCTTCTTCATAAAGACTTGTAAAAGCATGAGCTACAGCTTTAGATAAACCTTCGTCTAAAGTAAACCGTTCCCGCGTCCAATCTACCGATACACCCAAGCGCCGCAATTGATTGACAATTGTTCCTCCTGATTCTGCTTTCCACTGCCAAGCACGTTCTAAAAATTTGTCGCGTCCCAAGTCGTAGCGAGTTTTGCCCTCTGCTTTGAGTTGCTTTTCCAGAATGGTTTGTACGGCGATACTGGCGTGGTCAGTTCCGGGGAGATAAAGGGCGTTGAATCCTTTCATTCGATGGTAGCGCACGAGGGTGTCAATGAGTGAATTGTCGAAGGCGTGACCCATGTGCAGGCTACCTGTAACGTTAGGTGGCGGAATAACTATGCAGTAGGATTGACTGCTTTGGTTGGGGTCGGCTTTGTAAGTTTGGTTTTCTTCCCAGAATTTTTGCCACTTGGCTTCTGTGGAGAAAGGTTCGTAAAGACTTGGGAGATTTGTGTTTGTTGTTGCAGTCATGCTGGGAAAACTATCAGTGGATGGACTTTTATAAATTTTGCCACAGGCTTAAGGAGTGTTTTATGGAATTGAACCGCAGAGGCGCAGAGGACGCAGAGAGAAGAGAAGAGAGAAGAGAGTTAGGAGAGGAAATGAGTGAGTTAACGGGAGCGGTCATTGGGGCTGCGATTGAGGTACATCGAATGTTGGGACCTGGATTTCTGGAGTCGGTGTATCACCAAGCGTTGAGGCTGGAATTGGAGATGCGGGGTATACCTCACAAGTCTAAATATCCCGTAGCAATTACTTACAAAGGTCGTCAAGTTGGTGAGGGCGAATTAGATTTTTTTGTTGGTGATACCCTTGTTGTCGAATTGAAAGCTGTTGAAAAATTAGCACCCATTCACGAGGCTCAAGCCATTTCGTATCTCAAAATCACTAACCAATCCTCGCCCTTCTCATCAACTTTAACGTTCCCATTCTCAAACAAGGTATCAAAAGAATAGTACTCTCCTCTTAACTCTCTCTGCGCTCTCTGCGCCTCTGCGGTTCATAAAAAAAACGAAATTCGTCGCACCATCCTTGTAGTCATCTAAATTGCTAAATAACAACTATAGTCTCATGAAACTAAAACCTAGTTTACTTCAATTTATTGTCATTGGCATGACAATATCCTTACTAGCCTCCTGCACCCGATTACCAGAAACCAGCCACAGAAACTGCAACAATCCACAAGCACAACAATCCTACGAATGCAATAACTCCAGTAGCGGTAGCAGCAGTCGAATATACCACGGAGGGTCTGGGTATAGATACCGTAGCGGTCATAAGAGTCATTCCCCATCTCACGTCGGTCGTTCTGGATTTGGTAGTTTTGGTCGTGGTGCTAGCGCAGGTGGTTAAGGTAATGAGTATAGATATTTTTAATAGCCCTCAACGAAAGCGGTTCTTTCAGTCCATGAAAATGGGTTGGTATAATGTTTGCCCGATTGAGGAAGGAACGGGTATCCCTCTGACAGACCAAGAAACGCCATATGCTTTATATTACTGTCACAAAGTTTCCCCACAAACCATACAAGAAATCAAGCACGCATCTGAATTAGTTGGTAGTGTTTTGATGGAAACTTGGTCTATTGTCCGCACGCTTGATGAAGAAACTTTGCTTGACTATGGCTTTCCTCAAGATGCTATTAAGGTCGTGAAACATGATTCTCTTGCACCATTTTGTATGCGGCTGGATTGGTGCTGGAATGAAGCGACAGGTGTAAAAAAGGTTATAGAAACGAATCCTCAAACTCCTAGCTTTTGGTTTGAATGTACCGAAGGGAATGGGAAAGTGGCAGAACATTTTGAATTACAAGACCCTGTGTTCACTGCTCAAAATGTATTAAGTTTATCCCTCAATCAACATATACAAAGGGCAGCACTATTGCTGAATAAAAGAGTACAGGAATGCCGTGTTGCTTTTACAGCATTAAATAATGCTGAAGATTTGGGGACTATGCGATGGTTAAGTAGGAAATTTAATCGCAAAAGTGCTGTGTTCCCATTGGAGTATCTTCGTATTAAAGACGGAGAATACCTGTTTGACTCTAGAACAGGGCAACCTATAGATATATTGTTTATGTGGTACCCTATTGAATGGGTTATCTATGATACTGATGATAAGGGTGAAAGATTGTGGTCTGCTCTTGAGCAACTGATTTTAGAGAAGAAAGTTGTTATTGTTAACTTTGGTTCTGCTTTTGCATTGCAGCCTAAAAGTATATTTGCTCTGATTACAGATTTGGGATTGGAATTATTTAATAGTCAAGATGCTCAGACAATTTTTGACTATTTCCCCAAAACTTCTATGATGCCAGAAAAAATAGGTCATTCATACTTTGCTAAGCCTATTTTGGGAAGGGAAGGAGCAGGAGGATTTGCTGTCAAATCGGGAGAGGTGGCTGTTCGCAGTCACAGTAATGAACCGTGGTATACAGAACAAGATTATGTTTATCAGGATTTATTGGTACTTCCAACTTTAGAAATTGCCCAACAATCTATGACTGTAGTTTGGGGAGCTTGGTTGTATAATAACGGTCAAGATAAATTGGTGTCGGGTGGTGTAGGAATGCGTGTTTCTGAGGGGAAAATAACAGATAATATTTCCTATTGGTGTCCGATTGGATGTTAGAGCAAACCAATTTCTCCTATGGAACAGCAAACTAAATCTCATTCTCCTTGGGCGTTTATTCCTACTTTATATTTTGCCTCTGGAATTCCCTATGTCATTGTCAATACTATTTCTGTCATTTTTTACAAGCAACTAGGCGTAGGTAATACTCAAATTGCGTTTTGGACAAGTTTGCTTTATCTTCCGTGGGTTATTAAAATGTTCTGGAGTCCAATTGTTGATACTTATTGGACAAAAAGAACATGGATATTAGTTACTCAGTTGGCTATGTTCTGTTGTTTGGCTTTGGTTGCTTTTTCTTTACTATTGCCTAATTTCTTTTTTATTTCTTTAGTAGGATTGACTGTTGGAGCATTTATTTCTGCAACTTATGATATTGCAACAGATGGTTTTTATTTGCTAGCTTTAAATCCAGGCGAGCAAGCTTTTTTTGTGGGTATTCGTTCGCTTTTTTATCGAATAGCTCTTATTTTTGGTTCTGGTTTTCTGGTTGTTTTAGCAGGAATACTTGAAGAAAAGTATGTGAATAGTATTCCTTTAAGTTGGAGTTTATCTGTTGGGTTATCTTCTTTAATCTTAGCAATATTGTTTGTCTTTCACAGAATTTTTTTGCCCTTGCCTGAACCTAGCGATCGCAAACAGTTCTCAGCCACATCAACTCTTCCTTTTTTTGATATTCTTAGTTCTTATTTTAAACAGAAAAAAATTGTGGCTATTTTAGCATTTATATTGCTTTACAGATTTGGTGAGGCAATGTTGCTCAAAATAGCTCAATTGTTTTTATTAGATAAACCAGAAGTTGGAGGATTGGGACTATCAACATCAACTGTGGGTTTAGTCTACGGTACGTTCGGGGTACTTTCTTTGATTGTGGGAGGAATTACAGGTGGGATGGTTATTTCAAGATATGGATTGAAAAAATGCCTTTTGCCAATGGCTTTGGCATTGAATGTACCAGATATATTCTATGTGTATATGGCTTATGTTAAACCATCTCTACCTCTTGTTTATGCTTTAGTTTCTTTTGAGCAGTTGGGATATGGTTTTGGATTCACGGCTTTTAGTGTTTATTTAATGTATATTTCTAAAGATGAATATAAAACTTCTCATTTTGCTATCTCTACGGGTATTATGGCTTTGGGTATAATGCTTCCTGGGTTAATTAGCGGTTATATTCAAGCACAAGTGGGGTATCTATTATTTTTTATATTGGTATGTTTGTTGACGGTTCCTGGCATGATAACTCTATTTTTTATTCCTTTAGAGGAAGGAACCGCAGATGAACGCAGATGAACGCGGATAAGATAGCAATCAACAACTAACAACCAACAACTAACAACTAACAACCAACAACTAACAACTAACAATGTCATGAATTATGTTTTAGGAATTGATGGTGGTGGAAGCAAAACTGTTTGCATTTTGATGGATGATAGGGGGCAAGTTTTAGGTCGTGGTGAATCTGGTGCGTCAAATTATCAAAGTATAGGTATTCAAGCTGCATTACAAGCTATTGAATTTGCTATTTATGGTGCAGTCGTTGAAGCGTTGAAGTTAATATCTGATATTAAGGTGAAAGCCATTTGCTTGGGATTGGCTGGTGTAGGACGTGCTGAGGATATTGAAGTTGTTAATAGTTTAGTGCTTGGATTGCAGAATAGCGGTTTGCTTCCTATTACTTGGGATTTGAATTGTAGAAGGTATAATAATTCTAATATTGTTATTTGTAATGATGCATTAATTGCTTTAGTCGGGGGAGTTGGTTATCCGGTGGGAATTGTGGTTGCTGCTGGAACTGGTTCTATAGTTTTTGGTCGCAACCATCAGGGAGATATTAAGCGAGTTGGTGGTTGGGGATATATTTTAGGTGATGAGGGAAGTGCTTATAAAATAGCTGTGACTGGTATGCAAGAAGCTTTAAAGGCATATGATGGTCGTGAGGTTTCTACTAGTCTTGTTGAAGTTTTTAAACAGCATCTTAGTCTGGCAAGTATAGAGAATTTGATAGAAGTTGTTTATCGAAGGGGTTGGGGTGTTAAAGAGATAGCTGCTTTGGCACCTCTTGTTGATTGTGCTGCTGTTTGTGGAGATGAAACTGCTAATAGAATTATTGATGATGCTGTAAAGGAGTTGATAAAGGCAACTGGTACAGTTATTGATGCGATTTTTAGTCATCGAGAACTTTTTGAAGTTGTGACAACGGGGAGTGTCTGGCTGGGAAAATCCAAGATGCGCGATAAATTTGCTAAATCGATTCGTACTATGTTTCCGACAGCAAGAGTGATTTTTCCTCGTCATGAACCAGCTTACGGTGCTGGCTTGTTGGCGTTGCAAAGGTTAGCGGAGGAAGATAGTTTGTGAGGTTGATGTCTGGTGATAAGTTACTACGTGTCTATACTCAAAAACCCCTTTTTTAAGGGGGCTAAGCTTACGTAGAACTTAGATTTATCTTATTTGCTAATGTTACCCATTGTTCGACACTCAGTTCTTCTGCTCGAACTTGGGGATTTACGTCTAATTCTTCTAGCAACTTGGTTAAGTCATCGCGTTCTATAACTGATTGCAAATTATTTCGTAACATTTTGCGCTTTGCTCCAAAGCCCAACTTAACCAGCATTTCTAACTGTCGTACATCCAACACTTGTGGTTCAAATTGACGGGGAACTAGGCGTACAACAGCTGAATCTACCTTTGGTGGTGGGTAAAAAGCTCCCGCCGGAACCGTACAAATTAACTCACATTCTGCCAAATACTGGACTCTGACAGTCAGTGCTCCAAAAGCTTTCGATCCTGCTTTTGCTGTCAGTCTGTCTGCAACTTCTTTTTGTACCAGCAGCACAATTAAATCGTAGGGTTGAGGATTTGGGTTAGATATTGTACCTAGCAATTTCTCAATAATCGGTCCTGTAATGTTGTAGGGAATGTTAGCAACAACTTTATTTTGGTTTTGAAATACTGGAGATGGTTTCAGCAGGGGTTGTAAATCTAGTTCAAGAAAGTCCCCTTGTAGGAGTAAGAAATTTTCTTTGTTTCCAAGTTCCTTAACCAAACGCTTGCACAAGTCGCGATCGATTTCAACTGCTAACAAGGATTGTACTTCTGGTAAAAGGCGGCGAGTGAGAATACCTGTCCCCGGACCAATTTCCAAAACGCGATCGCAATTTTGGAGTTGTGCAGCCTTAACGATTCCGTTGAGGGCTTTATCACTTTTTAGCCAATGCTGGGCAAAAGACTTGCGCGGTGCTAACTTTTGGAAATCTTGATTAACCATTTTCATAACACTTGTATTATTTTGGATTTGGGATTTGGGAAGGTAGGAGTCCCCTCCTTGTTGAGGGGCGGGTGGGGAT
>NZ_WJFC01000256.1 GCF_009725235.1 Scytonema sp. UIC 10036
CAATTAATAAAATGTAAAAAGAGAAATGAAAATTGATTTTTAATAAAAAGTTACATAATTTAAAAAGTATTTTCTCAAAAAATAAATTTTAATTAAATTTATGAAAAACCTTTTCAAAAAATAACTTTTGACGTGATGGATGGATTGCAATATTGCTTGGATAAGAATTATTGTAGGTTGGGCTTACCATGGAGAAACCCCCAACAAATACCTGTATATGTTGGGTTTCGTTCCTCAACCCAACCTACACAATTTCATTTTTTGGGCAAAGCCCGATTGGTATGAAAATAATCAAAATGTAACTTTCTTTAAAATTTGCTCTTGGTTATTTCTTTCAGGAATGCGTAATATTTAGTACTATTACTTAAACTTACTTAAGTATCACGTTATATTTTTTCTGAAATAATTACACTACACAAAATTTCTGACCGCTTGTTAGTTGAGCAAATTGTTATCGCCTCCTAACCAGCGCTCATTACTATACAACCTTAATTATCCAGGGAATATTTAACCATGAAAAAAATAAGCAGGCGTGAAGCGCTGAAGATTGCAGCGCTTGCGGGAGGTTCTCTTTTGCTTCCCGTGGGGCTTCAGTATCGGGGATATGCTCAAAGAACTGATGAAAGAGTTGAACCGTTTACACTTCCCTTCCATACACCACCCGTGTTAAACCCTGTAAGCAGTGATTCTACGACTGATTATTATCAAGTTGTCATGCAGAAGGCTCAAGTAGGAGTACTACCAGGGAGAACAACAGAGATTTGGGGCTACAACGGTATGTTTCCGGGTCCCACAATTAGACAAAGTAGAAATCGGCAATCAATTCTTAGGTATATCAACAATCTTGAGGTCCATACCTCAGTTCACTTGCATGGCATGCCATCGTTACCTCAGTACGATGGTTATGCTGAGGATTTGATTCCTCCGGGGTACTACAAGGATTATGTCTATCCCAATCCTACTTCTGCTATTTTGTGGTACCACGACCATGCCCTCGGTCAAACTTCTCGAAATGTCTATATGGGTTTGGCTGGAATGTATATTGTTCAAGATAATGAAGAGCTGAGTTTGCCACTCCCTAAAGGCGATCGCGATATTCCTCTGATTATTCACGATAAACAATTCGCGTCTAATGGCTCACTCATTTTTGACGACCAAGGACAGCACAGCTTAATGGGGGAAATCATTACAGTCAACGGTGTCCCTTGGCCTCGTATGGAAGTAGCAAACTGTAAATACCGTTTTCGAGTATTAAACGCATCAATTTCTCGCTCTTACAGGCTGGCTCTGAGTACAGGCGATGACTTTACCGTCATTGGAACGGATGCTGGATTAATGGCTGCACCAGTCAATACTCAAAATATGCGTCTTGCAATGGCAGAAAGATATGACGTAATCATGGATTTTTCTAGATATCCTATTGGAACTCAAGTTGTACTGCAAAATCTTGGGCTTCCCAACAACGATAATTTTGGAAACACGAATGTCATCATGCGCTTTGATGTAGTGCGTTCTGAAAGTGATAACAGTTCAATCCCCAATACACTACGCAATATTCAATTTCTACCGGAATCCTCAGCAGTACGAACTCGAAACTTCACATTTGACCATATAAATAGTGTGTGGGTCATTAATGGCAACGGTTGGAACGCAAATCGAGTAGATGCCAATCCACAACTAGAAGAGGTAGAAATTTGGAGGCTGCATAATCCTTCTGGTCTTTGGTTTCATCCAGTTCACCTTCACCTCATCGATGCTCAAATTCTCGATCGCAATGGGACACCACCTTTTCCTTACGAACGTGGTTTGAAGGATGTGTTCTATGTTGGTGAAAACGAAACAGTACGAATCATTGGCAGATTTAGACCTCACCTAGGTAAGTATATGTACCACTGCCACAACATGGTTCATGAAGACCACGATATGATGAGCCAATTTGAAGTAGGACAAGGTGGGATAAATCCGATGTCAGCCCCAGCACAACCTCTTTCATAAAGGATGAAGTATTAAGGGTAAAGGATGAAAAATGCATACTTCATCCTTTACCCTTCATATAGCAATCCTATTTGATTTATGAAATACATATAGGGTGGGCAATATCCACCCTACAGTCCTGTTTAGGTCTCTCACAATAAGGATGATTCATAAATTATGGGAAATTGATTATAGTTGAAATATTTGAATTAAGCGAGTGTTTAACTCTTGTAGTTGATTTGTTCCCAAATTACCAAGACGGCGGGTAATTAAATTTCGGTCTATGGTGACAAGTCGAGATACAATTACTTTAGAAGTCACTTTTAAACCCGTGTTGATCAACTCTGAATCTGAATCACCAATCAAAAATTCTTCTGGCTTCAAATTGGTTAAATTTTGAGAAGAAATAAAGCAGATAACAATATCATTACTACCTGTAGAACTAACCCACAGTACTACCGCAGGACGTAACTTAGTTTGACTTAAGTCAGTAAATGGGAAGGGTGCTAAAATCACATCTCCTTTTTTAAGAGGCATTAGACAGGTTCTCCGTCTTCTAAGGTATAAATATCTGGTTCATCATGCAAAAAATCAAACACGCTTCCCATTTCAGCTATTTTCATTATTTCTTGATTTGATGGTTCCGAATCATCAAATAATAGTTCTTGTGTCAATATTTTGCGTTCCTCTGGGGAAAGAGAACGAATAATTTCTATCAAAGTATTGACCAGTTTTATATTCATAGATTTTAGTTCCAATGTTTCCCTATCACTCATAATGACACATCACTTTTTTAACATAGGGCTTGTTGTAATATAGCATATTTCAATAAAATGTAAAAGGAATAACTTTTATTATCGCTCGCACTCCTTTATCTAAGAGAGCCTTCATGCTAATATCTAAATTAGCCTCTTGACGTACATTCATTAGTTCTTGCTTGTAAAAATCATCTATTTGAGCAACGAATTCGCCATTAATAATTTGAATTCCTAATACTTTGCTAATTGTAAGAAAGTCGAGAAAGCTAGCATTATGATAGTTTTTTTCTTCAAAAGCTTTAATTTGAGCGGGTGTGCGATCGCTTAATACTGCTAGCTCTTGTTGAGTCAGTTTAAAGGCAATTCTTGCTTTAATCAGTAAGTTAGGTAAATCGTTCATGTCTGAAATCTCAAGTACCAATGGGTTTGTGGGAGGGTGAGTAACTAATGTTTCATACTCGACAATTTCATCTATGAGTTTTTGTCGTAGTGCATTGTTAGAATCTTGGCTCAACTGCCAACTATCTGGGTCTTTTAATCGCTTTTCTACGTTAGTTCTTAATTATACTTGGTAAGCGTACATAGCTTCTTCATCCTTCATAAAACATTCACCCAAAAGTCAGCAGTATTAACTTTGCGATCGCGATTAAACTGAATCCAAAGTTTATATGTTCCTGGTTGCGGGAAAGTAGTCTTAAAAGCTATCTGTCCATCACCAGTCTCTTTAAGAGCATGAGCATGGATATAATCTGATGTTGAAAGTGGGTATGAGCTTTTTAAAATGACTAAATGCCCTTTTTCTCCCAAATACGGTTGTAAGCCCTTAACTGGTTGATTGTTTGCAGTTTGCTTAACATCAAACGTTAAGGTTACTTCTTTACCAGTCTTAGGAGTTGGTTCAGATAATTTTAACTTGACTTGAGTATCATTGAATATCTTGGTGGTGTTAAAATTTTCTAAATCTTTGGGAAGTGGAACAGAACCGGGAACATTCAGTGTCATGAGGGAAACTTGTTCTTTTTGTCCGGATGGTTTGTAATCACTAAAAATTTTATACTCACCAGCTGTGGGAAAAGTTGTATTAACCTCAAAGCGTCCATTTCCTTTATATTCGGGGTGAAGATGATTGAAAGAGTGCAAGTCATCCCTAACTACAATTAAGTGCATGGTCTTTTCTTGAAAAGTGTCAAAATTTGTTACGGCTTTTCCTTGAGAGTCTTGAATATCGATCGCTAAAGAGATAGGCTGATTCTGAGCCAGATTTTTAGTAGAAGCAGTTAATTTTGCCTGAGTTGTGGAGCTTCCTTCAGGATGCGTCTGTTCTGTTGAATGTCCTCTATGAGATGATGCTCCTCTTATGACAGAAGAACCACATGCAGAAGTTAATAACAAAACCGCGATTGCAACAATTCTTGTTAAGTAATATTTCATAAAAAATTCGTCATTTGTCATTTGTCATTCGTCATTTGTTAGTGGCTAGAAGTTATTTCCCCTTGTCTCCCTTGTCCTCCTTGTCCCCCATGTCCCCACTCCAAAAATCAGATCTCCGTAGGCTATTACCCAGCCATGATTTAAGGCGAGGCGTTGGTATCAGTATTCTTACGCTTTGCATGAGACCAAGAAAAGATGAAAATTCATAGGTTACCATTCCCGAATTTTTATTGATAGCACTGTGTTTCTAAGCTTAATGCTGTTTTTACATTTAGTTAGGTTTTTTTTCGACTGTGGAATTTTCTATGTTCGCGATTGCTTTTGGTACATCAAATTTAATAGAAGTATGGACACTATGGCATTCTGGCTCCTGGTCCTCAAGTGTTCTCAAAATCTTGGCTGCTATCATTTCAGTCGTTCTTGGTGTAAGGTTAGTCTCTGTATTACCTAAACCACAGACTTCCCCCGATCTATCTCAACTAGAAAAATTACGTGACGAACTGGAAGCACGATTTCAACAACAGATAGCGGATTTAATAGAACTTAATAAATCGCTGCAAGCAGAAATCACCGAATACAAGCAGAGGGTTGCATTTTTGCAGGAAAGCGAAGCACGCTTTCGCCTCATAGCATACACAGCCCCTGTTATGATTTGGGTGTCTGATATCGAAAGGCTTTGTAATTACTTCAATAAAGTTTGGCTGGAGTTTACTGGAAGAACAATTCAACAAGAAATTGGTTATGGCTGGTTGGAATCCGTTCATCCAGAGGATAAAGAACGCTGTTTTCTTACCCGTACTACAGCTTTTGATGCAAGGCTATGCTTTAAAATGGAGTACCGACTGAGACGAAAGGATGGTGAGTACCGTTGGATATTAGATACAGGTATCCCACACTATAGGTCGAATAACATCTTTGCGGGTTATATTGGCTCTTGCGTTGATATTACCGAACACAAGCAGGCAGAAGAACAGATCCAAGCATCTTTGCTAGAAAAAGACGTTCTTTTAAAGGAAATTTACCATAGAGTTAAAAATAATTTACAAGTCATTTCTAGTTTGCTGAATCTCCAGTCAGAGTATATTAAGGATAAAGATGACCTAGAAATATTCCAACAAAGCCAAATGCGAATTGAATCTATGGCTTTGATCCACCAAAAATTGTACCAATCGCAAGATTTGGCGAGGATTGACTTTGGGGAGTACATTCGAGATTTAGTAGCAAGTTTATTTAGTTCTTATGAAGTTAACACAAATGTGATTTCGCTCACAGTCAATGTCGAGCGTGTCTTATTAAGCTTAGATGCAGCTATCCCTTGTGGATTGATTATCACGGAACTTGTTTCTAATTCCTTAAAATATGCATTTCCTAAAGGTAGAACAGGAGAAATTTCGATACAACTTCAGGCAGAAAACAATATTTTGAACCTGAGAGTTTGTGACAACGGTGTTGGGTTACCAGCAGAAGTTGATTTAAAAAATACAACATCATTAGGATTACAGTTAGTAGATGCTTTAACCAATCAGTTATCAGGTGATATTAAAATAAATTACACTAATGGAGTCGAAGTGAAAATTACATTTCAGATGTTGGAGAAAAATTTAAATTGGAGAAAAAAATGACAATGAAAACAATTTTAGTTGTGGAAGATGAGGGAATAGTTGCTAAAGATTTACAAAAACGTTTGCTCAAGCTGAATTATCATGTACCTGCTATTGCCTCTTCAGGAGAAGAAGCCATCCAAATAGCTGAAAAAATTTATCCCGATCTCATATTAATGGATATTAGATTAAAAGGAAATATAGATGGTATTGAGGCAGCTAAAGAAATTCAATCTCATCTTGATATTCCAATTATCTATCTTACTGCCTACGCGGATGATAACACCTTGGAAAGAGCACGCTTAACAGAACCATTTGCTTATGTACTCAAACCTTTTAAAGAAAAAGAATTACACACAACGATTGAAATAGCTTTGAGCAAGCATCAGAAAGAAAGGCAACTCAAGGAAAATCAAAAAGGACTGGTGACTGCTGTAACTAGGATAAGTGATGGTTTGATTGTTTGCGATCGCCAACAGTTAGTCACGTTTATAAATCCTATCGCAGAGAAAATTACAGGATATCGGCAAGAAGAAGCATTTGGGAGGAATTTATCAGAAATCTTGAACATTGTTCCTATAAAAAGTCAATCGTTAAACAAAACGCTAACAGAATCTTTTCAAGAGGATCGAGTATTTTTATGGGAAGAAAAAACTCTAATTTCTCAAGATAAGCAAGAAATTCAAATAGAATATTGTACGACATCAATCAAAAACGATATAGGTAATATTATTGGCGCAATTGTCATTTTTCGAGATATGACAGAGCGAAATTTAGCAAGTGTTGCAAGCCAAAAGCATCTAGAACAAGAGCAAGTATTAGCGAAACTATCAGAAATCAATAAATTTAAAGACGAATTTTTATCTATTGTGTCTCACGAATTACGTGCTCCTCTATCTAATATTAGAATGGCAATTCAATTACTGCAAAATATGGGTATTGCCGAGCACGGTCAGCAGTATATCAATATACTGAAAGCAGAGTGCGATCGCGAGATGACGTTAATCAACGATTTGCTAGATTTACAGAAAGCAGAATTAGGAACAACTGGTCATTTCAATCCCGAACCATTGGAATTACAACCTTGGGTGCTCAACATCGTTGATGGGTTCTCCGCTCGCATTCATGAACATCAGCAAACTTTACGGCTGAATGTTCCCTCTGAAATACCACCCTTGATTTCTGATAACACTTGTTTAACACGAATCGTAGGAGAATTGTTGAACAATGCTTGTAAATACACTGCTACAGGTGGTGAAATTGCTGTTAGCATTCAGAACGATATTTCTACGTCCAATACTATTATTAGTATTAGTAATTCAACAGCAATTCCCCCCACAGCCTTACCAAAGATTTTTGATAAATTCTACCGGGTTCGCAGCCCTGAATTTAAAAAACAACCAGGTACTGGTTTGGGGCTAGCTTTAGCGCAAAAGCTGATCGAACAATTGCAAGGGACTATTGAAGTTGAAAGTCTTGATGGATGGACAACTTTTACCTTGAAATTGAGCAATTTACCAGTGACCAGTGACCAGTGACCAGTTAATTCTTACAGTTGAAACTAGGAGATTTGAATAATAAACCAATTTTGTATAATAAGGTTATATTTAAAGAAACTTCTCATATTACGTTCAAGGCTGATTTAATATGGCTGAAATGATTGCAATACCCGCAGAACTGACCTGCTTTAAGCTGCCTGATGCTGTTCAGCAGAGACTTCAATATCTTTTGGATCGCCAAGATACAGGTGAAGAATTGACGTTGACAGAAAGGCAAGAAGCCGCAGGATTAGTTGAACTAGCGGAATTTTTATCACTAATTCAACTAAGATCGCAACGAATTACAAAGTAAGTATTGTGATGTAAGTTTTTCATGTCAAAGATTCCTGAATTTTTACGGCAACTTGTCATTGAACGCGCTGGTAATCGTTGCGGGATGTTTACGTTATCGGACTAACACCAACAGGACGTGCAACAATTGATGCCCTTAATATGAATCGACCTACTATTCTAGCAATTCGTAAGGAAGAAGAATTTTTTGGACGTCATCCACCACAATCATAACATTACACAAATATTGGGTGCATCAAATTAAGTCCTTAAGAGAAAATAACCGTTGCCGTTCTAGTTCCTGAAGCCGCATTTTTTCAGCATAGAATGCCTGGTAATATGATTGCCATTTTTCTGGTTCAAGTTCTGCATTTGTTTGCTGCCAACGTTCCCAAAGGTGACGACAAAGCTTGTCTTTCATCACGTACTCCATAGAGGCAATTGCTGCTTGTATCAACTTCTCATGCCGTAATAAAATTTCTTTTTGAGTTTTTTCATTCAAATAAAATAAGTGAGATATTAATTTTGTTTCTTCAGGAAATTCCAAGCATCTATCTTGTACATATGATAATAACTCATTTTCTTTATCGGATGACACTTCCAAAATTTGTTGCCATAAAAATTGGTGGTGGGAAAGACTAAATAGTAAATCTTTCTCTTCTAGCGCTACAATAATAGATTGACGATATTCTTTATAGTGCAAGTATATTTGAAGTAATAAAGCCTCTGCCTGTTCTAACAAACCCCCTTCTGTAGTCAGTGTCAAGGCTTGACTAGAAATATATTTTTTTTGAGTAGCTGTAATTGGTTTTTTTTGTCCTATAACTGAAGATACGTTACCTAATAGAGTCTCTAAAGTTTCTTCTCGTGAACGTACAAGTCGGGCTTCTTCTAAACTAAGAATGTTTGCACAATAAGCGACATAATATTTACGTAATTCGTTATTCCCTATTTTTTGTAGCAAATTTACCATCCTCTGCGACACTTGCTGAAAGTCAGTTGCTTTCTTTAAGTCTCGGTTTTTTGTCATTTGCTGAATTTGCCAATCAAGCCAAAGAGGAGCATTGGCTAAAAGTTGTTTGTAGTCTTCTGGGCTACTTTTGAGTAAGTATTCGTCGGCGTCCTTGCCATCAGGTATGTTGAGAATTCTTAACTGAACTTCGCCACTGTATGCTAGTGCAGCAATTTCTCCTATGGCTTTTTCAGCAGCATTTGTTCCCGCCGCGTCAGCATCAAAATTCAGTATCAATTGTTTGGATTCTGTATAACGCAAGCAGGCGCGGACTTGTTCTAAACTCAGGGCTGTACCGAGGGAAGCAACAGCGTTGGTAATACCAGCCGCATGGAGAGCGATCGCATCAAAGTACCCCTCCACGACTACGACTCGATCTTGTTGAGAAATGGCTGCTTTCGCTTTATCCAGAGCAAATAAAGTTTTCCCTTTGAGAAAGACTTCTGATTCTGGGGAATTTAAATACTTTGGTTGATCGTCTCCTAAAGTTCTACCACCAAAACCAATAACGCGTCCGAGTACGTCGCAAATGGGAATCATGATGCGATCGCGAAACACGTCATAATAACCGTTTCCTTCCTTGCGAGGTTTAATCAAACCTGCTTTTTCTACCAGTTGTACGGGATAATTTTTATCGTTGACCAAATAACGGTAAAGAGTTTCCCAACCTGGAGGCGCGTATCCAAAACCAAAGTGTTGAATTGTTTCTGCTTTCAATTGGCGTTTGGATTGCAAATACTGCATTGCATTCTCTCCACTGCGCTTGAGAGCGTGCTGATAGAATTGTGCTGCTACAGCAAGGACTTCATACAGTTGCTCCCGTAGAGAAACCTGACGTTGCAATTCTTGCCATTGTTCGGGTTCTTGAGTTTTGACGGGTACTTGGTAACGCCGTGCTAAATCCAGCACAACTTCACTAAAAGAGCGCTTTTCCAAGTCCATCAGAAACTTAATGACATTTCCTCCAGCTTGACAGCCAAAACAGAAGTACATTTGTTTTGTTTGGCTGACAGTGAAGCTAGGGCTTTTTTCTGAGTGGAAGGGACACAAACCCAAGTAGTCTTTCCCGCGCTTGCGTAAGACAACGTGTTCTGATACCACATCATAGATATCAGCTCTGTGCTTAACTTCATCAATTGTATCTGGGTGCAAGCGGGGGATGTGCATTTGAAAATGGCTCATAGCTAATAGCTAATGGCTAATGGCAATTCACAATTAGCTATTAGCCATTAGCCATTAGCAATATTATATTCATTGGTGCGAAAGTGCGCTTGGCACGAAGAAGAAAATATCGTTATATAGGAAGCAGGACTAATTATGGGACGTATTTTTCTGTCAGCAGCTCATGGAGGTAAAGAAGCATCTGGTATCGATCCGGGTTCAATCGCCGGAGGGACTAATGAAGCAAAGGAAATGATTCTCCTGCGAGATACTATTGTTTCAGAACTCAGAGCGCGTAACTTTGAAGTTTTGGCAGTTCCCGATGATTTGAGTGCTCAGCAAACCATAACTTGGATCAATTCCCGTGCTCGTCAAAATGATGTTGCTCTAGAAATTCATTGTGATGCAGCCAGCAATCCCTCTGTACGTGGTGCTAGTGTCTTTTATATTACAAATAATGAAGACCGCAAGAGCCACGCCGAATTATTGCTTGTAGGGCTACTGCGTCGCGTTCCTCAATTGCCTAACAGGGGGGTCAAGTCAGATGCAATGTCAGGAATGGGAAGTTTGACATTTTGTCGGCAAACATCTGTTCCTTCTTTATTGATGCAAGTTGGTTTTCTCTCCAGTCCGGACGATCGCACTTTGCTGCAAACTCGCCGTCGTGATTTTGCTGCGGGAATTGCTGATGGGCTAGTTTCTTGGAGTCGGGAAGTTGACCCTGGTAAAGAAAGTGTACAAGAACAAGCAACTTATCAAGCGATTAATATTAATATTAACAGACAAAATTACTCAGAGCAAGGAATACTCATCAACGGTAATGCCTACATTCCCATTGATTTAGTTGACCGTTTGCGAATTGATTTGTCTAAAGCACCTAATATCCGTCGTGTCAATTATCGCCGAGTTGTATATGTAAAAGCTGTTGAACTGCGTGAGTTTAGTATTGCAATTTCTTGGGAAGCCAGCAGTCGCACTTTATCCCTACGCTCAATATTGCCAATTTGCCCCGGTCAAATTGACAGAATTATGTCACATGGTAATGCGTCAGAAGTGCAGTTGCAAATATTTTTAAGAAATAACAATGAAAATGCCATAGTGCAGTTTCCCGACTTACCAAAACTCTATAGGGAAGAAGCTGCGATCGAGGGGGTAAATTATGATATTGCTTTTTGCCAAATGTGTTTGGAAACTGAGTTTTTACAATTTGGTGGTGATATAAAATCCGAACAAAATAATTTTGCTGGGTTGGGTACTATTGGTGGAGGTGCAGAAGCTGCATCATTTGAAAGTGCTAGAATTGGTGTCCGGGCGCATATCCAACATTTGAAAGCCTACGCCAGTTTGGAACCTTTAGTGCAAGAAGTCGTAGATCCGCGATTTCGGTTTGTGACAAGAGGTATTGCTTCAACAATTGACCAGCTATCAGGAAGGTGGTCAGCAGATTTGGACTACGGGAATAAGATTATGGCTATGCTCAAACGACTCTATGAATCAGCAGGGTTACTGTAAGTGTTGCAGCTTGCGCCAAAACCAATTATGCATTAATTATTAATGTATTCATTTAATGTTGGAGTGCATGGTTGAGTTTGTTATCTGATGAGGAAATCTATGAAGAAGTCGGTAAGATAGTTACGAAATTTGAATTACTGGAGTGTTATGAATGTGCAGAAGCAGTTATGCAATGGTTAAACGACAATGGTATTGAGGGGAAAGTTATCAGGTTGAAAACTAAATATAGAGATGAAGATTTTATTCTCAGTGACAGATTAATGCGTCAGGAGAAGGAGGTAGGTATGAGTGGTGGATTGTATGAAATTTTGGAAAAAATTAGAGTTAGACCTGGGATGTATATTGGTAGAGCTTCTGTCACTGTCCTGTTCGATTTTTTAGTTGGTTATAAAACAGCCAGGAGAGAATTAGGCATTGAACTGACTAATGAAGATGCTGATTTTTGCGAGCATTTTCATGAATTTGTCGAAAGAAAGCATCATTTACGTACTTCTAACTCTTGGGCGAAGATAATCATGCTGTATTGTCATCATGAGAAAGATGGTTTTGATAATTTCTATAAGTTGTTAGATGAGTTTAAAAACCGAGATAAAAGTTTAGATACAAAAGAAAAAGTAGCTCCTATGAAAATAGATGCACCAGACACGGTGACAAGGTGACCGAGTCATTCGTAATTATGAATTCATTAATTACGAATTAATGAATTTGCGAACGCTACTGGCAAGCGTGGATGCGATCGCCAAATGGACGCTCAAAATATCAAATTTCCATTTCCCTAAATGCTTTATTTGTAGCTAAACTTAAGCTAATGGAAGATATTGGAAAAGCCATAAGACTAGATGATGCAAATTACTGTTGAGGTATCTGAGGAGCTAGGGCGACAATTACAGCAGTTCCAAGACCGCTTACCAGAGGTAGTAGAGCGTGGTCTCCAAGAGTTGCTAAGCGAACAGTTGTCTGGCAATTTTGTTGATGAGAAAGAGATCGTCGCGTTGTTGGCGAGTCAACCCACTCCAGAGCAAATTCTGGCGATCGAACCCTCACCAGAATTTCAAACTCGTGTCAGCGATTTGCTAGCACAAAGTAAAGCAGGAAACTTGAGCGCGAAAGGTGAAGCCAAGTTAGAGCGCTATTTAACTATAGAACACCTTGTCCGTCTCGCAAAAGCCCGTGCATTCGCGCAATTAAGTTACAAGAACGGGGAAGGCTGATTTCAGCAGGTCAGTATTCTTAAAACTATGAAATCCGGAGGGAACAATGCTTAAAAGTTATGAAGCTATTTTTGAAAACGGTCAGATTAAATGGCTAACTTCAGAGCCGAAAGTATCATCTGCTCGTGTGATTGTGACAATTCTGGAGGATACCACACCACCAATAAAGCGTCGGACTCCCCCTGCTTCCATCGCAGGTAAAGGTAGAACCTTAGGCGATCTGGTTAGCCCTATCATTGAAGAACAGGATTGGGAATGTCTCAAGTAATTATTCTCGATACCCATATCTGGATTTGGTTTATCAACCAAGAGTTCGAGCGATTTCCAACGCACTGGCGAGAAATTATCGAAACTGCTGACTTAGTGGGTATTTCGCCAGTATCCTGCTATGAAGTTGCTCTCGCGCAACAACGAGGACGACTGGAATTACCTTGCACAGCCGATCTCTGGTTTCAGATGGCTTTGGAACCAACTGGCATTACATTGTTGCCACTGACTGCTGAAATTGCTTACTTAGCAGTCAGCTTATCTCCTGTTCACAAAGACCCTTTTGATCGCTTGATTATCGCAACAGCATTAGATTATAAAGCGAAGCTAGCCAGTATTGACGGCTTGTTTTCTCAGTATCCAGAGATCGATACTCTCTTAATGAAGTAGGGTTCATTAATCTCAAGTACCAGATTTAAATATCTCCTTGTATACTGTAAACGGCTAACAACTGTTCTTTTTCGGAATGGCGTTTTTGACCAATGATGCAGCTTTGAAGCGGGTGACGGAGTTAAGGGTTTTGGTAGTGTGTGAGTTGGAAAGCGAGAACTCGTAATTACGCTAAGAGCGATCGCACATACAAAAACGTTTTTTGGGTAATACCAGTCATAACTGCATAAGTTGAATTTGTTGACAGGTATAAACATATAAGGAGCCTCTCCTCGCTTAACTAACCTTCAGCAAATTGGAGAAAATAAATGCATATCAATCGACTTATGTCAATTGATAAGATTCGGAAAACAGAATGCGATCACGAAATTCTGTAGAGACTACTCCCTTTCCGCCCGAAGATTACCTATTTAAATGAACCGCAAAGACGCAAAGAGCGCGAAGAAAGAGGAAAAGCAGATCGGTAATCTTATAGCGGGAAGGGAGTAAGCATGGCACATCTTTACGTATGACACGTGGCAAGTATTTCTGAAATTGGTATAACTTATCTTAAGTTTGTACTTAGACTTGGGTTAAGTACAGGCACAATTGACCGACAAACATACAACAGCAACAGCAAGCAGTTATTTTTATTGGTGCGCCTATGACTTCCAAACCCAACCCAAAACCAAAACGCCATCGAGGTATTATCCTCACTCTGCAAGGATGGCATAAACTGCAACAAGCGAAGCAGGTGGTTGAAACAAACAAAAATTGGGGGCGGCGGTTTACCATTGAGCAACTTAGCGAACAAACAGGGCTGTCACTCCGTACCATTTCTCGCATCCTCAATCGCGACGCAGGGGTTGACAAGCAATCACTAGAGTACTTTATGAAAGCCTTTGGGTTGGAGTTAACTAAAGGAGACTTCGCCCGCCCTATCTCCCCAATTGAGGAACTTGTAGCCAGACAAAGCAACCCACAGCACGACTGGGGGGAAGCAGTGGATGTGTCTGTGTTTTATGGTCGGACTGAAGAACTCATGCAGTTACAGCAGTGGGTGTTGTCAGACCATTGCCGTTTGGTGGGATTGCTGGGAATCGGTGGTATTGGCAAAACTACCTTAGCTGTGAAGTTGGCACGGCACGTTCAAGCCAAGTTTAAAATAGTGGTATGGCGATCGCTCCAGAATGCTCCACTGTTAGAGGAGTTACTCGAAGACTTGTTGCGATCGATCTTACAGGTGCGTCGAGAAGATCCAGTTATACCTAGTAGCTGGGAAGGGAAATTATCCAAATTTATGGAGTGCTTGCGATCGCAACGCTGTCTGCTAATTTTAGATAATGTGGAGACAATTTTAAGCGGTGCAGGTCATGCGGGGGAGTATCGAGAGGGTTATGAAGGATACAGTCAGTTGTTTAAGTGTATTGGAGAGTCACTTCATGCCAGTTGCTTAATTATCACCAGTCGGGAAAAGCCGAGAGAAATTGCGTTACTAGAAGGTGAAGAGCAAAAAGTCCAATCCCTGCAACTAAAAGGATTGACACCAGACGAAGGGCGAGATTTGTTGAAACATAAAGGGCAGTTTACAGGTACGGATGCCGAATGGAGCCTACTGATAGAACATTATGGAGGTAATCCTTTAGCACTCAAGCAGGTAGCCGCAGGAATTCAAGAATTATTTGACGGTTCTATTACTGAGTTGTTGGAGTATATAGAACAAGGGGGAACCGTCTTTGACGACATCCGCGATTTGCTCGAATGCCAGTATAATCGATTGTCTGAATTTGAGCAGGAGGCAATACTCTGGCTAGCAATTAATCGAGAACCTGTATCCCTCGTAGAGTTGGCTAAGGACGTGGTGACACCTGTGTCAAAACGCGGACTGCCAGAAGCTATTAGATCTTTGTTACGACGTTCCTTGATAGAAAAAGCAGGAAAGCAGTTTTCTCTGCAACCAGTGGTATCAGAGTATATCACGGAAAAGTTAATTGAGCAAGTGAGTGAAGAAATTGTAACCGCAGATGCACGCAGATGGACGCAGATAGAACGGAAAAATATCTACGTGCGTCCGCTACAGGTTGCGGTTCAAAAATTCTTGCTCCAAACTCACGCCATAATGAAGGCGACGGCGAAAGACTACGTGCGCGAAACACAAAAGCGGTTAATCGTGCAACCAGTTGTGGAGCGGTTGTTAACTGAGTTAGGCAGCCAGCAAGCCCTTGAGCAGCAGTTAAGATATCTATTGAAGCAGCTACAGGAAAAAGCACCGTTACAGCAGGGATATACAGGAGGTAATCTCCTCAATTTACTGGCGTATTTGAAAACAGATGTGCGGGGGTATGATTTCTCAAATCTCACCATTTGGCAAGCTGACTTACGGCGACTGAATTTGGCTGGAGCTAACTTCCACAATGCATATCTAGCCAAGTCTGTATTTGCCGAAACCCTAAGTAATGTTATATCTGTAGCATTTAATCAAGATGGTAATTTGTTATCTATAGATAATGAAGGTCAGATGTGTATATGGCGGATGGAGGATTGCCAACGCCTTTTAACGCTGAAAGTACAGAGTAGCTCTACATCGACAGTTGCTTTCAATCCCAATGGCAGTATTTTAGCAAGTACTAGTGATGATAATGCTGTTCGATTATGGGATACTCAAATAAGTGAATGTGTTGGAGTGTTACAAGGTCACACTGTGCTGGTCTTTTCCCTGTCTTGGAGTCCTGATGGTGACATTTTAGCAAGTGGTAGTTCCGATCGCACGATTCGTTTGTGGGATGTGCATACAGGTCACTGTTTGAGAACATTACAGGGTCATACTGATGGTGTATCGGCGCTCAGCTTTAGTTCAGATGGTCAAATTTTAGCGAGTGCCTGTGTTGACTCCTTAATTCGGTTGTGGGATGTTAGTAACGGTGAGTGTTGTAAAGTCATGCAGGGTCACTCCCGTACCATACGCTCATTGCGCTTCAGTCCAGATGGTAGTATCTTAGCAAGTGGCAGTGACGATTGCTCAATTCGGTTGTGGGATCGGAAGACAGGCAAGTGCTTAAAAGTTTTGGAAGGTCACATTGATATAGTTCAGTCACTGGCTTGGAGTCCAGATAGCCACACTCTAGCGAGTGGGAGTTATGACTGTTCTCTTCGGTTATGGGATGTGCAACAAGGTCGGTGTCTAAAAATTTTGCAGGAACATACAAGCACAATTTGGTGGGTGGCTTGGAGTCCCGATGGTTTAATTCTAGCCAGTGGTAGTAACGACTCTAGCGTGCGATTGTGGGATGTGCAACAAGCTAGGTGTTTTAAAATATTGCAAGGGCAATCCAAGTCGATACGCTCAGTAGCATGGAGTCCCGATGGTCTAACTGTAGCAAGTGGCAGTGATGACTCCATTGCTAGGTTGTGGGATGTCCGTGAAGGCAAATGTTTGAAGGAGTTACACGCACACACCCGTAACGGGGGATTGGCAATCAGTTATCCACGCGCCAAATCTGTTAACAGCCTAAATCATCAGCTTTTAGCAACTGGCTCTTCAAATGGCACACTAAAGTTATGGGATACTAAGACAGGTGAAGTTTTAAAAGTTTTAACGGGTCATTTATCTGTAGTGTGGGAAGTATGTTGGAGCCCGGATGGTCGCACCATAGCAAGTTGCAGCAATGACGGTACAGTCAGGGTGTGGGATACTGAGACAGGTGAAGCATTGAGAGTGTTGCACGGTCATACAAACTGGGTGACTTCAGTATGTTACGCATCTACTAAGGGTTTCAGTAACAGCCCAGATGCTCTGCTCCTGGCAAGTTGCAGTCTTGACGGCTCAATTCGCTTATGGGATTCTGGAACAGGTGATTGTTTAAAAATATTGCAATATGGTACAAATCATATACTGTTTACACTGAGTTTTTCTCCAGATAATTGCCAGATAGCAAGTGGTAGTGATGAAGGTTTGATTTACTTGTGGGATGTAGAGCAAGGTAAGTGCTGTTTGGTATTAAGCGGTCATAAAAATCGCGTTTGGTCTGTATGTTGGAGTCCGTGTGGTCGCACTTTGGCAAGCGGTTCTCAAGATGGAACAGTTCGGTTGTGGGATGTGGAGCAAGGAAAGTGTCTTAAGGTGTTGCAGGGACATACAAATGAGGTCTGGTCGGTGTCATGGAGTACGGATGGACACAGCTTGGTTAGTGGTAGTACGGATGAGACTGTTAAGTTTTGGGATGTGAGAACAGGTGAGTGTAGAAGAACATTGAAATGCGATCGTCTTTACGAGGGAATGAATATTAGGGGGGCGACTGGGTTAAATCAAGCACAGAAGGCAACGCTGAGGGCGTTAGGGGCGGTGGGCGGTTAGAGACAGCCTGCTACTTGTGTTTTGTGATTTGATTAAACTTAAATATACATCCTAGAATCGCACTTCGATTTTGGATTAGATAACTTAGTCCTCCAGCAACAATTGCTCCCACGAACCCACAAAATAGACTAAAAATTAGTGATTGAGTCAATGGATGCAGATGGCTACTCATGAAAGGTGGCAAAATCGGCTGATTTGGCTGCTGAGGAATAATATAAGGAGCAGTACTAGAACCAATTCCTGCTGCACCCAAGCCAACACCTACTATTGCAATGGTGGTTTGCAGATCCCGATCGCGTATTTTGTCAAGGAAGAGGCACCTTTGCAGGGCGCAGGGAGCGGAGGGAAACCCCACAAATAAATTTGGGGCTTGAATGGGGATGAGGGGTTTGGGAGCAGTTCCACGAATAAATTCGGGGGCTTGAGACCGATTGCATGGGCGCGGGGGCTTCCCCAAAGACGGATTTTCCTCCCTCCCCCTGCAAAGGTGCCCCCTGCACCCCTGCATGGTTCGGTCAGTCTCCTCTTTTTGATGGAGAAGATCTTGGGTAATGCGATCGCTCTCTGTTTGTTCTATTTCTACCCGTCCCTGAATAGCTGTCATTGCTTTTTCGAGTAAAGCAGCACCGTTTTGAAAATAGCGTAAATCTGCTTGAATTTGTTCTGTCAAAATACGGCTATCCTCATCAGCAAAACGAGTCAGGAAGCTAAGGTTTTCAGATGGAAGTCGGCTTTGAAGACATACAATTTCTCGTCTATAATTTTGTGTATTAATTTCAATTGTTAACTGATAGTTGTTTAGTTCATTGATTAATTCTGAATATAATAAGTATTTTTGTGGTAAATCTTTTAG
>NZ_WJFC01000257.1 GCF_009725235.1 Scytonema sp. UIC 10036
TTCATATGCCGGCAAACTACATTCGCGATAGGCTCGTGGGCTGGGAGTTGTGTATAAGTGACTCACGTTGTCTCCCTTGTCTCCCTTGTCCCCCTTGTCCTCCTTGTCCCCAATCCCTAATCCCTCTTGCATTGAATACATATTTTATGGGATTGTTATTTTCATCAATTAAACTGTATTTCCATAGATTTACCGTATTTTACAAGTTTTGAGGAATCATTGACCATGAAGATATCCCTGCTAAATACTTGTTCATCCTTATTGCAACCGTGGAAACAATTTTCCACCCGCACGCGTACTTTCACGATCGCGACGGCTTTTACTGTCAGTGCAGCAGTACCTGTTTATGCGGGTATAACCTTGCAAAAGCCTCCTACAAATGCTCAAAATCAACTGATTAGCCAAAACCCTAAAACAGTTGAATTAACTTTGGTATCCTATGCCGTGACTAAAGAGGCATACTCTAAAATCATTCCCCTATTTACGCAAAAGTGGAAGAAAGAGCGCAATCAAGAAGTCATTTTTCGGGAAAGTTATGGTGGATCTGGTTCGCAAGCACGAGCTGTTATTGATGGTTTAGAGGCGGATGTTGTAGCACTTGCTTTGGGGCTGGATGTAGAGAAAATCCAGAAAGCAGGGCTTATTGCACCAGGTTGGGAAAAAGAGGTTCCCAACAATGGGATTGTGACTCGTTCTGCAGTCGTACTTGTCACGCGTCCGGGGAATCCTAAAAAAATTCGTGATTGGAACGATTTGGTTAAACCGGGCGTGACTGTCATCACAGCTAATCCAAAAACCTCTGGAGGTGCTCGTTGGAACTTTTTGGGGCTATGGGGTTCCGTGATTAAGACAGGTGGAAATGAAGCAAAAGCCCTCGATTATGTTACTAAGGTTTATAAAAATGTCCCTGTATTACCTAAGGATGCGAGAGAAGCAAGTGATACTTTTTACAAGCGCAATCAAGGAGACGTGTTGTTAAATTATGAGAATGAAGAAATTTTGGCAAAGATAAAAGGAGAATCTAACTTTCCTTCTATACTGCCTCAAGTCAATATTTCCATTGACAACCCAGTGGCTGTGGTAGACAAAGTTGTAGACAAGCGCGGTACTCGCCAAGTCGCAGAAGCTTTTGTGAAGTTTCTTTATACACCAGAAGCACAACGGCAATTTGCGAAGGTTGGTTTTCGCCCTGTGAACACTACTGCTGTTAAAGAAAATCAAAAGCAGTTTCCTCCAATAAGCAAGCTTTACACCGTCAAAGACTTTGGTGGTTGGGATGCAATTCAGAAGAAGTTCTTTGATGATAGGGCTATTTTTGACCAGATTCAGGGAGGGAAGTTTTAATGGCTAAAATGGCTATTAGCATACACGTAGGTAGGGTTAAAGTTCACCTATCCTTGTCAAGGTAGATAAAAACTTCAGCAAATCAATAGTTCTCTCACTTCTTACCTCTGCGTACTCAGCGCCTCTGCGGTTAAATAAATGATTTTTAAACCGCAGAGGCGCTGAGAGCACAGAGAGAGAAGATAATGAACTAGTACTACCCGTATGAGCTTTGGGCAGCTCGTTTGTTTGTAAAATTTAATAAAGTTGGGTGATTTTGTCTCAAATAGTCCAGATCAACAGCATCTGGCTCCCAACATGCATCAAAATCGTTTGGATTTGGTTCGCTTGTTACGAAGGAACCATTTATAAAAAAAATTCGACACCCAGCGTCTTTTAAATCAGTCATTGCTGCTTCCATTCCACGAATCATTCTTGCGCGTGCAGGTGTATAACCAAATTTTTCTTTAAACTCGCTCCAATCACAAAAATGCACGCCTGGTGGGAAATTACCATTCTCATCAAAATCCGGAATCATTCGTTAATAAAAAGCAGCTAATTACTGATATAAATAGCATTCCATTGGTTAATTTTTTCTAAAAAAAATATATTTTTTAGCTATATGAGGTTGAATATATGGCGTAAAGGAATGCAAGCTGGGTGAGGGCACTTTACCGTCCTCGCCCACAGCCAAGCAATGACTGTCGCTTCACCACCACCGTTCTCTTGCGGTAGAAGGATGTCCGTGACGAATAGATTTTTCTCTGGCAGATTCTTTGTTAATTGCTTCTAGTGGTAAAGCAACTTCAGTTAATTTTTTCTTCATTAATATACAATGCAAATAAAATTTGGAAAGATTTTTTAGAAAATTGATTTTTTGGCAAATATCATAAATATAGAACAAATCGTTGAAGAGGAGCGATCTCTATGACCATGATGACTGCAAAATGGACGATTGACGAGTATCACCGCATGATTGAGGCTGGTATTCTGGACGATCGCAAAGTTGAGCTACTCAAAGGAGAAATTGTAGAAATGTCGCCAGAAGGAGAAGCCCATGCTTATTCTAGCCATGAAGCCAGTCAGTATTTAACGAAGTTGCTAGGCGATCGTGCTACAGTACGTCAAGCCAAGCCTATTACTTTGCCCAACAATTCAGAACCCGAACCAGATACTGCCATTGTCAAACCTTTAGGACGTGAGTATCGATTTCATCACCCTTATCCAGAGAACATCTTTTGGCTGATTGAGTATTCCCATACTAGCTTAGATAAAGATTTAGAAAAGAAAAGCAAGATTTACGCTGAAGTCAGTATCTTGGAATACTGGGTTGTTAATCTTAAAAAATTACAACTTGTGGTGTTCCGCGATCCTGCTGACGGAGAGTACGCTACAAAATTTACCCTCACAACAGGAACCATTCAGCCTCTCGCTTTTCCTGAGATTTCTTTATCAGTAGAGGAAATTATCAATGCTTAGATTATTAGGTACAATTGGAGATGAGAACCTCCTCAGAAGAAAATTCAGGATTAACTAGAAAATAATCAATCGCCAGTACCGTTTCAGCAGAAGCTAATTCCCTTGTGTCTTGATAACAATCAATAACTTATGTTGTCAGGTTCGTGATTTTAAAATTGAGTTACGATAGTATCTTCGGGAGTTATAGTTATGAAAGAAAGGCAACATATACAAGTACCGCATGGTAGACGGATATTTGAAGTTCTTCAAGAACATTCACTGAATAAGCGCCCGCCTGTTTCTGAAGAAGAGAAAGCCAGACGTGAGGCGGAGGATGAAGCATTTGACAAGCGTTGTGATGAGATATTTCAACGAGTTCGTCCGGAATTAATTCAAGACCACTACAACTGGGCTATCATGATTGAGCCAAATAGCGGCAATTATGTAATTGACCCCAATCCAGAAGTCGCTTTTCAAAAAATCCGTGATAAGCATCCAAACGCCAGAATTATGGAAATGCGACTGAATAAAACAGGGGCTGTTGGCAGAGTATGATTCACGGCAGTTTTGGTGAAAATGGGGAGTTGTATTTTAGGATTGATTTGATAGCTGCTGATGGCTCAGATATAACAGTTAATGCCCCTGCTAGATACTGAGTGGACTGACTGGTTTGTTATGAACATCTAAGATGTGGAGAGTTTGGAATAGACTTATATTTTAGAACAAAGAAGGCAGACAGCACGAGGGGTAGCCAAGTTTTATCTTTATGAAGGAATTGTTAGCTTTAACGGTCAAAAATTAACTATTCCAGTTTTAGGTGGTAAGCAAATTACCGAAATTTTGATTGGGTTGCCTTGGCTAGAAAATCGACGGTTAGTAGTAGATAGAAAAGCAGGCTTGCTGACATTAGGAGAAGATTAAACTGTCAAATTAGTTCGCGATCGCATCTGGTAGAGAATAGAGAATTACGAAAATCTACCGTATACTACAGATACAGCTTCCCTGTAGCCCGCTATGAGCTTGTGTATCAACCCGAACTGCCCTAAACAAAACCATCCAGAGAATGCCAACAACCCCTTGTGTCAAAGTTGTTAAATGTAATCGATAAGCTTTCAATTCGATTCACTGTCAGCCGACTCGGAATATAACTTTCTAGTGGTTCAGGTAAGATTAATTTTCCCAAACGCACTTTGATAACAATTTCCCAAACACTAGCTGCACTCAGAAATAGAAGATTACTACTTGTCTTTAGTCTAAACTTCAGTCAGCAATTACATATTTATTAATAAAGACTAGCATGGCTAGTCTCTACATTATTTGCGATATTGTTTGTAATCTTAAATTAGCAATTAGCCATTAGCAATTAGCCATTAACTAAGATTCCCTTTCAGCTAATTCCAACCATCGCTCAGTTGCAGTATCAATAGCTTGCTTTAAAGTTTCTATCTGTTCGTAGAGTTTCTGCACTTGGCTGTAGTTACCAGGAGTAACTTTTGTCAGCGCTTTTTCTGCTTCTGTTTTTTCAGTTTCTAGCTGAGCAATTTTCCCTTCTAATTGTTCAAATTCCCGCTTCTCCCAATTCGATAGTCCGCGCTTTTTCTTTGTTCCATTCTCTTGAGCTTGAGACGTTACATTTATTGTCTCATTTTTGACTTTTTCTTTGGTAGGAGCACTTTGTTGCTGCTTTTCTTCCTCGGCTTTCTTATAATCTAAATAAACAGAGTAATTTCCAGGATACTGTCGAATGTTTCCACCTTCTTCCAAAGCAAATATAGTATCTACCGTCCTATCTAGAAAATAGCGATCGTGAGAAACAGCGATCGCACAACCGGAAAAATCCTCTAGATAATCCTCTAACACTGCCAAAGTCTGAACATCCAAATCGTTAGTCGGTTCGTCTAATATTAAAACATTGGGCGCACCCATCAAAATACGTAGTAGAAATAACCGCCGTTTTTCTCCTCCAGAAAGTTTGTGAATGGGAGCATATTGTTGATTCCCTGGAAACAAAAAGCGTTCTAGCATTTGGGAAGCCGTGATTTTCGTGCCATCCGCAATGCTGATAAATTCTCCTTCTTCTTTGATATAGTCAATCACTCGCTGATTTTCATTCAATGCCGATAGCAATTCCTCAGAATGCTGATCGAAATAACCAATATGAATGGTAGAACCAATATCAACAACCCCAGCATCTGGAGTCGTGCGTCCCGTGATGATATTTAACAAAGTTGATTTACCTGCACCATTTCCACCAATGATACCAATTCGGTCTTCTGGACTAAATTCGTAGGTAAAATCTTTGATTAATGTTCTTTCATTATAAGCCTTAGAGACATGATTAATTTCAATAACTTTTTTGCCGATCCGACGACTTACTGTAGAAATATCAACTTTACCTTGAACTTGTTTAAACTCTGTTTCTCTCATCGCTTGAATGCGATCGATTCTGGCTTTTTGTTTCGTACTCCGGGCTTTTGGTCCCCGTTTTAGCCATTCTAGTTCTCGTCGCAACACACCTTGATGTTTTCGCTGGCTGCTAACAGCAGATTCTTCTGCTAATGCTTTCTTTTCTAAGTAGTAAGAGTAGTTACCAGCATAGGTGTAAATGTCTCCTCGGTCAATTTCTATAATCCGATTGGTGACTTTATCCAAAAAGTAGCGATCGTGAGTTATGAGTAAGAGTGCGCCACGATAACGATTCAGGTAACTTTGCAACCACTCTACAGAATTGGCATCCAAATGGTTTGTTGGTTCATCCATAAGTAACAAATCGGGTTCTGAGAGCAAAGCCGTAGCCAAAGCGATTCGTTTGCGATAACCACCAGATAAAGTACCAACTAGAGCGTTAAAGTCTGTGATACCTAATTGTGAAAGAATGATTTTGGCATTTGTTTCCAGTTCCCAAGCATTAATTGAGTCCATGCGTTGCATGACGGAGGATAAACGTGACATCAACTGTTTGTCTTCTGGTGCGTGGGCTAATTTGTCGGAAAGTTCTTCGTATTCGCGCACTAAAGTCATTTGTTCGCCACTGTCAGCGAAAACTTGTTCTAAAACTGTGTGGTTTTCATCGACTTCTGGCTGTTGCGGCAGATAGATGATTTTAGCTCCAGAATTAGTTATAATTTGACCGCTATCTATTGGTTCTAAGCCTGCAATCATTTTTAATAATGTGGATTTGCCGGAACCGTTGGTTCCAATGAGTCCGACTTTATCGTTGCTATCTAGGCTAAAGCTGGCTTCTTTGAGAATTTCTTTGATACCAAAATCTTTTTTTACTGATTGTAGGGTGATAATACTCATAATATTTGGTTAGGGGTTAGTTGTTAGTTGTTAGTTGTTGGTGGTTACCAGGGGTGCAAGGCTTTGCGCCTACACAGTATGGTACATTCAGGGGTTGAGGAACCGCACCCTGTAGCAGATGGAGGCAGACGGTCGCTCGCTCTTCCAAATGATAAATGTTATCAATACCTCTTTTGAGTTTGGTTAAGATTTATTGTAGGTTGGGTTGCGGGAAGCGAGAAATTCCAGACCGTCTTCACTTACCCAAGTTATGGGAACGGGCTGTATTTTGCAATTGCCTCTCACCCCCGAAATAATGCCCCTAGAACCTCCGATAAGTCCGTGGATAAAGATCTTCACTCCCTGCACGCTCACGCGCGCCGTTGGATGCTAAACTCACCTCCAGTAACGCCCATGCTCTTAACCCCCAAACGCAAAAGTACTATCAAGTCTCAAAACTTTGATTTGAGAGATTAAAATAATAATGGAATATAATTTTGGTTTCTAGTCGTTAACTTGTAGTTAGTTTGATATCTAAGAATACTATGTCTCCATTCAATACTCTCAATTCAATAGTCGTGTTCTCTTCTTTAACACCTTTGGAATTAGCAAGACCAATAAATTTCCCAGTACCTCAACATCAATTACTACCTTCTCTTTCACCTTTTGTTGTGAGTTGGACGAGTCCTTTTGTATGTTATTCTACTCCTCTTGTGAATTTACGGGTAGAACGCAATGATGTAAATGTTTTTGAATTTGGTTATCCTACACGTCCAATCGTTTCGACATCTTCACTTCTATCAAATAGGGAAAATTTATCTTCAATTAACGATCTATCTGATAACAATCTAAAAGAAAATGAAACTGTTAAAAAACTTCCTAGACCTTTAGGTATTTGGAAAGGACAAGTAGAAATATCAGAGGATTTCTATAAAACTTCAAGTGATATTCTTTCTGAAATGGGTATCGAAGAATAATGAAATTGTTGCTCGATACTTGTACGTTAATATGGTCACTTGAAGACAACCCTTGTATTTTACCTGTAGTTCGTGAACAAATTACTGATTCTTCAAATGAAGTTTTTGTTAGTGCTGTTAGTGTTTGGGAAATAGAAACAAAGAAAAAGAAAGGGCAGCTTAATACTCCGGACAATTTAATACAAGCCATTATTGCTACTCAGTTTAGTTTTCTATCAATAACAGAACACCACGCTGTTAAAGCTGTATCACTACCTGAACATCACAAAGACCCTTTTGATAGGTTTTTAATAGCACAAGCCTTATTAGAACAGATGGTTATAATTACTTCCGATACTGAATTTAAAAACTATGGAGTACCAATTTTATTTGCTACAAAGTAACCCTTGACCAGTCCCCAGTGCGATCGCTAGAAGAGCGCGGAGCGCCATTGTCCTTCTGACTAAACATTTTATAGGAGTATTTTTAGTTGCTTGACTGTATAAGTTGGCAATCCTTTGTCAAACAAAATTTTGTCGCTTCGTACTACAATAGTGCAGGGTTAGCGCGTCTCAAACCCTATTGACAAGGGGACTTGTTTGAATGGTAGTAGGGCTGGAAAAAAAGTGACACTATTTGAGGTAGGGTAAGATTTAATCCATCTAGCTGGAACTCAAGGGTCATGTCAAAAGGATTTGAGAATAAAAGTAAAATTGAAACATCTTTTACACCCAGTGTTGATAGCTCTGATATTACCAGTAAGTTTCAAGAATACTTCACAAATGTAAAAGACCCAAGAGTGGAAAGGACGAGATGGCATTTACTGACTGATATCATCACCATTTCTATTTTGGCAGTCATCGCTGGCGCTCAAGGTTGGGAAGATATTGAGGAATATGGACAAAATAAAAAAGAATGGTTGGAGACATTTCTAGACCTACCATTCGGAATACCTAGTCCAGATACGTTTAGCTATGGTGTTTGAGAAAATTAACCCCAAAGAATTTGAGCAATGTTTTCGTTCGTGGGTACAATCACTGGTTGAGAAGTTGGGAGTGGAAGTAGTTGCTATAGATGGCAAAACTCATAGGGGTTCATATGATCGAGAATCGAAGCTAAAAGCCTTACACACAGTGAGCGCGTGGTCAAGCGAATACCGTTTGGTCTTGGGACAAACGAAGGTCAGTTCTAAATCTCATGAAATCACCGCGATTCCAGCACTATTAGATATGTTAGACCTATCTGGCTGCATCATTACTATTGATGCAATGGGTACACAGAAATTGATTGCAGAGAAAATTATAGAAGGCAATTCTGATTATGTTTTGAGTCTCAAAGATAATCATCCAACGCTACACCAACAAGTGAAAAATTGGTTTGAGACAGCTCAGTCTCTTGGGTTTGAAGGTATTGATGTCAGCATTAGTCAGCGAGTGTCCAAGGGACACCACCGCATCGAAAACCGTAAAGTTTACACAGTGCCAGTGTCTCAACTTCCTTCCCTTCATGAACAAGACTTGTGGGTCGGACTGAAAACAGTAGTCATGGTAGTACGTTCAATTCAGCATTGGAATAAAACTACCCACGAGGTACAATTTTACATCACCAGCCTTGCCAGTGATGCTCACAAAATTAGTAGTGCAATTCGACAGCATTGGGGAATTGAAAATTCTGTTCATTGGACATTGGATGTCACCTTCGGTGAAGATGAATGTCGAATTCGTTCTATGCACGGCCCACAGAATTTTGCTTTACTACGTCGCATTGCCCTGAATGCCTTGGAGCGAGAATCCTCTTTTCGTCGCAGTATTCGCCAAAAGTCACGACGAGCAGCTATGAATGATCGATACATGGTTTCTGTGTTAGCAGCCGCTCTCCCAAACTCAGACCCTCTGCCATAATCCGTCTGTCAATAGGGTTTGAGATGCGCTAACCCTGGCTTTTAGGATAAGGTAATAATAGGCGGTAGACTTCTGCCAATTCTTTCTGGCGACCAACAAAACTTTCATAATCGCGCGGTGGTAGATTGTGGATAGGCAATGCTTCAAGCAGACGAGCCTCTAATTCCGCAATCTTTTCTTTATATTCTGCAATTTGCAACAAAATATGCGACGGCGACAGAATACCCAGCGTTGATGCCTTTAACTCCAACTCACGTAGATGTGCATAATTAATCTAAAGGAGCTGCTCGAGGTGGGCTTTTTCACTAGTTTCCATGCAGTAAACCCCAAAGCTTATCTAAGTAGTTTGACATCAGCCTTCAGTGTTCGCTCTCATCCTATCATCCCTATAAGTTACGCTAAATGCATAAATTTACTAATCGTAGAATTTCTTTCACCATAACACAACTACTTTTGGGAGCTGCGGGACATAGTCAAAAAAGGAGATAACACTAATGGCGGAAACGCACCCACAAGGGTATTGCACTTTATTGAATTCACATTGTTAACTACCTAACTACATAGGGCGCAGCCATCTTGCGCCCCTACTAACTAAACAAACAAATCTAAGGGTAAATGCCCGAACATTTCATTGACTCCGCCCTGAGAATAAGATTGACAGCTGACAAGTACCCCTCGATGATGTCCTAAGTAAGAATCGAGGTAACACAAACCGTTTTTCCCATTCAGTTTAATGTAAACTGGACCATCCATCATAGGTAAGTCACTGGGTGGTTCATAACCAAAGGCGTGGGAATAAGTTTTCATTGCCAACATTCCTTCTTCAGCAGTATCAGCACAGATACCCAAAATTTGGTAATCAGAAAGATTGGCAATGAAAATTAATGCTTCACGGACTACAGTCTTTTCTGATGACTTGAGAGGAGGGGCAATGTCTACACAGTTAAACTTATTAAGAATTTTTTTAGCTTCTTGAATGTTCAAATTATTTTGTTTGCGATTTGTCATATACGAATTTATTATCCTTCGTTTGTCATTGGTCATTAGTCATTTGTCATTTGTCATTGGTCATTAGCCATTAGCAATTAGCAATTAGCAATTAGCAATTAGCCATTAGCAATTAGCCATTTGTCATTAGTCATTGGTCACTGTATTGCCTAAGTTAAAAAGGAATGGCGGACTATTCTTAGAATTGCTATCCATAACTAGAACTTTTGGCATTTGAGCACCACCGCTTTTCCAAGCTTCAATTGCTTCTTTCTGCAAAACTAACTGTCCCCCTTGAGCTTTCAAAGTTTCGGCTAAAAGTCTTTGAGCTTCTGCTTTACCTCTAGCACGATTGATTTCTGCTTGTGCTTCCTGTTCGGCTTCTCGTGCTACATAAACTGCTCTTTGTGCTCTTTGTTCGGCAATTTGTTTTTCTTCTACGGCTCTGGCAAACTCCGGAGAGAACGTTAAGTCTACTACACTAGTATCCAATACTATTATTCCATATTTATCTAATCGTTGCCCCAAGGCTGAGTCAAAGTCTTCTTTTAATTCACTTCTTTTGGTAATAGCCTCTTCTACTGTTCTTCTTGCAGCTGCAATTTTGAAGGATTCCTGTGTTTGTGGAGCAATAATTTTGGTAACAATATTAGCTAGTGTTCCTTGTTTCCTCCTAATTTCAACAACCTGCACGGGGTCGATGCGAAAGTTAATTGCAAATCTTGCTGTTAAAGTTTGCAAATCCTTTGTCGAACTCTCTGCGGGAACTTCAAACTTTTGTACTGTTAAATCATACACATCCACTACTGAAATAAAAGGTGGTATGAGGTGGATACCTTCTATCAAAGCCCCGTCTCTAGCTTTACCCAAGATACTCAGTACTCCTGCTTGTCCGGGGTTAATAATGATAAAGGAATTGAGGCTTAAAGCGACAAGTATCGCCGCTACAATTCCCAAAACTGTGATTTGCCAATTTGCGAACTGCTGATTTTTCAATTCCTTCTCTCCTTCAATTTTGGATTTTGGATTTGGGATTTTGGATTAATCGATTTTGGATTTGGGATTTTGGATTTGGGATTTTGGATTAATCGATTTTGGATTTGGGATTTTAGATTTGGGATTTTAGATTTGGGTTTGGGTTTGGGTTTTGGATTGAAAAGCTTTGCATTTAAACTGTTTCAACCTTAGCAAACAATACTTAGTAGAAGCTCACAAATCAAGTGTAAAACACTCAAAACCAGTAAGTAAAACCTTCTATGCTTCTGTCCAATGCCCAATGCCTGATGCCCAATGCCCGATGCCCAATCTCCACTACTTTTGCTGTTGGTCGTGCTACTATTCAGATCCAAGCATCTACTTACGACAGTGGCTAAGATACTTAGGTCTTATCAAAAATCGAGAAGGCAAGCGTCTTCAAACCATCCCCTTAAGCGATTGCTGAATTACGGACATCGATATCGCAAACAAATTTGGCTCGCAACAGCTTGTTCGATCCTCAATAAGCTTTTTGACTTAGCACCACCAGGGTTAATTGGCGTTGCAGTGGATGTGGTAGTAAAGCAGCAAGATTCTATCATTGCTCAGTTGGGTGTGAAAGATATCTTTTGGCAATTCTTAATTCTTTCATTTTTGACTGTCATTGTCTGGATACTGGAATCTGTTTTTGAATACGCTTATGCCAGACTGTGGCGCAATTTAGCGCAAGACATCCAGCACGATCTCCGTCTGGATGCTTACAAACATTTGCAAGATTTGGAACTGGCATATTTTGAAGAACGGAGTACAGGTGGTTTGATGTCCATACTTAGCGATGATATCAATCAATTGGAACGTTTTTTGGATGTGGGAGCAAATGACATTCTCCAAGTTGCTACTACCGTTGTAATTATTGGTGGTGCTTTCTTTATTTTGGCTCCTAGTGTTGCCTGGATGTCAATGCTACCAATACCTTTTATTCTCTGGGGTTCTTTTGCTTATCAGGATTTGCTTGCTCCTCGTTATGCTGAAGTCCGGGAAAAGGTAGGGTTGCTTAATTCTCGCTTGGCAAATAATTTGGGTGGTATCACGACTATTAAAAGTTTTACCTCCGAAGATTACGAAATTGCACGGTTGGCAGAGGAAAGTGAAGCATACCGTCGCAGTAATAATAAAGCCATCAAGTTATCTGCGGCATTTATTCCTTTGATTCGGATGTTGATTCTAGGTGGGTTCACGGCATTGCTGTTGTTTGGTGGTATTGCTGCTGTCAATGGCAAAATGTCTGTTGGTACTTATAGTGTCCTCGTTTTCTTAATCCAGCGTTTGCTTTGGCCTCTCACACGATTGGGTGAAACTTTTGACCAATACCAACGCGCAATGGCTTCCACAAATCGAGTTATGGATTTGTTGGATACTCCGATCTCCATTCCTACAGGAGACATCGCGTTACCTATCGATACAGTACGTGGTGAGTTGGCATTAAAAGAGGTGACGTTTAGTTACAAGGATAGGTTACCTGTCGTTAAAAATTTGTCTTTACATATTCCGGCGGGTAAAACAATTGCCATTGTTGGTTCTACTGGATCGGGTAAAAGCACTCTCATTAAACTTTTATTACGCTTGTATGAAGTCCAATCGGGACAAATTACCCTTGATGGCATCAATATCCAAGATTTAAAATTGCGGGATCTACGCTGTTGTATTGGTTTGGTCAGTCAGGATGTCTTCTTATTTCATGGAACTGTTGCAGAGAATATATCTTACGGTAGATTCGATGCAAACAAGGATGAAATTATCAAGGCAGCTAAGGTGGCTGAAGCCCATAATTTTATTATGCAGTTACCTCAAGGCTACCAAACAATTGTTGGCGAACGAGGTCAAAAGTTATCTGGAGGACAACGACAGCGAATTGCGATCGCACGTGCTGTCTTAAAAAATCCACCTATTTTGATTTTAGACGAGGCTACCTCAGCCGTCGATAATGAGACCGAAGCCGCAATTCAACGCTCCTTAGAACATATTACCGTCAATCGAACAACTATTGCGATCGCCCACCGTCTTTCTACTATTCGCAACGCCGATCGGATTTATGTCATGGAATACGGACAATTTGTAGAATCAGGAACTCACGAACAACTTCTCAACCAAAACGGAATTTATGCAAGCCTTTGGCGCGTACAATCTGGTCTAAAATAGGGATCGGGCACTCGTCACAAAGTTACTCTTTGCGTCTTTGCGACTTTGCGTGAGATTCTTCTTATCCAAAATCCCAAATTCATTATGTTCCTTGGTAATACCCAACCCGAATCAACAGATAACAAGTGGCGGCGTCAGCTAGATAGCTTTGTAAAAGCACATCAACAAGAATTAGCAGCACTGTCATGGGGTTTGTGGTTAGAAAATGGTAACGACCAAGGCACTATAGGCATAGATTTACAACCAAAACCACATTTTGTCTACTGTCCCAAAGAAGCAGTAGAAAAGCTCAATAATAGCGTAGAAAACAGGCTTCAGGAAGTTATAGGAATTGTAGAGCATTACAATCCTGAAGCTGAAGTTCTGATGATAGGAATTGGCAAAGAACAAATCAAGTTAATTCATTTTCAACCCGCAACCTCACCACCTGTTTGTTACAAACAAGTTGGTAAAGATGTTAATACCTTATTGGAACAGTTGGAAGAAGAGTTAAGCAAAGAGTTAGTTACCTAGGATGGGCATTGCCAACTATATTAATCTTGTGCTGGGCAATGCCCACCCTACTTTTATTAGAGCGCTCTGTGAGAAAAGCGGTAGTACAAGAAAATTGCAATAATTGCACCCAAAACAGCAACAAACAAACCAGGAATGCTCAGAGTAGCAGAAGTCAGCGTGAACGTTCCCGTTTGTAGTAAGTTAACCAAAGTTCCACCAACAAAAGCACCGACGACTCCCAAAAGCAAAGTAGATAAGATACCACCACTTTGATAACCTGGATAAATAGCTTTTGCGATCGCACCTGCAAGAAGACCTAAAACAACCCAAGCAATAAGATTCATCGTTTTACTTCCTTTTCGTTCTGCACCGAACACTTTATATTTAACGTCGTGCAATACTTTTATTCATCTTTCATCAGAAACAATGCTAGCTTTTCTTAAGAAAGAGAATAAGGTGTTATAAGTTACACTTGGTTAAGTCGTGAGAAGACACCGCTCGCCCTAAAGTTATACTCGGTGCATCAATTGTTAAGTAGGGAATTTCTAAGAAATCTATTATCTATCTTGTGATATATGTATCTAGTCTGCCTTTACTTAATAAGTAGTTCAACTAAAAAAAATATAAACTGTTTGTAGTTACAATGCATGCGAAGACAGCGCAACTACGAGCCTAACAGTATCTTAATCCTTTAATATGTTTTGGCAATCCTGCGTAGGTTTTGCATAAAAATACGAAATTACGTAGGTTGGGTTTCGCACACGGGTTTACCCAACCTACTATTTCCCAAAACCTACGTAGTATTGAAGTTACTGGTAACTGTTATTATCATTTTTAGCAGTCAAGATAAAGGTTGTAAAAATGAATTTAGAAACTGAAAATTCCCCTGAAATTGCCGAAGTGAAAACAGAAGCAATCACCAAACGCAGCCATGGAGAAGTTGTATTTGAAATAAAAAAAATTATACCAGCTAACTTGACTGAAAGCTCTGCAACTTCTCGCTCCATTGAACCCCCTAATGAGGTTCTAGAACTTCTTGATTCATTTGTTGAACAACAAGGATACCACAATCTAGGAGAGCGTTGGAGAGAAATTAGTCGAGCAGAAGCTGAAAAAATTATAAATTTTATTATGACGAAAGATTTAGCTTATTCTGTAGAACTTATGTCTTCTGAAGAAGCTCAGCAAATTTCTTCTAAACTATTAACTCTGTTTGCAGGAAATTGCAAGTATTTTACCAATGCATTATTTGTGAACAATTTCTCGGGCATGAGTGAATGGAACTCAATTACAGAATCAACTTTTGATACAGGAGTGATGATTGTGAGTGGCGATCGCATTGGTATGTTGTGGGTGCAAGATGAAGATTAGGTAAAAGTCAGTAAATTTAAGACATTTGGGCAAGCGTTACAAGGGCAGTCAAATTGTGAAGTGCCACTTTGCACAGTCAATATTGACTCTATTTCGTTAATATGTATGAAGCCGTACCACGATAGGGTATATTTGGAGTCGTGCGCTAGCAACAGCAGTCAATAGACCTGTTACTGTTTAAGTGTACCTGAGAATATGCCTGCTACATCGATGGAACTTAACGAGCTAGTCCAAGAAGTCCAACACCTTCTCTATTGTGGGGTAGGTAATATCTAAGGAGGAACTCAACGTGTTCAAGCAACTTCTGACAGGTAGCTGTGTTTTTCTTTTCTTGCTTGTCGGCAACCTGTCGGTTCAAGCACAACAAAAACCAGTATCCCCATCCCCTCAATCTCAGCCTCCAGCATCCAGTACTCCAACCAACACCCAAGTTAGCTCAGAAGAACTCCAAAAATTTGCACGCACAATAAAACAGTTGATAGGCATTGAGCAGACAGCAAATCAGGAAATGTCGCAGGTGATCGGTAAATCTGGTTTAAGCCAAGAACGATTTTTTGCTATTTATAAATCACAGAGAACCCCTTCTGCCCAACCAACACCAGCAGTTAGTTCTCAAGAAAAGCAGCAGTTTGAGAAGGCATTCACAAATTTGAGGCAGATTCAACAACAAGCTGAGACTAAAATGAAACAGGTATTGCAAACTGAAGGGCTACAGCCAGAACGCTTTAATCAAATTGAAGCAGCCGTCAGACAAGATCCAGCGCTTCAGAAAAAAGTACGTGAGATGATTAAGGGATAGTCTTTCAGAACTAAGTAATGGGTGCATTCTAACTTTCTCATACACCTTATACAGTGGGGAAATTGCTTTTGGTTTTGTTAACTACAGACCTCAAGTTATTGCCCCTTTTTATACACAATTTTCTGTATTTTTACTGAATTTCATAAGTTTCCCAAAGATACTCTCGGAGATTAATTTTTCCATCAGGAGTAAATTTTATTCCTTCTTCTTCTAAAAGAAATTGTTGCCTGTAATCATTTCCATTGCGTAACGGGGAATGGGATATTTCACCTTTAGCATTCACTACGCGATGCCAGGGAACATTTGATGAGCTTATATCGACTCGGTAAAGACTGATTCTTCCTCTTCCTAGTACAAATCAAAGATTGGACAGACATTAACAGTAAATTTCCGCAAGCCAATTTCTAGAACGTTTAATGTAACTTAATAGCTGTGATTTTTCTCACATTATTACCCCCTTAATCCCCCTTATAAAGGGGGGAAACTAGATTTCTTGTTCCCGGAGCAATCCATCGGGGGAGGGTTAGGGTGGGGTAATTTCGACTTGGATTACCCCCCTTAATCCCCCTTATAAAAGGGGAAACTAGATTTCTTGTTCCCTCCCCTTTCCAAGGGGAGGGTTAGGGTGGGGTAATTTCGACTTGGATTACCCCCCTTAATCCCCCCTTATAAAGGGGGAAACTAGATTTCTTGTTCCCTCCCCTTTCCAAGGGGAGGGTTAGGGTGGGGTAATTTCGACTTGGATTACCCCCTTAATCCCCCTTATAAAGGGGGGAAACTAGATTTCTTGTTCCCGGAGCAATCCATCGGGGAGGGTTAGGGTGGGGTAATTTCGACTTGGATTACCCCCTTAATCCCCCCTTATAAAGGGGGGAAACTAGATTTCTTGTTCCCTCCCCTTTCCAAGGGAGGGTTAGGTGGGGTAATAAATATTTGATACATCTAATAAGCATCCATTGGCAGACAAGAACAAACAAAATTCCTGTCACCAAAGGCAGCATCAATGCGAGCTACACTAGGCCAAAATTTGTGTTCGCGAGTCCAAGGTGCGGGGTATGCAGCTTGTTCTCGGGAATAGGGATGCTTCCATTCTCCAACAATCAGACTCTCTGCCGTATGAGGAGCATTTTTCAAGACATTATCTTGAATATCCATCTTGCCAGATTCAATTTCAGCAATTTCTTGACGAATAGCAATCAGCGCATCACAGAAACGATCTAACTCTTCCATAGATTCACTTTCTGTTGGTTCTACCATGATTGTACCCGCTACAGGCCAAGAAACAGTGGGTGCGTGAAACCCATAGTCCATCAGACGCTTGGCAATATCATCAATTTCGATGGAAGCAGATTTTTTCAGCGATCGCAAATCCAAAATGCACTCATGAGCAACCAGATTGTTCTTCCCTTTATAAAGAACAGGATAGTAACCTTCCAACTTGCGAGCAATATAGTTAGCATTAAGAATCGCCACCTTAGTTGCTTCCGTCAAACCTGCTGTACCCATCATAGCGATGTACATCCAAGAAATAACCAGGATGCTAGCACTACCCCATGGTGCAGCAGAAACAGCACTCGTAAAGGATTGGGGAATTTCCTTCTTATTCCCAATCCCCACGCCCCAATCCCCAGTCCCTAACACAACGTGTCCGGGAAGAAAAGGCACCAAATGAGAAGCAACACCAATAGGTCCCATACCAGGACCGCCGCCACCGTGAGGAATACAAAAAGTTTTGTGCAGGTTGAGGTGACAAACATCCGCGCCAATATCTCCAGGACGGCAAAGCCCTACCTGGGCATTCATATTTGCCCCATCCATGTAAACTTGCCCGCCGTTAGCATGAATCACAGCGCAAATTTCCTGGATTTGTTCCTCAAACACGCCATGAGTTGAGGGATATGTCACCATCAAAGCAGAAAGTTCCTTGCCGTGCTTTTCTGCTTTAGCCTTCAAATCATCTAAATCGACATTCCCTTCCGAGTCACAAGCAACGGCGACTACTTTCATCCCACACATGACAGCACTTGCTGGATTTGTACCATGTGCAGATTGGGGAATTAAACAGACATTGCGATGCCCTTCCCCACGACTTTCATGATACCGACGAATAACTAACAATCCCGCGTACTCACCTTGAGAACCAGCATTTGGTTGCAAAGAAATTCCTGCAAACCCGGTAATTTCAGCCAACCATTCCTCAAGTTGCTGAAACAGGATTTGATAGCCTCGTGTTTGAGACTGAGGCGCAAAAGGATGTATCTTGTTAAACTCAACCCATGAAACAGGCATCATCTCAGATGTCGCGTTGAGCTTCATCGTACACGAACCCAAAGGAATCATCGACGTTGTCAAGGACAAGTCTTTAGTTTCCAGCCTGTGCAGGTAGCGCAGCAACTCAGTTTCTGAGTGATAGCTGTTAAAGATAGGATGAGTCAGGTAGCTGGTAGTGCGGGGGAGGGGGAGAGTGGGAGGGGGGGGAGCTAGGTGTTCTGGTGG
>NZ_WJFC01000258.1 GCF_009725235.1 Scytonema sp. UIC 10036
GGGTTAGGGTGGGGTAATAAATATTTGATACATCAATCATAACTTTTCAAACATCCTCGTACACAGTAGGAGATGCGATCGCCTTCTCCTGCATTGAATTTGAGTTTCCTATCGAGCTGCTGCATGAAGGCGTTGTATTTGAATGAAATTGGAAAGGCAGCACAGCGTTATGCCGTTTCTATGGACTTAATCTCCTACTATAACATCATCAAAGCTTTTGGTTGTAATATACAAAGCACATTTTTCTTTGATCCCATATACGATCTATCAACCCTTCATCTTTGAGCTTTTTTAAACATCTGCTAACAGCCGCCGAACCGTACAAATTGATGTCTTTCACCAACAAGGCACTTGTGTATGGTCTAGAACGTATGTGTTTGATGACAAGCTCCATACAGGAAGGTTGGGTTTTACCTTTTTTTAACGTGTTTGAGGTAACTGGTTGCTCGCTTTCACTTGTTGGAGTGAGTATCTTGCTCATGTTGTTTTTTTGTTATATCAGTTTCTCTAATTAATTTCAGTCTAAAAACCATTATAAATAAAATCAATTTTGTTTTTTTATTAAAATGATAACTAAAAATGATTGATTTTTAAGTAAAAATGATGTATAATATTGCCCTTATAGCAACATAGAGCCTCAAAAATTCTCTTAGCAAGTCAGATGGTAAGGTTTGTACTTAATCATTCATAATGTCACAACTTGTTCAGAATGCTTTGTATGTGAGTTCTACGACTCTGGACGTTATTTTAGCGCTCACAAACAGTACTCTTGAGAGCATCCCAATTTGGAAAAAACAAATTGGGATGCTCCCTTAATCATTCGGTTTACCGTACTTTTTAGTAGGGTTAAATCATTTTACGGTCATCATGAAATAGAAAGTAGTTTAAGCCGAATATTCAAGGATTTTCCTAGCAATACTATAGGAATTGAAAGTAAACAAACAAGACTGAATTACATAAATTAAGTTACAACTATGACATTAATTCGTTACAATCCCTGGCAAGAATTAAACGCGATCCAACGCCTGTTTGAAGAAACAAGAGTCCCATTTGAAAGAGACTTCGTAAAAGTTCCTGCTGCCGAACTGACCCAAACAGATGATGCGGTGTACCTCAAGCTAGAACTTCCTGGTATGGATGCTAAAGATTTAGATATCCAAGTAACAGAAAACACCATTTCTATTAGTGGAGAGCGCAAGTCCGAAACCAAGAACGAAGACAAAGGCATGACACGGACTGAGTTCCACTATGGTAAGTTTCAACGCGTGATTCCATTGCCTGTTAAAGTTCAAAATACTGATGTGACTGCTGAATACAAAGACGGTATCTTGAATCTGACTCTGCCCAAGAAAGAGGAAGAAAAGAACAAAGTTGTTAAAGTTAATTTAGAACAGCCTGCTGCTTAATTGGTTGCTTGGGTTATAATTTCCCGTTACTGCCATTGAGCTAGGAAGCAATAATTAATTGATGAGAAAGCCCAGTCACAATAGACTGGGTTTTTTCGTAATTTCGTTTTATAGCGTATCAGTTCGATTGATGGATTCGATGAGTTCCTCAACTTCTTCATCAGTGGAACATTGCTGCACTTGAGATTTGAACCACTCCAATTCTCCTGGTTCTGTCTTCTGCACTTGATATACGAGTAACGTTCCTGCCACCCGTGCTAAGGTAAGTGGTTCACACTCTATGCCGTCGAGCAGAACACTGGCATCTCGATACAGCCGTTCTGCTGCTATCTCATCCAGGGGCTGTCCCATTTGCGAAGCAATTTCTTGCAAGCTTTGCTGAATTGATCGCTGAATATCTGCTGGAAAAGAATCGTTCATTTTGTCAGTGTATGTGTTATCTGCCTTCTTAGTCTGCCGCAAGAATTCTTCAATATGCCACTTCAGTTAATAACAAAGTTGTCAAAGTTAATTTAGAACAGCCATCTGCATAGTTTAATACCTGAACAAGTCCATTTACTGTAAAAGGGAACAGGGAACGGGGAACGGGGAACACCGGATGGCATATAGTGTGGGCTTTGAACCCACACTAATTTGTTCATAATGCTAGGACTCGTAATATGGCGCTTTATCTTAATCTCTCATGGATGGTCACAAGCAACCCTAGCAATGTCTCCAGCCACTGTCCCTTCAGGATATCCGCCATTATTAGGATGCCAGTCAAAGTTGTAGTATTCTGCCTTGACATCATACGGAGAACAAGCTGCAATCGCAGAATGTTTTTTGATGTCTCCTTTAGTACTAAGCCAGAAGTTGACGTGCCTCCATCCAGCCTTAGTTTTGTATTCAGATCGGTTGTCTAAATCTACTTGATAAACTATTCCATTTGAGCTAATCGCAGCAGTTACAAGACGTTCAGCCGAAGCTTGACCTGCAATTCCCAAAACGGAGGTCATAACAAACAAACAGTTAAGAACAACGGATTTCATAATTTTTGCTGAGAGTCAATACGTTTGCTTGTAATAAACAACAATACTAGATACGTACATTTCCGGTAAATAATGTAAAATTTTGTAAATTATAGGTAAAAAATAGTACTAACAATTATTAATAACAAGTTAACTCTGTATTGCCGTAATCCTAAAAAGTAATCGGTGGGGTCTTCCAAGTTAGCGATCGCTCCGTTCTTTTTCAGGCGAACGGCAGTATCGAGCATCACTTCTTCGCCGTACTTGAGAACGCATTTCTGTAGCTGTTCTGAAACTAAATGAATTGGGGTTAAACCTTAGCAAATCTATCGCGGTGCTTTTGAGTATGAGAGGACTGTTGCTTTAGCTCGCGAACTGGCAATCTCTCTCAAAATTCTTGCTAGGGCATTTCAACTAGATGTTGAGGGAATTCCTGATGACGGGCAACCACAAAGTGAGGACTTTACTTAGCACCTTGGGGAACGATAAGCCGGGTACAGCTTGCGCCAAGGGCGAACGCGACTCGTAAGTTTGTTCCGATCGCCTCCCTTGAGCGCTTAGCACACCTGACACCATCCCACCCGATGGCATCGCATGAGCACAACCTACAGATTAACTCTTCTTATGGATACTATTTATTTTTCTCCGTCAAGCACTCTTGATATTTTGTAACAATATCGTTATATTTATTTACATAAGTTAAGAAATAAGGAAACAAGCTATGTACACAACTGTTAATGAAGACGGCGTTCTCAACAACTATCCAACCGAGACTAAAATGTACTTTGCTGAATACCCTGCAATTTGGGAACAGCGTCAATACGTTATCCAAGGCGTGTTTGCGACATTACTGGTGGCTACTTTAACTTTGGTTGCTTTTATGGCTGCTTAAGAAGAGTGAATTCGCTTCAAACTTTAATCGACACTTGGGTTTTCATGTTCTCCCTGGCTATCAAGGCTGGGGTTTTTCCGTTAAAAGACCGTTAAGTCCAAAGGCAACTGCTTTGCAAGTGCGATCGCTTGACGGCACGTTGGAATTAAGGTGAAACTTTTTATAGCGATTGGGTTTTGGAGGCTGAGTATAGGATTGGATGAGGAGTGCGTAGTGCGATCGCTGACACTTCTGTTATTATGTGTTCTTAACAAATAACCAAAAAATTTAATTTCATATCTATCAAAAGACAGAGTTTATCTTTACACTCGCAAATTATTATAGTAAGAAATGCTTGTACATAAATTATACAAAAACTAATAGTTCCATAGAAGGTATTCTTACTAATTTAGAGAAACTACTTTCATTATTGCTATATAAACAATCTCTTGAGTTCTATCAATCATAGATTCAATTATTAGATATTATAAAAGTAAAAATATTCTTTTTAATTATTTGGCGCTAGCAGTTCTTTTTTTTCATATTAAAAAAGCATTGTAAAGAGAAAAAAATAAGACATGGAAATTTGTCAGAAATAAGAAAGCATATAAAATTTTAGAACAAATAAAAAAAGACTTAGCTCGAAGACATAGAGAAAATCTTCAAAGATTGGATAGTGAAAATACTAACGGCAACTGATAGAACTTAGTAGAGAATTGACACAGTTACTACTAAGAAAAAAATCGAGTATGACATCACAATTAATTCAGAAAGTCAAGCTAGCGATGAAAATTTCATTAAACAAGAAAATATAATGCATTGATAGAAATCTATGACATCTGTCTCAAAAAATCAAATCAAAAAATAATTTTTTAGCTTCTGTTTAGAAAAATACGGTTCAAATAAAAATTTGGAGAAAAGATATGCAGCATCAGAGGAATTAGCAAATTTTTGATGGTTTTGTAAATTCAGTTAGAACAAGAAGCTAGATGGAAGCAAGAAAAACTTGGTGAAATTATTGAGATACGCGTAGAATGCAACAGAACTCGTGACTACATGAAAACTTAAAAAAAAGGAAGCAATTCTTAAATATGAAATAGACAAAATTAATGTCCAAGGTGAAGCAGAATTACAAATGCTTAAGGATAATATAATCAAGAAATAAATATATAAGAATTTTTAAAGCCATTGATGACTGAAGGACAAACTTAAGCAATCATATTCTCAAATGCATTAACTCTTATTTAAGCGTCATCGTCATGCGAACACTTGTTAATAGTATGTGGGAAGCAAGCGATATAGAGATAAGATTTTACTAGAGCGTAAATTTACAAAATTTTTAGTAAATACATGAAGATACGACTCTTCTTTTAAATGCAGTGAAATCCCCAACTCTACGCAAAAACAATAGATATGATGAATGAAGAATGAGACTGATGCTTCCAGCTCACAAGTTTATATAAGCCCTGCTACATGACTTTTTTAAGCAAAACCTACGCAGTATTGTCTTAGCACCGTTATTTTGAAGTGCAACGTCCATAATCTTTTTGAACAATGGAACTGTAATGAGTTGCGATCGCGATTGTGAAACTGAGTTAGCTGAATATCAAACAGGATGTAGGTTCCTAAATTTGTGGAAGACTTTGATATCTACACCATATTTCTGACGATTTCATACAACTTTGCCAATTGCTCTTTCAATGCTTCAGCTAATTTCTCGTCTGTGTACGATAGTCTTCTTACTTTTGTACTAAATACAGACGTACAGCGAAATAAAATAACTAAGTCCCAATCCCGGTAAAGCATGTTTGTCTGCTTGTTTTCTGCAAGGAGAATAGCCAAACCACTTCTATCGAGTTCCTTGTTACTCTAAAAATTGACTGATGAGTTCTGACAAAGTCTGCGGAAAGTTTCTAACTTTTGTAAATGGATAAATTCATATCCTGCTGCTGTGCTGTTTTTGAACGCACCACTGAGTAAATTCTGCAGCGCTTCATCACTTAGGTGTAAAAGATATTTGTGTATGTTGTTCTGTCACAAGTTCACCAATGTAATGTATGTAAAGAAGAGAATGCCACAAACTCGTCGCAAGTTATCTCAGCGCTTTGCGACGAGTTTGTATACCAATTTGAACAAAGAGTGCGATAGATTGTTAGTTCAATCATTCTAGACAGGACTTTCTCAATCAAAATCTAAATCTAAATCCAAAATGTATAGATTATTTATGCTGTCGAAAACGGCGAGTTCTTGACCGTTTTCGCATCGTGAGCTATAACAGTACAAACGAACAAGAGTCAACGATGCGTACGTGTCAACTTCAATAGGATCGTTCTGTCCACATAGGCGTTCCAATCAAGCTTCTTCATAGTCGCGTACCTTGAGCATCTCTTGTCCTACGTTCAGTTGTGGAGCAATCACTTGGTAGTTTTAATCTTGCATTTTTAATTCACCCAATGGCATAGAGAACCCGTCTGCTTCTGTTGCACCCAACACGTCGTCTTTTTCGTTGGTTTAATATACAAGTTCATTTAACCGGAACTCACGCAAGCATGTTCTGCTTGTCGGTACAGCTTGACAATTTTCATGCACTCGTGCCAACTGACGCAGTGAGTACTTGCTCCACCATTGCTTGAATGCATTCAAGATAAATCCATCGTAATGCTGCCAAGATTCGCCATGTGTGCCGCTGCTACTAACTGACGTGCAGTGCTCCTGCTTCCAAACGTCCATAGTCTTGATGGCGACTGCAGTTCCCAAAGTAGGCATTTTCAAAGTCTTTGTCGTTCTGCTCAATTGTTGAGTCACGCGATTAAAAGGATGAATATCTTCTGTCCCTTCGTCATACCAGGGTGAGTGTATTTCGCGAGCAAAAGTATGATCATGAGAGTGTGAGTATCACTAAAACTGTCATACACGCACTCTCATAATCATGGCAGCATGGGTAGCAATTGTAGCTTTTGTACTTATTCATGGAAATATCCCAAGTCACATACTTACTACACTGCACCATACTATCTAACCAATATCCAAACCATGCGCCAGTAAAAACCTAAGTCAGAATTGGCATGACTTGGACTTCTTCAGCAAACCATAAAGTCTTCATAGGTTTGATTTGTCATAACGTTCTAAAGAACAACCAACCACACTGTTCTAACAATTGGCGGAAATATTCTAGAATTGACCATGCACGGGTAATGTCGTTAAAGTCGGGGCGCACATCACACACCAGGCCATGTAGCTAGAATGAGCCATGTCCCCAGTAATGCATAATTTCTACTGGCTTACCAGAATGTGACACGATTCGTAGGATTTACAGTAAAGGCTGCAAACGCTGCAAGCTTCTTCATAAAAGAACTTTGCTGGTACTTTTATTGTCAGATCGATAGCAAATAGACCGTAAAAGTACGGGAATGCTTGAATTGTTTCAACGATTTGACCGAGATTTTTGCTAAAATCGCATTGCGTGGAACCTCCGTTCCCCATGCTGTATCTAATGCAAGATGCACAAGTCAGTGAGAACCACCGCAAATACCGCAATACGGGTTGCAATTAATCTGCTTGCGGATCTTGCCTCTAAGAATAATTTCAAATCGCGAAAAGTTCGCATGAGTCAAGCGTTAACACATACCATCTTCTATATCTACGCGAACATCTAAATCACCTCGACTCTTCCACGGGCGATATATCTAAGTTTGGATTGTCATTTTGTCTTGTTAGTGGTTAGTGGTTAGTGTTAGTAGTTGGTGTTTGGTTAGTGTTAGTAATTAGTTTTATTAACGACTAACAATAACAACTAACAACTAACTAACTGTAAAATATTTCTTCTGCCAAGTGGGTACATTGTTCTTAGCGACAACGGTAAGAAAAGCATAGTCTTGTCTTTTCATACGGCGGTATGTCTTTGGGCACTCCATCAGGGTTTGTGTCTTAAACACTGTTCCTGTCTCGAGATCGTAAAAGGGAATTCTGTCGGTACAACCAAACAGGCATTCCGCACGGGTTTGGAGAGACTCGGTTCATAAAATCGGTTGCATGAAGAATGAGTCATGGGACCGCGACAACCAGTCGTAGAACAAGCATCCTTTGCGCTGACCAAACTCCGCAACTGATGCTTTGTAGGCAAAATGGACGTTACGGTACAACTGTTTGTGTAAAACTTTGAAAAACGTTTGCGGCGATTGAATTCGTCAGGGTTACGTCGTTCAAACGCCCTGTTGCGATGCGACTAATATTTGACTGATCCAGTCAGGATGAGCGACATCAGGATATTAATGACTGGAAGACCGGCTTGAGATCGATATTCTTTCCAAAAAACCACCCTTTTGCCTTTGAGAAATTGCAATCCTGCGATTGGCTGGGGTTGGGTGCAGTGGTGTATTCCTCCCCATGTTGCGCATCTCTACTGCTACAACAAATTTGCAGCTTTGATAAATCCAGCAACCAATCTTTCATGGGCGATCGGCAAACCGATTCCAGTGACTGTCCGTTAGAGATAACCACAGTACCTTCAAAGACTAAGATGTCGAGAGGGATTTTCCAGAAATACAGTCTCGCAAAATGTGTAAGTTATCACCTAGTTCCAGTCCAAAGACGGATGCCATAGACTTAATGCAAAAATCAGCGATTAAATCGCAACGTAGGTTCTTCAGCATCAAAATGATATGTGTTGCCGAACAGCACCACTTGCAACAGAGTACGTTAGTCATCTGTGTGTATTTTTATTGCCACAATAATTAAGGTTAGGGGTAGGAGTAGGTGGGGAGAAGGATGAGTCAAAGACTACATCATGATTGAAACCTCTGTAGGTACAGGGTTCCTTTTACCCTAACCCTACCCCTACCTCTAGCCCTTCTCGTTCAAACGATCGGTTCAGTAGAGTCTCAACAAAGACAATTTGTAAGTAAGAATGTATGAAAAAGAGGCTTGGATCGGAGTGCGTTGAAGATCAAGCCTCTCCAACACGAGGAAATTATGCCAACGGGGCAATACTATGGAAATTTTTTAAAACAAGACTTAGCGAAACTGCGTGAGAGCTACTGTTAACCAACATTTCTATTTTATTATGAATTTTTTGCCATGGGTCTTCACGAGCGATCTAAATTCATTAAACCATGACAACAACTGAAGCCTTCATCACTGCGTTGTTTTTCGCTCGCGTACCTTAAAATCTTATATTTATACAGTGTCACTAGCTCTTTACTGCACATTCAATTGATAGATTATGTCTGTGGATTTGCATATTCTTGTCTTTCCTAAGTAGCGTATAACATCGAGAAGATAGAGTCTAAATATGATGTCTATGTTGTGGCTTCTGTATCAATAGAAAATCCAAAATTTTTTAAGAAAATTTTTATATAAAACTTAGATAAGTATCATAAGGTATTTTAAATAAATTTTTGTTATGTATTTCTAGAAAAACTGAGCAGATTTTTTGAAGAAATTCTTAAGAATTATGACAGTATATTCACTAGTTTATATCAGGTGATGTTAATTTAATAGGAGATTTTTTGTTACTTTCACTAGGAATTCTCCTATCTCTTATTGGTGGTGCTCTTGGTGGAATGCTTAGAGCAAAAGTTTGTTATCAATTTTCTGCTACACTTGCAGCTTATTAGTCTGCGGTGCATTCCCGCATCATTGTAGGGTAGCATACTACAGATTTACTGAATTAACCATTCAATTACGAACAAGTAATTATTTGGTCATGGTCACTGGTCCTGTTATAGAGACATTTATGTTTCAGTTGCGTGGTTTCTGCTAATTATTTTCCAAAGGAAAGTTATTCGCGATCAGTTTATTTTATCAAACAAATAGCGATCGCGACTATCATAGGTTCGTTATCTTAGTCTCACTAGCATTAATCAAACTCCCTTTATTATAGCAGTTGCAACATCTAGCTTACTGACAGGTATAATGATGCTTCCTCTTCAAAGACTTCAAATGCAGTAGGTTGAATGTTAGCGATCCGTTAACCGTTACAATTAAGAGCAGAATAAATTATACATACTCAAGAAACACTTGAAGAATTAGTTAAAGAAATCAGCCGATTTGAAGCAATTATTTGAATGGATGAAACCATAGAGGTGTAGCTGGTTTGAAACGGGCAATTGAAGCTTACACAAGAAGCATTGACACGTTTAATTAAAAGTGTTAAGCAGAATCATGCAGCCCTACGCAATGCTGTTCAAGACGAAGTCGTGTATGGAGTTTTGCTGTATCACGAACTTATAAACCTCCCGTAGCGCCTTATCACAACGCATTCAAGAAGCTCTTGAGCAAGTCGTCAGGTTAAAAAGCATAATGGAGATTTCAGCTTGTACTATTAAACACCAGACACGGTAGAAGTAAATTAATAGGAGCTTCGGTCATTGTGGCTTCCAATCTCACATTATCTCAAAGCATCGAACAGGAATAAAAACATATTGTCTGAAATTACGCACGTATAGCATTCATTATTTGTTAGAGGATGTTTGAAAAGTCTCCCTTGTATAAGATCTCTAACCCTTTCCAAGAGGAATAATTTCTCAAAGCTCCATTTTAAGGAGGATTAAGGAGGAGCTAAAGTTTTGGATACCTCAGCCATACTTTTCAAACTCCTCTTGGAACAGTTCCCGATTTCTCAAGGGATACACTGGCGAATGAGGGGTATCACCTCATTCGCCAATTTCTGTCTCTCGTTCCCAGCTAGAAGTACCGTACCCGATCTTCTTGTGCAGCAACTCCACAGATACCTCATCATATATTACTGCTCGATCATCGCGAAGTATCCAGCGGATTCTCACTTTCAGGTGCGATCGCACTTAATAGCTGCTTTTATACCTTGTACCTACATGAGACAAACTCATTTGAGCAGTTGCATAACTCCGTAAAGAATTTCTGCCTGTTGCTTTCTGGTCATAATTAAGGATATTGACTTTAAAAACATTCTGACTAAATAATATAATAGATATCATCTTTTTTAAACGCATAAAATTGAAGAAAGCAAAGTACGCAAGGTCGAGGATTCTGGGGTGTATTTGCTTCTAATTACAAACATCTACTGCTATTTATGCGCACTCGTGAGTTTGACACCGATAAAGCTTTAGCATGCATGTACGCGTTTTGCAAAAGTTACTCCGCACTTCACTTGAAGATCTTGAAGCGAAGATGGGGTTGAACGTCAAAGTATCTATTTGCTTTTGGCGATAAGCGAACGCTTTTCTCAGAGCATCAAGTTGTATCGAGAGCAGACTGCTTCGTTCGCGAGCAACTTAACCGCTTTGATTCTCCCAGCAAAGCCATTTGGAAATGGCTTTGGGGAGAATCAAAGCGGTTAAGTTGCTCGCGAACGAAGCAGTCCCTGCTCTCGATACAACTTGATGCTCTGAGAAAAGCGTTCCGCTTATCGCCAAAAGCATAAATAGATACTTTGACGTTCAACCCCATCTTCGCTTCAAGATCTTCAAGTGAAGTGCGCAGTAACCTTTTGCAAAACGCGTACATGCATGGCTAAACTTTATCGTGTCAAATCACGAGTGGCATATAATAGCAGTAGATGTTTGTCAATAAGAAGCAAATACACCCCAGAATCCTCGACCTTGCGTATTTGCTTTCTTCAATTTTATGCGTTTAAAAAAGATGATATCTATTATATTATTTAGTCAGAATGTTTTTAAATTCAATTCCTTAATTATGACCAGAAAGCAACAGGCAGAAATTCTTTACGGAGTTATGCAACTGCTCAAATGAGTTTGTCTCATGTAGGTACAAGGTATAAAAGCAGCTACTTAAGTGCGATCGCACCTGAAAGTGAGAATCCGGCTGGATACTTGCGATGATCGAGCAGAATATATGATGAGGTATCTTGGAGTTGCGCACAAGAAGATGGGTACGGGAGCTTCTAGCTGGGAAGAGAACAGAAATTGGCGAATGAGGTGATACCCCTCATTCCCAGTGTATCCCTTGAGAAATCGGGAACTGTTCCAGAGGATGTTTGAAAGTATGGCTGAGGTATCCAAACTTTAGCTCCTCCTTAATCCTCCTTAAAATGGAGACTTTGAGAAATTATTCCTCTTGGAAGAGGGTTAGAGATCTTATACAAGGGAGACTTTTCAAACATCCTCTAACAAATCAATGAATGCTATAACGTGCGTAATTTCAGACAATATGTTTTTATTGCCTGTTCGATGCTTTGAGATAATGTGAGATTGGAAGCGGACAATGACCGCAGCTCCTATTATTTACTTCTACCGTGTCTGTGGTTAATAGTACAAGCTGAATCTCCATTATGCTTTTTAACCTGACGACTTGCTCAAGAGCTTCTTGAATGCGTTGTGATAAGGCGCTACGGGAGTTTATAAGTTCGTTATACAGCAAAACTCCATACACGACTTCGTCTTGAACAGCATTGCGTAGGGCTGCATGATTCTGCTTAACACTTTTAATTAAACGTGTCAATGCTTCTTGTGTAAGCTTCAATTGCCCGTTTCAAACCAGCAGCTACACCTCTATGGTTTCACCCATTCAACAATAATTGCTTCAAATCGGCTGATTTCTTTAACTAATTCTTCAAGTGTTTCTTGAGTCATGTATAATTTATTCTGGCTCTTAATTGTAACGGTTAACGGATCGCTAACATTCAACCTACTGCATTTGAAGTCTTTGAAGAGGAAGCATCATTATACCTGTCAGTAAGCTAGATGTTGCAACTGCTATAATAAGGGAGTTTGATTAATGCTAGTGAGACTAAGATAACGAACCTATGATAGTCGCGATCGCTATTTGTTTGATAAAATAAACTGATCGCGAAATAACTTCCTTTGAAAATAATTAGCAGAAACCACGCAATCTGAACATAAATGTCTCTATAACAGGACCAGTGACCATGACCAAATAATTATTTGTTCGTAATTGAATGGTTAATTCAGTAAATCTGTAGTATGCTACCTACAATGATGCGGGAATGACACCGCAGACCTAATAAGCTGCCAGTGTAGCAGAAAATTGATAACAAACTCTTTGCTCTAAGCATTCCACCAAGAGCACCACCAATAAGAGATAGGAGAATTCCTAGTGAAAGTAACAAAAAATCTCCTATTAAATTAACATCACCTGATATCAAACTAGTAATATACTGTCATAATTCTTAAGAATTTCTTCAAAAATCTGCTCAGTTTTTCTAGAAATACATAACAAAAATTTATTTAAAATACCTTATGATACTTATCTAAGTTTTAAAAAAATTTTCTAAAAAAATTTGGATTTTCTAATGATACAGAAGCCACAACATAGACATCATTATTTAGACTCTATCTTCTCGATGTTATACCGCTACTTTAGGAAAGACAAGAATATGCAAATCCCACAGGACAATAAATCTATCAATTGAATGTGCAGTAAAGAGCTAGTGACACCTGTATAAATATAAGATTTTAAGGTACGCGAGCGCAAAAACAACGCAAGTGATGAAAGGCTTCAGTTGTTGTCATGGTTTAATGAATTTTAGATCGCTCGTGAAGCACCACATGGCAAAATAATTCATAATAAAATAGAAATGTTGGTTAACAGGTAAGGCTCTCACGCAGTTTCGCTAAGTCTTGTTTTAAAAAATTTCCATAGGTAATGTGCCACCGTTGGCATAATTTCCTCGCTGTTGGAGAGGCTTGGATCTTCAACGCCACTCCCGATCCAAGCCTCTTTTTCATACATTCTTACTTACCAAATTGTCTTTGTTGAGACTCTACTGAACCGATCGTTTGAACGAGAAGGGCTAGAGGTTAGGGGGTAGGGGTTAGGGGTAAAAGGAACCCTGTACCTACAGAGGTTTCAATCATGATGTAGTCTTTGGACTCATCCTTCTCCCCAACCCCTACTCCCTACCCCCTAACCCTTAATTATTGTCGGCAATAAAAATACACCACAGATGACTAACGTACTCTGGTTGCAAGGTGGTGCCTGTTCGGGCAACACCATATCATTTTTGAATGCTGAAGAACCTACCGTCTGCGATTTAATCGCTGATTTTGGCATTAAAGTCCTATGGCATCCGTCTTTGGGACTGGAACTAGGTGATAACTTACAAGCACTTTTGCGAGACTGTATTTCTGGAAAAATCCCTCTCGACATCTTAGTCTTTGAAGGTACTGTGGTTAATGCTCCTAACGGGACAGGTCACTGGAATCGGTTTGCCGATCGCCCCATGAAAGATTGGTTGCTGGATTTATCAAAAGCTGCCAAATTTGTTGTAGCAGTAGGAGACTGCGCAACATGGGGAGGAATACCAGCCACTGCACCCAACCCCAGCCAATCGCAGGGATTGCAATTTCTCAAACGGCAAAAGGGTGGTTTTTTAGGAACAGAATATCGATCTCAAGCCGGTCTTCCAGTCATTAATATCCCTGGATGTCCCGCTCATCCTGACTGGATCAGTCAAATATTAGTCGCGATCGCAACAGGGCGTTTGAACGACGTAACCCTTGACGAATTCAATCGCCCGCAAACGTTTTTCAAAAGTTTTACACAAACAGGTTGTACCCGTAACGTCCATTTTGCCTACAAAGCATCAGTTGCGGAGTTTGGTCAGCGCAAAGGATGCTTGTTCTACGACTTGGGTTGTCGCGGTCCCATGACTCATTCTTCATGCAACCGGATTTTATGGAACCGAGTCTCCTCCAAAACCCGTGCGGGAATGCCGTGTTTGGGTTGTACCGAACCAGAATTCCCCTTTTACGATCTCGAACCAGGAACAGTGTTTAAGACACAAACCCTGATGGGAGTGCCCAAAGACATACCGCCCGGTATGAAAAGACAAGACTATGCTTTTCTTACCGTTGTCGCTAAGAACATGGTACCCACTTGGGCAGAAGAAGATATTTTTACAGTTTAGTTAGTTGTTAGTTGTTAGTTGTTAGTCGTTAATAATAACTAATTACTAACCACTAACCACTAACCACCAACTACTAACCACTAACCACTAACCACTAACCAAAGACAAAAATGACAATCCAAACATTAGATATATCGCCCGTTGGAAGAGTCGAGGGTGATTTAGATGTTCGCGTAGATATAGAAGATGGGTATGTGGTTAACGCTTGGACTCATGCCGAACTTTTTCGCGGATTTGAAATTATTCTTAGAGGCAAAGATCCGCAAGCAGGATTAATTGCAACACCTCGTATTTGCGGTATTTGCGGTGGTTCTCACTTGACTTGTGCATCTTGGGCATTAGATACAGCATGGGGAACGGAGGTTCCACGCAATGCGATTTTAGCAAGAAATCTCGGTCAAATCGTTGAAACAATTCAAAGCATTCCCCGCTACTTTTACGGTCTATTTGCTATCGATCTGACACATAAAAAGTACCAGCAAAGTTCTTTTTATGAAGAAGCTTGCAGGCGCTTTGCAGCCTTTACTGGTAAATCCTACGAACTCGGTGTCACAATTTCTGGTAAGCCAGTAGAAATTTATGCATTACTGGGGGGACAGTGGCCTCATTCTAGCTACATGGTGCCTGGTGGTGTGATGTGCGCCCCGACTTTAACGGACATTACCCGTGCATGGTCAATTCTAGAATATTTCCGCACCAATTGGTTAGAACCAGTGTGGTTGGGTTGTTCTTTAGAACGTTATGAACAAATCAAAACCTATGAAGACTTTATGGTTTGGCTGGAAGAAAGTCCAAGTCATGCCAATTCTGACTTAGGTTTTTACTGGCGCATGGGTTTGGATATTGGTTTAGATAAGTATGGTGCAGGTGTAGGTAAGTATGTGACTTGGGGATATTTACCCCATGAAGATAAGTACCAAAAGCCTACAATTGCTACCCGCAATGCTGCCATGATTATGAAGAGTGGCGTGTATGACAGTTTTAGTGATACTCACACTCTCATGGATCATACTTTTGCTCGCGAAAATACCACTCACGCCTGGTATGACGAAGGGACAGAAGATATTCATCCTTTTAATCGCGTGACTCAACCAATTGAGCAGAACGACAAAGACTTTGAAAATGCCTACTCTTGGGCAACTGCAGTCCGCCATCAAGACTATGGACGTTTGGAAGCAGGAGCACTTGCACGTCAGTTAGTAGCAGGCGGCACACATGGCGAATCTTGGCAGCATTACGATGGATTTATCTTGAATGCATTCAAGGCAATGGGTGGAGCAAGTACTCACCTGCGTCAGTTGGCACGAGTGCATGAAATTGTCAAGCTGTACCGACAAGCAGAACATTGCTTGCGTGAGTTCCGGTTAAATGACCCTTGGTATATTAAACCAACGGAAAAAGACGGACGTGGTTGGGGTGCAACAGAAGCAGCACGGGGTTCTCTATGCCATTGGGTGGAATTAGAAAATGGCAAGATTAAAAACTACCAAGTGATTGCTCCCACAACTTGGAACGTAGGACCAAGAGATGCTCAAGGGGTACGCGGACCTATTGAAGAAGCTTTGATTGGAACGCCTATTGTGGACAAGAGCGATCCTATTGAAGTTGGACACGTAGCGCGATCGTTTGACTCTTGTCTCGTTTGTACTGTTCATGCTCACGATGCGAAAACGGGTCAAGAACTCGCACGTTTTCGGACAGCATAAATAATCTCATACCATTTTGGATTTTAGATTTTAGATTTTGGATTGAGAAAGTCCTGTCTAGACTTGATTTGAACTAACAATCTATCGCACTCTTTGTTCAAATTGGTATCACAAACTCGTCGCAAAAGCGCTGAGGATAACTTTGCGACGAGTTTGTGGCATTCTCTTCTTTACATACATTTACATTGGTGAACTTGTGACAGAACCAACATTACACAAATATCTTTTACACCTAAGTGATGAAGCGCTGCAAGAATTTACTCAGTGGTGCGTTCAAGAACAAGCAACAGCAGCAGGATATGAATTTACTCCCAATTTACAAAAGTTAGAAAACCTTTCCCCGCAAGACTTTGTCCAAGAACTCATCAGTCAATTTTTAGAGGTAACAAGGAACTCGATAGAAGGTGGTTTGGCTATTCTCCTTGCAGGAAAACAAGCAGACAAACATGCTTTACCGGGATTGGGAACTTTAGTTGATTTTATTTCGCTGTACGTCTTGTATTTAGTACCAAAAGGTAAGAAGACTATCGTACCACCAGACGAGAAATTAGCTGAAGCATTGAAAGAGCAATTGGCAAAGTTGTATGAAATCGGTCAGAAATATGGTGTAGATATCAAAGTGCTTCCACAAATTTAGGAAACCTACATCCTGTTTGATATTCAGCTAACCTCAGTTTCACCAATCGCGATCGCAGAACTCAATTACAGTTCCATTGTTCAAAACAAGATTATGGACGTTAGCACTTTCAAAATTAACGGTGCTAAGACAATACTGCGTAGGTTTTGCTTAAAAAAGTCATGTAGCAGGGCTTATATAAACTTGTGAGACTGGAATGCATCAGTCTCATTCTTCATTCATCATATCTATTGTTTTTTGCGGTAGAGTTGGGGGATTTCCACTGGCATTTAAAAGAAGAGTCGTATCTTCATGTATCGTTACTAAAAATTTTGTAAATTTACGCTCTAGTAAAATCTTATCCTCTATATCGCTTGCTTCCCACATACTATTCAACAAGTGTTTCGCATGACGATGGACGCTTAAAATAAGAGTTAATGGCATTTGAGAATATGATTGCTTAAGTTTGTCCTTCAGTTCATCAATGGCTTTTAAAAATTCCTTATAGTCATTTATTTCTTGATTATATTTATCCTTAAGCATTTGTAATTCTGCTTCACCTTGGACATTAATTTTGTCTATTTCATATTTAAGAATTGCTTCCTTTTTTTTAAGTTCTTCATGTAGTTCACGAGTTGCTGTTGCACTTCTACGCTGTATCTCAATAATTTCACCAAGTTTTTCTTGCTTCCATTCTAGGCTTCTTGTTCTAACTGAATTTACAAAACCCATCAAAAAATTTGCTAATTCCTCTGATGCTGCCATATCTTTTTCTCCAAATTTTTATTTTGAACCGTATTTTTCTAAAACAGAAGCTAAAAAATTATTTTTATTGATTTGATTTTTTGAGACCAGAATGTCATAGATTTCTATCAATGCATTATAGTTTTCTTGTTTAATGAAATCTTTCATCGCTAGCTTGACTTTCTGAATTAATTGTGATGTCATATCTGATTCTTTTCTTAGTAGTAACATGTGCTCAATTTCTCTACTAAGTTCTATCAGTTGCCGTTTAGTATTTTCACTATCCAATCTTTGAAGATTTTCTCTATGTCTTCGAGCTAAGTCTTCTTTTTTTATTTTGTGTCTAAAATTTTTATATGCTTTTCTTATTTCTGACAAATTTCCATGTCTCTTTATTATTTTCTCTTTACCAAATGCTTTTTTTAATATGAAAAAAAACAGAACTGCTAGCGCACAAATAATTAAAAAAGACATATGTTTTAACTTTTATAAATATCTAATAATTGAATCTATGAT
>NZ_WJFC01000259.1 GCF_009725235.1 Scytonema sp. UIC 10036
ACCCCCAACCCCTAACCCCCAACTCCTATCTAGTAGGAGACTGATACGTTAACGTAAGTTTAAGAGATACAAAACAATGTTAGATAATTGCTGGCACAAATGATTAATTCTCTTTACCGCCAAAAGATCTACCCTTTTCTACTGAAGGCTTATTACCGTTACTTACAAACATCAGAGCGTTCTATAGATAAGGCATATAAGGCTGCTTTGCAAATCAAGGCAATAGAAGACGAGCATTTTAATGGTAATAAAATTAACTTCGACTTAACTAGACATAGCAGTAGCGTTATGGACTATTTTGAGTCAGAATTAAAAAGACAATTAAAAATCATTCGGATGCGGTTAACAGAATTCAAGTTTAGCCGTTTTTTCCTCGATGAATCCAATCAAAAAACTGCAAAGCAAGTGGGTATTGAGTACTCACCTCCTACAGTTATTTTAGAAAAACTAAACTTCATTGATGAAGTTATAACAAAATATAACACTTTTAAGCCTGATGAAGTAGCACCTGATACTATATCACCTCAGAGTAAAATTGTACCAGTAGAACCTTCTTTAAATCCAACAAAACTGCACAATCATTCAAAAAATAAGCCAGATAACACTCCTCGTAGTAAGACAAACACTACTGGAGTGCTACCTCGTTCGATTTTTAACACTATCACTCGCTTGCAAGTTGAGTTAGATCCGAATGCAGAACAAGACGTTGTTAAAAATTTCCGTAACACTCAAAAAAGAACCATAATATCTGTTAGGTTTCTTCTACTGCTCATCATAGTTCCCATTTTGACTCATCAAATATCAAAAGCTGTGTTTGTAGGACCCATTGTTGAATCTTACTTTAGCAAACATTCCGAGCAAGTCAAAATATTTCTCAATTATGAAATGGAAGAGGAGGCACTCACAGAACTTGAAAGATTTGAAGAACGCCTGAAATTTAATAGTTTGATTGGCAATGGTGAACCTTTGTCTCAAGAGCAGATGGAAGTTGAGGTAAAACATAAGGCTCGTGAAATTGCTGAAGAATTTCAGCATGAAAGTGGGAATGCTATCAAAAACGTTTTTGCTGATATATTATCCGTCATCGCTTTCACTTGGCTTTTACTTATAAGCAAGCGAGAAATTGCTGTGCTGAAAGATTTTTTTGACCATGTTGTTTACGGTTTAAGTGATAGCGCCAAAGCTTTTATCATTATCCTATTTACTGATATCTTTGTAGGGTTCCACTCTCCTCATGGTTGGGAAGTGATTTTAGAAGGTGTATCGCGGCACTGGGGATTGCCAGCTAATCATGATTTCATCTTTCTCTTTATTGCTACATTTCCAGTCATCTTAGATACCATTTTTAAATACTGGATATTCCGCTACTTAAATCGCATCTCTCCTTCTGCTGTCGCTACCTATCACAATATGAATGAATAACATGGGTTAGTGGTTATTGGTTAGTGGTTATTGGGGTAACTGCTAACCAGTGTTAGTATTTATTAATACAATTTAGACGAAAGTGCTAAAAAATCTCAGAAAGTTACGGGATTTACTTAGAATATTCTGTATAATTATAGAGAAGCGTAAAAGAAAACACAACCACAGGAGGTGAGGAATAGTCTGCGATCGCCATACAAACAACAGCTTTAGTTATATTGACAATACAAAAGCTTTACAATATCTATGTGATTCTGGTGTCGTATTTAGACAAACAACTCGCGCTGCTTGCGTTAAAGTGCGAAGTTACCATAGGATTGTAAAATAAAAATTTAAGTAAAAATACACCAATCATAAAATAAATGAATGCCGATCTAGTTCTAGATATTGTCGAGCAAGTCTTACTATCTAGACAGCTTAGCCCTATTGAAAAAGTCATTTTGTGCCAATCATGGCAAGGTAAAGGCTATGGTGAAATGGCCAAAGACTCTGGCTATGGTAGCAATTACTTTAAAGAAGTTGGCTCTCAATTGTGGCATGACCTGTCGGAAGCGATTGGGCAAAGAGTAACAAAGAAAAATTTACATCTTGTTTTAGCACGGTATCAGCAAAACGAAGGAGAACCCAAGCAAGAAACACAGCACAGTTTTGTACAAACACAACCAGAGAACAAAGCTGCAAATTCTGTAGAGGATAATACTTTTTATACAGAGAAAAGTTTTGTGGATACAAGGACGGAAATAGAGTACCCCGGTGGACCTGTACCACTAAACTCTTCACTGTATATCAATCGCTTGCGGATAGAAGAAATGGCATATAAGGAAATTACCAAGCCGGGATGCCTTATCCGTATTAAAGCTCCAAGAAAGATGGGCAAGAGTTCACTCCTTAACAGAATGATAGCTTGTGCCCAAAATTACAATTATAGAATTGCGTACATAGACTTTCAGGAGACGGACGAAACGTTATTTACTTCCCTCGACAAGTTTTTGCGCTGGTTTTGTGCGAATGTCAGCAGACAGTTAAACCTCAATAACAAACTTGATGATTATTGGGATGAAGACATGGGCAGCAAGGTGAGCTGCAAAATTTATTTTGAGGAATATCTGCTCGAACAAATCAATGCTCCCATTTTTTTAGCTTTGAATGAAGTCAACAGACTTTTTGAGCATCTCCAGATAGCCAATGATTTTCTGTCAATGCTACGATTTTGGCATGAAGTGGGACGGACGGTAGAAATTTGGCAAAACTTGCGATTGATCATTGTTCATTCCACCGAAATACACATTCCTCTCAAAATTAATCAATCTCCTTTTAATGTTGGGCTATCAATTAAGCTGCCTCAGTTTACTTTAGAGGAAGTGCAAGATTTGGCATCGCGTTATGGATTGAATTGGATTGATAGCAGATCCAGCCAACAACTAATGGCTATGGTAGGGGGACATCCCTATCTGATAAACTTGGCATTTTATCACCTACACCGTGAGGAAATGACACTACAGCAGTTGTTGGAAACATCTCCAACAGCAGCTGGTATTTACAGCAACCATTTGAGAAATCATTTGGCAATGGTGCGAGAACAACCAGAACTGGCATCAGCGCTCCTACAAGTCGTTACGGCTAATGAAAGCGTGCAATTAGACGCCCTAGCAGCTTTTAAGTTAGAAAGCATGGGTTTGATTCAATTAGATGGCAATCAAGCAAAACCAAGTTGCCAACTGTATCGCCTCTATTTCAGCCAACAACTTGTAGAAAAACATTTAGATGCTTCAATGCAACAATCGACTTTAGAAAAGCAACAAGTCAAACTTTCAAACAAAGTTGAGCAACAGGTTCAAAGTGTCAGTCGTACCTATATTAAGCAATATCTAGAAACATCTTGGCAGCAGTGGAGACAAGAGTTGTTACCCCTGTCACTGATTATATGTGAAATAGATTATTTTAAGTGGTACAATGATATACACGGTTATGTGGCTGGAGATGCTGCTTTGCAACAAATTACCAGTGCCATAAGTCAGTGCATTCAGCAAAAGCAATCGAGCTTAGTGCGTTATGGGGGTACAAAATTTGCAGCAATATTGCCCTATGTGAATGCCAAGGAAGTGGTGAAAGTTGGGGAAAATATGCGAGATAAAGTGAAAGCATTGGGAATTCCATACAATTTACCAGGTATTGACGGATTGCCTTCTGAAGTGCTGAGTATCAGTGTTGGAGTTGTATCTGTCACACCAACTACGGAAAATTCACCAGATTTACTGATAAATGCAGCAGAAGAAGCACTGTTTCAGGCAAAAAGGCAAGGGCGCGATCGCGTTCATGTCAGTTCTACTTTAAACGAAAGAGTGTCACTGACTCAGCAGGTAGTGCATTTTCCAAGGTATACCTAAGAATGTTTGAGAAACATCTTACTTCTTTTGTATCTTGTGGTACGGTTGGGAACGCCCGTACCACAAAAAGAAAATTCCGTGCTTTCTTTAGTTAAGAAATGCTGTAAAATTGGTTACAAGGATTCTACTACTCTCGCAAGGCATACCCCACCCCACGCACGGTATGAATCAAACGCTTTTCATTATTTTCTTCAAGCTTAAGACGCAGGTAGCGGACATAAACTTCAATAATATTGGAATCTCCCATAAAGTCATAGCCCCAAACTTTCTCTAGAATTAAGTCTCTGGTAAATACTTGACGGGGATGACTGAGGAGATACTCCAATAAATCAAACTCTTTTGCTGTTAGCTCAATAGCTCGATTGCCTCGAAATACTTCACGTGTGGTGCGATTGAGCTTTAAGTCTTCAAACTGCAACCAATCTTCTTCTGTTTCTTGAGTGCGACGCAAATGGGCGCGAATTCTCGCTAACAATTCCTCAATACTGAAAGGTTTAACTACATAATCGTCAGCACCCGCATCTAAACCGGCAACGCGATCGCTCACTTCATCTTTTGCTGTCAACAAAATCACTGGCATTTTGTTCCCAGTGGCACGCAAGCGGCGACAAAGTTCCAAACCCGATAAACCGGGTAACATCCAATCTAAAATTGCTAAATCTGGCGATGATTCCCGTGCTAAGGTCAAACCAGTGATACCATCATGGGCTACGCTGACTTTGTAACCTTCACTGTCAAGTTCCAATTCGACAAATCGTGCCAGTTTAACTTCATCTTCAACCAGGAGGATATGTGCTGTCATATTTTTTCTCCTAATGCAGGTAATCTTAAAATAAAAGTGCTGCCATGACCGGGTTCTGACCGAATACTCACCTTACCCCCCATGCGCTCTACAAGGCGTTTTACGATCGGTAAACCTAAGCCTATTCCCCCCGTCGAACGGGTACGGGATGGATCGACTCGGTAAAACGGTTCAAAAATACGCGACTGTTCGGACAGGGGAATGCCACAGCCCTTGTCGCTAACTTGAATGACTGCCCAACCATTAACCAAAGCTAGCTGCACTGTCACTGCTTCACCCACATCAGAATATTGAAAAGCATTATCAATTAAATGATTTAACACCTGCATTAGCCGATCGCGTTCTGCTTTTACTTTAATAGGAAATGAGGTAAGCTTAAGCTGGATGGCTCGATACTCAAATTTTTCTGCCATCTGTGCTATGTCTGCAATTACATTATTTAAGATAAGTGGTTTCGTTTGCAAGGGCATTGCACTGCTACTTGCCCGTGCTAATTCTAGTAAGCCTTGTAAGACATAAGTCATTCGTTCTGCGTCAGAAAACGCCATCTCCAAAGCCTCTCTTTCCAGTTCTGTCAGATTCTGGCTGCGTTGCAAAGTTCTTTGTAAATACGCATAAACCATGCTAAGAGGCGTGCGTAACTCGTGAGCCAAGTCGTTGGTAAACTGTTGCTGTTGTTCTTTCACTTGTGAAAGCCTTGTTAACAATTCATCCCAGGTTTTGGCTATAGCTTTCACTTCGCTAGGTGTCCTACTTAACTGCGATTGATATAGATTCAGTTCTGTAGCATAAGTTGCTACCCACTGATTCATTTGTCGTAACGGTAAGAGCGATCGCCTGACGAACATAAATGTGAGAACTGTAGTAGTAACAAGCAACAGAACGCTTACAGCTCCCAAACCTTCGAGCGTAATCAAAAATCTATGGTTATCATTAGGGATACCATATTGTTGATAAGTCATAATGAGAAACTGTCTTATTTCCCAACCTATCCACATTGTAAAACTACTGAATCCAATCGTAAAGATAGCAATTATTTCAATAGTTAGGCGGAATTGTAACGATGATGGATCGATTCGAGCGCCAATAACTCTGGCTAATTTTCTGTTTAATTTGTCTAAAAAATTCATGAAAATAACTCATCTGTGTATATTGCGTTCTTAAATTCATAAGTCAAGTGAAGTATGGGACTTCTAAAATAAATCTGTTTTTGGCTTACAATTCTAATCTAATATTTTTATTAAGAAAAAACATGAGTTTTTCCTGAATAAATTTTAAGCTTCGGCTGAGATGCATCAATTTAATTTGATTTATTAAATTTCCGTAGGTAGGATTAAAGCCCACCACAACAGGCTTTTGGAGGGCAATACCAACCCTACTGCTCCCTTTTTGCTCTAACATTACCGATTTTGGTAGGTAAGGCTAAAGCCCATTCCCTTTTACATGATAATTAAAATCTGAAATTTATAATACATATCTTTCAGATCCCCTTAAATCCCACACCGGATTCCACCTTTTGTTCTGCTTGAGTAGAATCCACCTTAGAAAACATACCTTTGCGAGACGCTTGATGACGAGTACCAACCTGACTTAAGAAAATGCCAATTAAAATAATGCTCCCGCCGATATATTGAGCTAGGGTAGGGGCTTCGCCTAGGATTAAATAAGCTGCTAAAATTCCTGCAATAGGGGTAAAGGAGCCGACTAAGGAAGCCATAGATACTGTTGAGCTTCTCAAGCCTTTAAGCCAAAAAGATTGACCAACCACGACAATTAAAGCACCATAAAGGAACATCCACTTCCATAAAAAAGGTGAGAGTACATCAGTAAAATGGTTGTGACCGTATAGCCATATAGCAAAAAAGAAAAAGATTACGGTTCCTAAAGCAGTACGAAAGATATTGTAGATCCCTAAAGGGACTTGGGAGAGATATTTTTTACCAATAATTGTGGAAGCGGCGACAGCTACAGATCCAGCAGCTACCAGAAGTTCTCCGACACCCACTTGCAAGGCTCCCATCTTCATCATTGCTTCCCCAGGGGGCTGAAGAACAATAGTGAGAGTAACGCCAACAAACGCTGCGATCGCTCCTATAAACTCCCAAAAATTTACCCGTTCCTTCAATAACCAAACTGATAAAGCTAGAGTGAGAGGCGGTTCCAAGCGTCCAACCAAGATGACGTTATTAACCGCTGTCAGTCCCAGTGCTTGAAAAATTAAACCGGGCGCAAGCGCTCCTGATAAAATAGCGACTGCTGTTAAAGCGATCCAATCCTTCCTTGACAATTGTTTCAAAGTTGCTTTGTTCCACTGTCGCCCATAGATTAGAATCAGAACTATTAAGGCACAAAGGTTTCCCACAAATAAAACATTACACAAAGAAATTGGATTGCGACCATCCATGAAATGTTGTGCTCCAATTTCTGTAAGTTTGCGGGTGACTGCACTCGATGCTCCAAAAATTAGGATTGCCAGCCAGAGATATGTTTGTCCCGAAATTCTGGGAATTAAGCGAGGCGATCTTCTTAGTTTAGTCATCATAAAACCATCGCAATAAAAACATTAGTCATTATATTTTGACTTTGAGCTACTATTCTTATCTGAGAAAATGCTGAGAATATCCTAAATTAGCTTAAAGAATAAATTCATGAAAATCATGGTTGAGTTTCAGATGAGTTTCAGTAGCGACTGAGAAGCTTTGGATGTCTGGGATAACAGGAGACACAAATGAAATTCGCCCCTTTAATCGCTACAGTTGCCTTAACTGGTTTTTTCACAGTATGGGAAGCACCATTGAAAGCGATAAATCCTTTATTAGTTCAAGCATCAGCACAAGAATTATCAGTACAGCAGAAAGTAGCTTTACTAACTAAAAATAAGGGTCAGATTGGTAGTGGCGATCAGCTACGTCGTTTCTTTTTTGGAGATTTGGAACCAATTGGTATTCAGCCCGGTGGAGCCGGTCACGTTGTTAATCTTTATAATAAAGCCAACGATACCACATTTTCTTATTGTTCAACCTACGATGTCATTGTTGCCGTGAAAAAAGGTAAAGTTGCCAAGTTTGAAGCCAGTGAAGTGAAATAAAAGGCAATTCATAACATATATTGAGCTCATCACAATATTATGTAACAAAAATTAAAGAATTGTCGAGACGCGCCATGGCGCGTCTTGACGTATATCAATTGATAATGCCGATAATTCACAACAATCTGAATTTTCCCTGAGAAAACAATGAAAAATTTATCGCCAGTTCCATTGAATTTCTCAGCCAAGCTTTAGCAGTTCATCACTTAATCTGTCCTAAGAATCGCAATACTAAAAGCAATTCACATACAGCAAATCATATATATATGCAGCAAGCGTCTCATCCCACAGTCATCTTAGGTGGTGGCTTTGCTGGACTGTTTACAGCTCTACACTTAAGCCATCAAAATTATTCGCATCCCATCATTCTTATTGAGCAACGCGATCGCTTCAGTTTCAAACCGTTGTTGTACGAACTACTTAGTGGAGAACTTTATAGCGAACAAGTATATCCACGTTACAAAGAGCTTTTAGCAGGCAGCCGTGTCACCTTTGTACAAGACACCGTGAAATCAATTCATCTACATAAATCTAAAGTGACTGTAGCGTCTGGAAAAGTGTTTGACTACAGCAACTTGGTGCTAGCACTGGGTGGCAAAACAACTTACTTTAACACTCCTGGTGCAGCAGAGTATACAATGCCGTTTACCAATGGTTCAGAAGCGATCGCTCTGCGTAAACACTTACGACACCGTTTGCATCTAGCTCTTCAAACTCAAGATTTAGAACGTCGGCGTTCGCTGCTGACCGTTGCCATTATTGGAGCGGGACCTGCAGGTATCGAATTAGCCTGCACATTAGCCGATTTGTTACCCATCTGGTACGATGAGTTGGGCGGTGACGCTGCGGAAATTCGGGTTGTTTTAGTCAACCGCAGCCGTGAAATCCTCAAAGGTGACGTCAACAGCAATTTGCGCTGCATTGCACAAAGGGCGCTCAAACGTCGCGTGATTCCCGTGGATTTTGTATTCGATGCGGCTGTCACAAAGATTCAAGCGGATGGTATGGAGTACATACAACACAACCAAACACGGGTTTTACAAGCTGGAACAATCGCTTGGACTGCAGGAACCGCTCCCAATCCTTTGTTGAAGGAGTTACCAATTCCAGAAGAAAGGCGAGACAAACGGGGGCGGCTTGTGGTGACACCGACATTGCAACTCCCTGATTTTCCAGAAGTCTTTGTGGCGGGAGACTGTGCAACAGATAGCGACAATCCCCAACCACCAACAGCACAAGTTGCTTATCAGCAAGGAATTGCGATCGCACGCAATCTTGAGTCTTTGTCGGAAAACAAACCTACTGTTCCCGTGCAAATCCATCTGCGCGGTACATTGATGAAACTAGGACTTAACGAAGGTGTTGCTAACTTATTCAATAAAGTCCAAATCAAAGGTCAGCCCGGTCATCTGCTTCGAGAAGCAACATACTTGGAACTGCTACCAACCCCCGGTCGCAACTTTAAAGTCACAACGGAATGGCTTACCGATAAATTATTCCACCGCCACCGCCCTTTCTCCCACATGCAGCTTGGACAAACTCCTTGGCTATATGGGGTTGCAACTGTAGCAGCGGGAATGATTTTAGCAACTCCTCTCGTTTGGCGGGCTGCTCAACCGACCCAATTTCAGCAAACCTTAAGTTGGACGGGCGTCCCAACGTTACTGAATTGGCTTGCACCTCCCCCTTCTCGATGAAGTTTTTTCCAATATCTACCATTTTGGATTTTGGATTTTGGATTTTGGATTTTGGATTTTGGATTAAGGGATTTTGGATTTTGGATTTTGGATTTTGGATTAAGACATTGAGTAGGGTGGGCTTCAGCCCACCTGACTCTCGTCTTTATTTATCGACCAAAGAGACTACCGAAGTTGTAACCAATTCCGATCGCCAAACCTACATCTGTATCATCAAAAAATGCTGCATTGATGGCAGCTGTTGCCGTAAACTGAGATGATATTGGTACATCAATACCACCAGTCAGCAAGAAAGCAACATCGGCATCATCGCTAGTTTCAATAGCAACACCAGCACCAACATAAGGAGCAATAGGCAAGGGTTCGGAGAAAGGATCTACCGATCTAAATGAAAAGTCATAAGTAACGGGAATGAGAATGGCTGTATCGTCTCCTATCACTGCTGCTGGACGGGCAGATAAAACACGTGTCAGCCCGATTTTGCTAAGAACCATGAAGTTACCATCGCTCAAAGCAGAGTCGCCACCCAAACCGATGTTTCCTCCTATTCCGATATAACTCGAACCTCCGCGAGTTGTTCGCCCTGGATCGATAGTCGTAATATCGGATTGTGCCACTTGAGGGGCAGATTGCACAACCTGTGTTTCTGTTTGTTGGGGAGTTACAAGCGCCGCAGATGATGCGTTTGTAGTTCCTGGAACAGGTGTAACTACGTTGTTAAAATTTTCCTCTTGTGTATTATTTTGTACTGGCTGCACTTGTTCTAGCTCGGCAGCAGATGCTTCGGTATTTTCGGGAACAGAAGATTGCTCCACGGATGAACTAAAGGCATTTGGGGGATAAAAGCGTCCTACTTCAACACTTGTCGCTTCGGGAGATGCTTCAATTTCAAAAGATGGTGTCAACTGCTCGCCGTTTGTAGTCTCTACTACTTGAGCAACAGCAGGCACGCTGACACCAAGAACTGCTACAGCCGATAAGCTTAGCACGCGAAAAGCATTTTTACGGGAAAAAATAGTGTTCACAATCACTCCTCAAAAAATATTGCCAGAAAAATAATTAACTTGTGAAATTTTCAGCCAAGTTTTAGCAATATCCACCATTTAACACTAAAAAAATCATTCCATCATCCTCTATTCGATATGACTGTACAGAAATTTTTAGGTATTTCACGACACCCTAAATGAAAGCGTATCTACGTGGCATATTGTGAGGAATTTTCGTCCGCTCCAAGCAGCCTTGGTTCTGAATGGTTTGAAATTATAGCCTTTCTCAGTCTAATGAGGTACACCCCCCTTTCATCCCCCCTGAGTAAGGGGGGACAGAGGGGGGTAATTTTTGTACCTCACTAGGTTGAAATTTGCTATACCTACTTATTCATCAATTTGCCAAGAATCTTTGGTTACATTTTCATCCAAAATTCTCCTGGGTTTTACGATCACAATGATTCTTCCCAAAAGCGGGATTTCTGGGGATGTTTCAAACCACTGAAAATCTAATTCTCCACAGTTATCTACTACAAAATAACCGTTAGAGTCCCATTCTCGTTGAGCGCGATCTACAACTACCAACACGGGTTCTGTTGGATTTTGTGTCTGATTGGGAAATTTATCGCTTTTACACAATATAACCACTGGATCTTCTGCACTTAGCAAGACCTGCCAACCAGGTAAAGGAACCCAAGCTTGCTCTCCAGCAAACTTAACCATACGAAATGGTTCTATCTCCTCAATTACGGGTACTGCTTGCAGGTCATTTTGTGTCAGTGGTAATTCACCAACTACTGGTATGACACGGGGTAAGTCTGCTTCTGATTCTAAACGATAAAAAGGCAGAGAAGGGGCAGGGCGACTGGGAACGACGGTAAAATCAGTGAGTAATTGTTCGATTTGTCTCCTTGCTGTTTGCGAGTAAGCAAAGCGCAAACCTTTGGCAATCAGGCGGGAACGTTCTTGCAAGTCTGTGTTTTGGCGGGCTAACTTCCAAGCTTGATAGGCAACAGCATCGCCAGGATGATTTTGAAATCCTTCTGGCAGGGTACGAAAGCGGGAAAACTCTTTGATTGCCTTGGCGATTTCTTTTGCTCCATCAGCATCGATTTTATTTTGGAAGGCAAGTTCGGCTGCAGCTGTTCTTTCTTCTTGCGTTAGCAGGCGAAATTCATACAAAATATCGCTACCTCTGGTGGAGTAATGCGATCGCACTTCTGCCGATGCATTTGCTTTTTCTATAGAATTGTAAACTTGTGCGCCCACAGTGACTTGATTTTGTTGAATTGGCTCAAATCCCGTTGCTTCAAAAATTTCTTGGGGATTGTAGCCTAGTTTTTGCAGTTGGGCGATCGCAACTCCCCATTCCACCCAGTTGCCTTGCTTTTGTCTGAGTTTTCTCAGCAACTCTGATGCAACATCGTTGTTATTTGGCTCTTGAACATTAGGTGGTAAGTCAGTCATAAGTGTTTCTGCAAGCTTTTAGAGGGGAAGACTATGTTAAAAATTTACAAGAACAAAGGCAGGGGGCAGAAGGTAGAAAGGAAGATTCAATTACAATTAATAAATCTTAATTTTGCGTAAATATACGTATATAAAAAGTTGAATTTATCTTCAATTTTTATTGTAGTTTTTGTTAAAAGTGAGTATAACCAGTTCATAGTACGATTAAAGATTACTTATGCCTTAGATTGTGTTAAGTTTTAAGCCTGCTGAGTAAGGAATATAACAAAAAATCAAGATTTAAAGGAACCCTTTTATGAATAGTCCGCTTCCCGAATTAGATAAAATCCGCCGCCAACTTGTGAATGTAGAAAGCCGTAGAAAGGCAAAAATGCTGGTTGTTGATGACGAGCCTGATAATCTTGATTTGCTGTATCGCACTTTCCGCCGAGATTTTCAAGTTTTGAAAGCAGATAGTGGCATGAATGCGCTGCAAGTGTTGGCATCAGAAGGAGAAGTCGCAGTTATTATCTCCGACCAGAGAATGCCAGAAATGAAAGGAACAGAGTTTCTCAGCAAGACCGTTCCTCAATTTCCCGACACAGTTAGGATTATTCTGACAGGCTTTACTGATATTGAAGATTTAGTCGAGGCAATCAACGCTGGACAAGTCTACAAGTACATTACCAAGCCCTGGGACCCCGTTGAACTGAAGGCGGTAGTGCAGCGAGCAGTAGAAACCTATGAATTGCTGAAGCAACGGACGGAAGAATTGAGACGCGCTAATGCCCAAATGGAGTTATTGGCTGTTCTGGTACAAGTGACTCAACAAGCTTCTAGCCTAGAAGCAACGCTTGACCCTATTGCCAAAGCATTTGGCGAAAGTTTTGCAGCAGATGGGTGTATTTTGCAACTTGTAGAGGGCAACGCTTTGATTGCAAAGCAAGGGACTTACAGTGTTTCTGGAACTGTAGAAAATTGGCTCGCTCAAGATCCGCTTACAACAGAAGCAATTGCCAATCAGCAACTACAAGTTTCAGTAAATGTACCCAACGATCAAAAGCTAGCAGGTGTTTCTCACTATCAGTCCAACAGCGTTCAAGCCCACTTGATTATCCCCATAACTTTCCGCGAAGAAGTTTTGGCGGTGCTGTCCCTACAGTGGAAACAACCATGCACTTTACGTGAAGATGAACTAAAACTCATTCATCTATCCGCACAATTAGTTGCGATCTCACTAACTAGCTCTCGTTACTATCAGCCAACTAAGTAAAGAATCAAAAGTAGGCTGTAGAAACTTCCTACCATCTCGTTCCTACCATCTCGTTCCCAGCCTGAGGCTGGGAACGAGAGAGGAAAAACAATTTTATCCCTCAAAATTAATGCGATCGAGTACTCCGTTTTGCGAGTCAGCCGTTAAATTTACAATACTCCTTGGGGGTTGCGTTCTAATTTTAGATCGGGGTTTTCTTCACATAATTTGTAAAACTGCTCTCCAGTCAGTTTAATTACAGAATTGAGGTTTAACGTAAGTATTGTCATAAGAGAAATTACCGTTTTTTGTTTGCTGACTGGCTCACAAACCTTCATCTCTTATAAGGAGCAGCCATAACACACTGTTTATTTTGACATTTTTAATTACCTTTCCGGAATCCCGTGCTACTATAATGTAGATAGAATCAAACCTCAATACGCCTCAGATAGCTGAAATGAAGTAGTAGCAAAAAACCGTTGCCTAAAAGCAACAGGGACTGACAATAGAATTTTTTGGCTTTAACCAATGTCTCACCTCTTGTGGGACGGGTATCCCGCCCGTCATAGCATGGGGACAAGTATTCGCGTTACTGAATAGAAGCATGAATTGCCCTCATTTCTAACCCTTCTCTCTCAGCAAAAAAGGAGAAGAAATCTACTTCTCCCACAAGAAGAGGGTAAGGGTGCAATACTGCGTAGGTTTTGCTTAAAAAATAAAAATGTGTAGGTTGGGTTGAGGCAAAACCCAACATCTTGCAGACTTTGTTGGGTTTCGTTCCTCAACCCAACCTACTATTTTAGCCGAGTAGTATTGGGTAAGAGTGAGGGAAGTATGCGCTAGATAGTTTTATTGGGGTTTGAAAAGAATGCAGAAAAAATCAATATTGTTAGCGGAAAACTTGGGCTATGAACTTAGCGCAACTAGGGCTTTATTTAAAGGCGTTCATCTCAGCATTGCAGAGAACGATCGCATTGCTTTGGTTGGTTCTAATGGGGTGGGAAAATCAACTCTATTAAAAATTTTGGCGGGTCACCTCAATCCCACAACAGGTTCTATTACGCGTCAAAGCACAATATACTACTTACCTCAAATCAGCACTCTTAGACAGGAAATCAAAGCAGACACAGTTCTTGATTTTCTGAGTTCTGTTTCTGAGGAATGGTGGAATATTGAGGCAATTCTGGAAACAGAATTCAATACCACGCTTGACTTATCCTTACCGCTTTTCAATCTCAGTGGTGGTGAACTTACAAAGCTATTCTTAGCTATTGGTTTAGCGCAACAACCAAAAGTGTTACTGTTAGATGAACCAACTAACCACATGGATTTGATGGCGTTAGAAAGTTTAAAAGACTTTCTCAATAACTTTGAAGGAGCATTTGTCATTGTTTCCCACAAACCATTTTTCCTAGACCAAGTGACAGAAACAACTTGGGAACTCACACCAGAGGGAATCAAAGTTTACGGAGGTCATTTTTCTTTATACCGAGAACAAAAAGAAATAGAGTTAGAAGCAGCGTTGAGATCGCATGAAGTTGCTAGAAAAGAACTCAAGCGTGCCAAAGCCTCAGCACTACAAGAACAGCAAAGGGCAGCCCAATCCCGTAAAAGAGGTGAGCAATTAGCGCTTAGCATTCCTAAAATTGTAGCTGGAGCAATGAAACGAAAAGCCGAGGTGACAGCAGGAATTGCAAAACAAAAACATGAAGCCATGATTGAGAAGGCAACACAGAAATTTACAGAGACAAAAGTCAGAACGACAAAGGCTACAAGTATTCAATTGGATGAAAGAAGCCAAAAACGGAGAAATCTCATTGATATTCAGGGTGCAAATCTTTGGGTAGGCGAACGCCTGCTGATTGAAAACATTCAGCTTCATATTTCTTCGGGCGATCGCATAGCCATAGCTGGTGCAAATGGTTCTGGCAAATCAAGTCTGGCAAAGGCTATTTTGGCAACAGATGTAACACATAAGTTATCGTTCGAGCCTGCATTTGCTTTAACACCCATGACAAAAGCTGTATATCTTGACCAAGCTTACGAAATCGTCAATCGCAAGCAGACAATTCTCGAAAATATGCAAGCTGCTAACCCCAATCTTAGCTACCAGCTTTTGCGCCAACAGTTGGGACACTTCCTTTTTAAATATGACGATGTCAACAAACCAGCATCAGTGTTGAGTGGAGGTGAATTAGCAAAGTTAGCGATCGCTATTATTAGCATTTCTGAAATCGATTTGCTGATTCTTGATGAACCAACAAACAATTTGGATATCGAAACCGTTAATCAAATGGTAGAAGGTATCAATGAATATCAAGGTGCGCTTTGGGTTATTTCCCACGATTTGGATTTCTTAAGCCGCATTAATATTAACCAAGCTTATAACTTGAGCGAACAAACCTTGCAAATGACCACATACCTGCCTAGCGAACCAGAACAATACTATCAAGAGTTGCTTATACCAAATCCGCTTTTATAACAATACTGCGTAGGTTTTGCCTAAAAATACGAAAATACGTAGGTTGGGTTGAGGAACGAAACCCAACATTTACATGCATTTGTTGGGTTTCTCCAAGGGTTTGCCCAACCTACAAAAATTCTTATCCGAGCAGTATTGGGAACTGGTCGAGGTGGTACACCAGTTCTTACTCTCCGTTTAGCAGCAATATACAGCCATATTTCAATTAAATCTTCTTCTGCTCGTGCAGTGCGAATAAGGCGTCCCATAGTCATCAAACTTCCTGATTAGACAGCTGCCCTAAGCGTCTGCGAGCTTCCTGTTTGATAGCCTCAATATCGCTATACTGACCAGATCCACTTTCTATGCCCTCCTGCCAAAGGTGACGCAATTCATCAATATTCTGTAACTGAAGTAAGCGCTTCTGCTTCCAGTCACGCAGTGCCTCGCGGATCACTTCGCTGCTGCTAGCATATTCACCTGATTCCACGGCATAGCGGACAAAAGCCGCCATTTCTGGTGTCAAGGCAACACTGATTTTTTCAACGTTTGGCATGATTTTTTTCCTCTTTTACTCTAAAGTAGCAAAGATTGCTACCAAATCAAAATAAAAATTAGCTGACGTTGTGTAAGTAAGTCGGCGCAAATAATCGTTACTGGTTTGTAGTTGTGGTACAGACGTTTGCCACGAGACGTGCTACAGGCATAGACAGCGCTATTACAAGACATATATTTTTATCAGCAAAATTTATTAGATGTGTAAAGACGCCCTGTTTGAAACGTTTCTACAATACAAAAAATGTAAATTTTTGTACAAGATGGGGGGTATATGCTTAGAGCTAAAAGCGCTATCCTCTTGTTTTCATGTACCTTAGAAGTGGTCTTTTAACTGTCATCTTTATATCATGACTTTCTCAAACTCAGGAGGTGATAACACTTGAAAAATCTGCAACACCATATCATCACCTTGTGGAAAAATCAGTTAAATAAACTCTGGTTTCGTGTAGTTATTGCTTTTACTATTGCTTATACCGTTATGGCAATAGCAACTTTTCTAGATAAATGGTCTAACAATCAAGAATTTTGCCGATTGAAAGAACCCTTACAGAATTGTTATTTCAGACAAGCAATTTCTATATTTGCACCAAGTAATATTGAAGGGTTTAGTATACTAACCGTAGCAATTTTATATATCTTAGAGAGCCGAGAACGTCGAGAAAATAGAATATATGAGGCATGGCAAGTTGTTGATAATGCAGCAGCTGCAAAAGTTTCTACTAGTTATGCAAGAATTAGAGCGTTAGAAGATTTGAATAAGTACCGAGTTTCTTTGAAAGGAATTGATGCTCCTGGTGCTAATTTCAGTGAAATCAATCTTAGAAATGCTGACCTTAAAGAAGTAGATTTTAATGAGAGCATCTTTAGTAATGCCGATCTTAGCAATGCCGATTTGAATGGTGCTAATCTCTTTGATGCCAATCTCATTTCCGCCAATCTCAGCAGTGCCAATCTCTTTTTTGCCAACTTAAGTGAAGCAAATTTAAGCGGTGCTAACCTGAATGGTGCCATACTTTTCTTTGCCGATCTCAATAGTGCCGATCTCAGTAATGCTAATCTGATTGGTGCCAATCTTAATAGTTCTATTCTTAATAATGCCATCCTGTTTTCAGCAGACCTCCGGAATGCCCAACTTTGGAGTGCAAACCTCAGCAATGCCGATTTGAGTGATGCTAACCTCAGTGGTGCTAATCTCAAAGAAGCTAACCTCAGTGGTGCTAACCTCAGTGGTGCTAATCTTAAAGGAGCTAACCTGACTGGTGCTGATTTCAGAGGTGCTAAAAGCTTTGAAGTTGAACAAATCAAGTCCGCAAAAAATTGGGAGGAAGCAATGTTTGATGAATTATGAATTATAAATTATGAATTATGAATTGCAGGTTGTAGATTCATCATTCATCATTCATCATTCATCATTCATCATTCATCATTCATCATTCATCATTCATCATTCATCATTCATCATTCATC
>NZ_WJFC01000260.1 GCF_009725235.1 Scytonema sp. UIC 10036
CCCCTAACCCCTACCCCCTAACTTATGAAGAACGCCAAACTTGTCACCAAATCTTACCCTCACCACCAAACAATCGTCCGCCTTTCCAAAACAGTTGCTTTTGGCGGAAAGGAACTGGTTATTATTGGTGGACCTTGTGCTGTTGAAAGCCAAGAACAAATGGAAACTGTTGCTCAGAAGTTAACTCTCGCACCAGTTCAAGCCTTACGTGGTGGTGTTTACAAACCCCGCACCTCTCCCTACGCTTTCCAAGGCATGGGAGAAGAAGGATTGCAAATCTTGGCAGAAGTGCGATCGCGTTACAATATTCCAGTTGTCACAGAAGTCATGTCCATTTCCCAAATAGAACTTGTTGCTCCCCGTGCTGATATGCTTCAAATAGGTAGCCGCAATATGCAAAACTTCGATTTACTGAAAGCACTGGGACAAGCAGGTAAGCCAATACTCCTGAAACGAGGTTTGGCAGCCACCATAGAAGAATTTGTGATGGCAGCTGAATATATAGTCAGCTACGGTAACCCTGATGTTGTATTGTGCGAGCGAGGTATCCGCAGCTTTGACAATTACACCCGTAATGTACTTGATTTAGGTGCAGTCGCAGCACTCAAACAAATCACTCACTTACCTGTGATTGTCGATCCTTCTCATGCCGTAGGTAAGAGAGAACTAGTAGCACCTGTGGCAAAAGCAGCAGTTGCTTGTGGGGCAGATGGGTTAATTATAGAGTGCCATCCAGAACCAGAACAATCTGTATCTGATGCACGTCAAGCATTGTCTTTGGAAGATATGGTGAATTTGGTTGCTAACTTAAAGCCCGTAGCTGCATCTGTCGGGCGGAGTATATCAGAAACAATGGGGGTAGGTTCGCAACCTGCCCCTATTTGTTATGCAGCATAACTGTTAACTGTTCTGTTAACCATTCCCGGCTTGGGTAGATAACAGGATTAACTTTTCTTGTAGGAGGTTGTTCGCTAGCGACAGCAGATAACAATGCTTCAAGCGGATCGTCTCCTGTTGTACTCCTTTTCTCCTGACGGGGTTTGTCTAATGCAGGAAGTTCCAGGCAGCGAAAATTAGTCCCTTTGACTGTTGCAAATACTTTAAGAACAGTAGTACCTTCTGTATAACTTTCTGGAAGAGTTGTATGGAATGGTACTAATATCTGTTTGCCTGGATCTAATGGTTCATAGTCACGTGTTTCAGGATAGTGTTGGGTAATACTCCAATTGGGATGAATTGCCAGTACGGCAATATTGAGGAGTTGAGATGATGTATTGTGAATTCGCAGAATGATTTCTTGATGAATATTGAGTGTTGGTAGATTGCCAGGAGCATTGATGGGTTCTAATTCTCCATTTTCTGAGACGGTACATAATTCAACTTTCAGTTTTCCTGCAAAACGAGACCTTCGATCGTTATTTTCCAAATCTAAAGTCGCTTGATATTTAGACAAATGTACCAATCGTTTGAGGACATTCATAGCAGCCATTGGTTCACCAACTTTTAATGGTGGTCGCAAATTAGCGATCGCTTCTCCACCAGCATCAAGGATTTCGTACTCTCGTTGAGAGTTAACGGATACCTGATATGTTACGGGTTCATCACTCTCCTCATCACTCGATAAGAATTCTATCCAACTCCCTCCCAGTACGATTCTTTTATAATCTTTCAGGGATGCCAATGTCGCGTTAACATTTATACCCAAAGATGACAAATCTTCTTGAGGAGGTAATAGAGCTTGCTACTAATGCTTTATTTATTAACAAACTTGAAAGAAGCTAACAAAGCTTATAGTATGATTGTGTACTAAACAGCGATCGTATGGATAATCATGAATGGAAAAAGATGAATGGCTCAATTCCTCCCAAGCAGCAAACCTTATCGGATGCCATGCCCAATCAATCCGGCGTTGGGAAAAGGAAGGGAAAATCAAAGCCTATCGCACTCCAGGAGGGCAAAGACGGTTTAAACGCTCCGAAGTGGAACAGCTTACAGGGATTGCAATTGGAATTGTTCAACTTAGAACAGTCTGTTATGGGAGAGTCTCAACTAGCAGTCAGCGAGACGATCTCGATAGACAGATTGAATTCCTTAGCGCAAGATACCCAGAAGCAGAAATTATTTCAGAAATTGGCAGCGGACTCAATTTTAGGCGGCGCAAGTTTATTGCCATACTCAAACGAATTGTGTCGGGAGATATTCAATGCCTTGTTGTTGCCCATCCAGACAGGCTTTGTAGATTCGGGTTCGACCTTGTTCAATGGCTCTGTGCAGAATTTAACTGCGAACTCGTGGTTCAGGGTAACCGCAAACTCAGCCCCGAACAGGAACTCATTACAGACATGCTCTCCATCGTCCATTGTTTCAGTTCAAGGCTTTACGGACTTAGAAAGTACCGAAAGCCAATCGAGCAAGAATTACGGACTCAATCCATTCAAGAAATCCCAAAACATTCCGCCAAACAAGAGTGTGAAAATTCCGGTATTTCCCTGTAAGGAACTACATTTAATTTGGAAGCAATGGTTAGCAGCTTACAGATGGGTTTACAATCAATGTGTTGCATTTTTCAACAGTGGGGAAAAGTTACCAGATAATGTAAGTCTTGACCAGCATATTCAAAACTTGCAAATACAGGAAGGTAATGAATGGACACAATGTTTAGGGAAAACTCGTCAAGAAGCTGTTTGCGAAGCGCAATCTGCTTTTAGACAAGCAAAACGCGCAATGATTGGTAAGCCTAAAGTTGAACGCAGCAAGGTTTTCATCAAATTTCGTTCGGGTCGTGATAATTCACAAGTTATTCAATTTAAAAATGATGCGTTTAAAAATGGAACTTGGTTTCCAACAAAGGTTAAAGGTTTGTTGTTCTGTACAGCTTACGGCTATGAATTTCCCACTGAATGCATTTATGGGACTGAGCTAGCTTATCAACGTACTCAAAATGGCTACCAATGGTTTGCTATATTTCCTAAGTACGAAAACCCAGAAATTTCTTCAAGTGATAAAATTATTGGGTTTGATCCAGGCAACCGCACTTTTTTGACTGGGTTCGATGGGCAAACAATCTTAGAGTTTGGCAAGAAAGATATAGGGCGAGTAATTAGATTGTGCCTTCATCTTGACAAACTAATTGGACGTAAAATTAAAGCGAGTGGTAAGGTAGGTAAGAAGTATCGGTATAAGCTAGGACAGGCAATTAAACGACTAAGGGTAAGGATTAAAAACTTGATAAACGACATGCATCGCAAAGTATCAAGTTTATTAGTTCGGAATTATAAAGTAATTTTTCTTCCGACTTATGAAACTTCGCAAATGGTTTTAAAAGCAAAAAGAAAAATCAACCGTAAATCTGTACGTTCCATGCTTACTTGGTCATTTGGTCGGTTTGCTAAACATCTAAAACAGTCATGTAACCGACATGGTGTTTTATTAGTTAGAACTAACGAAGCTTATACATCAAAAAGTTGCCCCAAATGCGGTAAAGTTCATACAAGGCTGGGAAGCAACAAAAGTTTTACTTGCCCACACTGTAATTTTACTTTACCTCGTGACTGGGTTGGAGCAATAAATAATCTAATCAAGCCACTAGCAAATTTAGCTTTTGAAATACAAGGTAATAAATTAGTAATTACCTGCGCTGGGTAATCCCAGCATTGTTGGCAGCAACCTTTATGGAGATGGGAAACCACTGTTTATGGTTAGTACCTTTCCCGATGATGTTAGAATTTAGCAATTCTGTAAGGAATGTTAGGTTTAAATGCTGCACGTACTTTGCGAACAAGCTTAATACTGGGAGATAATTGCACCGCAGGCACACCATCTTCAATGGTTCCTTGATTGAGAGCTGGTGTAGTATTGGAAGATGGGGTCAATGGCGATCGCACTGTCCCCATGTCTCTAGTGACCGATCCGGTTGGGTCAGTTCCTCTAATTTGACGCAAAGGAGAATCAGCATTTTCTTGTTGCAGAATTGTTGTAATCTCCGCCCAAGACTCTTGTGCAAGCACTTGTACAATTTTTGCGACTGCCACACGGTTTGAAGTGTTAGTAAAATCCGTAGTACCCAGTTGATAGATAGCAAACTCTGCACCCTTGTGCAAACCTTGTGCTTCACCTGCTTGTAACAGAACACGCTTTTTTTCTAAATCGACTTGTTTGACAAAAATCGTAGGTTGGGAAGACACAGAGCGACTGCCGAAGATAATGCGATCGCATTCCCCTTGGAGCATGGGAGTTTGTCGGGCAAACTGAGTATTGACCTTTGCCAGAATGCGATTGTGAAGATCCCTATATGTGGTTTCATTACCCAGTTTTTGTAGGGAATCCAATAACCAATAAGTCAACGCGCCATGGGTCTGTTGACCTTCAAAAGCGTACTCGTAAGCATATTCATCATCCCGACAAGCTGCAAGTAGAACGTATCCTTTTGGTTCGGGTAACCAACCACTCGTTGCGATCGTGCGACGGGTGCTTTTTTGTTTTGATTGCCAAGTTTCAACAATTCTATCAGATAATGGAACCAAACTTTCTTGAGGGCGTACAGTTATATCTATAGTGTTCTTACCCAGTCCGCGAACATTGGATTCTTTGACTTCTCCTCGGACTGCGCCTCCAGAATGACAGCTATCTAGCACAACTGTAACCAGCAATCCCTTGTTCACCATATTTTGTAGCAGTTGCGCCAACTCCAAATCCCGGATGTAACGGGCTTGGGGATTGCCAATGTCCATAGGAACCAGTGCTTCATCATAACTATAACTTCCTTTGAGTTTGGGATAAATTGTTGTTGCACGTCCTCCATGACCGGAGTAGTGAATGTAAACGTGCTCTTGAGGTTGAGCGAGTTCGGTAATTTCTTGAAATTTGTTAACAATATTTTCGTATGTTGGTAAGAGTTGTGGTGGTTCTTTTAGTAAGTTAGAACCTTCAGATTGAGAAGCCGTCAGCTTGAAAATTTGACTATCAGATACATCAAGAGAGTTTTTCAAGAACACTTCTACTTGATTGATGTCACGTACACAGCCAGTTAGGTTTTTGTAGGAAGAACCATCAGATAATTTGTTAGGTAAATAACAGTCAATACCTATTAGGAGTGCGTATACTTTGGAAGTAGAGCTTGCTGTTTGAGACATATTGTTGTTTGTCATTTGTCATTTATTCAGTAGGTAGGGCTATGCGTACAAGAGCTAATGGTGGGTAGTGCTCACCCTACCTGTTTAGGTAATATAGGTGGCGGTTCGGGAGTCACTACTCATTGTGAAGCTTTATCCTTCATCTGACTTAAGCTACGGCTAGCAACATCAGCGCTTAATCCCCAAAGTATCAACCCTAAAAAATCAGTAAAAGGTCTGGCTCCAAAAGTTCTACCATTTTCTACATAGAAAGAATTTAATCCCACACCAGTAAGAGTCAGTAACAGAGCTAAGGACAGCAAAGGTTTGATAAACCATAGAGTCGCTTCAGCACGAACTTGGTCTGATAATCCAGAAAGTGTTACCAGTAACTTTTGCAAACGCTCAGCCATGGTAGGTTTACTCAAAGGGGCAGATTCTGTTTTAATAAGACGGCCAGTGGCAGCTTGTGCATTGTCTATAGACCTACTGACTTCTAAATTACCTGCCGATCTAGTTCCTGTGTTATCAAAGATTGTTTTTAAATTTTCTAATAATTCATCTGCCAATATATCATCTTTTTGTGAGATACAAAAACGAATTTTTTCTATCTGCGATCGCGCCAATTCTTCTGTTTTCAAATCTAGCGGATTTTCTTCTATTTTTTCCTCCAGCAATTGTAAATTAAGTAGAATTTCCAAGCGATTTCTGATAGCTTCAATTTGAGACATTGCTGCATCAATTTGGTCGCGAAAAACCAATTTCCGGACTTCATTAGACATATCAGATAATATCTTGCGATCGTCTTTGTTTTCTAGATTGGCATCTGCAATATCTAAATCAAGACGATTCACTTCTTTCAAAGCTTCTGCTTGAGCACCACCTGACTTTTCTACATACTGCATGAGCCTGCCGAGGATAACTCCTAACAAGAGTACAAGGAGAGGAACAAGTGGACCACTTCTAACATTTAAATCTAAAGGCAATGTCAAGCGGCTACCAGTATCAAAATTGAGATAGACAGCACCGATGTAATGGTCGGGAGGCATTTCAGAGCGTTTTAATAAAAGATTTATACCAACTATCTGGTTAGCAGGTAAAATCTGAGAGTTAGGCGAGATGAATGTCGCAGATGTATTGAGTTGATAACCCGTGATTTCACCTTGAGCGACAACTACAGGATGAAGAACATTGATATCTCTTGGAGTCTGGTTATCAAACTGCAACTCTCTACTATCAACATATGCACTAGTAGGCAGAAAGACACGCGCCAAAGCACAATCTAACCACCCGCTACAATTTACTAAATTAAGGCGAATTTGCTTAGTACCTTCTAAGGGAAGTAATGTTAACTGTTTGTTATCGGAATTAGTGAGTGGAGGTGTTTGAGCTAAGGCTGAGTTCTGGAGTAGAACGAGAGGTAGTAGAATTGTGAGTAACCATTGCTTCATTGCACTGCCTTTAGAGGTGAGAAAATATCAAGAGCTAAAACCATTGCCCTCAGAATTCTATTCTGAGGCTATACAAACAAAGTCCGCCTGCGCGGACTTCCAGTCTGATTCTGAATCAGAGTGTTTCTTCCCAAAACAATACCAGGCAGGCTTCGTTTGTGTAGTTGCGATTGCGAACATCGCTTAGCTTAATTTTTTTACAAAATAGACATCTCCAGAAATTAATTATGCATGACTTGAAAGTCTTGGTAGGGGCGCAAGGCATTGCGCCCCTACATCTTTTCCGGAGATATCTAATTGAGATGCTCCCCTTAATTATTGATTATATTGATTGTGACTTGTTTTGTAGTCCATTCTTGATTGGGATCGAAAACACGTACAGCTGCTCGCGGTTCAGGAGGTTGAGCATCTGCATCAGCACCGATCGCCTCCATAAGTTTTTCAAGTGGGCTGTTTCCTTGCTTAGCGTTTGCAGATCTGCTACCTGTTGGTTCATCAAGAGAGGGTAATTCTAGCCATCGAAAGTCAGCAGCCCCAAGCAGGGCAAAAACTTTAATACTTTCTTTGACTTTCTCGTATTCCTTCCCATCCGGTACCGTTAGTTGAAGTGGAATGATTTCCTCTCTACCGGGCTGAAACTCCTCAAATATTGCTTCCGACTCAAACAATGCGATTTGGGAAATAGCCCAAGTAGCGTCACTATCCAAGGCAACAATGTTAAATGTTTTAGAAGACGATATATTTTTAATTCGGAGAAACACGTAGTCACCGGAATCAATTGTAGGATTTTGGCGATCGGAAAATGGGTGTGGTTCTATGGGATCTCCTGGTTGCCAGTTCTCTTGTGTCAGTAACTCTACTTCAAGATTCTTGCCCAAGGTTGAAAATTGATTGTCAATTTCCTGCACTGCTTGATATTTTGCTAGGTGAACTAGACGTTGTACGACTTTCCTGGCAGCATCGGAATCTCCAATTGTTAGGGCTGGTCGTAAATTTTCAATCGGTATTCCAAGACAAATTTCATATTCACTTTTTCTATTGATAGCAACTTGGTAATCTGCTTTTTCTTGTTCATTGGAGACTAATTTCAACCAACCATTTCCTTCAATAAACCTCTCAACAGCTTTCAGCGCTTCGTCCTGCTTATCAACAAGTTCTGGAGGCAGTTCGTTGTCTTTATCGCCTACCTGTTTTTTGAACAAACGAACTCCTCGAATCAGATTTACTGGCGCTGATTGCATGACAGCTTGAGCACCAGCTTCAATTTTCTCTTGACGAACAATTTCAATGACTTCAGCAGAAGCTTTGGCTGCACCCGCTCCCCTGATTTCAACAATTGCTTGTATTTTCTCCTTGTCTGTAAAGTCTGTAGTTCCTAGCGGGTAGATGGCAAAGCGTGTACCCACAGTCAAACCCTGTGCTAAACCCGCATTTAATTGAACTGATTTCGGTTTTGAATTTTCTTCAACAACCTCTAGCACGTTCACTGCAAACTGTAGTTGTATGCTATCGCTACCAAAGACAAAACGTCCGCTTTCACCCAACAACATGGGTGTTTGTTTCTGAGGGAACTTACTCTGAATTTTGGCACTCACGCGATCGTGAAGTGATTTGTAGGTTAATCCAGAAACACTACTTGTCAGAGTGTCAATCGTCCAGTATGTGAGTGCTCCATGTCGATCTTTTCCATTAACAGCATACTCACGAGCAAGCTCGCTGGGACGACAAGCGGCTAGCAAAACATAGTCTCTTGTTTGAGGAAGCCATTTTCCTGAAAGACTGCTTGCATCTACTCCTTGTGTTAAGAGACGCCAGTTTGCAATCAATTCTTCACGGGAACCAACTAAACTCTCTTGATTGCGTGGTGTATCATCAGGCGCTCCATCCAAGCCACGAATGACAGAGTCATCACCTCGTGTTGCACCACCTGAATGACAACTATCTAAAATAACCGTGACAATCAATCCTTTATCTGTCATTCTTTTGATGAGCGTTGCCAATTCAACATCACGAAGATAACGAGCTTGTGATTCACCAATATCCATTGGCACAATTGCTTCATCTGGCTGATTTCCTCGCTTGAGTTCTGGGTAAATTGTTGTTGCAAATCCCCCGTGTCCGGAATAGTGAATGTAGACTTGAGCGTTTTCAGGAAGTTTCTCAGTAAGTTGACTGAATGCCTTCACAATATTTTCATAGGTTGGTAAAGAGTCTTGAGTGACGAAGGAATCTACTGCATTGGGAAGAGGAGAAGTCAGCTTAAAAATCCTTTCTGAGGGAATTTTCAACGTGTTCTGTAAATAACCTTCTACAAGTTGGATATCACGTACACATCCCCCTAAGGAACCATACCAAGGGTTAGGCAGGTAATTATCGATACCTATGAGCAGCGCGTAGAAGTTAGAGAGTGAATCTGTTTGGTTGGTCATCTCTGTTTGTTAATAGTTTGCAATATTTATCGCACAAAAAACATATTGCAGTACTTACGCTTCCTACTAGCCTTGAAAAAGTACATATAAGTACATTTTTATGTACGAGCATCAAGAATTTTGATGAATATGTGGCTAGCTGTGTGCCAAAGACTGCATTTCACGAGGCACTGCTTCCTCGCTTGCGTGATGCATCACCTTCTTCTCCTTGTTAAAAGTCCATCATTTTATAGCTGACAGTCACGAGGACTTATGCAGTATCCTACTATGGGTTCCGGAGGCAGAGGTTGCTCAATTTATTACAAGGGGATAAACCGGGGTGGTCAGAATTTGAGGCTGTGTTGAGTCGCATTCCGCGTAAGTGGTTGGAAGACCCTTACTTTAGCCATGATGCCCGTGAGTTATTAACTGTTGAAGGAGAAATCAAAGTGAAAGCTGAAATTCGTTCTTATGCTCAAATTGTTTATCAAGTTTGTCAACATTATGTTTTGAGCAAATTGAAATCTAAGTACGAATTGGAGTGGGATCAATGCAAAGTGAATTCTAAAAAAGAAGAAGAGTACAACGACAAGAAGTACAAAATTGCAAATGAAGCATTTCTAGCAGTACGATCGCGCAAACTTGAGGTTTCTGCATGACTGTTGCCCCTGTTGTTGTTTCTCAAGCGCCAACATTTTTAAGCGAAATTTTTCCGCTCAACAACTCTCAAGCCAATTTGATGTGCTTAGGCAAGGGGACGAGCTGAAGTGGATGAGGAGCCAAGTACTTAATGTATTTGCTGGACACTGACACGCTGACCCATCTTTACTCCGGACGGTTAAGTGTAGTCGAGCGGTTGAGAGCGGTAGAAGATCCAGATGTCGGAATTACTATCATTACCAAATTTGAAGTTTTACGAGGACGACTCGATTACCTTCTCAAAGCTGAGACAGCGATGGATGTGTTGAAAGCTCAAGAACTTTTATTTCGTACAGAGGATCTGCTAAATCATTTATTGCATTTTTGGGTTTACATCCTTGGTGAGTGGGTTTTGGCTAGCGAAGTTAGTAAACTTGTATGCTTTAAGTTTACATTTTCTCAAGTGGTTAAAGATTTGATATTAACAGGACTTACGCAACCTCAACCGTATTTTAAGGATTTCACATTTCTCAATAATATTTTTTGTAGGGTGGACAGCGATCGCCTTTGAACATTGTTAAGCAGTGCCCACCCTACACGAGATAATAGATATTTGGCTAAGATTGAGCTTAAATAAGGTTTTCTCAATCCAAAATCCAAAATCTAAAATCCAAAATAATTAAGTTCCTGAAGTCCAAGAGTTGATGTACTCAATTTGGTCTGCAGTCAGGCTATCAATTTGAACGCCCATTGCTTGCAACTTCAAACGAGCAATTTCTTGGTCTACATCAGTTGGTATGGAGTGAATACCGGGTTCTAAGCTACCCTTATTCTTCACTAAGTACTCGCAACCTAGAGCTTGGTTAGCAAAGCTCATATCCATCACCGCACTGGGGTGACCTTCTGCTGCAGCCAAGTTAATCAGGCGTCCTTCTCCCAGAACAACGATTGATTTACCGTTGTTGAGAAGATACTCTTGGGTGAAGGGGCGTACTGTCTTCACATCTTTTGCTTTAGCCCCTAAAGCAACAAGATCGAGTTCGATGTCAAAGTGACCGGAGTTACAAATAATCGCACCATCTTTCATGACATCGAAATGCTCGCCACGAATTACGTGCTTGTTACCTGTCACGGTGACAAATAAATCGCCAAGAGGTGCAGCTTCTGCAATTGGCATCACTCGGAAACCATCCATCACAGCTTCGATCGCTTTGATGGGGTCAATTTCTGTCACTACCACGTTAGCGCCAAGTCCTCGTGCGCGTAACGCTGTTCCTTTACCGCACCAACCATAGCCGACAACAACAATGGTTTTACCTGCTAACAAGATATTTGTTGCGCGGATTATACCATCAAGGGTGGATTGCCCGGTACCGTAGCGATTGTCAAATAAGTGCTTTGTGTCAGCGTCGTTAACGTTAACTGCGGGGAAGGAGAGTACGCCATCTCTAAACATGGCGCGGAGTCTTACAATTCCTGTTGTTGTTTCTTCAGTGGTACCAATGATGTCAGCAAGTTGGTGCTGGCGTTGTTGTACCAAGGTAGCCACGACATCACAACCGTCATCGATGATGATGTTGGGGCGATGATCTAAAGCTATTTGTACGTGGCGGTTGTAGGTTTCAGCATCTTCACCTTTGATGGCAAAGACAGGGATTTCATAATCGGCTACCAGACAAGCCGCTACATCGTCTTGAGTTGAAAGGGGATTGCTCGCAATCAATACAGCATCCGCACCACCAGCTTTGAGTGCAATTGCCAAGTTAGCTGTTTCTGTCGTCACGTGACAGCAAGCCACTAGGCGAATTCCATCAAAAGGTTTTTCTTGGGCAAAGCGATCGCGAATCTGCCGCAAAACGGGCATTTCACGTCCAGCCCATTCAATGCGCTGTCTTCCCAAGGAAGCTAGGGCGAGGTCTTTAACCTCGTGCTTTAATCGGGGAGAAGTTGCAGTCATTAAACAGTCCTCAAATTGAGTAAAAAGCTGCGTCATTATTTACGCACTCTACTAGATTATGCCAAATTCTTAAAAATGCAAAAGGGATTGGGGACAAGGGAGACAAGGGAGACAAGGAAGACAAGGAAGAATGAGTAAAGCGCTCAATGCCCAATGCCCAATGCCCAATGCCCAATTGCCAATCGTTAAATATTTGTTACAAATGAGGAAAGACTAGTAGAATTACACAGATTGGGTTTAGAGCTAACCTCTAAACATGACTCGACAGTCTATTCTGCACGAGGAGGTGTATATAGTGCGCTTTAAATTTTTGGCAGTCGCTCTTTGTTCGGCAATTATAACGATTGGGGCGATGCCTCCGGCGTCAGCGCAAATACCCTTTTTGCCTGTAGTGCAAACTCCTACAACTCAAACTACTGAATCAGATACGAGAGTTGTTTCGCGGTGGGTTGCGTTGGATGGTCGCTCTTTGTTTCAGGTAGCGGCACCAAGGGCAAATATTTCAGAAAGATTAGAACAAATCAACCAAAATCTCGAAACCATTAGTGACACTTATTTTCAATCGTCCGCAGAAGACCCCAAAGTAGAGGTCACATTTGAAAATCAAATCCCCGTTATTCGCGTTAACGGTAGATATTTGATGACCATTACCCAGCAGGATGCTAACCTACGACAAGTAGAACCGAAGGAGGCTGCCACTCGGATTTCTCAATTGTTAGGGGAAAAATTGAGGGAAGGAAAACAGGAACGACAGCCTAAAAGTTTAATTCGTCAAAGTGGAATTGCTGCTGGTGTGGGTTTAGCCATGCTTCTTGTCAGTTTTGGATTAAACCAATGGCAGAAACGTTCCAGTCAACGCTTGACACAACAACTTGCTCCAACACCTTCAATTGATAAACCAATCACAACCCAACTCAAGCAACAGCAAAATCGACATATGCATGAAGTCAGGAGACGCTTGTTTCAACTGGCTCAAGCAGGGTTGTGGGGAGGTGGAACTTATTTTATCCTGGGTCTGTTTCCTGTCACGAGAGTCCTGCAACTCGAAATTCTTACAGCCCTGCAAATCCCCTTGAGATTGGGTGTTGTTGCACTGGGTACTTATGTCGCTATCCGCTTCAGCTATGCTCTTATCGATCGCTTTACTTCAGCCATCGTTAATAGCAGTGTGTTGCTGACTCCTGAAACCTCCGAACGCTTACAATTAAGAGTTTCCACTATCTCTGGCGTGACTAAAAGTGTTGTGACTATCATTTGGGTAATTGCTGGAATTTTGACAGCACTTACGTCATTGGGTATTAATGTTCTTCCCTTACTAGCTGGTGCTGGTTTAGTGGGTGTGGCGGTTTCCCTTGCCTCACAAAACCTGATTAAAGACGCAATTAATGGTTTTCTCATTATTGCAGAAGACCAATATGCAGTGGGCGATGTTATCGATGTGGGCAATGTGGGAGGCTTGGTAGAAAATTTAAATCTCCGCATGACTCAATTGCGAGACGCGGAGGGACGGCTCATCTCGATCCCCAACAGCGAAATAAAAATAGTTGCCAATCGCTCAAGTCGCTGGTCAAGGGCCGATCTAACTATCCCGGTAGCTTATGATGCCAATCTTGATGAAGCATTGGAATTGATTGGAAAAGTTGCCTTGGAGATGGACGAAGATCCTAAATGGCAGTATCAAATTGTTGAAACCCCTCAAGTTTTGGGGGTCGATAATTTTGGAGACAGGGGTTTGATTATTCGCGTGTGGATTAAAACACAACCTCTCAAGCAATGGGATGTTGCACGGGAATATCGCCGCCGTCTGAAAATTGCTTTCGATCGCGCTGGAATTTCTATTCCCGTACCTCAGCAAGCTATTTGGATAAACGAGGGACATTTGGTGAAATCTTCCCTTGATGGCAGAGGAAATTGAGTAAAAACACGTAGGTTGGGTTGAGGAACGAAACCCAACATTTACAGACATTTGTTGGGTTTCGTTCCTCAACCCAACAACAAGAATTCGAGATCCCTAGCAGTATTGGGTAGGTAGGGCAGTCTTCTGGCAGTTCGGGAGTCACCATTTTAGTATATTTGTACTATAATAAATATAGCATCCAAAAAGCAAAGTAAAGCGCAAAACGGGTACAAAACACCGATAGGGAGAAGGTTTCAACGATTTGTCCTATGATTAAGCATTATATTCTCAGCCTCAATCCAACTGCCAAACACGAATGGGATCGCTGTATCTTACGCGATCCCCTAACAGCAAAACGCCCAGATATTGCCAAATTAGTTGCCGAAGTTGTTGGTGCGGATACGGGGAGTTATCTGGTGAGCGTCAATATCGAAGTTCAAGTGTTGGAACAAGCTGTAGTTCCTCAAACCGAACAACTTACACTAAATATTTTGGAGGTGAATGACAAGCCTCAAGTACGAGAAGCGGCGTAGAAAAATACGCAATTTTTAATTCGCGATTCCCGCCTGCATTGGGAATGGCGAATTACTTACAATTTTAATAGGGAAGATTATATTTAATACCAAGTTGAAAAAAGAATGCGAAAGATAGGAATGTTAAATTTTGTCTGGATAAAGCTTTTCCAATCCAAAATCCAAAATCTAAAATCCAAAATGGTATAGTATATGATGCAATTGAATCATTATCCAGCTGCGATCGCTCAAGCTGTTCAAAGAGTTAATGAAATTGACTCTCAATTGATGGCGGTACAGCACCAAATTAACCGATTTGAAGGGAATGCAGATCGAAACGCAGCCTTTGATATGGATTTGAAGAACGATACTCAACGCAAAGCACGTCGTTTTGAATTGTTACTTGTTAATCAAGAATATCAAAAAGCAGTGGATACCTTTATGCGTTTGACTTCTGATAAGGCAAATGCTGTGGCTCATGTAGAATATTTACGCAATCAGTTTAGTGTAGCCAAATTGGAGACAAGACTGGCGATCGCGCAACAACTTACAGATTTTGAAGCTCGTGAATTAGTGGGTTGTAGGGCTAATGGCTAATGGCTAATGGCTAATGGCTAATGGCTAATGGCTAATGGCTAATGCTAATGGCTAATGGCTAATGGCTAATGGTGATATTAAGGAGTTGGGCAACTTGGTGATTGATGACTGTGACATCAAAACGCTGGCTTGCGGTAGTTCTTGCATTATTAGCTACAGTTACAGTTTTCTCTTGTTCTTGAAAACAATTTGTAATGACTTTTGCTAGTTCTTCAGCATCTCCTGGCGTTACTAAAAAACCATTTACACCATGTTCTACTATCTCAATAGCACCTCCAGCTTTTGCTGCAATGACGGGTTTTCCACAAAGCATAGCCTCTACAATCACTCTCCCAAAAGGTTCTGCAGCAGTTGAGGTGTGAGCAACGACATCACAAGCTGACATTAATAAGGGAATTTCTGAACGAAATCCTAAAAATTTGACTCTGTTTTCTAGTCCCAGCGTTGTCACTTGTTGGTGCAAACGCTGGATATATTCTTGTTCGCCAAACAAAGCATCACCTACTAAAATGACTGTCACTTTTTGGGGACATTTTGCCAATGCTTCTATTAATATGTGCTGTCCTTTCCAAGGTGCAAGTCGGCTGAAATGCCCGACAATAAATTGTCCATCCAGTTCCAGTTCTTGTTTGATTTGCTGAATTTCAGATTCTTGAACTTTAAAGCTTGCTGGCTCGAAACCGTTGTAGACGACTTCTATAATTTTTGAATTTCCTCCTGCTGCTATAAAAGCAGTTTTACTTGCTTCGGAATTGGCAATGACTAATGAGGCAAAACGATTGGCTAGGGTAACGGCAATGCGACGGTTTGTTTGACTAAAATGCTCTGGTGAAAGAATATCATGTAAGTGATAAACCAGAGGGCGACGACTGAAAAAACTAGCTAATGCACCAACTACTAATGCTTTTTGCGTGTTTGCGTAGATGACATCAAATTGTTTTGCTCTTTGCACAACTTTGGTAATTAAGGGTATGAGTTGACTCAAGCTACTTAATCCTTGTGCCAAGCTACTTTCTTTGCGGACTTGTATTTGTTGGGTTGTCAGAACTTCGACAGGAATTTGATTTTTCTCTAGTAAATTTCTAAAAGAACCATCAGCAAATAACCCTACTAAACATTTATCTTTATAGGGTTTGGCAATATCTATCAAGCATAGTTCTGCTCCGCCCGGTTTACCACTTTGGTCAAGGAAGAGAATTTTCATGTTAAGTTTAGAATATTTGGATAAATCTGATTGTAAAGTCTTTGATGGTTGCTAGATCCCCCACTTTGTTCTCAGGCGGAGCTTCATAAACGCTGGTTACACACTGGAGGCGGAGCCTCCCGATCGGGCATTCCCAGGCTCCGCCTGGGAACGAGAGAGAGGCGGAGCCTGGGAACGAGAGAGTAATGAATTAGCTTTGACTCATCAGGCAAGCAAAATACTTCGGACATCTAAGGCTATTTTATGCCAGTCGAAATTGGCAACGGTGTACTGGCGGCAAGCTTCTCGTGAAGGTGCTTGCACTTTTCCTAAAAGGACTTGTTCTAATTTTTCTGCAATGGCTGAAACTTCTGGAGAACTTGTAATTAAGTTGGGTGAGAATGGTTCTAGAATTTCGGGCATCCCTCCAACAGGAGTCACAATTACAGGTGTTCCACAGGCTAAAGATTCTACAACGGCTAGTCCAAAACCTTCAAAGGACTGGCTTGGCATCACGCTGAAATTGGCAGCTTGGTATGCGACTGGTAAGTCTGGATCGGGTACGTAACCTAGAAATTGGACGTGGTCATGAAGCCCTAATTCATCAGCTTGTTGTTGCAGGGTCTCTCGAAGCGGTCCCCGACCTGCTATTGCCAACCAAACATCAGGAATTCTTGGCTGAATTTCTGCTAGGGCTAGTAACAATTTATCAAGTCCTACTCGATTCACCAAACGACGAGATGTGAACAGAATTGGACGGTCTTGAGGCCACCCCAATTTAGTGCGAGCTTCTTGTGGTGATAAGTTTGGTTGAAAACGGGAAACATCAACGCCACCAGGAATAATGTTAATTTTGTGCCATGGAATTTTATACTGTTGGTGTAAAATATTACCAAATGCTTTGCTTAGAACAATGAAGCGATCGCAGCGATTGTAAGTCCTTTGTTCTACAAAATAAGCTTTGAGAAAGATACTAAGATTTTGCTCCATGACTTCTTCTTTACTTTCGTATGCCCAAGGACCATGAAAGTTAAAGGTAATGGGTACTTTTTTTGGCAGTATATCCAAAATTGGAACGCTGTATAGCGCGAAATGTAAATTAATCGCGTCTGGTAAGCCACATCTTGTTTTCTTAAATGTATTGCGAATCGACCACAATCGCTTCCAGATGGGCATTTCTGGAGATGCTAAGTTAGTTAATTTAAGGGGTGAATTTGGTTCGTTTTCTGGTAAACCTACCCCGCATAATTCAACTTGGTCTTGATTTGCTGCTAACTCATGAGTGAGATCGTAGATATATCGTTCGAGTCCGCCCGGTGTTTTGGGAAACCAACCTACTCCTACACAGAGAATAGACGCAGATTTTGAAGCAGCATTTCTTTTGTTACCTTCCACTTACCTTTCTCCAAGTACTGGTTGTGCGCTTGTCTACTTATCTTTATTTTTTCGCCTTTTCCTATTATTCAGCATACTTCGTTGGTGCTGACAGTATATTTCTTCTTCATTTCCGTACAGAATCAGAAAATTTTATGCCATTCTGCCGAGAGATTTTACTGTTTATCATCTATCTGATGATAGTTAAATTTTATTCTATCCGATATATCATCCAGATGTTTCTTATTAGTTCTTATTGATACAAAATAAATTTTGAACTCAGAGGTCATTTATAAAGTAAATTTTAAATCGCCAAATATATTGTGTAGGTTGGGTTGAGGAACGAAACCCAACATTGAATTGAATTGTTGGGTTTCGTTC
>NZ_WJFC01000261.1 GCF_009725235.1 Scytonema sp. UIC 10036
GGATAGTTATTATACATTTTTTTAGACTCATTCGTATACTTACAGTTAAATAAATGTATTCTTGGTTTTCCTCCATTACTCTCTATGTAAACAGCATCAATACCTTGGTCATGACCAGAAGATTTACCAGTCATTCGCAAATAATGATTATCTGTTATTGAATCCTCTATTTCATCATCTTGAAGGTCTAATATAAGTTCTAGAATTAAATGATAAAACGCGTTAGAATAATCTTGGGATCCAAAATCTTCTGCATATTTACGGACAGTGGTTTTTATTAATGAAAAATCTTGTAACGTAGCCATTTTAGTAATTTTAAAATAATTAATCTAGATAAGTATATCAGAATTTTTACATTTCAGGTAGAAATTAATGAATCATATACGTAAATCAATAATTAGTTTACTTAATCTTTAAAGATTCTGAACCTAAATACTTAGAATAACATTTGCTACAGTAGCTTAAAATAACTATGACTCTTTGTCTTATACTATTATTATATGTCTACCTTCACTCGTCGTCATTCCAAGAACCCTTTAAAATATAGTTGAAGAGTATTTGAGTACTATGACAGAAACTGTTACTATACAAATTCCGGAACCACTGTATCAACGACTCGTAAATACTGCTAGCGCTACCAAGCGGCCCTTAGAGGATATTATACTTCATGCCGTAAGAGTGGGTAGTCCACCAGATTGGGATAACGTACCTAATGAGTTTCAGGTTGACTTAGCGGCGCTGGACAGAATGGAAGATGAGGCATTGTGGAAAATAGCTCACAGCCAAAAAAGTTTAGCAGAAATGGAACGGTACAATGTTTTGTTGGAGCACAATCAAGATAGTATACTTTCTGATGCTGAACGAGCAGAATTAGCAGCACTGCGAATGGAAGCTGACTGCTTTATGCTTCGCAAAGCTCAAGCAGCTGCTATTCTTCGCTGGCGCGGACATTATGTACCTTTACCGTGAGTTCTTGTGTCTAAGTATATTTCTGAAAGCTTAAAGACTCAAATTAATAAAATAGATCGCAGGCGTTGTTGCTATTGTTTAACTAGTGAAGCCAATAGCGGCATTCCGATGACGTTCGATCACATTTTGCCCCGCTCCAAGGGTGGAACTACAACTTGTCTGGAGTCAAGATAGTACTAGAGTTGAAGGACTAACTTCTACAGGTCGTGCAACCATTGCTGCCTTAAGAATCAATAATCAAATCATTGTTGCTGCCCGTTGGCGTTGGACAATAAATGGTTGGCATCCTCCTAATGATTGAATTTTTTATAAAAATAGAAATCTAGTCGTCTATGAACTAACACCTACTCTGCAATGGACGCGATTGCAGGCAAAGGCTTCGTTTGTATACCCCACCCGTTCTAAAATGAAAAAATATTTGTCATCAACACAATTTTTTCATCTTTGAAAAGCCAGTCCTCATCAAAGAAGCAAGAAATGCGAATTCTATTTATTTCCATTCACTTTCCCGAAGATTTGAGCAAGAGTACTCTGGGTATTTACAAACGGATGTCAATGTTTATTGATGCAATCAAGGCTCTCGGTCAACTGGATATGCTGTTTTTTGTACCACCGGAAACTGACGTTTCTCCACAAGCTCTCGCCCAAACAGAACGCTTGCTTTCCCAGCATTGGCAAACACCTCTTAATCTATTTTTCTGCCCAAAGGAGGAAGACAATCCACTTCCTAAATGGAAGCAGTGGGAAGGCATTTTTAACTTTTTCCAACAGTCAGATTTCTTCATTACGCCACAACAAATGCAAGTACTTGAGAAATGTTTGAGCCGAAAGCCAGATGCCATCTTTGTGCATCGGCTTTCATCTATGAGTGCAATTATGCAGGTAAAGCAAGATTTACCACTTATTTTTCTCGACTTAGATGATATTGAACATATCAGTTTTATGCGGCAAATCCGACAGCCGCCAACTCGATTGATAACACAACTCTATTATTTACAAGTACCTGCTCGGTTACGTGGAGAGTTACAAGCAATTCAGTTAGCACGTCGTACTTTTGTTTGCTCGGAACGCGATCGCAATTACCTCACAGAACTCTGGCGCGCACCCGGTGTTGTCAGCATTCCAAACGCGATCGCAATTCCCCAACCACAAACAATTACTTCAGAACCTACCCTATTGATGTTAGGAGGTTACAACTACTATCCCAATATCAACGCAGCCAACTTCTTAATTGAGAAAGTATGGGTTCAAATTCATAAAGCTATGCCCAACGCCCGATTGATAATTGCGGGACCGTATCCAGAAAATATTCACAGCTATGACAAAGGTGTACCTGGAGTTGAATTTGCTGGATTTGTCGAGAATTTGTCAGAACTTTATCAGCAAGCGCGAGTTGTTTGTTGTCCTATATTATCAGGAGGGGGAACACGCGTCAAAATGGTTGAAGCGGCTGCTTATGGCAAACCAATAGTTGCCACTCGTGTGGGTTCAGAAGGATTGGAATTTAAAGACGAACAAGCATTTTTGATGCGAGACAATCCCAAAGCTTTTGCTGAGGCTTGTTTGGAACTTTTACGGAATTACGATTTGTGCGATCGCTTGGGTAGTGCTGCTCGTGCAACAGCTATTAAAAAGTACGATCGCGCCAACATAGTTCGTTTAATTCAGCAGCAAATCGAGTTTCAACTTCCCTCTTTGCGTTGACGTATTACCATACAATCAACTAATTGAATAATTGCCTCCACTAACTTCTCTGGTTCAACAGGCTTAGACAGATGCATATTAAATCCAGCAGCTAAGGCTTGTTGCTGGTTAATTTCTCCTGCATAAGCTGTGAGCGCAATCGCTTGAATTGTTCCTCCTTGTTGGGGAGAGAACTTTCTAATGTGTTGAATCAGGGAATAGCCATCCATTTCTGGCATACCAATGTCACATAGTAGCAGATCGGGGACAGACCGATTCAAAAGATTTAATGCTTCTACAGCCGAACCTGCTGTCATCACTTGTGCGCCGGATTGCGTCAGGATAAATTTTGCCAACTCCCGCATATCCTCATCATCATCCACCACCAGGATCTCAATACCTGTCAGGTGTGTCACCCTTTCTGAAGGGCTGTCATCGGAAAATGACTCCTGCTCAACAACATTTAAAGGTAGTTGAACAGTGAATGTTGCCCCTAAATTCTCTCCCGCACTACTTGCTTGAACAGTTCCTCCATGCAGTTCGGTTATCTGACGAACAATCGCCAAGCCCAATCCCAACCCACCGAATTGTCGTGTTGTTGTACTATTTTCTTGGCGGAAGTATTCAAACACGTGGGGCAAAAACTCTCGGCTGATGCCAATTCCCGTGTCTTTGACTTGAATTTGAGCATACATATCTACCTGCTCCAATTTTACCTCAACCCGTCCTCCTGGTGGAGTGAATTTTACCGCATTAGATAGAAGGTTCCAGAAAACCTGTTGCAGTCGATTCTTATCGCCTGAAACACTTCTTGAAATAATGTTGAGTGTCGTCTGGATGTGAATGTTCTTAGCTTCTGCAGCCAATCGTACCGTTTCTTTTGCGGCTTCAATTGTTGCCGCTAAATTCACGGGAGCAACATTTAACACCATTTTTCCTTGTAAAATGCGCGAGACATCCAATAAATCTTCAATCAATTGCGCTTGCAACTTGGCATTACGTTCAATGGTTTCCAGGGCTTGCGCGGTTCTTGTGGCATCTAGCCGATGGCTTCGCAGCATTTTTGTCCAACCCAAGATAGGATTGAGAGGCGATCGCAGTTCGTGGGATAAGACTGCAAGAAACTCGTCTTTTACCCGGTTCGCCGACTCTGCTTTGGCGCGAGCAACTTGAGCGACTCGGTAGAGATGGGCATTGTCGATTGCGAAGGAAGCACGGCGAGCCAGTTCCTCTGCTAGTTCCAAATCCGTTGAATTATACCTTCGCCCCAATTCGGCACTTACAAAGGACAGGACGCCTAAAATGCGCTCCTGGGTTCGCAAAGGTACTGTCATTACCGAGCGGAAGCCAACCTGACGCAGAATTTCTAAATGTTCTGGATCTCGGGCTGCTTGTACGAGCAACTCATCTGGAATATCTGGTAATAGATCGGATTGTCCGGTTCGCAATGTCAGTGCAGTACCTCGAGGCTCGTTGGGATTGAGGGGATATTTTTGTCTGATTTCTTGCGCCCATTGGAGTTTGGCAGGATCTTTATGAGCGACAGCAATCTGTTCTATGAAGCCATTTTCTTGAACCATATGCACCGTACACCAATCTGCTAACTCAGGCACGGCAAGCTGTGCGACTCGCTCTAAGGTGGTTTGATAATCGAGGGAAGAAGCAAGGACTGCACTCGCTTCTGAAAGAAAGCTTTGACCTTGTTCTAACCGAACTTGCTCTGTTACCTCTACGACATAAACTAAAACGTCTTTTACCTTGTGGTTGGAGTTCGTTGTTGGCAGATAGTAAACATTGTAATAACCGGGGGTGCGATCGCTACGTCCGGGAACATTCACAGCAAAGCTTGGTGAGATAAAGGGGTTACCTGTGGTATAAATCTCATGAAAGACTTCGACTAATTTTGGATCGGATTGACCAAAAAGTTCTGGAATCGAATGCCCTAAATGTTGTTCGCGTGTGAGTCCGTTGATTTGGGCTAATGCTTCATTAATGGCAATAAACCGTTGCCGTTCATCTAACAGGGCAATTCCCACTGGAGAGGTTTCAAAGATGGTTGCCAGTTGACGCTGGGCATCTTCCACTTGAGTCCGAGCAATTCGTTCGCGTTCTAACAATTGTTCGCGCTCTTGTTCGGCTTGCTTGCGCTCTGTGATATCAATAACGGCTCCGATGGAATGTTTGGGATTTCCCTGAGAATCATAAGTACACTGTCCTCTGGCTTCTACCCAACGAACGGAGCCATCCGCCCACCGCAGGCGATATTCATGGTGATACTCCTTATTGCCAAGCATGGCTTGCTGAAGTTTCGCCTCAGTTTGTGCTAAATCATCTGGATGAACCCGGCTTGCCCAAACTTCATAGCTGGGTTTGCACTCATTCGGTTGCAAACCCAGAACTGTGAAATGTCCAGACGACCATAGCAATGTACCAGTTTGCACATCCCAGTCCCAAGATCCCATGCGTCCAACTTTCAGTGCCAGTTGCAGGTGCGCCTCACGTTCTCGCAGTGCCTCTTCTGCGTGCGATCGCTCCACTGCTAACCAAGTTTGCTCGGCAATTTGCTCCATGAGTGTTATATCCTCGTTCGTCCAGTGACGGGCTGAAACATGATGTAACACAAATAGCGCCACAAACCGTCCTTCTTTTACGAGCGGTACACATAAAACAGCTTTTGTTTGAATTGCTGCAAAAGCTGCCGCACCAGAACCACGCGTGCGCGGATCGACATCAACATCATCAATGACCAATGTCTTGCCCTGCTTGAGTTCAGCAATGATTTCAATACCAAAGGAATCTAAGTAGTGATTGCCGACTACACTGATGACACCATTACAGTAGTCACGCTTGACAATAACGTATTCTTGTGGTGCATCTATTTCACCGTAGGTACAGCGAGTCACATTGAAGTGTTGACCTGTGGCACGCTCGACTTGCCACATAATTTCTTTTGGGTCTTGAATGGCACGAATCGTATCATTCAACTCAATCAAAAATTGCTGTTGTCTCTCTCTTTGTTTGCGATCGCTAATATCTCGAAAGTACACTGCTAACCCATCAATTAAGGGATAGGCTTGGGCTTCATACCAGTAACCCAAACCATCAGGTTGGGGAGCTTCTACAACGACAGAAACCTGCTCTCTGACTGCTTTATGATACTGTTCGTAAAACGGCGAGCCAACAGCTTCTGGAAATATCTCCCAAATGCAATGCCCTATTAAGGATTCACAACCGTGTTGTGATATCTTTTGAAACTGCCGATTGACGTAGATGAAACGCCATTCGCCATTGACGACGAAAAACGCATCAGTAATGCTTTCGAGAACCATTGGCATCAAATCCAACATGGAGTTTATCCATTTGTGCCGATCTCCTAATGCCTCCGATTGCTGTCCCTCATGGACAAAACTGCGAGCAACACGTTCTATGACTTCCGAACGAGAAATGCCCCGCCGCCGAGCTTCCTCATCAAGCGAGCGCCAAGCTGTACTGGTAAGAGAAACGCTAACTCGCTGCTTCGTTTCTGAATCCCAATTGCTAACAAACTTACCACTCGCATCCCGCTTCATGAAGATTTTTCCGTATGCATACACGGTCTTTTCTATTCAATCTGACTTACACTCCTATGAGGATCTGCCTTAAGGATGAGGTTTTGGGTTTAGGGCTTGTTGCGTTAACAAGCGTACTGTTCCCCCTAACCCCTTATCCCTATTTTCCACACATAGTCAATTTTTCCCATAGTTGAGTTTCTTTTGCTACTTTAGTAAAAGAAAACATAATTTTCTCTATGGGTGATATCTTTTACTAAAATGAAAAACCTTGGCTTAACATTACCGACAGAATAAAGTGTCGCGAGTGTTACGTCCTGTGGTTGGATTAGTGCCTTTAGCTACCTTACACAATTTGTCTTGCTCATCTTTACGTAGCAGCACATCAGTAAAATCTGCTCCGTCGATAATAGCACCATCAAATTTAGCATTGGCAGCAAATGCACCTTCTAACACTGCATTGGTCAAATTCGCTTTGCTTAAACGGGCTGAGTCTAAAGTCGCATTTGTGAGATCTGCACTCTCTAAATTTGCCGATTCGAGATTGGCAGCAAAAAAACTAACACCGTTTAAGTTGGTATTACTTAAATTGCTGTAACGGAGATTGGCATGAGAAAAGCTGGAATCCGTGAGGTCACGTCCTGAAAAATCTTGATTTATCAAGTTTTCTTTGTTGTAGTCAAGCGCCAGTGCTTGTGGCGCAAATCCCGCACAAGTGACAGGGGCTGTCATAAATATTACTGTCCAAAGCAGTAAACAGACTATCCTTGCCCAAATCTGATTGCTTAACCTAGTCATCGTCAATTTTTTACTAATGGCAAACCATTCTCCATCTCATTATCCCCGTATAGGTATCGCAGGTGAAGACCTAGTTGTCAATTGGTTAGAATCCCAAGGTTGGGTTATTTTGCATCGCCGATGGCGTTACCGTAGGGGAGAGGTTGATATTATTGCCCAATTTGGAGAAAAAGGACAAGATACGGGGAATAAGAAAAAAATTCCTCCCTCATCCCCTCTTTTAGCATTTGTCGAAGTGAAAACACGCAGTCAACTGAATTGGGATGAGGGAGGAAGAAGTGCTATAACGCAACAAAAACAAGTAAAACTTTGGCGTACTGCTCTTATGTTTCTGGCTCAATATCCTGAAAAAGCAAACTACTCTTGCCGATTTGATGTTGCTATTGTTGGTTATCAAGAAACATCACAAGAGTCATACGTCGTTAAAACTACCCGAGAAGAGCAAAACAGTTCTTTAGGGAATCAGTATACATTAATACTATATGAATACATTCCAGCAGCTTTTGATTGTCCAAGCAGTTGATAGCAGGTAAAGGATAAAAAACAAAAACTTTAAAACCATCAATTACCTGCTATCAGTGACTAACAACCAAACAAACAATTTGGCAGAATTACAAATTAAAACTATCATGCCAGTGTTTCTGGACAATAGCCCAAACCTCTGACAAATTGCTGTCTAAATGCCTCAATTTCCTCTTTTTCTGGATTTCCGTGAGAAACGATCGCTACTTGATAGCGACGCATGACATCAACAGGGCATTGTCCTGCTTCCAAACTCCAAAGTGCCATTTGCACTCGCATTGGTGGCTCGTAACTAATGCCTAGTTCATTTAAGAAAGCCCGAAAATCACCATCAACTTCAGCTGAAATGCGACCCTTTAGTTTGATCCTAACCACCCAACCATCAATTTGATGAATTACGGTGACGAATGAAACGGGTATCTGGGGTCTGCCGTGCAAGAATTGAACAACCCTCAGAGTTAAACTGGCATTGGCCAGGTAATACAAGTATTCCATCTTGGTGCTTGGGATCAAAGCTAACCCTACATTTCTATTATTTGTAGATGATCCCAATCCTTGCTAGGGTAGAAGCCCCCGTTTTTCCATGGGGAGGTTTACCCAATTTTTATCAGTGACCAGTAAACAGTGACCAGTAAAAATTTTAGAGGGATGTGAGTTATAAATGCAGGAATCATCGACTAGAAACAATTACGACTTTGATTTGAACGCTAACAGGAAAGACACGGAATTAGACACTTGTTTGGCGGGGTACGACTACGAATTACCTCAAGAACTTATTGCCCAAAATCCTGTAGTCCCAAGAGATAGTTCTAGGTTGTTAGTGGTCAATCCAAATACAGTAGGGGAAGCAGCTCCCCAACATCATATTTTCCGCGATTTGCCTGAGTTACTGCAATCCGGGGATTTACTCATAATGAATGATACGCGAGTCATTCCTGCGCGGTTATACGGTTATAAACAAACGGGTGCAGAAATAGAGGTTTTGCTGCTAGAAGAGCGACAGCATAATTGCTGGTTAGCTCTAGTTAAACCGGGAAAGCGTTTTAAACCTGGAGCAAAGATTGTTTTTGAACCGGGATTGGGAATTGGGCATCGGGCATTGGGCATTGGGGATGACAAAGATTTCTCCCCAGTCGCCCGTCCCCAGTCGCCCGTCCCCAGTCGCCAACTCACAGCTACAGTTCTGGAAACAGACGAAGCAACTGGGGGGCGTTTGTTACAATTTGATTTGCCAGAGGGAGTATCCCTAGTGCAATTGTTAGACGTATTTGGTGAAGTTCCTTTACCACCCTACATTACAACTTCTGATGCCAAGAGCGAACAGTATCAAACAGTATACGCAGAGCATCCGGGAGCAGTTGCAGCTCCTACAGCTGGTTTACATTTTACTCCAGAATTACTAGAGCGCTTGCAACAACGCGGTATCAATCGAGCTTTTGTGACGTTACATGTGGGAGTGGGGACATTCCGTCCTGTAGAAGTGGAAGATATCAAAACCCACAAAATGCATGAAGAATGGATTGAAGTCCCTTCCGCAACAGTAGAAAAAATCCGCATGACTCAAGCATCAGGTGGTCGAATTATTGCTGTAGGTACAACAGTAGTACGCGCACTGGAAGGAGCAGCATCTCAAGGAGAACTCAAACCATTTTGTGGTAAGACGGACATTTTTATCTATCCCGGCTATCAATGGCGTGTTGTTGATGGCTTGATTACTAACTTTCACTTACCGCGTTCTAGTTTGTTAATGTTAGTGAGTGCTTTAATTGGTCGGCAAAAATTGTTAAGTGTTTATCACGAGGCGATCGCTTCTCGCTACCGCTTTTATTCTTTTGGCGATGCTATGTTAATTTTGCCACATTTTAGGGGTTAGGGGTTAGGGATTAGGGGCTAGCTGCTGGTACAACAACTAACGACTAACAACTAACAAGCTGTTGGTGCAATACTACTCGGTTAAGATATAAATTCCAAAACATGTAGGTTGGGTTGAGGAACGAAACCCAACATCTAAAAGCATTTGTTGGGTTTCGCACACGGGTTTTCCCAACAAAGCTAAAATTCGAGAGCCCTTGCAGTATTGGCTGTTGGTGGGCAATGCCCACCCTACTAACAACTAACTACTAACTACTAACAAGTTAATTTTAAATTTTGTTCTGGGTAACCTGACTTATAAGCCTATAGCAATAGATGCAGGTCTGCCAGTCATGTCTCAAAAATATCAAGTGTGTCAGTGGTTTCTCGGTTTCTTTAAAGTAGTTCTTCATCAAAATCGCCGGAAGCAAACTTTTGGGCTTCTCTTTGCTCTTTCTGCTTTTTTGGTAGTCACACCATCATTAATGGTGACTTCTCAAACCAAGCTACTTGCTCAAACTTTTGTCCCTTCTCAAAATCTTGAAGCAGCAAGCTTGTTCCAGCAAGGAGTTATGCGCTACAACTACAAAGACTTTCAGGCGGCGGAGAACGCTTTCCGCCAAGCCTTACAGCGCGATCCAAATATAGCTGCAGCTTACAATTACTTGGGTAGTATCCTGTTGCAGCAAAATCGTTTGGATGCAGCCGTGCAGGAGTTTAGTGAAGCAATTAGAATTAACCCCAATCTTGGCGAAGCTTACTACAACATCGGATTAGCACTGCACAAACAAGGACAGAAAGAGGCGGCAATTACTGCTTATCGTCAAGCTATAGTTATTAACCCAACAATGGCAGCTGCTTACTACAATCAAGGGTTGGCAGTTTATGAACTCGGACAGGTTGATGAAGCCATCGCTCTATACCAACAAGCCCTTAATCTAGATAGCAGCAATATTAACACTTACTCTAACTTAGCGAAAGCTTTAGAACAAAAAGGACAAACTGCAGATGCGATCGCAGCTTATCGCAAAGTTGTCGAAATAAACCCTGAAAATGCTGAGGCTTACAATAACATGGCGGGGTTAATGGTGAACCAAGGTCAAGCATTAGAAGCAATTGCTGTTTATCAGCAAGCCATTCGCCGAATTCCCAATGATGCTGAAGCATACTATAACCTTGGAGTCACTTGGTACAATCAAGGCGACTATAAGAAAGCCAATGGAGCTTTGAAATACGCTCGCGATCGCTACCGCAAACAGGGTAATATCCAGCAAGCAAGTAAAGTAGAGCAATTGATGCAGCAAATTGTCCAACTAGCAGCATACAAAAAAAATCAAGTTGGTCAAACTCAACAGACTTCGCCTACTCAAACTCCCGCGAGCAGTATAGTAATACCCGAACAACAGACACCAGCTCCATCAGAAACCCCCACTGAAACTCAAAGCAATAGCGATAGCATACCCATTCCCATTGAACAACAACCGACATTCAATTTAGGTCAATAATATTTTGGATTTTGGATTTTGGATTTTGGATTTTGGATTTTGGATTTTGGATTGGGGAGTATGGGCAGTCGAAACTTCATACCACTCGTTCCCAGGCTCAGCCTGGGAATGCCTTAAGGGAGGCTCCGCCTCCTGTGCTCTGCTACCTGCGTGCTCTCTACCCGCTCTGCAGAGCCTCGCAATCTGCATTCCCAGGTAGAACCTGGGAACGAGAGGTTCCTCGTCCCCCTTGTCTCCCTTGTCTTCCTTGTCTTCCTTGTCTTCCTTGTCTCCCCAGTCCCCCTTGTCTTCCTTGTCTCCCTTCCCTCTAAATTGGCAATTTATTGATATCCTTGTTGCAGCCAATAACAACCATTGCCGAGCCGCGTTCAAAGCGCTGGTAAGGATCGGGGTTGATTTGAAATTTTCCATCCTGACTCACAGCCAATAAATTTAAACCATAGCGGTTGCGAAGTTGCAGTTCAGCGATGGTTTTGCCGTGAAATTCATCGGGTACAATCACTTCTACAATACTGTTATCTGGATCGAGGTCAAATCGATCCAAGATAGAAGGCTTAGTCAGCGTTCTTGCTAAAGCACAACCTGCTTCATACTCAGGAAACACAACGTGATCTGCTCCTACTCTATTTAAGAGTTTGCAGTGAACTTCACTAGAGGCTTTTGCTACAACATGAGGTACACCGCCCTCTTTGACATTTAATGTTGTGACTATACTTTCCTGAACGTAATTTCCAATTGCCACAATAACCGTATCAAATTCAAAAATTCCTGCTTCTTTGAGTGCCGCTGGCTCTGTTGAATCTAGTTGCAAAGCATGAGCAGTAATTTGCTCCGTTAATGCTTGGGCTACACGCTTTTCATCTATATCTGTAGCTAATACTTCATAGCCAAATTTATGTAAGGTTGAACAGACGGATCGCCCAAAACGTCCCAACCCTATGACAGCAAACTGACTATTGTCTTTACGCAGACTACGAAAAAATCCTAATGATGACAAATTCACCGTTTTAATCCTTATCAAAAATCACTTTTTCCATCAATAAAACTCGGTGTCTCTCAATTATTTCATAGAGAAAAATTGACTTTATCGGTTTCTTGAAGTTTGTATCTTTTTTCAAATTACATATATCTTATCACTTCATTTGATGAGTTATTTGTACGTTTTTTACGGCGTTTTTTTACAGCTAACTACCCCACTAGCAAGTTTTCTTCAGGATAGTGAACATTCGTCGGACGGGGATCTCCAAGTATTGCTGACATAAACAGCAAAACACCGACTCTTCCTATATACATAACTACTACCAGTATCAACTTTGCAGATGCAGACAAGCTTCCTGTAATTCCAGTAGAAAGACCCACAGTAGCAAAAGCTGATACCACTTCAAATAAAAGTTGAATGAATGATATTTTTGGGTCTGTGATAGCAATAAGTATTGTAGCTATAATAACAGTAGCTACTGAGCCTATCAAAACTCCAACAGCCTTTAAAATCAAAGGCACTGCTATCTTGCGTTCGTAAAGTAATACTTCTTCTTTGCCTTGAAGTATTGCCTTAGTACAACTGGTAAGCACTCGTAACGTTGTTGTTTTGATTCCACCTCCGGTTCCACCTGGGCTTGCACCAATAAACATCAATGCAATAGTAATAAATAGCCCAGCTGTTGTCATTTTTCCTATATCAATGGTATTAAATCCAGCCGTTCTAGGAGTTACTGATTGAAACCAAGCAACTAGTAATTTATCCGTAAGGCTGAGATTTCCGAATGTGGCAGGATTTCTAAGTTCAACACAGAAAAATGCAATAGTTCCTAAAATTAGTAAAGCTATTGTTGTACTGACTGCAACCTTAAAATCTAGAGAAAACATGAGTTTAAGCTGTCGTTTTTGCCAAGTATCGCGTAGCCAAAAAAATGCTTCTAAAATGACTTGATAACCAATGCCCCCAAATATAATTAAACCAGTCACGACAAAAACCACTAAAACTGATGACTGATATTTGATTAAGTTATCTGGAAACAAACTAAAACCCGCATTGTTCCAAGAATTAATGCTGTGGAAAATAGATATCCATAGCCCTTTGTTCCAACCATAATCAGGTACAAAAGCTGGTAACAGTAAAAATATTCCGGTGATTTCAAAAATTAAGGTAGTGGCAATAATTGACCGAATAATTTGAACGCTACCCTGCATCCCTGGTCGATCTAAGGCTTGTTGGATGGCAATTTTTTGTCGCAAGTCAAATCTACGACCAATTAGCAAAATGAGAAAGGTTGTGGTTGTCATGTAGCCCAAACCACCAATTTGAACCAAAAGAGCCATAAATAATTGACCCCAAAAGGAGAAGTACGTACCCGTATCAACAACTCCCAAACCTGTAACGCAAACTGCTGAGGTAGAAGTAAACAAAGCCACAATCGGGTCATTCCAAGTACCACTACTGGTAGAAAAAGGCATCATCAGCAGGATAGTTCCTACGGTGATGACTGCTAGAAATCCTAAGCAAATTTTTTGAGAAACAGTCATATATAGGTAAAATTTAAAACATCACAAGTGGTAAAGTTGAATCCCTCATACTTAGATGTAAAAATACATTACTCTAATTTAAATAAAAACACACATGGTAGCCTACGAATGTGTTTAAATTTTTGTCTTATCACTGCTTTTCTTCATGAGTGCAACACTTTACCAGCAAATTCAGCAGTTTTACGATGCCTCCTCTGGGTTGTGGGAACAAATCTGGGGAGAACATATGCACCACGGCTACTATGGTGCAGATGGCAGGGCGAAAAAAGATCGCCGTCAAGCACAAATCGACTTAATTGAAGAACTACTGAAGTGGGCTGGAGTTCAAAAAGCTGAAAACATACTAGATGTGGGGTGTGGAATTGGTGGAAGTTCGCTACATTTAGCAGAAAAATTTCATGCCAAGGCTACAGGAATCACTTTAAGCCCGGTACAAGCAGCAAGAGCAACACAACGCGCCCAGGAGTTGAATTTGATGTCTCAAGCTCATTTCCAGGTTGCAGATGCTCAAGCAATGCCTTTTGATGACAATTCCTTTGATTTGGTTTGGGCGTTGGAAAGCGGCGAGCATATGCCTGATAAAACTCAGTTTATGCAGGAGTGTTATCGGGTGCTAAAACCTGGTGGAATGTTCATTATGGTGACTTGGTGTCATCGACCTATTGACAATTCACCACTCACAGTAGACGAGGAAAAGCATTTGGCGGAAATTTATCGAGTTTACTGCTTGCCTTACGTCATTTCTTTACCAGAGTATGAGAATATTGCCCGTAAACTCGGTTTGCAAAATATTCGTACTGCTGATTGGTCAAAGGCTGTTGCACCATTTTGGGACGTGGTGATTGATTCGGCGTTTTCGCCACAAGCGATTTGGGGCTTGCTACTTTCGGGTTGGACTACAATCCAAGCTGCGCTGTCTTTAGGTTTAATGCGTCGGGGTTACGAACGTGGATTAGTTCGATTTGGTTTGTTGTGTGGAACGAAATAACGAACTGCACTCCGAGGCTAAGGAGAACATAGAGAGGAGGTTTTGATGAATCAGATTTCGCAACGACGGTTTAAGGACAGCTGGCTTTACAGTTTTTGGAAGTTTTCACGTCCTCACACGATTATTGGTACAAGTTTAAGTGTTTTAGGTTTGTATCTCATCGCTATTTCCCCACTCTCCGATTCCCCCATTCCCCCCCTACCTCTATTAGGAACATGGATTGCTTGTCTGTGTGGCAATGTTTATATTGTGGGCTTGAATCAACTTGAAGATGTGGCAATTGATAGAATTAATAAGCCCCATTTGCCTATTGCTGCTGGGGAATTTTCCATGCAAACAGGCAAGTGGATTGTCGGCATAACTGGTATTTTGGCACTGTTTTTTGCAGCTATCCAAGGACCTTTTTTGTTTGGAGTTGTGGCTGTTAGTTTAGCAATTGGCACCGCTTACTCTTTACCACCAATCCGCTTAAAGCAATTTCCTTTTTGGGCAGCGCTTTGCATTTTTTCAGTGCGGGGAGCAATAGTGAATTTAGGGCTGTTTTTGCACTTTAGTTGGGTTTTGCAAAAAAATCTGTTAATTCCTTCTAAGGTTTGGTTTTTGACACTGTTTATTTTGGTGTTTGCTTTTGCGATCGCTATCTTCAAAGACATTCCCGATATCGAAGGAGATCTTCTGTACAACATCAAGACCTTCACTATCAAACTTGGCAAACCAGCAGTTTTTCGTCTTGCACTTTGGGTCTTAACTCTTTGTTACACGGCAATGATTTTGGTAGGCTTGTTTAAACTAGCAGAAGTCAACTCGATTTTCCTAGTTCTAACACAATTATTTGCCTTAATTTGGATGTGGTGGCAAAGTCAAAAAGTTAACTTACAGGAAAAGAACGAAATTGCTCGATTTTATCAGTTTATTTGGAAACTGTTTTTCGTGGAATATTTAATTTTTCCCATTGCTTGCCTTTTACTGTGACCAGTGACTAGTGACCGAATGTAGGGTGGGCAATGCCCACCACCATTCAATTTTAGAAGGCACTTCCTACTCTAGGAACATCTATAATTTTAGAATGAGTTTTGAAAGTATTTCCCAACTACAAACCAAATGTATAATAAGAGTACAAGACTATGCCATACAGTCAATTTGATATTGAATCAATTCGAGAAATATTTAACATTACTTTAATAGAACAAGTCGGTAAATTTGCAGAGGTTCCAGAAATTACTTATAGCGACTACTTATCTGAGACTCTTCGCTTCAATACACCGATCGCTTTAGCAATTAACTCAGAGAAATCGCGTTCTGAGATGATTATTGCACCAATTTTATTAGAATTAAAACGATTATATCCTCAAAAAGTCAGTTTATTTTCTGGTAAAGATTTTACCGTTGACATAGAAAAAGGTTTAAATGGTTTTTGTGATTTTCTTATCAGCCGTTCTCCAGAACAATTAGTGATTACATCACCAGTTATTGCAGTAGTAGAGGCAAAAAATGAAAATATAGAATCAGGTTTAGGACAGTGTATGGCAGAAATGATTGCATCTCAAATCTTTAATCAGCAAAAGGGCAAACAAGTTGCTCAAATACTCGGTGCTGTCACTACCGGAAGTAGTTGGAAGTTTATGCAATTAAGAGGAACAACTATAGAAATTGATTTAAACGAATATTTTTTGAACCAAGTTAGTAAAATTCTAGGGATTCTCAATTTAGGATTGGAATAAGATAATGTCTGAAATTCAATTAAGTTCTATATTTGCTGTAGTTGCCGTTATTTCGAGTCTTGCACTTCTCGGCTATTTTTCATGGAAAACCTTAATGACCTCCAACATTTTCCAGAAAGGAGTAACACTTTACCAGCAAGAAAATTACAAAAGCGCAGAAGCAGCTTTTCGTCAAGTCATTGCTATAAATTCAACCAATGATGTTGTTCACTTGCTTTTGGGTGATACTTTGATGCAGCAAGGTAAAGTAGAAGAAGCAACCCAACAATTTCAAGATGTCATTAACCGCGCACCAAAAAAAGTCGATGCTTATTTGCGGCTAGCCAATGCTTTGATGCGGCTAGAAAGAAAAGAGTCAGCCATTGCTACACTGCAACAAGCCAGAGATTTACTTCAAGCACAGCGTCAAGTGCAAAAATTAGAAGAAGTTAATCGCATTCTGGAAAAACTAAAGAAATAAGAACCGCAGCCTGTAGCAGATGAACGCTGATTGATGCGGATATTTGTCTCTTCTATCTGCGTCTGTCCGCGTTCATCAGCGGTTTAAGATATAAAAATTGTAAGACTCATGAACAAACCAAAAGGCAAAGTCTATCTTGTCGGTGCTGGACCGGGAGATATTGCATATCTCACACTCAAAACCTACAAAGTTTTAGCGATCGCTGAAGTCTTGATTTATGATGCTTTAGTCGATACAGAGTTATTGCAATCTATACCACAAAATTGTTTGCAAGTCAATGTGGGAAAACGAGGCGGTCAACCCAGTACACCTCAAACCGAAATTAACAACTTACTTGTGAAGTATTGCCAATCGGGACGACAAGTTGTACGCCTCAAATCCGGAGACCCCTTTATTTTTGGTCGCTGTACTTCTGAAATTGAGGCGTTAAAAGCTGCAGGTTGTGCTTTTGAAGTTATACCGGGAATTTCCTCAGCCCTCGCCGCCCCTTTGCTTGCTGGAATTCCCCTAACAGATCCAGTGATGAGCCGATGTTTTGCTGTTTTGACAGCTCACGAACCAGATGCTTTGGATTGGGAAGCTTTATCGCGATTAGAGACACTTGTGATTTTGATGGGTAGCCAACACTTAGGTGAGATTATACACCGACTCTTGCGGCAAGGGCGATCGCGTTCAACACCCATTGCAATTATTAAATGGGCAGCAACTCTCCAACAACAAATTTGGGTAGGGACGTTAGAAAATATACTTGAGCAAACCTCTGGTGTTTCGCTGTCACCATCGGTTATTGTTATTGGGCAAGTTGTAGAACTGCGCCAGTACTTGCAACCTGAGAAAATATATGTAGAGGAGTTTTCATTCTCCAACGCCCCACATTCCGAAACTATGCATACAAACCTTCCCCACTCCCCAGTAC